>NZ_BSQC01000001.1:0-626629 GCF_030268145.1 Brucella sp. NBRC 12950
CGCGCTCAAGAAGATCAATCGCTTTTGCGTCGAGCTGATCCAGTGCAGACAGCGAACGCCAGAACTGCGTTGCCAGACCATTTGGGCGTTGAAGCGCGACCTTCACGTTTTCCAGCACCGTCAGATGCGGGAAGGTTGCGGAAATCTGGAACGAGCGCACCAGACCCATCCGCGCCACCTTGGCAGGATTGGTTTTGGTGATGTTTTCGCCAAGAAGCGTAATCTCGCCGCTTGTCGGCTGGAGGAATTTGGTGAGCAGGTTGAAAACGGTCGTCTTGCCTGCACCATTTGGCCCGATCAAGGCATGAACGCGGGCGTGCTCTACATCAAGATCGACATTCTTCACCGCATGAAAGCCGCCAAACGACTTGCCCAGCCCACGTGCAGAAAGAACAATCCTCGACGGCTCTGCTTCTCGCAGAGCCGTAGTATTTTGAGTTGCTGTGTTCATGCCATCAGCCTCTTACTGCGTGACCAGAGGGCAGCCGCTTTCTTCAGGCTTCAAATAAGCCTGATCGCCGGGGATGGTGGCCAGCACCTTATAATAGTCCCATGGTGCCTTGCTTTCGTCAGGCTTTTTCACTTCCATGAGATACATGTCGTAGATCATGCGGCCATTGGCACCGACCTTGCCATTGCGGGCGAAGACGTCATTGACCGGCATTTCATGAAGCTTCTTGGCGACAGCTTCTGTCTCGTCTGTGCCTGCTTCCTTGATGGCTTTCAAATACTGAAGCACAGCCGAATAAGTGCCTGCCTGGATCATGTTCGGCATACGGCCGGTACGGTCGAAAAAGCGCTTGCTGAACTCACGCGATTCATCGTCGCGATCCCAATAGAAGCCTTCGGTGAGCGTCAGGCCTTGTGCGGCTTCAAGGCCAAGTCCGTGAACTTCAGCTAACGTGAACAACAATGCCGCAAGGCGCTGGCCACCGGCCACGATGCCGAATTCCGCAGCCTGTTTGATCGCATTGGATGTATCAAGGCCGGCATTGGCAAGGCCAACGACCTTTGCGCCCGATGACTGGGCCTGCAACAGGAACGAGGAATAGTCGGTGGTGCTCAATGGATGGCGAACCGAGCCAAGAACTTTACCGCCTTTGGATTCAACGAATTTCGACGTCTGTTCTTCCAGCGAATAACCGAAAGCATAGTCGGCTGTCAGGAAGTACCAGGTGTCGCCGCCCTGTTCGACGAGCGATCCGCCGGTGCCAACAGCCAGCGCGTGCGTGTCATAGGCCCAATGGAAACCATATGGCGTGCATTGCTTGCCTGTGAGTTCCGATGTCGCCGCACCTGTATTGATGGTGATTTTCTTTTTGTCCTTGGAGAGCGCCTGAACGGCGAGGCCCACGGAAGAGCTGGTCAGCTCCATAATGGCGTCGACCTGTTCGGTATCGTACCACTGACGAGCGATATTGGCTGCAACATCCGGCTTGTTCTGATGGTCGGCAGTGATGATTTCAATCGGCGCATCCAGCACCGTGCCGCCGAAATCTTCGGCAGCCATTTTTGCAGCTTCATAAGACCACTTGCCGCCGAAGTCAGCATAAACGCCCGACTGGTCGTTCAAAATGCCGATCTTGACTTTGCCGTCGGATATTTCTGCTGCAGATGAAATTGCGGTTGCAGCCAAAAGTGCAGCCGACGCAAGTGCAAAAAGTTTCATTCAGTGCTCCTCCCAAAAAAACACATGATCGTCGCAAAAAGCAGACGAAATCCTCCTTAGAGCGCGTTTCGATCTGAAAAAATCAGATCTGTGCTCTAAACTTTTTTACTTGAAGCATAATCTTATCGATCCTCGTTTCACTCCGGTCGGATTATGCTTTGAAGCAGTCCTTTCAGACCGGGTTGGCAATCTTCCTCTTGATTGCACATCCCTCTGCTTCTGCCCGACTTTGCTCCTCCGGTCGGGCTGTTCTTGAGAACGGTAGCATTGACAAATGCGTACAAGAATAACAATTTTTGAACATCGTCTGTTCAAAAACGTACAGAACTTGCTGAGCAGGCGGTGGCTATCTTTTGGGAGGAAGAGATGCGGCAGTTTACATGGGATGATCTGCAGTATTTTCTGGCGGTTGCACGGACCGGCCAGCTTTCTACGGCGGCACGACAATTGCGCACCAGTCACGTCACGGTTCTGCGGCGGATTGATCGTCTGGAACAGGCGCTTGCAACCAAGTTGTTTGAGCGGAATCCGCGGGGCTATCTGCTGACGCCGATGGGCGAACGACTGGTTGAACCTGCGGAAGTGATGGAGCGCGAGGCGCTGAAGTTCCAGACAGAAGCCACGGGAAGTTTCTCGGCACTGTCAGGCGTGGTGCGGCTTTCAACCCTTGAAGGCTTCGGCAATTTCTTTCTGGCCGATCGCCTGCCGGTGCTGGCGCAATCCTATCCCAGCCTTTCCGTAGAGGTTGTGACAATTCAGCAGATCATGTCGTTGTCGCGTCGCGAGGCCGAATTATCGATCACGCTGCATATGCCTCGCACCGGGCCGTATCACAGTGAAAAGCTGACGTCTTATCGTCTGTTTATCTATGGTCATCGGGATTATCTGAACTGTCATCCGCCGATAAGGTCGCGAGAGGATCTGTCTCGACATCCCTTCATCGGCTATATCGACGACATGGTGTTCACGCCCGGTCTGGACTATATGCGCGAGATATTGCCCGGACAGCGCTGTAACTATCAAAGTTCAAGTATTCACGCACAACTGACCGCCACACAAACGGGTTATGGGCTTTGCGTGCTTCCATATTACATAGCCGATATGCATTCCGAGCTGGTGCCCGTTCTGCCGCGCGAGATGCATCTTGAACGCGAATATTGGATGAATTGCCATGTGGATGTCATGGCCGCGCCGCGTATCAGAGTGATCAGCGATTTTATGCTTGGTGCGGTGCGTGAAGCATCGGCAAATTTTTTAGGCGAGAGCCTTCTTCGATCTTAAAGTAATCCGCCACCAATTGCGTAAATGCAGGTGATGATAAGTGCGCTAAAGCCAAAGCCAATAATGAATAGATTAAGTGTTCGCAATTTCCCCTCCCATTGCAACCCGGGCGGTTTATGTGCGACTTGGACGGGAATGTCTACTCTAAATTGTATCGATCCAAACTAAAGTTGTATTTCCTACATTGCAGCCTGTTCATAAGTGACATCGCGGCGATACCTGTAAATTTTAGGGGTATTCTCTGCATTTAAATGGATTGAATTGGTGTCAGGGAAGTTAGACCGGGCCGTCGTCTAGACGAAAACCCGGCCTAAAGATTCGATTATTGAGCACTGTTAGCGCTGCTTCGCCAATCCCTGTTCGCGCATCTGGCTCAGCGTCATCTTGGGCGAAAGCGCTTCCGGATCGATGCGGATTTCAATGAGACCCGGCTTGCCCGATTGTTCACATCGCTTGAAAGCTTCGGCAAAATCTGCGGTTTTTTCAACTGTTTCCCCATGCAGGCCATAGGCTCGGGCGAGCGCTGCAAAGTCAGGATTTGCAAGGCCAGTACCGGAAACGCGACCCGGATAGGTACGTTCCTGATGCATACGGATCGTGCCATACATGCCGTTATTGACGACGATGAAAATCGCATTGGCGCCATATTGGGCAGCCGTTGCAAGTTCCTGACCGTTCATCAGGAAGCAGCCGTCACCAGCGAAACAGACGACGGTTCGCTCTGGTGCCGTCAGCTTGGCAGAAACCGCTGCAGGCACGCCATAGCCCATGGAACCATTGGTTGGCGCCAACTGGCTGCGATAGGTGCGATACTGATAGAAGCGGTGCGGCCATGCGGAATAATTGCCAGCGCCATTGGTGATGATGGCATCATCGGTGAGATGCGCGCGCAGCCATTCCATGATCTCGCCCATCTGAACGTCACCGGGAATTGTCGGCGTTTTCAGATTGTCGTGATAGTCGGCATTGGCGCTTTCAGCCCATGCTTTTAAGCCGGGATTGGCGATAGGCTCAAGCTTTGAAGCTGCTTTGGTGAAGGCCGCCATACTGGCATTGATTGGAATATCAGCATGATAGACACGGCCCAGTTCTTCCGCGCCCGGATGGACATGGATGAGCTTCTGCTTTGGAACAGGGATATTGATAAGCTCGTAGCCCTGCGTGGTCATTTCACCAAGGCGCGCACCCACGACCAGCAAAAGGTCTGAGTCTTTAACCCGGGCCGCAAGTTTCGGGCTGATCGATGTTCCCATTTCACCGGCATAAAGCGGATGATGGTTGTCGAACATATCCTGACAACGGAAGGATGCTGCAACAGGCAGCGACATGTTTTCAGCGAATGTTTGCAGGTCGCGAACCGCTTGCGCATTCCAGCCGCCGCCACCGACAATCATCATTGGCCGCTCGGCCTTTTCGAGAAGCGATTTCATGTCCTGTAACTGATCGCTTCCCGGATGCATCTCGACATGCTTGTAAGCCGGTGCATCACTGACGGTTGCGTGTGATGTCAGCATATCTTCAGGCAAGGCGATGACCACAGGGCCGGGGCGCCCGTTGACTGCACGATGGAAGGCTTGACTGACCAGTTCCGGGATGCGGGCGGGATCATCGATCTGCACCACCCATTTGGCCATCTGGCCGAACATGCGGCGATAATCAACTTCCTGAAATGCCTCACGTTCCACCTGATCGCTTGCGACCTGTCCGATGAACAGAAGCATCGGTGTGGAATCCTGAAAGGCGGTATGAACGCCGACGGAGGCATTCGTCGCACCGGGGCCGCGCGTGACAAAGCAGATGCCGGGCTTGCCGGTCAGCTTGCCATAGGCTTCCGCCATGTAAGCAGCGCCGCCTTCCTGACGGCAGACAATCAAATCAATCTGTTCGCTTACGTCATGAAAAGCATCCAGCGCTGCAAGGTAACTTTCGCCGGGCACGCAGAAAACGCGGTCGACGCCATGAATGCCGAGTGCATCCACCAATATCTGACCGCCATTGCGTGTGTTGGAGTTGGTCGTGGATTTGTGCATTTCCCTACTCTCAAAATGTCTGAACGACTTTGGCGCGTATGCGCTCTATTTCGGAGGCATACGCAGCGCACCATCGAGCCGAATGGTTTCGCCGTTGAGCATGCTGTTTTCGATAATATGCAGCGCGAGTGCCGCATATTCGTCTGGCCGACCCAGACGCGGGGGGAAAGGAACCATTTGGCCCAGCGCATCCTGTGCAGGTTGCGGCAGGCCTTTGAGCATGGGGGTTTCAAAAATACCGGGCGCGATGGCGCATACCCGAATGCCAAGCGGCGCTAATTCGCGCGCAGCAGGCAGGGTCAGGCCAACGATACCGCCTTTAGACGCCGCATAGGCTGTCTGACCGATCTGGCCGTCAAAGGCCGCAACCGATGCCGTATTAATGACAACGCCGCGCTCGCCCGTTGGCAGGGCTTCGCTTTTGGATGCGACATCGGCAAAAAGCCGCAGCAGATTGAACGAACCGATCAGGTTGATTTCAACAGCGCGACGGAAATCATCAAGCGGCATGACGCTGCCATCACGCGCCAGCATCTTCTTTGCTGGTGCCACGCCCGCGCAATTGACCAGAATATGCGGTGATCCGAGCTTTTCGCCGATCGCCTTGAAGGCAGCTTCTGCACTCGCTGCGTCCGATACGTTGCATTGAATAGCGATGCCGCCAATCGCGGCTGCCACCGTATTTGCACCATCAATGTTGAAGTCGAGGATTGCAACTTTCGCGCCCTTGGCCGCTAGAGCCTGTGCAGTTGCAGCACCAAGACCTGATGCACCACCGCTGACGATGGCGATTTTTCCTTCAATATCCATTTGTTCCCCCGCTTAAAGCGCTTCCAGTGCAATGGCAGTTGCTTCGCCGCCACCGATGCAGACTGAAGCCATTCCACGCTTAAGATCGTTCTGCTTCATGGCATGAAGCAGCGTGACGATGATGCGTGCGCCAGAGCAGCCAATCGGATGGCCCATAGCGCAGGCACCGCCATGGATATTCACCTTGTCGGCGGGGAGGTCGAGTTCCTGCATTGCAGCCATAACAACAACGGCGAAAGCTTCATTGATTTCAAACAAATCAACGTCGCGTACATTCCAGCCGGTTTTGTCGAAGAGTTTCCTCATCGCAAAAATCGGGGCCGTGGTGAAAAGGGCAGGCTGTTGTGCCTGGCTTGCATGACCGCGAATAATGGCAAGCGGTTCTATGCCAAGCTTTTCAGCTTTGGACAGGCGCATCAGGGTGAGGGATGCCGCACCATCTGAAATCGATGAGGAATTGGCGGCTGTAATTGTGCCGCCTTCACGGAAGGCAGGCTTTAGGTTTGGTATTTTTTCAGGCTTTGCGCGGGTTGGCTGCTCATCGCGGTCAAGCTCTGCAACATTGACTAGCTCTTTCGCGAAAGAACCCGCTTCGGTGGCTTTGAGTGAACGCGAAAGTGAGCGGAGGGCAAATTCGTCCTGCTGCTGACGCGTGAACTGGTATTGGTCGGCGGTTTCTTCCGCGAATGTTCCCATGGCACGGCCTTTGTCATAGGCGTCTTCGAGGCCGTCGAGGAACATGTGATCGTAGATTTTGCCGTGGCCCATGCGATAGCCACCGCGTGCTTTTTCAAGCAGATAAGGTGCATTGGTCATGCTTTCCATGCCGCCGGCAACCACAATGTCCGCACTTCCTGCGGAAATGAGATCGGCGCCCAGCATGACGGTCTTCATGCCCGATCCGCAAACCTTGTTGATGGTCGAGCAGGGCACTGTCTGCGGGAGACCGGCATGAATTGCGGCCTGACGTCCGGGCGCCTGTCCCAGCCCTGCGGGCAAGACACAGCCCATAAGCACTTCGTCGATCTGATCAGGGCTAAGCTTAGCCCTGTGGACCGCTTCCTTGATTGTGACAGCGCCCAGTGCTGTTGCACTCTCCCCCTTGAGCGCGCCTTGAAAACTTCCGATCGGTGTTCGTACCGCACTGGCGATAACGATCGGATCTTTTGTTTCCGACATTTGTTTACTCCTCCAGTAAAGCACAGTGATAACAGCATAGCGGAGGCTGTGAAAACAGCTTAAACATCATGAGCAACACTCATGAACTCATGTCGTGGAGGTATGGATAAAATGAGCCAGAACAAGTCAGGCAAAATCCGTGTGGGTATTGGCGGCTGGGCTTTTGAGGAGTGGGACAAGAGTTTCTATCCGGAAAAGCTCTCCAAAAAGCGTCAGCTCGAATATGCTTCGAGCAAGCTGACCTCCATCGAAATCAACAGTACCTATTATGGTCCGCAGAAGCCTGCGACTTTTGCCAAATGGCATGACGAAACGCCGGATGACTTCGTTTTTTCGCTCAAAGCACCGCGCTTTTCGACCAATCGACGGGTGTTGGCTGAAGCAGGCGAGGGTATCGAGAAGTTCGTGACCGGTGGCCTTCTTGAGCTGAAAGACAAGCTCGGCGTCATCAACTGGCAGTTCATGGGCACGAAAAAATTCGATCCAGTCGACTTTGAAGCTTTCCTCAAGCTTCTGCCAAAACGTGTTGATGGGCGCGATCTGCGCCATGCTGTCGAAGTGCGTCACGACAGTTTCAATTCACCGGATTTCATCGCGTTGCTGCGGGAATATGGTGTTGCGGTAGTGATTGCGGGCGATAGCAAATTTGTAGAAATCGCCGACATGACCGCGCCTTTTGCCTATCTACGCATCATGGGTACACAGGAAGACAAGAAGCTCGGTTACAGTGAGGGCGAGCTTGACCATTGGGCAGAGCGGGCCAAAGCAATAGCGGTTGGTCATGTGCCGGATAGTCTTAAAACCATCACACCACCGCTTGCCGACAATGTGGCGCGTGATGTCTATCTTTACGTCATTAGCGGCCATAAGGCGCATAACCCGCACGCTGCCATGGCCTTGATTGATCGTTTGAAATGATGGCTCTTACCAAACATTAAATTATGTGAGTCCTGAGTCGATCATGTCCAAGTTTGATACGTCTGCCCTTGAAGCCTTTGTTCGTCACATTCCCCAAAATTACAAAGGTCCGGGCGGCGTTGTTGCCGTTTTGAAGGACGGCGAGGTCGTGTTGCAGCACGCCTGGGGTTTTGCAGATCTTCGCACGCGCAAGCCGATGACGGTCGAAACGCGGATGCCGATCTGTTCGGTCAGCAAACAGTTTACCTGTGGTGTGCTGCTTGATGCGGTGGGCGAGCCGGAGTTGCTCGATGATGCGCTTAAAGCCTATCTCGACAAGTTCGAAGGGGAGCGCCCCGCCGTTCGCGATCTCTGCAACAACCAGTCCGGTCTGCGCGATTATTGGGCGCTGACAGTTCTGTGTGGTGCCGATCCGGAAGGTGTGTTTCTGCCTGAACAGGCACAAAGTCTGTTGCGCCGCCTGAAGACCACACATTTTGAACCCGGCTCACATTACTCTTATTGCAACGGCAATTTCCGTATTCTTGCAGACCTCATCGAAGCACATACCGGGCGCAGGCTGGTCGATCTTCTGTCTGAGCGGATATTCAAGCCTGCTGGCATGAAGCGTGCCGAGCTTATCCCCGACACGGCGCTGTTTGACGAATGTACGGGTTATGAAGGCGATACGGTTCGGGGCTTTCTGCCTGCAATCAATCGCATTCACTGGATGGGTGATGCCGGCATTTGTGCGTCGCTCAATGATATGATTGCCTGGGAGCAGTTCATCGATGCAACGCGCGATGAAGAACAGGGTCTCTATCGCCGGCTGAGCGGGCCGCAAACATTCAACGACGGTGCCGTGGCACCTTATAGCTTTGGCCTCAAATTTGAAGAAGCAGGCGGAAAGCGCCTGACAGGCCATGGTGGTGCATTGCGCGGCTGGCGCTGCCAGCGCTGGCATTGTGCGGATGAACGCCTCTCGACAATCGCCATGTTCAATTTTGAAGGCGGGGCTTCAGACGTTGCCTTCAAGCTGATGAATATTGCTTTGGGCGCATCGTCATCCGAAGTGTCGCGGGTGGAGGCTGATGCGGTATGGTTTGGCTCGTGGCTGGATGATGAAACAGGGTTAGTTCTGAGCCTTGAGGATGCCGGTCGTGGCCGCATGAAAGCGCGCTTTGGCACCGGGCCGGAAAGGATGGATGTGGTGAGCGCGAATGAAGCGCGTTCGTCGATGACGACGATCCGGCGCGATGGCGATATGATCGAGCTTTCTCGCGAGGATGAAAATCTCTGCCTGACGATGAGCCGCATCAAAGGTGAAGCCCGGCAGGATATCATCGGTCGTTATCACAGCGATGAGCTTGATGCCGATCTGCTGTTGGTTTCCGAAGGAGGTGCGATCTATGGCGCTTTTGAAGGATTCCTTGGCAAGAGCGATATGTACCCGCTTTATAGTGTCGGTGCTGATGTCTGGCTGATGCCTGTTCAGCGTTCGATGGACGCACCATCGCCCGGCGAATGGAAGCTTGTTTTCCGCCGTGACGACAAGGGTGCGATAACAGATTTGAGCGTCGGCTGCTGGCTTGCACGCGGAGTTGAATACAGGAGAATTCAGCCATGAGTGAACTGAAGGTCAGAACCCGTGAAACCGGAGCGGTCGCAGAGATGCCGCATGGTAAGCTGCCGACCATCACAACACCGACGGGCGGCTCGGTGGAGATTGTCACCAGTGTCAGTCAGCCGGGTTTTAATCCGCTCGATCTGATCTATGCATCGGTTGCAGCCTGCATGGCGTTAAGTGCGCGCATTGCTGCCACCAAGCTCGAGTTGCGTGAGAAGCTCACCGATGTTCGGGTGGAAGTAAAAGGCGATAAGGCACATGAAGGCCCGTCACGCATCGAACGATTCGATATAACATTCCATTTCGACGGCGATCTCACGGCAGATGAAAAGCATCGTCTTGCAGAGATGGCCGAGGAAATCTGCACCGTCAGCAATACGCTGCGTGGTGATCCGAAGTTCGATCTCAAGGTCTCTTAGAGCATTCGCATTCAAACTGAATCAGTCGAAACGCTCGATCTTCTGGTTGTTCATCGGTCTCCCAAAATTGGTTTCTCTTGGGGAGAGAGGCAGTCGTAGAGCGATTATATCGCGTCGCGGATGCGTTCCACGCCGAGAGTGATGACGCTTTCCATTGCGGCACGCGCTTTGAGGCGATCACGCGATGCAATTGCATGGGCGATGCGCAGATGATTGGCAGCACACTCCGCAATGCCTTCCGGTGATGCGGCAGGCGAAGACAGCTGGAATGAAATAGCCAGTGCTGCTTCAATCAAACCGCTGACCGAACGCATGAACGGATTTCCAGACATGCGGGCGATTGCCAGGTGAAAATCCAGATCGACCTTGGCGATGGATTCCGGCGTATGCTTGGGATCGTCAAATTTTGCGGCCAAAGCATAGAGTTCAATGAGTTCGTCGCTGGTCGCATTTTGTGCGGCGGCAGCGGCGGCAGCGGGTTCAAGCGCCATACGCATTTCGGCCAGATGGTCGACGAACACTTCGTCGAAGCCTGCTTCAAAACGCCATGTCAGCACATCGGGATCGAAGAAATTCCAGGAGCTGGCACCCAGCACACGGGTTCCGACCTTGGCCTTGGGTTCGACCAGCCGCTTTGCTGCGAGCGTTTTCATGGCTTCTCGCAGAACGGTACGGGAAACGCCAAAGCGCAACGATAATTCGTTATCGCCCGGAAGTATGGAGCCTTCGGGAATGGTGCCCGCAACAATGCCGCGACCCAGTTCACCCACGACAACGGCGTGGCTGTTATGGCGCTTGCGTCCGGTTATGGCCGTTTCCAGTAATCCCAATTCAGGCCTCCTTCATGCGTTGACGCGCGAGTCTTATATCGGAAAACCATACAAGTCCTCGCTGTAGCGCAATGAACAGGAACAGCAAGATACCGATTGCTATTTTTGTCCACCACGAAGATAGCGTTCCATCGAAAACGATATAGGTCTGTATCAGGCCCTGTATCAGAATGCCGACGAAAGTTCCTGCCACCAGACCGGCCCCGCCGGTAAGAAGTGTGCCACCGATAACCACCGATGCAATCGCATCAAGTTCCACCCCAACAGTTGCCAGCGAATAGCCCGATGATGTGTAGAGCGTATAGACGATGCCAGCTAAGCCGGAAAGCACGCCCGACATCGTATAGATGCCGATAGTCGTGCAGCCAATGGGAACGCCCATCAGCTCTGCCGATTGCGCATTGCCGCCGAGCGCATAGATGTTTGCACCAAAGCGCGTGCGATGCGCAATGATTCCGCCAATGATGAAGACCGCCAGCATCAGCATAGCGACAAAAGTCAGTCTGCCGCCGCCCGGAAGCCGGAAATAGAGCCCTTGCAGCGTATCGATGAACGGATGTGAAATCGGCACAGACTGCGTCGAAATCAGGAATGCCGCACCGCGTGCGAGAAACATGCCCGCAAGTGTCGCCACAAAGGGCGGGATGCCGAGATAATGGATCATCATCCCCATCCACGCGCCAAACAGGGCAGCAATCACCAGAATGAGCGCGAAGGCGATCAGCGGATGCACGCCAAGCTGCCCGACAAGGACTGCCACAAAAACGCTGGTGAAGGCGATGACCGATCCGACCGAAAGATCGATGCCGCCAGAGATAATCACAAAGGTCATGCCAACGGCTGCGATGCCTAAAAAGGCATTGTCCGTCAGAAGATTACCGATCACCCGTGTTGAAAGCATGTTCGGAAACTGGATGACGCAGATCGCATAGGCGAGCAGGAAAATCGCGACTGTTGTGACGAAAGGCAGATTGCGAAGCACTCTCATTGCCGTGCTCCTTGGTGCGTTGGCTTTGCAACGTTGTTTTTGCGTTCAGCACGCAGGAAGGTGAAAAAGCCGACGATTGCAGGCGACTGGAATGTCAGCACGATCACGATAATGCCCGCCTTGATGATGAGGTTGAACTCCGGCGGAAACCCAGCCATCAGAATGCCAGTATTGATCGACTGGATGATCAGCGCGCCAAGCAGCGATGCCATGATCGAGAAACGCCCGCCATTCAGCGATGTGCCTCCGATGACGACCGCCAGAATGGCGTCGAGCTCGAGCCAGAGACCGGCATTGTTGGCATCTGCGCCGCGAATATCAGCGGTTGCGATCAACCCGGCAAGCGCTGCACAAACGCCTGAAACTGCATAGACACTGAACAGGAGAAAGCGGGCTTTAACACCTGCCAGCATGGCAGCGCGGCGGTTGATGCCGGTTGCTTCAATCAGGAATCCGAGCGCTGTCGAGCGCACGGCAAGTCCGACGGCAAGACCCGCAAGTATCCAGATCAGCACCGGCACCGGTATGCCAAGGAACGAGCCGGAGCCAAGGGTTGCAAAGGAATCATTGTTGAAGGTGAGGATTGCGCCTTCGGTGATAAGCTGCGCGATACCACGCCCCGCGACCATCAATATCAGCGTTGCGATGATGGGCTGGATATCGAAAACGGCCACAAGAAAGCCGTTCCACAAACCGCAGACCAGACCAACGCCGAGTGCGACAGGAATGACGATCGCCAGTGGATAGCCTGCAACGATAAGCGATGCAGCCGTTGCGCCGCTGATTGCCATGACCGCGCCGACTGACAGATCAATGCCGCGGGTTGCGATCACCAATGTCATACCAACTGCGAGAATGGCGACAGGTGCAGCGCGCACCAGAATATCGATCAGGCTTCCGTAGAGGCGTCCGTTCTGAAAGGAAATGCCGAGAAAGCCTGGCGCGATGATAGTGTTTGCCGCCAGAATAAGCGCGAGGGCTGCCAGCTGGGGGCTCAGTCTTTTAAGTTTCTTGGCCATGCGAGCGATCATGCTGCGGCTTCCTTTTCGCTTCCGGTCTCAGCAATCGCACGCACGATATTGTCGGCGGTGATTTCTTCGCCCTTGAGTTCCGCCACATGGCGGCGGTCGGAGAGCACGACAACGCGGTTTGCCACGGCTGCAAGTTCTTCAAATTCCGAAGAGATGATGACCAGAGACATGCCTTCAGTGCAGAGTTCGCCGATAAGCTTGAGGATTTCTGCATGTGCGCCGATGTCGATGCCGCGCGTCGGTTCATCAAGGATCAGCAGGCGCGGATCGGTGGCCAGCCAGCGCGCCAGAATGGCCTTCTGCTGGTTACCGCCCGATAAAAACTTGATCGGCTTGTCAGGATCAGGCGGGCGGATATCAAGCGCTTTGATATAGCGCTGGGCGAGGGCTGCCTTTTCGCGCGACGAAATCGGCTTTGACCAGCCACGCTTTGCCTGTATGGCGAGCGCAATATTCTCGGCCACCGAAAAATCGCCGATGATGCCATCGGATTTACGTTCTTCGGGGCAGAAGGCAAAGCGTTCGGCAATGGCTGCAACAGGCGATGGCAGCTTTGTTTCCTTACTGTCGACCGTAAGCGCGCCGCTGTCTGCCTGATCGACGCCGAACATGAGCAATGCGGTTTCGGTTCGGCCAGAGCCGAGCAGCCCCGCAATGCCGACGGCTTCGCCCGGCTTGATGGCGAGATCAAACGGCGCGACACTGCCTTTCTTGCCAAAGCCTGAAAAGCGAATGGGAGCCGTTGTGTTGTCGCTGACTTCTTCAGTTAGTTGTCGGCGGACGGTTTCCTGCAACTGATGGCCGAGCATCATCGAAATCAGATCGGTGCGCGGCAGGTCTGAAAGGGTGCGACTGCCGACCAGCCGACCATTGCGCAGCACGGTGGCGCAATCGGCTATGGCATAGACCTGATCCAAAAAATGCGTGATGACGATGATGCCAAGGCCTTCAGCTTTCAGCTGACGCAGCACGCCAAACAGCATTTCGACTTCGCGCGCATCAAGACTTGCGGTCGGCTCATCAAGCACCAGCACTTTGCCGGAAACATCGACGGCGCGGGCGATTGCGATGATCTGCCGGATGGCCACCGAATAGGCCGACAAGGGGGCGCCGACGTCAATTGTGAGGCCGTATCGGGCGAGCAGGGTGGTTGCATCTTTTTCCATGCGGCGACGGTCAATGAAACCGAGGCGTCGCGGCTGGCGACCGAGGAACAGATTTTCGGCGACCGTCAAATTTTCAAGAAGATTGACCTCCTGATAGACCGTGCCGATGCCGAGCGTCTGCGCTTCCGCGACCGATGCCGGAGCAATTGCTTGCCCCTCAAGTAAGATTGAGCCGTCAAAGCCATGATAGGCGCCGGTCAATATCTTGATGAGCGTTGATTTTCCTGCACCGTTTTCGCCGAGCAGGGCATGGATTTCACCACGATTGAGCACGAAATCAACGTGATCAAGCGCAGTCACTCCCAGAAAGGATTTGGTTATTGAGCGCGCTTCATGAAGCGGCGTTGCTGGCGTCTCTCGCGCAGCGATGTCGGGGCGAGCCATGGCAGTCTTCCGCTTGCGAATTGCAAAACTTGCCTCGGGCCATGATGCAACATGGCCCGAAGGTTAAATGTGAAGATCAGTAGCCGAGGCCCTTTTTAGCTTCATAAACGGCCTTTGGATCATCAGCCTGTGTGTAAAGCTTGGATTCGGTCTGGATCCACTTCGGCGGAACGGTGCCCTTGTCCTTGAAAGCTTCAATCGCGTCGAAAGCCGGACCAGCCATATTTGGCGTCAGCTCAACGGTTGCATTGGCTTCACCATTGGCCATTGCCTGGAAAATATCCGGCACGGAGTCAATGGACACGATCTTGATGTCGGTGCCTGGCTTGAGACCGGCTTCCTTGATCGCCTGAATAGCGCCTACTGCCATGTCGTCATTATGGGCGTAAACGGCGCAGATATCCTTGCCGCCACCTTCGGCCTTGATGAAGCTTTCCATGACTTCCTTGCCCTTGGTGCGGGTGAAGTCGCCGGTCTGCGAGCGGGAAATCTTGATATTGTCATGGCCTGCAAGAGCTTCTTCAAAGCCCTTCTTGCGGTTGATTGCAGGAGAAGAGCCGGTGGTGCCCTGAAGCTCGACAACCGAGCAAGGCTTGTCGCCCACTTCCTTGACCAGCCAATCGCCCGCGACCTTGCCTTCATGGACCTGATCGGAAGTGACAGCCGTGAGATAAAGGTCTTCCGGTGCATCGATCTGGCGGTCGAGAAGCACGACAGGAATTTCTGCTTCCTTGGCTTCCTTCAGAACCGCATCCCAACCGGTTGCAACAACCGGCGCGATCAGGATCGCGTCAACGCCCTGTGCAATGAAGCCGCGAACGGCCTTGATCTGGTTTTCCTGTTTCTGCTGTGCGTCGGCAAATTTCAGCGTGTGGCCGCGCTTTTCAGCTTCCTGCTTGGTGACGCTTGTTTCGGCAGCGCGCCAGCCCGATTCTGAGCCGATCTGCGAAAAGCCGACTGTGAGTGAAGCAGCGGATGCGCTCGAAATAAGAGCAAGAGACGATGCTGTAATCAGGGCGGCCGTCAGAGCCTTCAGACTGCGTTTCATATTAGTTCCTCCCAATAAAAGGCTCTCCCAGCCTTCCCGTTTATGAAGCATATAATATTACTTTATGGCAAGCGCATTTCGTGTGTTCGCTGGAAATTGGGGGTGCGACAAACGTGCATATGATGCAATTATATAGCTAAATCATGCTGTTAATAGGCTTTTGGGGGTGGTGTATCTCGAAGGGTGGTCTGCACTGTGTTTCGCTTGCTTGACAAGTGGGTGCTGGACAAAATAGTCATATTAATAAGAAGGAGCCGTCGATTGACACATCTGTGTTTTTGAACGGTCGGGAAGAATGCTCCGCAAGAGTTTTGCGGAAAATGGGAGGTTCAATGTTACGTCTTGTACAGTTCCGCGACATGCGCGGAGAAACGCGTGTGGCTGCTTGTGATGATGAAGGCGCTGCACATGTCGTCAATGGCGTGACTACGACTTACGAACTGGCATGGTCTGCAATTTCCGCAGGCATCAGTCTCGCTGAACAGGTAGAGCAGAATGGCAAAGGCGAGGCTGTCGATATTCATGCAGCACTTGCAGGTGGTCAGGTCGGCCTGCCGATTACCCATGAAGATCCAGCACATCTGATTGTTGCAGGCACGGGTCTCACACATCTTGGTTCTGCGGATGGTCGTGACAAGATGCACAAGGCTGCACAGGCTGCTGAAAAGCCGACCGACTCCATGCGTATGTTCCTGATGGGTGTTGAAGGTGGCAAGCCAAAGCCCGGTCAAACCGGCGTGCAGCCGGAATGGTTCTACAAGGGCGATGGTTCGGCGCTGGTTGGAACGGGCGGTGAGCTGGTCTCGCCATCTTTTGCCGAAGATGGTGGTGAAGAACCGGAACTCGCAGGCATCTATCTGATCGGCCCGGACGGTACGCCGTTCCGCCTCGGCTTCTGCCTTGCCAATGAATTTTCCGATCATGTGACTGAAAAGCAGAATTATCTCTGGCTCGCGCATTCCAAGCTGCGTCAGGCGTCGCTGGGGCCAGAGCTTTATGTGGGTGATCTGCCTGATCATGTTGAAGGCGTTTCGCGGATTCGCCGTGGCGATCAGGTGATCTTTGAAAAGCCGTTCCTTTCGGGCGAAGCGAACATGTCGCACACAATTGCCAATCTGGAACATCATCATTTCAAGTATGAACTGTTCCGTCGCCCGGGCGACATTCATGTGCATTTCTTCGGCACCGCAACACTGTCTTTCTCGGAAGGTGTTAAGACGGAAAATGGTGACCAGTTCGAAATTTCGGCAAAGCCTTTCCGTTATCCGCTGGTCAACAGACTGGCACAGGCGAAAGCCGCTGACATTGCCGTGAAGGCACTCTGAAATGTTGGCCGCATCCAATATCAATCTGGCAATTGTTGGTCTCGGCAAGATTGCCCGCGATCAGCATCTGCCTTCCATCGAAGCCATTGATGGCATTGAGCTCAAAGCCATTGCCAGCCGCAATGCTGGTCTTGATGGTTTGCCATCCTTTCACGATATCGACCAGCTGCTGGGGAGTGATGTCGCCATTGATGCAGTGTCGCTTTGCACGCCGCCGCAGGGCCGATTTCAGCAAGCCTATGCAGCACTTAAGGCGCGCAAGCATGTGATGCTGGAGAAGCCTCCGGGTGCGACGATTTCGGAAGTGCAGGCGCTGACGCGTTTTGCCGAAAAGCAGGGCGTTACGCTTTATGCGACCTGGCATTCACGCGAAGCCGCAGCCGTTGAACCTGCCCGCGAATTTCTGAAAGGCGCTGTTATCACATCTGTTGCGGTATCGTGGAAAGAGGATGTGCGTCATTGGCATCCCGGCCAGCAATGGATCTGGGAGCCGGGTGGTCTTGGTGTATTCGATCCGGGCATCAATGCGCTGTCGATTGTCACGCATATTTTGCCGGAACGGTTTTTCCTGACGAAGTCCGATCTCTATTTCCCTGAAAATCGTGCGGCACCGATTGCAGCTGATCTCGCGTTTGAGACGGAAAGCGGTGTTCCGGTTTCCTTTGAACTCGACTGGCGCCAGACGGGTCCGCAGACATGGGATATTCGTGTCGAGACCGATAAAGGCACGCTGCTGTTGAGCCATGGCGGTAGTCGGTTGACCATCGCAGGCACGGAGAAAATGGCCGAGCCTGATCGTGAATATCAGCGTCTTTACCAGAATTTTGTGAAGCTGGTTGGCGAAGGGCAGAGCGACGTTGACCTGGCACCTCTGACCCATGTTGCCGATGCCTTCCTTCTGGGACAGCGGCATGTGGTTGAAGCTTTTGAAGATTAGGAAATGGGACCGCCCGGCGGTCTCTTACCCACGCAGGACAGTGAAATGAATAAGCCCGTTACTCCTCAGACGCCAAAGTTCCGTTCACGCGCATGGTTCGATAATCCGGACAATGTGGATATGACCGCGCTCTATCTTGAGCGCTACATGAATTACGGTCTCAGTCAGGAAGAGCTGCAATCCGGTCGACCGATCATCGGCATTGCGCAGACGGGCTCTGACCTTTCACCGTGCAACCGTCATCATCTGGAACTGGCCAATCGCGTGCGTGAAGGTGTGCGTGAAGCGGGCGGTATCGTGATCGAATTTCCGGTTCATCCGATCCAGGAAACCGGCAAACGTCCGACTGCGGGCCTTGATCGCAACCTCGCATATCTCGGCCTTGTCGAAGTGCTTTATGGCTATCCGCTCGATGGCGTTGTGCTGACGATTGGTTGTGACAAGACCACGCCTGCCTGCCTGATGGCTGCTGCAACCGTCAATATTCCAGCGATTGCGCTCTCGGTTGGTCCGATGCTCAATGGCTGGTTCCGTGGCGAACGCACGGGTTCGGGCACCATCGTCTGGAAGGCGCGCGAGTTGCTCGCCAAAGGCGAGATCGACTATGCGGGCTTTATCAAGCTGGTTGCTTCGTCGGCACCCTCGACCGGCTATTGCAACACGATGGGCACGGCAACGACGATGAATTCGCTTGCCGAAGCGCTCGGTATGCAGTTGCCGGGCTCGGCGGCAATTCCGGCGCCTTATCGTGATCGTCAGGAAGTCTCGTATCTGACTGGTCGTCGTATTGTTGAGATGGTCTATGAAGATCTGAAGCCAACAGACATCATGACCAAGGAAGCCTTCATCAATGCAATTCGCGTGAATTCGGCAATTGGTGGTTCGACCAATGCACCGATCCATTTGAATGCGCTGGCGCGTCACGTTGGCGTCGATCTGACGATTGACGACTGGCAGAAATATGGTGAGGAAATTCCGCTTCTGGTCAATCTTCAGCCAGCGGGTGAGTATCTCGGCGAAGATTATTACCATGCGGGCGGTGTGCCAGCAGTCGTCAATCAGCTGATGGGGCAGGGCCTCATTCATGAGAATGCGCTGACTGTTAACGGCAAGACCATCGGTGAAAACTGCAAGAATGCCACGATTGAAGACAGCAATGTCATCAAGGCTTATGATGATCCATTGAAGAAACATGCTGGTTTCCGCGTGTTGCGCGGTAATCTGTTCTCGTCGGCGATCATGAAATTGAGCGTTATTTCGGAAGAATTCCGCAATCGCTATCTGACGGATGAGAAAGACCCGAATGCCTTTGAAGGCAAGGCAATCGTGTTCGACGGCCCTGAAGATTATCATCACCGCATCGACGACCCGTCGCTGGAAATCGATGAGCATACCGTGCTGTTCATGCGTGGGGCAGGGCCAATCGGCTATCCGGGTGCCGCAGAAGTCGTGAACATGCGCGCGCCAGACTATCTCTTGAAGAAGGGCATAAGCTCGCTGCCATGCATTGGCGACGGTCGCCAGTCGGGCACATCTGGTTCGCCTTCTATCCTGAACGCCTCACCAGAAGCGGCTGCTGGTGGCGGTCTGGCGCTGCTCAGAATGGGTGATCGTGTGCGTATCGATCTTGGTCGCGGCACTGCCGATATTCTGATTTCTGATGAAGAACTGGCAGAACGCCGCAAGGCTCTCGAAGCTGCTGGTGGTTATAAATATCCTGAAAGCCAGACGCCGTGGCAGGAAATCCAGCGCGCGGTTGTTGGCCAGATGGAAACGGGTGCGGTTCTCGAAAACGCAGTCAAATATCAGGACATTGCGCATACGCGTGGCCTGCCGCGAGATAACCACTAAATGTCCGGCGCAAAAACACCATTTGCGGCAGTGGCGGATTGGGGGACGACCCGGTTCCGCCTCTGGACGCTGGATTTTGATGGCAATGTGCTCAAGGAAAGCCGTGGCGACGACGGGTTGATCTCAGCAAAAGAAACGGGTTTTGAGACGCTGCTCGAACGGCATCTTGCCTCCGTGGATGCGCCGGATGATCTGCCGGCGGTGATCTGTGGTATGGCCGGTTCGCGGACCGGCTGGATCGAAGCACCCTATATGAATTTGCCTGCCGGGCTTGAAGGAGTGGTCGCTGCTGCGGTGCGCGTGCCTGCAAAGCGCCATGTCATAATGCTGCCGGGTGTTGCGCGACGCAACGAGGATGCGCCCGACGTAATGCGCGGCGAAGAAACCAAGCTGCTTGGTCTGGTGCATCGCGGCACGCGTGATGCCGTGGTGGTGATGCCCGGCACGCATGCGAAGTGGGTGCATATCGCAGACGGCAAGCTCAACGATTACCGCTCTTTCATGACGGGCGAATTGTTCGCACTCCTGAAAGACAAGTCGGTTCTGGCCGGTGCGCTTGAAGGAGCTGGGCCGGTTGACCCAAAGAGTGCAACCTTTGCTGCCGGTGTCAAAGCCTCGCTTGAGACACCTGAGCTTATCGCCAATGCGCTCTTTACGGTGCGCGCTGGCTGGCTGGTGCATGACTATAAGCCGACAGATCAGCTTGCACGTCTGTCGGGTCTGTTGGTCGGGCTGGAAGTTGCCGGTGGCCGCACATTGTTTGGAAAACCAAGCGAGGTTCTGCTGCTTTCCGACGGCATGATGGGTGCGCTTTATGCTTCTGCACTTGAGATTGCCGGTGTGAAAGTGAACCGCATCGAGGCCGATGAGCTGGTGCGCGATGGGCTGTTTATGGCGGCAAAACACGCATTTGCGGGAGGCGCGCGATGAGCGAACGTATCGTATGGCCGAAGCTTCGCTATCCGCTGGTGGCTATCCTGCGCGGCATTCGACCAGAAGAAACGGAAGGCGTTGTCACCGCTCTGATCGAGGTGGGTTTCGAGGCGATTGAAATCCCGCTCAATTCGCCGGAGCCGTTTGTATCCATTGAAAAGGCTGCCAAGCTTGCGCCCGCCAATGTGCTGATCGGTGCTGGCACAGTGCTTTCGGTCGAAAATGTGGATCGGCTCAATGATGTTGGTGGTCGACTTCTGGTCAGCCCCAATGTCGAGCCTGATGTCATTCGCCGCGCGAGCAGACATGGCATGGTGACGATGCCGGGCGTGTTTACGCCGACCGAGGCTTTCAGTGCCATTCATGCTGGCGCATCGGCGCTCAAGTTTTTCCCGGCAAGTGTGCTGGGTGCTGACGGTATCAAGGCCATTTGCGCGGTCTTGCCGAAGGATATTCCGGTAGGTGCCGTGGGTGGTGTCTCGGAAAGTGATTTTGCGACTTATCGGGCAGTGGGAGTGAGCTGTTTCGGACTTGGTTCCAGTCTTTACAAGGCTGGTTTGACGGTCGCTGACGTGCGTGAACGCGCGCAGCGTGCGGTTGAGGCATGGGACAAGATCGCGGGCTAGAGCATGTCTCCCAAAAGTGGGAACCGGTTTTGGGACAAAGACATGCGTAAAAACGAAAGCTTAAAGCATCTTGTTTTTTGGAGGAATTCCGCAGGGCCTAACGGCGGGGGCGGAAATTTTGGGAGAACGGCAGGCTTATAGAGCCTGTCCCAATTTGGGAGTGAGACAATGGCAGGCATAAAATCATTAACACTGGCAGTGGCGATGGCCGCCTTTGCCTTTACCGGCTTTGCACAGGCAGAGGACAAAGGTCTTGTGGGTGTAGCAATGCCAACCAAGTCGTCGGCGCGCTGGATTGCAGACGGCGACAACATGTTAAAGGTGCTCAAAGAGCGCGGTTATCAGACCGATCTTCAGTATGCTGAAGACGATGTTCCAAACCAGCTGGCCCAGATCGAAAACATGGTCACCAAGGGCGCCAAGGTTCTTGTTGTGGCATCAATCGACGGCACAACGCTTTCCGATGTGCTGGCCAAGGCCAATGAAGCAGGCATCAAGGTCATCGCTTATGACCGCCTGATCCGCGATACGCCGAATGTGTCGTATTATGCGACCTTCGATAACTTCCAGGTCGGCGTGCTTCAGGCGCAGTCCATTGAGACTGCTCTTGATCTCAAGAACAAGGAAGGCCCGTTCAATATCGAGCTTTTCGGTGGTTCGCCTGACGATAACAATGCCTACTTCTTCTACAACGGCGCAATGTCGGTTCTCCAGCCATATATCGACAGCGGTAAGCTCGTTGTTGCCAGCGGCCAGACCGGCATGGACAAGGTAGCAACGCTGCGCTGGGATGGTGCGACCGCTCAGGCCCGTATGGATTCGATCCTTTCGGCTTTCTATTCCGACAAGAAGCTCAATGCAGTGCTGTCGCCTTATGATGGTATTTCCATCGGTATCCTGTCCTCACTCAAGGGTGTAGGCTATGGCAGCGGCGATATGCCAATGCCGATCGTATCCGGTCAGGATGCGGAAGTGCCTTCGGTCAAGTCGATCCTTGCTGGCGAGCAGAACTCGACCATCTTCAAGGATACGCGCGAACTCGCCAAGGTTACTGTCGATATGGTTGACGCGCTGATGAGCGGCAAGGAACCAGAAGTGAACGACACCAAGACCTATGACAATGGCGTCAAGGTTGTGCCGTCTTATCTGCTCAAGCCGGTTATTGTCGACAAGTCGAACTGGAAGCAGGTTCTGGTCGATAGCGGTTATTACAAAGAAGATCAGATCCAGTAAATTTGTGCCCGGACGCGTGCTGAAAAGCGCGTCCGGAATGCCTGCTCATTGCCACCATCCCCGCCGCCCAGTTTTCGAACTGGGTTAGGCTAACAGATTGACAGCGTTGTCTTTTTGAGGGCTGAGGATTCGCAGAATGATGGCATGGCAGGCTACAGCTTAACTCCTTCGACTTGAGTAAGTGAAGGTAAAATTATGCTGTAAATACAGATATTTAGAGCGAGATTTGTGTGCCCCAGAGGGCGCGTGGCGCTCTAGTAATGGGAGCGAGCGATGAACGTAGCCAATCCTGTCGCGCTTGAGCAGAACAGCGGTCAGCCGGATATTGCCGGTAAACCCCTGCTTGAGATGCGCGGCATCAGCAAATCCTTCGGTGTCGTGAAGGCGTTGAGCGATGTCAATTTTACCGTGATGCCGGGAGAAATTCACGCATTTGTCGGCGAAAATGGCGCGGGCAAATCAACGCTGATGAAAGTGCTGTCGGGTGTTTATCCCTCTGGCAGCTATGAAGGTTCGATCTTTTTCGACGGAGAAGAGCGACACTTCCGTGATATCAATGATTCCGAAGCGCTCGGCATTGTCATCATCCATCAGGAGCTGGCGTTGGTGCCGCTCATGACGATTGCCGAGAATATTTTTCTCGTCAATCCGCCTGCAAGCTATGGTGTTATTGACCGCAGCGAGGTGCATAGCCGCACAAAGGCGCTTTTGAAGAAGGTTGGCCTGACGGAATCGCCGGATACGCTGGTGACGGATATTGGCGTCGGCAAACAGCAGCTCGTCGAAATCGCCAAGGCGCTTTCCAAGCGTGTGAAGCTACTGATCCTTGATGAGCCGACGGCAAGCCTCAACGAAACCGATAGTGCGGCCTTGTTGGCATTGCTGCGCGAGTTTCGCGCGCAGGGCATCACTTCGATCCTGATTTCGCACAAGCTGAATGAAATTCGTGAAGTAGCCGGCAAGATCACGGTGCTGCGCGATGGTCGCGCTGTAGCAACACTTGATTGCAATGCTGGCGAGGTCGAGGAAGACGACATCATCCGCAAGATGGTCGATCGTGATCTGGAAAGCCGTTACCCAAAGCGCGATCCGAACATTGGCGATGTGATTTTCGAGGTCGACAACTGGTCCGTTTATCATCCGCTTCATCCGGAGCGCCACTCCGTCAAGAACGTTTCGTTTAAGGTGCGAGCCGGTGAGATCGTCGGTATTGCCGGCCTGATGGGCGCTGGTCGTACCGAGTTTGCCATGAGCCTCTTCGGGCGTTCATGGGGTACGAATATTTCCGGTGAAGCTCGTATGAACGGCACTCCGGTTGATATTTCCACGGTCGCCCGCGCCATCAAATCGGGGCTCGCCTATGTGACTGAGGACCGCAAAAAGCTGGGCCTTGTTCTTGGCGAGAATATCTCGCGCAACATATCGCTTGCACATTTGCGCGGTGTCAGCCCCAAGGGCGTGATCGACAGTATTCGCGAAATGAAGGTCGCGAACAGCTATCGCGACCAGATGAGCATCCGCTGCCACAACGTTTATCAGGAAACGGGCACGCTTTCAGGCGGCAACCAGCAGAAGGTGGTGCTGTCGAAATGGCTGTTCACTGGGCCGGATGTGCTGATCCTCGATGAACCGACGCGCGGCATCGACGTAGGCGCGAAATACGACATTTACACAATCATCAATTCACTGGCTGACAGCGGCAAGGGCGTGGTCGTCATTTCATCCGAAATGCCGGAACTGATTGGTATCTGCGACCGCATTGTCGTCATGCATGAGGGAGCTTTCGTCGGCGAAGTGGCTGGCGAAGGAGCGACGCAGGAGAACATCATGCGCGCCATCATGCGGAACAAGGGAAAACAATAATGAGCGAGAACGTAATTCAGAGCGGCCCGAAAGCGCCGAGCGGTGTGGGGCGTTATCTCAAAAACAATCTGCGTGAATCGGGAATGTTGCTCTCGCTCATCGCGATCATGATCTTTTTCCAGATCGTGACCGGCGGCGTGCTGATGAAGCCGCTGAACCTTACCAATCTCGTATTGCAGAACAGCTATATCGTCATTATGGCGCTCGGAATGCTGCTGGTTATCGTGACCGGGCACATCGATCTTTCGGTCGGATCGGTCTGCGGTTTCATCGGCGCACTGGCAGCTGTCATGATGGTGCGGTGGGGAATTCCATTTCCGATCGCAGCTATTCTGTGCTTGCTGGTAGGAGGTATTATCGGCGCGATGCAGGGCTTCTGGGTCGCTTATTTCAACATTCCATCCTTCATCGTGACGCTCGCGGGGATGCTGGTTTTCAAGGGTCTGATGCTTGCCGTTCTTGGTGGGCAGTCGGTCGGGCCATTCCCGCAGGTTTTCCAGAAGCTTTCGTCCGGCTTTATTCCGGAGTTTATTGGCACAACATCAGGCGGTATCTATCTCACATCGCTGATCCTCGGCGTGGTCATTGCGGGCTTCATCGTCTGGCAGAATACAAGATCGCGCGCGCGCCATATCGCGCACGAGGTGGAGACAGAACCGTTCGGCCTGTTCGTGGCCAAGAATATTCTATTCTTTGCAGGTATTGCTTATCTCGCGCTGCTGATTTCGTCGCATCGCGGTATGCCTAACGTCCTGATTATCATGGCTGTTTTGATCGCTGCTTATGCGTTCCTAACCAACCGAACAGTGATCGGTCGTCAGATTTATGCGGTGGGTGGCAATCGCCATGCTGCCAAGCTTTCTGGTGTTAAAACCGAGCGGCTGACCTTCCTCGTCTTCGTGAATATGGGCGTGCTGGCAGCGCTTGCGGGTCTGGTTTTCGCGGCTCGTCTCAACACGGCGACACCAAAGGCTGGCCTTGGTTTTGAGCTTGACGTGATTGCCGCCTGCTTCATCGGTGGTGCATCGGCATACGGTGGTGTGGGGCGTGTTACGGGTGCGGTGATTGGCGCGCTCATCATGGGCGTGATGAATAATGGCATGTCGATCTTGGGTATTGGTATCGATTATCAGCAGGTCATTAAGGGTATAGTTTTGCTGGGTGCTGTCTGCATCGACGTCTATAATCAGCGCCGCTAAACGGGCTTTGGCCATGAAATGGCCATATTCCTGACACGGGTTTGACACGATTTAACGTGTTTCAGAGGCCGTTTTTGCGGAAAAAAGCTCACTATCGGCGCGTTATCGCGCTGGTGCTTCGCCTTTTGGGAGAGGGAGGCAGAAGCCATTCGGGCCGGAACATTGTTCCGGCCCGATTTGTATTTTTTAGATCGCCGTACGGCGCGCGTGGTCGAGATAAATCTCGCGCAGCTTGAGAGCGACCGGACCGGGCTTGCCGCCACCGATAGGCTTGTCGTCGATAAACGAAATCGGCGTTACAAAAGTACCCGCGCTGGTCATGAAAGCTTCTTTCGCAGCATAGGCTTCATCAATCGTGAAAAGACGCTCTTCAAGCTTCATGCCGGTTTCAGCAATGAGCTGCAACAGCGACAAACGTGTGCAGCCGGGCAGGACCGCATTGCTGTTCGGGCGGGTAACGATCACATCATCCTGCGTGACGATATAGCCGGTCGAAGATGCGCCTTCGGTGACATAGCCGTCCTCTAACATCCAGGCTTCATCGCAACCGGAACCCTTGGCGATTTCCTTGGCGAGAGCCTGTGGCAGAAGGCAGACGGTTTTGATGTCGCGACGTTTCCAGCGCAGATCATCCAGCGAAAGCACGCGGATGCCTGTTGCGACTTCCGGCCGGACCACAAGGGCTTTAACTTGGGTGAACAGAACCACTGATGGCTTCAAACCTTTAGCGACAAAATCACGGTCGCGACCGTCGCCGCGCGTAACTTGCAAATAGACCAGTCCTTCGGTGAGATTGTTGCGGCGGATCAGTTCGCGCTCGATCTCGACAATCTCATCTTCGCTCATTGGCATAGGAATGCCGATTTCACCTGTCGAACGACGCAGACGCTTCATATGCGGGTCGCTATCGACCAGCTTGCCGTCAAGGACTGCGGTTACTTCGTAAATTCCGTCACCAAAGAGAAAACCACGATCAAAGATCGAGATTTTTGCATCGCGCGCGGCGACATATTCGCCATTCACATAAACGATGCGGTCTTCAAGTTCTGCTGAAACGGCCATGTTGGAACGGTCCTGAAAATAGCGCATCCCGAAAAGTGTGAAGCGATTTTCGGAATAGATGCGCGCAAACGCTAAAAAGAAAAGGCTGCGAAGAACATCGCAGCCTTTTCTTAAGATACCATCTCATTAGAAGGAACAATAATTTTCAGGCAGCCTGTTTTGCCGCTGTAATTGCTTCGCTGCGGATTTCTTCGGTCAGCTTCAGGCGCAGCTCCGAGAATTCCGGGCTGGCTTTGACCTGATAGGAACGCGGATGCTCAATATTGACCGGCGTGATCGATTTGATCTTGCCGGGGCGGGCTGTCATCGTAACCACGCGGGTCGCCATAAAGATCGACTCTTCAATATCGTGGGTGACGAAGATCACGGTTTTCTGCTCACGTTCCCAGATGCCGAGCAGGAGTTCCTGCATTAGCCCACGCGTCTGGTTGTCGAGCGCGCCAAAAGGTTCGTCGAGCAGCAGAATCTTTGGGTCATTGGCAAGTGCACGCGCGATTGCCGTGCGCTGCTGCATACCGCCCGAAAGCTGCTTCGGCCAGTGGTTTTCAAATCCGCGCAGACCAACTTTATCGATATAGCTATCGATGATTTCGCGAGCCTGCTTTTCCGGCATACCTTTTTCGCGCAGACCGAAACCGACATTCTGCCGAACGGTTAGCCATGGAAACAGCGTATAAGACTGGAACACCATGCCGCGATCAGCACCCGGTCCTTTGACCGGCTGACCTTCGAGTGTCACCGTACCAGTGGTCGGCTTGTCGAGACCAGCAATGATGCGCAGAAGCGTGGACTTGCCACAACCTGATGGACCAAGAATGGTGACGAAATCATTCTTCGGAATGATGAGATCAGTTGATTGCAGAGCGAGTGTTGGTTTGCCGCCGTGAACACCCGGAAAGGTACGGCTCACGCCTTTAACGACGAGTTCCTGTTCGGTTGTCGTAACCATTACGCAAACCTCCACGCAAAGAGCCAGCGGTTGATGTATTTGAACGCCAGATCAGAAATCAGGCCGATAACGCCGATTACAATGATGCCGAAAATGATCTGTCCGGTCGCCATAAGCGCCTGCGAATTGATGATCATATAGCCGATGCCCGACGATGCGCCGATCAGCTCAGCGACGATCACATAAGTCCATGCCCAGCCCAGCACGAGGCGCAGCGTTTCGGCAATATCGGGAGCGCTTGACGGCACAAGCACACGGCGAATAACGCCGCGATCCTTGGCGCCGAGTGTATAGGCTGCTTCAACCAGATCGCGGCGCGTGTTGGAAACAATGACAGCGATCATCAGAATGAGCTGGAAGACTGCGCCGATGAAGATGACGAGCAGCTTCTGCGTTTCGCCAATGCCCGACCACAGAATGAGAAGCGGTACGAAAGCCGAGGCAGGCAAATAGCGTGCGAAGGAGACGAACGGTTCGAGCAGCGCTTCAATGGGTTTATATGCACCCATCGCAATGCCAAGCGGAATGGCAACGATGCTGGCCATGATGAAGCCGCCCAGCACGCGCCAGACAGTCATGCCGATATCCGAAAGGAAACCCTGATTGGCGATGAGATCATATCCATCCTTCACCATCGTGATCGGATCGGCGAGGAAGGTGGGCGAAACAAAGCCTCCGAGCGTTGCAACGCCCCAGAAAGCAAAGAAAAGCACGAAGAACAGAATTCCCAGAAGAATTCGGGCTCCGTTTCCAATCGGTTGCATAGGCTGCATAGATATATCCGTTTAGTCAGGCACTACGTGAGGCTGAAATGAAACAGACCCGGAGCGAACTCCGAGCCTGCTTTTTCGATGTGATTACTTGATGAAGCTTGTATCGACAATATCGTCGAGGTTCGGCTTGTTCTTGATCACACCAGCGTCCAGCAGGAGCTTGGTGGCTTCTTCCGAAAATTCCTTGAACTCGCCTTCAAAGAACTTCTGGTTGGCGGCTTTGTCCTGCCAGCGCAGATAGGCGGCGGACTTACCAAATTCTTCGCCCGACTGCTTCACATCCTTGCCCATGATTTCGTAGGACTTGGCCTGATCGGCTGCAATCATTTCAAGCGCTTCGAAATAGCTGGTGGCGAGTGCCTTGGCAGCTTCTGGGTTCTTTTCAAGGAAATCCGGGGTGCAGCCAACGGTGTCCATGACAGCCGGATATTCGAGTGTTGTGGCGAGAATTTTGCCTTTGTCCGGTGCTGCACGTACCGTCGACAGATATGGTTCGTAGGTCAGGGCAGCGTCGTTCTGGCCTGCAACGAAAGCCTGTGCTGCTGGTCCCGGTTCCATGTTAACGATCTTCACGTCCTTGGTGGTCATGCCGTTCTTGGCCAGCATGAAGGCAAGGAAGAAGTATGGCGAAGTGCCGGGAGCGGAAGCGGCAATGGTCTTGCCCTTCAGGTCGGCAAAGGAATTGACATCGGCGCGCACGGCGATGCCGTCAGCGCCATAGGATTTGTCCATCTGGAAAATCTGCTTGGACTTCACGCCAGCCGCGTTCCAGATAATCCATGTTTCAACGGTGGTTGCCGCGCACTGGATATCGCCCGATGCGAGCGCCAGGTGGCGGCTTGCCTGCGGAATTTTATTGAGCGTGACGTCGAGGCCGTTCTTTTTGAAGATACCTGCTTCTTTCGCAAGCGTCAGCGGACCAAAGCCGGTCCAGCCGGAAAAGCCGATTGCGACTTTTGTTTCTGCCTGTGCGCTCGAAGCGAAGGTGAGCGCTGCGAGGGCTGCGCCTGCCAACCAAGATTTTCTCATATGTGAACCCCTTTTTTGTTTTAAGCATATACATATTCTGGCAGACAAATTAGCAGGGCGGAAATTTCTGTCCAGAGAGGCGTATAAAGAATCCTTTGGCCGCCAAACTGTTCAAATTTCCCGTAGATTGTTGATTATACTTCGATAATCGCAATCCGATAGACGATCCCCTTACCAATAAGTTCTAGAGAAAACTGAGCCTCTCCCGACATGACCAAGCAATCATGCAGGCTCAGATGCGCGATTCTGCTGTCTGTTTTTAGATCGAAATTGCCTTCTGCACAGAAAATAAGCATGGCGCCGCGATTGGATGCAACAATTCTCGAATCATCAATGGCGATGCGTTCGACGTGATGCGTGAAGCGCCCGCGTCGCGTCATGACGTTGAGATCGGTGATTGTTCCGTCGATGAGGCGGGCACCAGAGCTGGCATCGGCGGCAAACGCAAAGGGTGCTGTCTCGCGGGTGAGGGTGGTTTCCACACCTTCAACATCGAGAACAATACCGTTGCCTTCCAGCACCGACAATGTGCGATCAATGCCAGTGAAAACCGAGAAGGGGCCGTCATTGGCAACGGTTGCTGTGGAAATGCGCCAGTCGAAATTATCGACTGACGCATTTTCAGGGTGGATCGCAATTTCAACCGTGACACCGCCGCCGTTTTTCCACGGCATGTGCTTGTGGTCGGTGCTGCGTAAGATGTGCATGGATTAATTACCCAGTATTGCAGGCAGACGCAGACCCTGCTGCTTTGCCCAGTCGAGCGCTTCTTCATAGCCCGCATCGGCATGGCGCATGACGCCGGTAGCCGGATCGTTCCAAAGCACTCGACCGATGCGCTGGTCGGCATCTTCCGTGCCATCACAGCAGATGACCATGCCCGAATGCTGGGAGAAGCCCATGCCGACGCCGCCGCCATGATGGAGCGAGACCCAAGTTGCGCCCGATGCAGTGTTGAGCAGCGCATTGAGCAGCGGCCAGTCGGACACCGCATCCGAGCCGTCCTTCATGGCTTCGGTTTCGCGGTTTGGCGAAGCAACCGAGCCTGAATCGAGGTGATCGCGGCCAATGACGATTGGTGCTTTCAGTTCGCCATTGCGGACCATTTCGTTGAAAGCGAGGCCGAGGCGGTGACGATCACCGAGGCCAACCCAGCAGATGCGGGCTGGCAGGCCCTGAAACGCGATGCGTTCTTTCGCCATGTCGAGCCAGTTGTGCAGATGCTTGTTGTCCGGCAGCAGTTCCTTCACCTTGGCATCGGTCTTTGCGATATCTTCTGGATCACCGGAAAGGGCTGCCCAGCGGAAAGGCCCAATGCCACGGCAGAACAGCGGGCGGATATAGGCAGGCACGAAGCCCGGGAAGGCAAATGCGTCTTCCAGACCTTCTTCAAGCGCCATCTGGCGGATGTTGTTGCCGTAATCGACCGTTGGAATGCCAGCATTCCAGAAGTCGAGCATGGCCTGAACCTGCACCTTCATCGAAGCGCGGGCAGCCTTTGCAACGCCCTTCGGATCGCTCTCCTGCTTGGCGCGCCATTCAGCAACGCTCCAGCCGATTGGCAGATAGCCATGCACTGGATCATGTGCCGAGGTCTGGTCGGTCACGATGTTAGGGCGCACGCCGCGCTTGACGAGTTCAGGATAGATTTCTGCTGCGTTGCCGATGAGTGCAATGGATTTGGCTTCACCTGCCTTGGTCCATTCGTCGATCTTTGCCAGAGCTTCATCAAGGCTGTGGGTCTTTTCATCGACATAACGGGTACGCAGGCGGAAATCGGCGCGAGTTTCGTCGCACTCAACCGCAAGGCAGCTTGCACCGGCCATAACGGCTGCGAGAGGCTGAGCGCCGCCCATGCCGCCCAAGCCGCCGGTCAGAATCCACTTGCCCTTGAGGTTGCCGTCATAATGCTGGCGACCAGCTTCCACGAAGGTTTCATAGGTGCCTTGAACAATGCCCTGTGCACCGATGTAAATCCACGAACCGGCGGTCATTTGGCCATACATGGCGAGACCCTTCTTATCCAGTTCGTTGAAATGATCCCAGGTTGCCCAATGCGGCACGAGATTGGAATTGGCGATCAGAACGCGCGGCGCATCCTTGTGGGTACGGAATACGCCGACCGGTTTGCCCGACTGCACCAGCAGGGTTTCGTCGTCGTTGAGCGTCTTCAGCGTTGCAACGATACGGTCGAAATCGTCCCATGTGCGGGCTGCGCGACCAATGCCGCCATAGACGACCAGCTCATGCGGGCGCTCGGCAACGTCCGGGTCGAGATTGTTCATCAACATGCGCAGGGGGGCTTCGGTGAGCCAGCTCTTGGCGTTGAGCTCGGTGCCGCGTGGAGCGCGAACGTCGCGTTCATTATGACGTGGGTTGGACATGATTTCCCCTTTTCGGACTTAGATCTTGGCAGCGATCTGTTCGAGACGCTGCAATAGGTTTTTGAGATGGACGCGGAGCGGTTCGGCCTTGGCTTCGTCGTATGCGAAAGGCACGGCCTCGGTCGCCAGATGTGTGGATTGCGCCAGCTCCATCTGGATGGCGTGGACGCCGGTTTCGGGCTTGCCATAGTGGCGCGTCGTCCAGCCGCCTTTGAAACGGCCATTAAGGATGGACGTGTAGCCGGTGGCACCTGCGGTCACTTCCACGGCAGCGGCTTCGATCTTTGGATCGCAGGTCTTGCCGAGGTCTGTGCCGATGTTGAAATCCGGCAGCTTGCCTTCAAACAGGAACGGGATATGTGAGCGGATCGAGTGGCAATCGTAAAGGATCGCTACGCCGTGGATTGCTTTCACGCGTTCAATCTCGGAAGCCAAAGCATCGTGATAGGGCTTGTGAAAACGGGCAATGCGATCGGCAATATCGGCTTCTTTCGGTGCTTCGCCGTCTTTCCAGATGGCAGTACCGTCGAAATCGGTATCCGGGATCAGCGTCGTCGTGTTCTGGCCGGGATAGAGGCTGACGCCTGCCGGATCGCGATTGGCATCGATGCAATAGCGATGAAAGGTGGCGCGGACTGTCGTGACATTGTCCAGCAGCCCGTCATAGAGCTGATGGATATGCCAGTCGGTGTCGGCAAGAATACGGCCATTATCATTGAGCCGTGCCCAGATGTCTTCCGGCACGTCTGTTCCGGTGTGCGGTAGGCCGAGAATGACGGGTGACGAACCCTGATGGGTTTCAAATGCGCTCATATCAGGCCTCCAATGCAGGCAGGATATTGGCGCTGATGCTGGCAACGAACGAGCCGTCGGCGATGATGGCGCTTGCGCTTGCCAAATCGTTTGCCATGTAGCGATCAACTTCGAGTGTCGGCACATGCGCGCGCAGAACGGCGGTAGCGTTTTTTAGTTCAGGGCTGGTTTCGAGCGGGCCACGCAATTCAACGCCGAGCGCGCCGGTCAATGCTTCAATGCCGATGATTGCATTGAGGTTTTCAGTCATCTGCAACAGGCGGCGCGCGCCATGGCAGGCCATGGAAACGTGATCTTCCTGATTGGCGGAAGTTGGCGTGGAATCAACCGATGCCGGATGCGCCATCTGCTTGTTTTCGCTCATCAGTGCAGCCGAAGTGACTTCCGCAATCATTAGACCCGAATTAAGGCCCGGCTTTTTTGCAAGGAAGGCTGGGAGGCCGAAGGAAAGCGCCGGATCAACCAGGAGCGCAATGCGACGCTGGGCAATTGCACCGATTTCGCAGACAGCAAGCGCGATCTGGTCAGCTGCGAAAGCAACTGGTTCGGCATGGAAGTTGCCGCCGGAAACCACACTGTCATCGGAGAGGACGAGCGGGTTGTCGGTGACGGCATTGGCTTCGATTTCAAGTGTGCGTGCAGCTTGGCGCAGAATGTCGAGACAGGCACCATCGACCTGCGGCTGGCAGCGGATGCAATAAGGGTCTTGTACGCGCTGGTCGCCCTCAAGATGGCTCTCGCGAATGACCGAACCAGCCAGCAGATTGCGCAGTGCTGCAGCCGTATCAATCTGGCCCTGATGGCCGCGCAGGGTGTGAATATCCGGATGGAACGGAGCAGTTGAACCCATCGCCGCATCGGTCGAAAGTGCGCCGGTGATGAGGGCTGCCTGAAGCGCACGATGCGCGCGAAACAGTCCAGCCAGTGCCAATGCGGTTGATGTCTGTGTGCCATTGATGAGTGCGAGACCTTCCTTCGCAGCCAGAACGACGGGCTTGAGGCCTGCTTTCTTCAGTGCTTCAGCAGATGGCAGGCGTTCGCCCTGATAGAAGGCTTCACCTTCGCCGATCATGGCCGCTGCCATATGAGCGAGCGGTGCAAGATCGCCAGAAGCGCCGACTGAACCCTTGGCCGGGATCATCGGGATAACGCCTTTTTCGAGCATGGCTTCGATGAGGGTGATGAGTTCCAGCCGCACACCCGACGCACCACGGCCAAGCGAAATGAGCTTGAGCGCCATGATGAGGCGCACGATATCTTCGCTCAGCGGTTCACCCACGCCACAGCAATGCGACAGGATCAGATTGCGCTGAAGCGTTGCCACGTCTTCGGGCGCGATGCGGATAGAGGCGAGCTTACCAAAGCCAGTATTGATGCCATAAACCGGTGCATCGCCAGCTGCGATTTCGGCGATGCGTGCCGCAGCCTTTTCAACACCAGCATGGAATGACGGATCAATGCGAACGGCGAGGTTTTCGCGATAGATTTTCTCGATTGTTGAGAGTGGAACGCTGCCGGGCTTCAATATGAGGGACATGGAAAACTCCATTGGGGATATGAATTAGATCTGGCCTTTGAAAACCCGCTTCCAGAGCGGGTTGAAGCCAATGCGGTAAACGAGCTCTGCCGGACGCTCGACGCTCCAGATGGCGAGATCAGCATCCTTGCCGACTTCAAGCGTGCCGGTTTTGTTAAGCACGCCAAGGGCACGGGCTGCTTCGCGCGTGACGCCTGCAATGCATTCATCGACCGTCATGCGGAACAGGGTTGCACCCATATTCATGGTGAGCAGAAGCGAGGTTAGCGGCGAGGTGCCGGGATTGTTGTCGGTGGCGAGAGCCATCTTGGTGCCAGCTTGGCGGAAAAGCTCGACCGGCGGCTTTTGCGTTTCGCGAATGAAATAATAAGCACCGGGAAGCAGAACTGCGACAGTTCCGGCCTTGGCCATAGCGGCTGCACCTTCGGCATCGGTATATTCGAGATGATCGGCAGAAAGCGCATCATATGAAGCGGCAAGAGCTGCGCCATGCAGATTGGAAAGCTGGTCTGCGTGGAGTTTGACCTGAAGGCCATGCGCCTTTGCGGCGTCGAAAACGCGGGCGATTTCATCCGGCAGGAAGGCGATGCCTTCGCAGAACCCGTCCACTCCATCGGCGAGATTTTCGTTCGCAATGGCAGGCAGCATTTCGTTGACGATTTTATCGATGAAAGCCGTTTTATCGCCATTCATTTCCGGCGGGAGGGCATGAGCGCCCAAGAAGGTCGTACGAATAGCAACGTCGCGTTCATGCCCAAGACGCCGAGCCGCACGCAATGACTTTGCTTCGCTGTCCGTATCGAGACCATAACCCGATTTGACTTCAACCGTCGTCACACCTTCAGCAATCAGCGCATCGAGGCGGGGCAGGGTTTCACGGACCAGATCATCTTCGCTGGCTGCACGCAGGTTTTTAACAGAGGAAACAATGCCGCCGCCCGCGCGCGCAACTTCTTCGTAAGTGGCACCATTCAGGCGCAGCTCAAATTCATGCGCACGATTGCCTGCGTGGACCAGATGCGTGTGACAGTCGATCAGACCGGGCGTGATCAGGCGGTTTTCGCAGTCAATCTTCTCAAGCGAGGCATATTCAGCGGGAAGATCAATTTCAGCGCCGACATAAGCGATTTTGCCATCCTTGACGGCAATTGCTGCAGCTTCGATCAAACCAAGTCCATCTGCCTTTTCCGATAGAGTGGCGATGCGTGCCTGCGTTAAAACGAAGTTCGATTTCTGTGTCATGAGCGTTTTCTCGCTTCCCCTGGTTTTCAATAATGTATATACATATTAACGGAACCGCCAAGAGAAAAAATGCATCCAATCGCGATCTGTTGAAAAACGGGTGTGCAAATTGAGCGGAATGAGGAGCTTCATCGAATGTCAGCCGCAGTCCCAACAACGCAATTTATCCATGCTGGTCAGGCGCTTTTGCAGACGGGCTGGGCAGAGGATGTGCGGCTTGGTTTAGCTCAGGGAAAAATTGCTTCTGTGGAGATTGGCGTTGAAGCCAAAACGGGAGACGAGCGCTATAAGGTGATCGTAGCGGGGATGCCAAACCTCCACAGCCACGCGTTTCAATATGGCATGGCTGGCCTTGCTGAACGGCGCGGCCCATCGGCTGACAGTTTCTGGAGCTGGCGCGAGATCATGTATAAGTTCGCGCTGACCATGACGCCGGAACAGGCGGAAGCAGTCGCATTGCGGCTTTATGTCGATATGCTGGAAGCCGGTTTTACACGCGTCGGTGAGTTTCATTATCTGCATCATGATCGCGACGGCACACCTTACAGCAATATCTCGGAAATGGCGGATCGCATTGTCTCGGCAGCGCAAACGGCTGGCATCGGGCTGACCCTGTTGCCGGTGCTTTATGCGCATTCGAGTTTTGGCGGTGCCGATCCCAATGAGGGGCAGCGCCGTTTCATCAACGATCAGGAGAGTTTTGCGCGCCTGATCGAGGGCTGCGAGAGGGCTCTTTCTGGCTTCGATGGTGCTGTGCTTGGCGTGGCGCCGCACAGTCTGCGTGCTGTCACCCCGGATGAGCTGACATTTGCGGCATCGCTGTTGCCCGGCGCACCGGTGCATATTCACATTGCCGAGCAGGTTAAGGAAGTGGAGGACTGCATTGCGTGGTCCGGACAGCGACCTGTTGAATGGCTGCTTGACCATCAGGAATTGTCGTCGCGCTGGTGCCTTATCCACGCAACGCACATGAGTGACGCGGAAACTGTGCGCATGGCTCAGGCTGGTGCGATTGCCGGTCTTTGTCCGGTTACGGAAGCCAATCTCGGCGATGGCACGTTCAATGCCACCGTGTTTGATGCCAATGGTGGCCGTTTCGGCGTTGGGTCCGATTCCAATGTGCTGATCGGCATTGGCGATGAGTTGCGGCAATATGAATATTCGCAGCGTTTGCTGCATCGAGCGCGCAATGTGCTGGCGAAAAACGAAGGCTCGACCGGACGAGCCTTGTTTGATGGTGCATTGGCAGGCGGCAATATTGCTATGGGTCGCGAAGGCGATGGTTTGAGACAGGGTGCTTCGGCAGATTTTGTATCGCTTGATGTTGAGCGTCTGCCCCATGCAAAGGGGGATGCGGTTCTCGATGGCTGGATTTTTGCCGGTCGTGCGCGTGCCTCTGATGTGTGGGTGCGCGGCGTGAAACAGGTGGAGGGCGGACATCATCGCTTGCGCGATGCGGCAGAGCGTGCTTTCCAGAAAGCAATCGGCGAATTGCTGAACTAATAAATGGGGCGAGCGGGACGTGCAGGACAATCCATCCGGAAAAGACGAGCCGACATTATCGCTGCATCAGCGTATTCTGGATGATATTGAAACGCGCATTATTTCTGGCGAATGGCAGCCCGGTCATCGCATCCCGTTCGAGCACGAGCTTACCGAGTATTATAATTGCTCGCGCATGACCGTGAACAAGGCGCTGACGCAGCTGGCAAAAGCCGGTCTGATTGAACGAAAGCGCCGTTCGGGCAGCTTTGTTTCCTTCCCGCAGTCACAAGCCGCTATTCTCGAAATCCACGATATTCGCGATGAGGTTGCAGCGCTTGGGCAGCCTTATCGTTTTGACCTGCTGAAACGAAATGAGCGGTTGAGCGGCCCTGCCGATGCGCGTCATATCGACATGCCACGACACACGCCGCTGGTCGAACTAGTTTGCCGTCATTATGCAGGGAAGCGGGTCTTTGCGTTGGAAGAACGCATTATCAGCCTTGATGCTGTGCCGAGCGCGGGAGAGACCGATTTTGCAGAGCAATCACCCGGTCCGTGGCTTGTTTCCTGCGTGCCTTGGAGCAATGCGCAGCATTCCATCCGTGCGGTTGTCTCAACCGAGGAAAACGCTGCGACGCTTGGCGTGCCTGTCGGTTCGCCTTGTCTTGTCGTTGAGCGCCAGACGTGGAATGCCGATCAGCCGGTGACGCATGTACGCTTCACTTATCCGGGCGATAGTCATGCGCTGGTGGCAAAATTTACGCCGTCGCAGAGCTAAATTTAGCGATGTAATGTAACGTTATTACGCTTTTGGAGGCTTCGCACATAGTGGCCGCTAAAATGATAATGCGCAGAATCCCTTGGACCACTTTCCGCATAATGTGATTCATAGAGAAGTTCTGGTTATGCATAATGCCAAAACTTCTCTATCTGTTTGTTTTTACGCACTATCTTACGCAAAACCGCTTCGTACTTTTGCTGGAAATGCTTAAGAAAAAAGCCGCCGCAGGGGAAAGCGGCGGCCAAGTTGCGGCTCGATCTGGGTGGTGATCAGGCCGCGCGTTTAAGCGCATCTCCGATCATGGAAACGATTGTGTCGATCTGTTCTTTTTCCACGATGAGCGGTGGCGAAAGCGCGATCACATCGCCGGTGACGCGGATCAGAAGACCCTTCTTGAAGCAATCGACAAAGACATCGTAAGCGCGTGCGCCGATGGCGCCTTCGCGTGACGACAGTTCGATTGCGCCAACGAGGCCGAGGTTGCGGATGTCGATGACATTTGGCGCGCCCTTCAGCGAATGAAGCGCGTTCTGCCAATGCTCGGCCAGCTCTGCGCCGCGGGTCAGAAGACCTTCTTCGGCGTAGATTTCAAGCGTGGCAAGACCGGCAGCACAGGCAACCGGATGGCCGGAATAGGTGTAGCCGTGGAAGAGCTCGATGGCGTTTTCCGGGCCGGTCATCAGCGCATCATGCACTGTGCGGCTGGCAAAGACAGCACCCATCGGGATTGCGCCGTTGGTGAGGCCCTTGGCGGTGGTGACGAGATCAGGCTTTACGCCGAAATAATCGACAGCAAATGGTGTGCCGAGGCGTCCGAAGCCGGTGATGACTTCGTCATAGATCACCAGAATGCCGTGCTTGTCAGCGGTCGCGCGAATGCGTTCGAGATAGCCCTTTGGCGGAAGTACAACACCGGCAGAGCCGGACATTGGTTCGACGATGACAGCGGCAATCTTTTCTGCGCCGTGCAGCTGAACCAGACGTTCCAGATCGTCGGCGAGTTCAATGCCGTGTTCAGGCAAGCCCTTGGAAAATGCATTGCGGCCAATATCGAGCGTATGGCGCATATGATCAGCAGGAATCTGCGGGAAGACGCGGCGGTTGTTGACGAGGCCGCCGACAGAAATGCCGCCGAAGCCAACGCCGTGATAGCCTTTTTCACGACCGATGATGAGGGTACGGGTGCCCTGACCAATGGCGCGCTGATAGGCGATGGCGATCTTCAGTGCGGTATCGACCGATTCCGAGCCGGAATTGGTGAAGAACACGCGATCAAGCTTGGCATCCGGGCCGCCGGGCGCAATGGCTGCGAGCTTTTCGGCAAAGTCGAAAGCAATGTTGTGGCCCATCTGGAAGGTCGGCGCGAAGTCCATGGTCGAGATCTGGCGCTCGACAGCCTGGGTGATCTGCTTACGCCCATGACCGGCATTGCAGCACCAAAGGCCAGCCGTGCCATCCAGAACCTGATGGCCGTCGACATCAGTGTAATACATGCCCGAAGCGCTTGCGAGCAGGCGTGGAGCGGCCTTGAACTGGCGGTTCGCCGTGAACGGCATCCAGAAGTTATCAAGACTTGGCGCGTTGGTGTTGTTAAGCATTAGAACCTCCTATTTTGAGAGCAGGAGGACACGCTTTCCTGAGGGCAACAAGTCCTTTTCTTCAGAAATTTAAGCCATTGAAATTATGTGCTTTGAAACGGAAGTTTGTGATATATCGAACATCATAAACAATAAGGGGAACCGTCGATGAGCATCGATATCGGAGGCAGGCTTCGCTATGTGCGAATGCGGCAGAATCTGTCTCAGCGAGAGCTTGCAAAACGTGCTGGCGTGACCAATTCCACCATATCGCTGATCGAAGCCAATCAGTCCAATCCGTCGGTTGGTGCATTAAAGCGCATTCTGGATGGAATTCCTATCGGAATGGCCGAGTTTTTTGCGCTTGAGCCGGATGCGCCGCACAAGGTCTTCTATCAGGCGGATGAACTGGTGGAGATCGGCAAGGGGCCGATTTCTTATCGACAGGTGGGCGACCACCTCTTTGCCCGTTCGCTGCAAATCCTCAAAGAGCGCTACGAGCCGGGATCGGATACCGGCAAGGTTCTGCTCATGCATGAGGGCGAGGAGGGGGGCATCGTCATTTCGGGTCGCATCGAAGTGACGGTCGGTAGCGAGCGCCGAATCTTGGGGCCGGGCGATGCCTATTATTTCTCAAGCAAGCTGCCACATCGGTTCAAATGCGTGGGGCCAGTAGCCTGCGAAGTGGTGAGCGCCTGCACACCACCGAGTTTCTGATGTGTCAGCCAAAGCGCCTATAGTGGCACGACCCATGAGCGCTTGATCTGCTGCATCGGGATTTCGGATTTTATGTTCCGAACGCCCTTTATCTTGCCGATATATTCCATCTGGAATTTTCTGAAACCTTCCAGATCAGGCGTAATGACGCGCAGCAGAAAATCGCAATCACCTGCCATCAAATGGCATTCCACAATCTGCGGCAGCTTTTCAATCGCCTTCACAAAACTTGTGACAGTCTCTTCGTCCTGACCGGTCAACCATATGCGCACATAAACGGTGAAGCCCATTCCGAGCTTCGCAGCATCGACCAGTGCGACATAGCGTTCGATGAAGCCTGCATCTTCCAGCTGCTTCACCCGGCGAAGGCACGGGGATGGGGATAGGCCAACACGTTCGGCAAGTTCGGTGTTGTTAATCTTGCCTTCCTGTTGGAGCACCCGAAGGATGGCACGATCAATTGCATCAATTGATGTTGGCATTATAATGCGCCTAATGACAAATTGTTGATATTTACAGCCAATATTTTGTGTATGGAGAGTGTAAAAGCAACAATAATCTGCGCGAATTGACGTATTTTCCCGGTTCGGAATGAGCGCATTGTTGCTCTTCAAAAAGGAAATAGTCGATGCGTAGTATGGATTTTGTCGAGGGGCAAAGCGGCGTCTCCCGGCGATCTGAAGGCCTGCGTGGCCTGCGGGAAGCCATTCCCGTCTGTCTGAGTTTTGTTCCGTTCGCACTGCTCTTGGGCGCACAGGCCACACAAAAGGGGCTGAGCCCGGTTGAAGTGCCGATGATGACCGGCCTGAATTTTGGCGGAGGTTCGGAATTTGCTGCCATTGGACTTTGGACGTCGCCGCCGCATATCCTGCTGATTGTCGCGATCACATTTCTGGTAAACAGCCGACATTTCCTGATGGGTGCAGCGCTTGCGCCGCTCATCAAGCATTTGCCGAAGCGCAAGGCATTTCTGGCGCTATTCTTCATGTGCGACGAGAGCTGGGCGCTTGGTCTTGCCGATGCGCGCAAGTCGGGAAACCGCTTCAGCATTCGCTATTATTTTGGAGCCGCACTCGGCCTTTACGCAACCTGGATTGTCTTCACGACTATAGGTGCGCTGGTTGGTCCGGTTCTGGGTGATGTGAAACGCTTCGGTTTCGATATGGCGTTTCCAGCAGTCTTTATCGTTATCCTTGCCAGCATGTGGAAGGGACCGGTTGCCGCTCTGCCATGGCTGGTGAGCCTTATCGTTGCGGGCGTAACCTATCTGAGCGTTCCTGGCGCCTGGTATGTGCCAGCTGGTGTTGTGGCGGGTCTTATCGTGGCCTGGAAGCAGGCGAAGCCAGAATGATGATCGACCCTATTCACGCTCTGACCATATTGCTGATGGCGACGGTCACTTACATGACCCGCATCGGCGGTTATATTTTCCTGCGCAATCGCACTCTGAGTCCGCGGGCGCAAATGCTGCTGGAAAGCGCGCCCGGCTGCGTGCTGATTAGCGTTATCGCGCCGGAGTTTTTTACCGGCAAACCAGCGGATATGATTGCGCTTGCGCTGACAATTGCCGCCGCAACGCGGTTTCCTATGCTTGTAACGGTCGTGGTGGCAATCGCATCAGCCGGGCTTCTGCGCCATCTCATTGGCTAGGGCGATCTTTGTGCGCCAAGAGAAAATGCCTATGCGGGGAAATCAGTCCACTGGACTGATTTCTGGTTTCGCTTCCTCGCCACCGTGATTTATGCGTAGCGCGCGATACTAAGGTCGTCGGCACGGATATCCGGCTTATTGCCGGAGATGAGGTCGGCGAGCAGCTTGCCCGAGCCCGGACCCATGGTCCATCCAAGTGTGCCGTGGCCTGCATTGATAAACACGTTGTCATAGCGTGTTGCACCGATGATCGGCGTTGAATCCGGTGTCATTGGACGCAGGCCCGACCAGAAGGTCGCAGCCTTGAGATCACCGCCCGGGAACAGGTCGCTCACCGAGAGATCAAGTGTTGCGCGACGTGCAGCAGGCAGGTCTTTGGTGAAGCCGGAGACTTCGGCCATGCCGCCTACACGGATACGGTCGCCAAGGCGGGTAATGGCAATCTTGTAGCTTTCATCAAGCACGGTCGAGACAGGTGCCAGCTCTTCATTGATGATCGGAGCGGTGATCGAATAGCCTTTGACCGGATAGATCGGAGCATTCAGGCCAAGCGACTTGACCAGAGCGGGCGTGTAGCTGCCCAGTGCCACAACATATCGATCGGCCGTCAGAACGCCTTCCGAGGTTTCAACGCCCGACACCTTGCCGCCAGAGATCAGCAGCGATTTGATGTCGACGCCAAAGCGGAATTTGACGCCGAGGCCTTCGGCGATTTTGGCGAGTTCATTGGTGAACTTGAAGCAATCGCCGGTTTCATCATGTGGCAGGCGCAGGCCACCGACGAACTTGTCTCTGGCACGGGCCAGAGCAGGTTCAACCCGCACGCAATCTTCACGGTCAAGCACTTCAAACGGAACGCCGTCCTGACGCAGAACTTCGATATCCTTGCCGATGCCGTCGAGCTGATATTGCTCGCGGAACAGCTGCAAGGTGCCCTGTGTGCGCTGGTCATATTGAATGCCGGTTTCCTCGCGCAGAGCGACAAGGCAATCGCGGCTATATTCGGCCACACGAACCATGCGGGTTTTATTGACCTTGTAGCGGCTCTCGGTGCAGTTCGCGAGCATTTGCAACAGCCAAGCGTACTGCTTCGGATCTGTGGTCAGGCGCAGAACCAGCGGCGCATGTTTCTGAAACAGCCATTTGGCAGCTTTCAATGGAATGCCGGGTGCTGCCCATGGCGATGCATAACCCGGCGAAACCTGTCCGGCATTGGCGAAGCTGGTTTCCAGTGCAGGGCCTTCCTCGCGGTCAACGACAGTGACTTCATGGCCAAGCTTGGCCAGATAGTACGCGCTGGTGACGCCGATGACGCCGCTGCCGAGAATGGTGATCTGCATGTTCGCCTCTTAATTATTATGCTTTTGTTTCAGATGCTGCGCCATCCACGTAAACACGGGCATAGCGGTGGCCTAATGAAGTCAGGATTTCATAAGGAATGGTGTCGCAATCGCGCGCTACATCTTCGAGCCGCTGATGCGGGCCGACGAGTTCAACCAGACTGCCGAGCTTGATTGCGCCTTCCGGCAGGGCAGTTACGTCAAGCGTGATCGAATCCATCGAAACACGACCGACAATCGGCAGACGCGTGTCACCATAAAAGGCGGAGCCCTTGTTGCTCAAAGCGCGGAACCAGCCATCGGCATAACCGACTGCAATGGTTGCAATCCGCATGGGCTTGCTTGCTATGAATGTGCCGCCATAACCGACTGCCGCACCCTTATCGATATCGCGCACCTGAATGACGCGTGCGGACAATTCGAGTACTGGTTTGATTGGGTTTTCACCCGCTGAAGGACCAACGCCATAAAGCGCTACGCCCGGACGAGCGAGATTGAAGTGATAGGTATTTTCGAGAAAACAGCCGCCGGAGTTTGAAAATGCCACCGGCATTTTTGGCAAACGCGCAAGCGCTGCCGACATAGCTGCCAGCTGGCGCGCATTGGCCGGATTTTCCGGTTCATCGCCGCTCGCCAGATGGCTGATGACGAATTTCACATCGATATGGTCCAGAAGATGCTGGTCATCGACCAGTTGGTCGAGTTCTTTGGCCGACAGGCCAAGGCGCGACATTCCGGTATCGATCTGTAGCAGCGCAGGCAGTTTTTCGTTCAGGCTTGCGGCAAGTGCCGACCAGTTTTCAATCTGCTCCAGCGAGTTGAGAACAGGCAGAATTTTCTCGCGTGCGCAGGCAGCTTCGGTGCCGGGCTGAAGGCCGTTCAGCACGTAAAGCGTCGCATCTGGATTGAGAAAAGGGCGGAGCGTAATTGCTTCGCCAAGATGGGCGACGAAGAAATCGCGGCAACCTGCTTCATAAAAAGCCGGCGCGACGCGGTTTGCACCAAGACCGTAAGAATCAGCTTTCACAACAGCGGCTGTGCGGGTTGGCGCAATGCGCTTTGCGATGGTCGAATAATTGTGGCGCAGGGCTTTGAGGTCGATGGTTAGAACGCCGCCTGCGGCGAGGTCTCGTTCAGTTTGAGAAAAATGCATCGACATATCGGTCATTTCCAGTGCACTCGGTTTGTTGGTGGGATGCCTGGAATCTAATCCGCTTCCTCCCAAAAGCACATTGCTTCGATGTCGGGTTTCGGCGACTGGCGGATCGCTATTCCTTGCCCCCAAAGCAATAGCGATAATGATAGTCGAAGACTATTCGAATGTTTTTGCATTTTGTCGTAGATTATGCGAATTTTAGCATGATTTACGCACTTATTAGCTCATCATTCGAAGAATATTCATGGCGATACTGGATAGCATAGACCGCAATATCATCCGTTCGCTGCGGCGCGATGGCCGGATGACGAACAGCCAGCTTGCCGCCGAAGTGGGGCTTTCACAGTCGGCATGTCTACGGCGCGTACAGATTCTCGAAGAAAGTGGCGTCATTCGCGGATATACCGCGATTGTTGGATCTTCCGGCGGGGATGAGCGGCTGGTGGCGATTGTTCGCATCACGCTGGACCGGCAGACGGAAGAATATCTCAACCGCTTTGAAGAGGCGGTGCGTCGCCATCCAGAAGTGCAGGAATGTTATCTGATGACCGGCGATGCCGATTATATTCTGCGGGTTGAGGCGGAGAATGCCGCTTCCTATGAAATCATTCACAAGGAAATTCTATCGCGGCTGCCGGGTGTTGCGCGCATTCATTCGAGCTTTGCAATCCGCACAGTGCTGCTCTCGAAAGCGCCGGCGTCACGGGCATAGAAAAAGCCCGGCATTTGGCCGGGCTTTTAATTTCTTAGGACGGCTGCTGCTTAGCGGAATTCGTAGCGAAGACCGGCGCGGACCGTATGGATGTTGAAGCCATTGTCCTTGGCCTGTGCGCCTGTTGCGCCCGGACCTTCGGAGTTGCCGTAGGGGTTTGTGCTGCTGTCTGCGGCATCATAGCCATAGGCTTTGCCACCGTTGATGCGCAGATAGCGATAGCCAAGGTCAAACTTCAGCTGCTCGGTGAGGTCGTAGCTCACACCAGCCATCAGACCCATGGCAAAACGCCAGCTGTCGAGGCCGCCTTTGTCTGACTGGTAATCGCAATTGCGGGTTGTGAAGTCAGAGCATACCTGACGTGTATCCCAATTGCCGTATTTCACATAGGCAGCACCCAGACCGGCGCCAAGATAAGGCGTGACCGCTCCAACCTTTGGCAGATCGACATAGGCATTGGCCATTGCTGTCCAGATATTTGCCGTCGATGCGTCTTCATAATGGCAATTATCTTCTACCGGGTTGAGGCCGTGGGCGCTCTTTACGTAGCTGGTGCAGTTTGTACGGCCGTTAATATTGGCGCGGAAGAAATCCAGCGTTGCATCTGTGCGGAACATTTCGTTGAAACGATAACCGACGCCGACGCCGTAGGCTGCGCCACCTTTCAGTTTGAAGCTATCGTATTTCAACGTGTCGTCGATGCCGCGATAGGGTGGATTTTCCTGGTTCCAGAAATCCCATTCACCATCGGTTTTGTTTTTGAAGTTGTAACCGATGTCGCCACGGATGTACCACCCTGACGCCAAAGGAGCAGGTGCCACAACGACTGGCGCTGGCTCCTCTAGAATAATGTCAGCTGCGCGCGCTCCGTTTGCACCGATCAACATGCTGCATGTCATGAGCGCTATAGCGGAAACATATTTCATCTACCCAACTCCAACCGAAATAATTGCGGTTCCCGAACCGTTGGAAAAAGATGGTAAACGAATATGCTTAAGCTATCGTTACTTCTTATTAGCGAGCACTAAACTTGCGGTAGTATTTATCTTGAGAAATGTCGTCTAACCGGGAAAGAAAAACCCGGCCTGAGCCGGGTTCTGCAATCTTTACTTGAAATCGACTGACTGTATGACAGACTGATCGATATCGTTAATGTTGCGCTTGCCGCAGAGAGCCATCGTGATGTCGAGTTCTTTGCGGATGATCTCGAGAGCGAGTGTAACGCCTTCCTTACCCATGGCGCCAAGTCCGTATAGGAACGGACGGCCAATGAACACGCCCTGCGCACCCAGCGCGCGCGCTTTCAGAACATCCTGACCCGAGCGAACACCGCCATCCATATGCACTTCGATCTGATCGCCGACAGCGTCGACAATTGGCTTGAGCATGGAGATGGACGAGACAGCACCGTCAAGCTGGCGACCGCCGTGGTTGGAAACGATAATTGCATCGGCACCGGATTTTGCGGCCATCTTCGCGTCTTCAACGTCGAGGATGCCCTTGAGTATCAGCTTGCCGCCCCATTGTTCCTTGATCCATGCAACATCATTCCAGTTCAACTGCGGATCGAACTGCTCTGCCGTCCAGGAGGAAAGCGACGACAGGTCGGTAACATTTTTCGCGTGACCGGCAATGTTGCGGAAGGTGCGGCGCTGCGTGCCCATCATGCCCATGCACCAGCCCGGACGGGTTGCCATCTGCCAGATGTGCTTTGGCGTGAACTTTGGCGGGGCGGAAAGGCCGTTGCGCAGATCCTTGTGGCGCTGACCGAGAATCTGCAGATCAAGCGTCAGCACCAGAGCCGAACAACCGGCAGCTTTCGCACGGGTGATCAGGTTTTTGACGAATTCGCGGTCTTTCATCACGTAGAGCTGAAACCAGAATGGCTTCTTGGTGACGGATGCCACGTCTTCGATGGAGCAGATGCTCATAGTCGAGAGGGTAAAAGGAACGCCAAAAGCCTCTGCCGCCTGTGCCGCAAGCATTTCACCATCTGCGTGTTGCATACCGGTTAGGCCGGTCGGGGCGAGGGCCACAGGCATTGCGACCTTCTCGCCAACCATCGTTGTTTCAAGCGAACGATTGGTCATATCGACCAGAACGCGCTGGCGCAGCTTGATCTTGGCGAAATCGGTTTCATTGGCGCGATAGGTTGATTCCGTCCAGGCACCCGAATCTGCATAATCGAAGAACATTTTCGGGACGCGGCGCTTGGCCAGTCGCTTCAGATCGGCGATCTCGACGATGTTAGGCATTCTCCCACCCCTTGTGGTCAGTTTTCTTTACCAATCGCATGACGGATTGCGCGGCTGAAATCAAGAGTGAACCCGCATGGAATAACAATTGGCTCGCGCTAATTTGATGGTTTGCGAAGTGCAACTATACTATCGGCTTATTTCTGCAGCTGATATGGCGATTGTCAGAAATTGCCGCAAAGATATTTTACGACAGGGGTGCGTCGCATTTGGCGCCCTAATTATTTGTATTCACGCGCATCCTCTCCGAAAATCGTTTCGCACTTTTCGGGATGCGCTCTAGTGGATTGAATTTGACGTTTGAATCTCTGCTGACACATATGCTGTTTCAAACGTCAAATTCGAAAAATCCACTAGATAAATATAATTGCTAGTGGTCTTTTTGATTCCAACATTTGCTCAGCGCAATGAACCGAGGAATGCAAATGTTGGAATCAGACCACTAGAATACTGCATCGTAGTACGACATTCATTGGGTGCAGCGCGTTATGCAGTCGAGGATAGCAAGATGAGCAAGGCTTCGGAAACCCGATTTATTGGCAAACGTTCAAGTGCCGCTGGCGGATGGGGCGCTTTGAAAAGTTGTGGCAAGCAGTTGTTGGCCAGCGGTGCGCCATTGACTGGCGCGCGTGCTCTTCTGAAAGCCAATCAGCCCGATGGTTTCGACTGCCCCGGTTGTGCCTGGGGTGATCCGGAACATGGTTCGTCTTTCGAGTTTTGCGAAAATGGCGTGAAGGCTGTTGCCTGGGAGGCAACCGAACGACGCACGACGCCAAAGTTTTTCACCGAACATACAGTTTCCGAGCTGCAATCCTGGACGGATTATGCGCTGGAGAACACTGGTCGACTTACACATCCGATGCGTTACAATGCGGCAACCGATAAATATGAAGCGGTCGAATGGGACGAAGCCTTTGCGGCCATCGGCGGCATTTTGCAGGGTTTCGATACGCCGGATCGTGTCGAATTCTATACATCGGGTCGCGCCTCCAATGAGGCGGCATTTCTGTATCAGCTTTTTGTGCGCGCCTATGGCACAAACAATTTCCCTGACTGTTCCAATATGTGCCACGAGGCCAGTGGTGTTGCTCTGAAGCAATCGGTTGGCGTCGGCAAAGGCACGGTTTTGCTTGAGGATTTCGAGCAGGCTGATGCGATTTTCGTGGTCGGTCAAAATCCCGGCACCAATCATCCGCGCATGTTGGGTGATCTGCGCCGCGCAGCCGAACGCGGTGCGCAGATCGTTGTTTTCAATCCCGTTCGTGAGCGCGGGCTGGAGCGGTTTGCCGATCCGCAGAACAAACTTGAAATGATGCATGGCGGCAGCGAAGCCATCGCCAGCGATTATTATCAGCCGCGTCTGGGTGGCGATTTGGCCGCCTTCCGCGGAATGGCCAAGGCAGTATTTGCGGCCGATGATGCAGCGCTTGCGGCTGGAGAGCCGTCGGTTCTGGATCGCGAATTTCTGGCAGCGCATACGGCAGAATTTGAAGCTTATCGTGCGGCTGTCGACGCAACTTCATGGGAAGCGATTGAAGATCAATCCGGTCTTCTGCGTCAATCGCTTGAACATGCCGCTCGCATTTACATGAAGGCTGGTCGAGTTATCTGCACATGGGCGATGGGCATTACCCAACATCGTCATTCGGTGATCATGATCCGCGAAATCACCAATTTCATGTTGTTGCGTGGCAATATCGGCAAGCCGGGCGCCGGGCTTTGTCCGGTGCGTGGACATTCCAATGTGCAGGGAGATCGCACGGTCGGCATCAATGAGCGTCCGTCGCCTGCATTCCTTGATGCCTTAGAAAAGGAATTTGGTTTCAAAGCGCCGCGTGAACCCGGCCATAATGTGCTTGGCGCGATTGGTGCCATGCTTGATGGCTCGGCAAAGGCTTTTATCGGCCTGGGCGGTAATTTTGCGCGTGCAACACCTGACAGTCCGATGATTATCAAAGCACTGTCCGGCCAAAGACTGACTGTGCATATCGCAACCAAACTTAACCATTCGCATCTTTTGCCGGGGCAGGATTCCTTTATCCTTCCTTGCCTTGGCCGCACTGAGATTGATCTCAACTCCAAGGGCGTGGCGCAGATTGTCACCGTGGAGGATTCGATGAGCATGGTGCATGGATCGGGCGGTATCAATAACCCAGCTTCGCCGTTGCTTCGTTCGGAAGTTGCGATCATTGCCGGAATGGCAAATGCGACATTAGGCCCAAAGCCGGTTGACTGGCTGGCACTGGCCGATGATTACGATCTGATTCGTGATCACATCTCACGGGTATTGCCGGATTTCTACGACTTCAACGCGCGCGTTCGTGTGCCGCGTGGTTTCCATTTGCGCAACACGGCGCGAGAACTGGAATGGGCAACACCGGCTGGCAAGGCTACGTTCTGGAGCGGTGCACTGCCTGAAGCTGTCGAGCATCAGCAGGCACGCGGCAAGCCGGGGCGTTATGTGCTCCAGACATTCCGCAGCCATGACCAGTACAATACCACGATTTATGGCATGGATGATCGTTATCGCGGTGTCTATGGCGAACGGCAGGTGGTGTTCATGAACCCCGCCGATATGTCGGATATTGGTGTTGAAGCCGGAGATCGGGCCGATATCGTCGGTGATTTCGAGGACGGTGTTGAGCGCGTGGCTCGTGATTTCCGCTTTGTCCCTTACGATATTCCGCGTGGATGCATTGCGGGCTACTACCCGGAAATGAATGTGCTTGTGCCTTTGGCAAGCGCGGGTGACGAAAGCTATACGCCAACATCGAAGTCGGTCATTGTTTCGTTCCGTCCGGTTCAGGCGGTTAACGCAGCTAACGCCTGATGGAAGAAGCTGAATATATGGCATTGGTCGATGCGCTGGAGGCTGCATCGGGCAAAGTCTCACGGCTCGGCGCGGGAATTATTGCTGCGGCTGCACTGGATATTGCCAAGGATAGCCGCAGTTTTTCTCGCATACTTGGCGTTGCTCACGCTCTTGTGCTGAGGGAGGTTATTGTACTTGAAACCAATGGTGGCTATATCACGGTCCGGCAACGCGATGCTCGGACACAGCGCACTTATTATCAGTTAAACGCTGCAGGCGAGCGGCTTGTCGAAGAAGTCATTTTATAATTATTTTGTTTTATTGTTTTTGATTTAAACGCTTTCGCGAAGCTATTTGAGAGACGCATTTCTATATGCGAATATGATGATTAATAATGTTATTAAAGCATGCTTTTCTCAGCATTCTTTTGGCTGCATGTTGTTGTCAAAGAAACCAGTGAGAATCGTATCAATGGCCACAAAATTTTCCCCTCTCGCACAAGCGGGATATGGTGCACTGAAAGCGATTGCGAGTGTTCTCGTCGTTACGACGATGGTTATGGCTTCAAGCAATTATGCGCATTCCGAAATGAGCGGCGTCGTTCCGGTGGCCGTGACGGAGAGCAAGCTGGTCGACTATCAGCCCAAGCTGACGCTCTCTGGTGCAATTGCGGCACGCTCACTGGTCAATGTTTCTTTCCGCGTCAACGGACAGGTTGTGGAGCGCAAGGTCGAAATCGGCCAGCATGTCGAGAAAGGCGAGCTTCTCGCACGGATCGACAATGCCGAACAGCAGTCCAACATGCGCGTTGCACAGGCATCCAAGGATGCAGCTCAGGCGCAGCTTGTGCAGGCGGAAGCAAGTTTCAAACGCCAGCAGGCGCTCTTGGCACAAGGCTTCACCACGCGGTCGCAATATGATCAGTCTGAGCAGGTGTTTCGCACCGCTCAAAGCACATTGATGAATGCGGAAAGTCAGCTCAGTAATGCGCGTGACGAGCTTTCCTATACCGAGCTTCATGCGCCGGTTTCAGGTGTGCTGACAACTCGCAATATCGAAACCGGCCAGGTGGTTCAGGCTGCGCAAACTGCGTTCTCGATTGCCGAAGACGGTCCGCGTGATGCGATCTTCGATGTTCAGGAAACGCTGGTCAATTATGCCAAGATCGGCATGGACGTAACTCTGGCCTTGCTGTCTGACGACAGCGTTCAGGCAGAAGGGAAAATCCGCGAAATCTCACCGGTGGTCGATGCACAGACGGGCACCGTGCGGGTGAAAGTTGGCATTGCCGATACGCCTGAGCAAATGGCCCTTGGGGCAACAGTGACAGGCACGGTCCATATGGAAAACCAGCAGGTCGTGATCCTGCCATGGAGCGCCATGACGTCCGATTCAGGTCGCACGGCTGTTTGGCGCGTAGCAAAGGACACGCAGGTTGCAACGCTCGTTCCGGTCAAGGTGTTGGCCTATGAAAAGGAACGGGTCATTGTTGCGTCTGGTTTGAATGTTGGCGAGCTGATCGTGACCAAAGGCGCGCAGATGCTGCGATCCGGTGCTCAAACCGAGATTATAAAGGGTCTCGAAAAGGCGGACGCACAATGAAATCGACGATGAAATTTTTAAGCTGCGTTGCCATTGTTGGTTCGCTTGTAACGCTTGCGGCCTGTGGCAAAGATGACGACAAATCATCGCAAGCAGAGCCCGCCCGCCCTGTTCTTTACACGATTGCAACGCCGAAGCCTGCAATCCAGACCAGCTTTGCTGGTACGATCGAGCCGCGTTATTCGACTGATCTGGCCTTCCGTGTTCTCGGTCGCATTATCGCGCGTCCGGTTATTGTTGGCGATCTTGTCAAAAAAGATGAGATGGTTGCGATGCTTGATCCCTCCACACTCGATCTTTCAGTTCAGTCTGCCAAGGCTGATCTCGCAAGTGCGGAAGCGCAATATGCCAATGCCGCTGCCAGCGAAGAGCGTCTGCACATTTTGCTCAAGGGCAACAACATCTCTCAGGCTGATTACGATGCTGCCAAACAGTCGCGTGACAGCGCACAGGCGGGGCTTGAAAAAGCACAGGCTGGATTGCGCAAAGCGGAAGATCAGCGCGGCTATGCCGTGTTAAGCCCTGATTTTGATGGCGTCATCTCTGCAACCAATGCCGAAGTGGGGCAGGTGGTTGCTGCCGGACAAGCGGTGATGACAGTTGCGAGACCGGATATTCGTGAAGCGGTTCTCGATATTCCCGACAGCATGACCGAATATTTCGTGGCTGGAACGCCGTTTAACGTTCAGCTGCAGGCTGACCCGACCGTAACCGGGCAGGGTACGGTGCGCGAAGTCGCCCCGCAGGCGGACGCGCAGACGCGCACGCGCCGGGTCCGCATTGCACTTGAAAACCCGCCGGAGGGCTTCCGGTTGGGAGCGACGATAAGGGCAGGGCTTGCAAGAGCGGAAAAAGATCATGTGCTTTTGCCGATTCAGGCCTTGCTTGAAAAAGACGGAAAGACCGAAATCTGGGTGATTGACCCCAAGACGCAGACTGTAAGCCTTCATGACATTCAGGTTGTTGAGCGTCGCAGCGACAGTTTTGTTGCCAATAATGTCGAGGTCGGCAGCTATGTGGCAACGGCCGGCGTGAACGAGCTCAAGGAAGGGCAAAAAGTCCGTTTGGATGCGAAAGGAAACAGCCTGTGAAAAAGGGTTTCAATCTTTCTGACTGGGCTTTGAACCACCGGTCGCTTGTCTGGTATTTTATGCTCGTGTTTCTGGTCGCAGGGCTTATCTCCTATCTTGACCTTGGCCGCGCGGAAGACCCCGAATTCACGGTGAAAACCATGGTGGTGCAGGCCAATTGGCCCGGCGCATCCATCGACGAAACCATGAACCAGGTCACAGACCGCATCGAGAAGAAGCTCGAGGAGCTTGATACGCTCGACTATACGCGCAGTGTGACGACGGCGGGTAAATCCGTGGTCTTCGTGTTTTTGAAAGATACCGTGCGCAAGGAACAGGTGACAAAAGCCTGGTCCGAAGTGCGTCACATGCTTGACGACATCAAGCCTAATCTGCCGGAAGGCGTTTACGGGCCATATTACAACGACAAGTTCGGCGATGTGTTCGGCAATATCTTTGCATTTACAGCCGATGGCTTATCGATGCGCCAATTGCGCGATTACGCCGAAGATGTTCGCACCAAAATTCTGACTATTCCCAATGCCGGTAAGGTTGAGCTGATCGGCGCGCAGGATGAGGCGATCTATCTCGAATTCTCGACGCGGCAGGTGGCAGCCCTTGGCCTCGACCAGCAGGCCATTCTCAAGGCGCTTCAGGATCAGAATGCGATTACGCCTTCGGGTGTTGTGCAGGCCGGGCCGGAGCGGATCAGCGTTCGTGTGAGTGGGCAGTTCAATTCGGAAGCCGATCTCAGAGCCGTCAATCTGCGCGTAAATGACCGCTTCTTCCGTCTTTCGGATGTGGCGACGATCACGCGCGGCTATGTCGATCCACCGACATCGATTTTCCGTGTGAACGGCCATGATGCGATTGGCCTTGGCATCGGCATGAAACCAAACGGCAATCTGCTCGAATTTGGTGAAAAGCTTGATGCCCTGATGGAGCAGGCAAAGGCTGAGTTGCCGGTTGGCGTGAATGTCTTCAAGGTTGCCGATCAGCCGGAGGTCGTGCAGGACGCGGTGTCAGGGTTCACACAGGCGCTGTTTGAAGCGGTTGTCATCGTTCTCGCCGTGAGCTTCATCAGCCTTGGCTTGCGCGCCGGTTTTGTTGTGTCGCTGTCGATCCCGCTGGTGCTGGCTATCACCTTCCTTGCCATGTCGCTGATGGATATTTCGCTGCAACGTGTGTCGCTCGGTGCATTGATTATCGCACTGGGGCTGCTGGTTGATGATGCGATGATTGCGGTCGAAATGATGGTCGCGCGGCTGGAACAGGGCGATCCGATCAACAAGGCCGCGACTTATGTTTATTCGCACACGGCGTTCCCGATGCTCACGGGAACGCTTGTAACCATCGCAGGTTTTATCCCGATTGGCCTCAACACCAGTCAGGCGGGCGAATATACGTTCACGCTTTTCGTGGTGATTGCTGTTTCGCTGATCGTTTCATGGATTGTGGCTGTGTTGTTTGCCCCGCTTCTTGGCGTGACCTTCCTGCCCAAGAAAATGAAGCATCATGAGGAAAAGCGCAGCCGCTTTTTCGAAGCTTTCTCGAAGACGCTGCTTCTGGCGATGCGGCACAAGTGGATCACCATCATCACGACGATCGCTTTGTTTGTGGTGTCCGTGTTCGGCATGGGCTTCATCGAACGACAGTTCTTCCCGCAATCCGACCGACCGGAACTGGTGATCGACTGGACCTTGCCCCAGAACAGCTCCATCGCTGATACCAAGGCACAGATGGAACGCTTCGAGCAGACCATGCTCAAGGATAATCCGGATATCGACCACTGGAGCACCTATGTCGGGCAAAGTGCTATCCGCTTCATTCTCTCGTTTGATGTGCAGCCAGCAAATCCGTATTTCGGGCAGATGGTGGTTGTCGCCAAGGACGTGGAAGCGCGTGATCGCTTGAAACAGAAGTTCGACGAAGCGTTGCGCAAGGATTATGTCGGCACCGATACCTATGTGAAGTTCCTTGAGCTCGGACCGCCGGTCGGGCGCCCTGTGCAGTATCGTATTTCCGGTCCTGATATCCAGAAACTGCGCGGCGTTGCGCAGGACTTTGCCGGTATCATGAGTGCCGATAAACGCTTAGGCGTCGTCAGCTATAACTGGAACGAGCCGGGTCGTGTCATCCGCGTAGATGTCATGCAGGACAAGGCGCGCAAGCTTGGCATTTCATCCAAGGATATTGCGACAACGCTCAATGGTGTTGTGGGCGGTATCAGCATCACACAGGTACGGGATTCCATCTATCTGATCGATGTGATTGTGCGGGCGCAGAAGCATGAGCGCGATTCCATCGACACGCTTCAGAGCCTTCAGATTGCAACTGGCAACGGCAGTTCCGTGCCGCTCGCAGCCATTGCGAATTTCCGTTACGAGCTGGAACAGCCGGTCGTTTATCGCCGTTCGCGCATTCCAACCATCACGGTTGCAGCTGGTATTGTTGATAAAACGATGCCGGACACGATTGTGAAGGAGCTTGAGCCTGCGGTGAAGGCATTCGTCGACAAGCTTCCAGCGGGTTATTCGGTTGCTACAGCCGGTACGGTTGAAGAAAGCGGCAAGAGCCAGGGGCCGATTGCTGCCGTTGTGCCGCTGATGCTGTTCGTGATGGCAACCGTTCTGATGCTGCAATTGCAGAGCTTTCAGCGCCTGTTCCTTGTGGTTGCCGTGGCACCTTTGGGGCTGATCGGTGTGGTTGCGGCACTGCTTCCGAGTGGCAAACCGCTCGGCTTTGTGGCAATCCTCGGTGTGCTGGCGCTGATCGGTATTCTTATCCGAAACTCGGTCATTCTGATCGTGCAGGTCGAAGAGCATATTACTGATGGAATGCATCCCTGGGATGCGGTTGTTCAGGCAAGTCAGCATCGTATGCGGCCCATTGCATTGACGGCGGCGGCTGCAAGTCTGGCGCTGATCCCGATTGCGCGTGAAGTGTTCTGGGGGCCAATGGCCTATGCCATGATGGGCGGCATCATTGCCGGCACGGGCATCACTCTGCTGTTCCTGCCAGCACTTTATGTGGCCTGGTTCCGCATCAAGGAGCCTGACGCCAAAGAAGTCGAAACAGCGGTGGAGCCGCAACCGCAACATTGATATGAGTTGGACGACCCAACCGGAGAATGATTATGCAGACTGCCCCATCCCTGATGCTACAGGAAACCGAACAGTCACCATCTGTGGTGGCGAAACTTCTTGCAGCAGAAGTTGGGACATTTGCTGAGATCGGTCGGTTGTTTGAAAAGTCACCCACCATGATTACGACAGCTGCGCGCGGCTCGTCCGATCATGCGGCGACTTTCTTCAAGTATCTGATGGAGATTGCCACGGGCATTCCGGTTGCCTCTATCGGACCATCGGTGGCTTCCGTTTATGGCGCGAAGCTGAAATTGGAGGGTGGTCTGCATTTCACTGTGTCGCAATCGGGTGCAAGCCCGGACATTATCGCGGTGCAGGATGCAGCAAAGCGGGGTGGCGCGACGACAGTTGCCGTTGTTAACGTGACCGATAGTCCGCTTGCGAAGGGGGCCGATATTGTGCTCGCCCTTCATGCAGGCGAAGAGAAAAGCGTTGCCGCCACCAAGTCCTTCATTGCATCAGTCGCAGCGCTTTCAGGTGTGGTTGCTGCCGCCAGCAACGATGTCCGGCTGAAAGACGGTTTGAGCCGCTTGCCGGAAGCGTTGGCTGCCACAAAGCCGGAAGGCCGAGAGGTGGTGGAAGACCTGCTGGTTGAGGCAAAGTCACTGTTCACTGGCGGACGTGGTACGGCCTATGCCATTTCGCTTGAAGCGGCCCTCAAGGCCAAGGAGACCGCCAATATTCATGCGGAAGCATTCTCACTTGCTGAGCTGATGCATGGACCGATGCGGCTGGTGGAAACCGGCTTCCCAATCCTCTCGTTCATACCGCAGGATGAAGCGCTTGAAACGAGCATTCAGGCACTGGGCAGGCTTCAGTCGTTCGGCGCAAACCTTGTCTCGTTTGGTGATGCTTCGGTGCCGGGCCATCGGGTGCCGTCTGCCAGTACCGGTAATGGCCATCTCGACCCTCTGGTTTCGCTCATCAACTATTATCGGATCATCGAGACGGTGACGCGCCGCAAGGGCTACGACCCCGATAAGCCACGTCATTTGAACAAGGTAACGTCGACGGTCTAAAGAATACTCCCACAATTCCAATATTCACGCATTATCGACTTGATAGCGCAATCCGGTCAGTGCATTACGCATTCTGGCATGGCGATCATCACATCGTAGAGTAAAAATCACGATGCCATTGAGCCTGCGTAATGAAGGAAGTCCGATGCATAACTTTGTCCTGACCGTCACCTGTAAATCCACTCGCGGTATTGTTGCCGCCATCTCGGGTTATCTTGCGGGCAAAGGGTGCAATATCATCGACAGCGCCCAGTTCGACGATCTGGACACTGGTCGCTTCTTCATGCGTGTCAGCTTCATTTCCGAAGACGGCGTGGCGCTTGATATTCTGCGCGAAGGCTTTCAGCCTATCGCAGCGCCGTTTGAAATGGATTTCGATTTCCACGACAATGCCCATCGCACGAAGACGCTGCTTATGGTGTCGCGTTTTGGTCATTGCCTGAACGATCTTCTCTATCGCTGGAAAATCGGCGCCTTGCCAATCGATATCGTTGGTGTCGTGTCGAACCACTTCGATTATCAGAAGGTCGTCGTCAATCACGATATTCCGTTCCATCATGTGGCTGTCACCAAGGCCAACAAGCCGGAAGCCGAACAGCGTCTTCTGGATATTGTCGATAATACGGGCACTGAGCTGGTGGTTCTTGCGCGTTACATGCAGGTTCTGTCCGATCAGCTTTGCCAGAAGATGTCGGGCAGGATCATCAACATCCACCACTCTTTCCTGCCGTCGTTTAAGGGTGCAAACCCTTACAAGCAGGCCTATGAGCGCGGTGTGAAGCTGATTGGTGCCACGGCGCATTATGTAACCGCCGATCTTGATGAAGGTCCGATCATCGAGCAGGATGTCGCCCGTATCACGCACGCGCAGAGTGCCGCCGATTACGTGTCGATTGGCCGTGATGTTGAAGCACAGGTTCTGGCGCGCGCCGTTCACGCACATATTCATCACCGTTCATTCCTCAACGGCAATCGTACCGTAGTATTCCCGGCGTCACCCGGGTCATTCGCCTCCGAACGCATGGGCTGATATTGCCGCTCTGACGGCCTGCAAATCGCGTCTTTTTGCGCTTCCGGTGCTCACGTACTCAAGTACGCTGCGCGCCGGTTCTCAAAAGCCACGATTTTCGGCACGTCATAACGACAATCTCGCTAATAGCATGGCTTAGGGAAGCATCGGTCAATGCGTTGTGCCAATTCAAAGTTTAAGCCAATAAAAAACCCCGCCAAAAGCGGGGTTTTCTTTTGATCTATCGTGAGACCAATTAGTCGATGTCGAAGGAAACGCCCTGTGCGAGCGGCAGAGCCTTCGAGTAGTTGATGGTGTTGGTTGCGCGGCGCATATAGCCCTTCCACGCATCCGAACCCGATTCACGGCCGCCACCAGTTTCCTTTTCGCCGCCGAATGCGCCGCCGATTTCAGCACCCGAAGTACCGATATTGACGTTTGCAATGCCGCAATCCGAACCTTCAACCGAAAGGAAGCGCTCTGCTTCCTGAAGGTTCAGCGTGAAGATCGACGAGGACAGGCCTGCGCCAACTTCATTGTGGCTCGCGAGCACGTCGTCGAAGTCGGAATACTTCATGACGTAAAGGATCGGTGCGAAGGTTTCTTCGAGAACCGGACCCTGCTGCTTTGGCATTTCGACGATAGCCGGACGCACGTAGTAAGCGTTTTCATGGCCAGCGTCGACGCGTTCGCCGCCCTGTACCTTACCGCCGTGAGCGGCTGCTTCCTTGAGTGCCTTCTGCATGTTGTCGAAAGCAACCTTGTCGATCAATGGACCAACCAGAGCTGTGGTTTCGAGCGGCGAACCAACGGTAACGCTGGCATATGCCTTCTGCAGACGTGGAACGAGAGCGTCGTAAACGCTTTCATGCACGAACAGACGACGGAGCGTGGTGCAACGCTGACCAGCGGTGCCCATTGCACCGAAAGCGATTGCACGCAGCGCCATGTCGAGATCGGCCGATGGGCAGACGATACCGGCATTGTTGCCGCCGAGTTCGAGGATTGCACGCGCAAAACGCTTTGCAAGGCGTGGACCAACTTCGCGGCCCATGCGGGTCGAACCGGTTGCCGAAAGAACAGGAACCTTCGGGCTGTCAACGAGAACTTCACCAACCGTACGGTCGCCGAGTACAACTTCAGCCAGACCTTCTGGAGCGTCGCCAAAACGCTTGATGGCGCGCTTCAGGATTGCGTCACATGCAATAGCGGTGAGCAGGGTCTTTTCAGATGGCTTCCAGACAACCGAGTTACCGCAAACGATAGCAAGAGCGGAGTTCCATGCCCAGACAGCAACAGGGAAGTTGAAGGCCGAGATAACGCCGACAACGCCAAGCGGATGCCAGGTTTCCATCATGCGATGGCCAGCGCGTTCGGTTGCGATGGTGAGACCGTAGAGCTGACGCGACAGACCGACTGCGAAATCGCAGATATCGATCATTTCCTGTACTTCGCCGAGGCCTTCCGAAGGGATCTTGCCAGCTTCGAGCGAAACGAGACGGCCGAGATCTTCCTTGGAAGCGCGGAGTTCTTCACCCAGAAGGCGGATCAGTTCGCCACGCTTTGGAGCTGGAACAGTGCGCCAAGCGCGGAAAGCTTCGTCAGCCTTGTCGATGATCTTGACTGCATCTTCTTTGCTGTGGGTTTTGATCGAAGCGATCTGTTCACCGGAGACCGGGCTGAAGCCAGCGAGGTCGCCCGACGTGTAGATGGCTGCGTCAACGCCAAGCTTTGAAAGCAGATCAGCGGCTTCTTTTTTCACGTCGAGTTTTTTAACAGCGGTGTTCATATTAATCCTCTTAGCCTGTCTAATTATTATTCTGCTGCTTCAAGACCGCTCAGGCGGGCCTGTACAGCTTCGATGGATTCGCGTTCGATACGGGCATAATGCTCGAATTCATTAAGAACCTTGGCGCCAAGGTCTTCCTCGAAACGCTTCTGGTTCGGGCTTTCCACAAAATCCTGCGCGTCGTCGTCGCCAAGATTGGACTGGAAGATACCAGCGGCACTGACCGGCAGGAAGTCTTCATAGATGATCGGATCGAACTGGACTGCGCCGCCTTCGATCAGAGTTTCGATATCGGTATCGGGTTTGAATGCTGCAAGACGTGCGGCATCCTTGACCGAATAGGCGAAATAGCCAAGCGCTTCTTCACGCACGCCTGCCCATGTGTCAGGGAAAGCGGCAAAGGTGTCGCTCAGTGCCTTCACATATTCAGCCGAGTTTGAACCATCTGGCGCTGGGCGCGCAACTGCGCGGGTGTCATTGAGCAGCTTGTCGTAAAGCGCCCGACCCTTTGGTGTTAACGCTACGCCACGCTGTTCGATTTCACCGAAACGGGCAGTGTGGGAGCCTGGTGTCCAGGTGCCGTCTGCGCTTACGAACGAAACTTCTTCTTCCAGTGCCTTGAACGAGGTCTGGCGCAGAAGGATCGGGCATTTGCGGGTTGGTGGACCTTCGACAACTGCCTTCGGGTTGATGCCGCGATCTGGCATCTGAACCTGCACGGCGTCGATGTCGAGCGTGCGTGGTGTCAGGTGGTTGATGTGCGGACCCTTGAAGGAAACAACGTCGGCGATCAGGCGATGCGCATCGTGGAGGCGATGGTAAAGCTCGGCACTGACATTGGCATGATCGTGCCAGCGGAACGTTTCGAGCACTTCTGCAACGAAGGTCTTCGCATCAGCTTCATCGAGGCCACCATTGGCTTCCGCCTTTTCGACAAGCGCAATCGCGCCCGGCGTGAAGATGTTGCGCTTCGCGAGCACGTCTTCCGATTCTGCGCGCAGTTTCGCATCAGAGATCAGATCAAGGCGCAGCAACGAGGTGAAAACACGGAACGGATTGTGCTTGAGTGCTGCATCGTCGATCGGGCGGAAGGCGGTGGAATGCACTGGCACGCCAGCAGCGCTCAAATCGTAGTAGCCAACCGGGAACATGCCCATGACCGAGAAAACGCGGCGCATCATCGACAGCTCAGCGGCAGTGCCCAAACGAATTGCACCGTGACGTTCTTCGGAAATGCGTTCGAGCGAATCTGTTTCCGTCAGACGCTCATGCAGATGCTTGTCGTCTGCGAGAACCTTTGCGTTCACATCGGAGACGAGTTCCATCAATGTGCCATAAGCAGGCACTTCTTCCTTATACATGGCCGACATGGCTGCCGAAAAGGCGGAGCGAATGGCGTCCGGTGAAACGAATTTCTGCGCGTTCATTGCAAGAGCTTCCGTAGAAGTTGGATCGTCTGCTTGGGAGGTATGTTAGAAAATAAAAAACACACCGCGATTATGATGAAAATGTATCATATCAGCCGTTTTGCCGTTATGATCGCGACGAACGCAACTATGTTAATGCGAGATTGGAATGAAGCTTAGCAGGAGACTGATCCCCGACATTGCCACGCTGCAAGCGTTTGAATGTGCGGCTCGACATGGCAGTTTCACGCAGGCTGCCAACGAATTGAACCTCACGCAGAGTGCTGTCAGTCGTCAGATCAAGGATCTCGAAAGCCAGCTCGGTGTATTGCTGTTTGAGCGCATCCGCCAGCGCATTCTTCTCTCAGATGCAGGGCGAAAATTCCTGCCGGAAGTGCGGCGTCTGCTCAACCAGACTGAGGACACGATGCTGCGCGCCATGGCGTCGGCGCAGTCGACCTCTTCATTCAGTGTAGCAACGCTGCCGACATTCGGTACGCGCTGGCTGATGCCGCGTATTCCGGATTTCGTCGAAAAACATCCCGGCATTGCAATCAATGTGGCCTCGCGTTCCGGCGTTTTTGACTTTGAAGAGCAGCCTTTCGATCTTGCCATCCATTATGGCCAGCCGGTCTGGGCACATGCGACCTGCACTTTCCTATGTTCAGAGGTGATTGTGCCTGTTGCAAGCCCGAGCCTTCTTAAAGCGCGCCATCCGGCAACCCCGGAAGAGCTGGAAAACGAGCCGCTGCTGCATCTCGCGACACGGCCTAAAATGTGGGCGCAATGGTTTGAAAGCTGTGGTGTTGAAGGCAAGTCCGCTTATCGTGGCCACCGTTTTGATCAGTTTTCGATGGTGATCGGGGCGGCACTTGCAGGCCTTGGCTTCGCACTGTTGCCGCTTTATCTGATTGAACAGGAATTGCGTAACGGCGAACTGGTCATGCTTTTCGAGCAGCCGATGCGGACCGAAAATGACTATTATCTGGTGGTTCCGGAAGGCAAACTTGAGAACCCGCTGACGCAGGTTTTCTGTCAGTGGATCGCAGGACAGGTGGGGAACGTCGTTCTTTAGTATAGGTCATTCCCAACCGGCATGAAATGTTGCAGAAATATTGCTGTTCTTGTGGCTTCCACAGCATGAAATAGTTGCGACGGTAAAAACCGCCAGTTTTCCAAAATAAGAAATGGTTGCCATCAATGTTGAACGATCCTCGCTCGCATGGTCTTTGGGAGAAGACCGCTCCAGCCGCACCCAAGACCACATCGCTGAAAGGTGATCTGTCTGCCGATGTGGTGATTGTGGGCGGCGGATTTACCGGCCTTTCGACGGCTTTGCATCTGGCTGAAAAAGGCACCAACGCCGTCGTGCTGGAAGGCATTGAAATCGGCTACGGCGGCTCGGGCCGCAATGTGGGCCTCGTCAATGCGGGCATGTGGGTTATGCCGGATGATCTGCCGGGCGTGCTTGGTCATCAATATGGCGACCGTCTGCTCGATGTACTCGGCAATGCGCCGAAGCTGGTTTTTGAAATCATCGAGAAACACAAGATTGCCTGCGAAGTTGAAAAGCAGGGTACGCTGCATTGCGCTGTTGGCAAGAAGGGTCTCAAGGAACTTGAAGACCGCTATGAACAGTGGGCGCGGCGCGGTGCCAATGTGAAGTTGCTCGACGCGCAGGAAACCGAAGCCAAGGTCGGCACCAAGGCCTATTCCGGGTCGCTGCTCGATCTGCGCGCCGGTACAATTCAGCCGCTTGCCTATGTGCGCGGGCTTGCACATGCAGCCGTTGCTGCCGGTGCCCGGATTTTCACGGGAAGCCTTGTGACCGGCGCCAGCGAACAAAACGGCAAATGGGTGGTCAAGACTGCTTCCGGCACGGTGACAGCCGATTGGATAGTGGTTGCAACCAACGCCTATACCAATGTGCCATGGCCGGAAGTACGCGCCGAGCTTGTGCACCTTCCATATTTCAACATGGCCACCAAGCCTCTCTCGGACAATATTAAGCGTTCCATTCTGCCGGAGCGTCAAGGTGCATGGGACACCAAGGAAGTTTTGTCGTCTTTCCGCTTTGACCAGCAGGGCCGTCTTGTGTTTGGCAGCGTCGGTGCGCTGCGCAATACAGGTGCGAGTGTGCATAAGGCATGGGCAAAGAAGTCGCTGAAACGTCTCTTCCCGCAAATCGGTGAAGTGGAATTTGAGTCGGAATGGTACGGCAAGATCGGTATGACCAATGACAGTCTGCCGAAGTTCCATCGCCTTGCACGCAATGTTGTTGGCTTCTCGGGTTATAACGGACGCGGTATTGCGCCGGGCACAGTGTTCGGCAAGCATCTTGCAAAGCTCGTTTCAGGCGAGATCGGGGAAGCTGATCTGCCACTGCCGGTTAGCGATCCGAGGGAACAGAGTTTCCGTGGTCTGCGCGAAGCCTATTATGAAGCGGGCGCTCAGGTAGCACACGCGGCTGAGATAATTATCTAAAGCTGCTTCACATTGTCATATAATTGAAGCCTAAGCCCTTTATGGCATCCGCATCGCTTCCGGGGTGGAAGAGATGCGGAAGGCAAATCAATCTGAAATGCCCTTCGCAGACCGTATATCTGCCGGAGGGCATTTTGCTTTCTGAAATCGTTTCCGATTTTCTGGCAGATGTTTTACAGACTTGTTTGACAGGTGAGTCATGAACAGGAATGATCGCGCTTCTCGATATGACAGTATCTGCGCCATTTCAGCTCGTATGCAGCGTAATCACGCTGGAGCAGCGGCACATGCTGCTGAAAATCACACAGAAATTCGAGGAGCAAACTCCATGACCAAGATGTTGAAGCGGGCTACGGCCATTCCAGCTCTTCTTGCTCTGTCCATGGCTGTCGCACAGGCTGACACGCTGACGCTTTACACGTCGCAGCCGGAAGCCGATGCGACCAAGACGGTTGAAGCTTTCCGCAAGGCCAATCCGGACACGGATGTGCAGATTTTCCGTTCGGGAACGAGCGAACTCCTCACCAAGCTTGCCGCTGAATTTTCAGCTGGCGCGCCACAGCCTGACGTTCTGCTGATCGCTGATGCGGTGACGATGGAAGGTCTCAAGAAGGACAAGCGCCTTCTACCTTACACGGACGCCAAGGTTGATGGTTTTGCTGCGGATAGCTATGACGCCGACAAGACCTATTTCGGCTCCAAGCTGATCACCACCGGTATCGCTTATAATACCGGTGCAAGCCAGAAGCCTGAACATTGGGCCGATCTCGCAAAGGTTGACTATAAGGGCCAGGTTGTCATGCCAAGCCCGCTTTATTCGGGTGCTGCGGCCTATCTCCTGAGCGGTTTCGCGCTCAACAAGGATCTCGGCTGGGATTATTTCAAGAACCTCAAGTCCAATGAACTGGCAAGCGTCAAGGGCAATGGCGCGGTTCTGAAGTCGGTTGCAAGTGGCGAAAAGCCATATGGCATTCTCGTTGACTTCATGGCGCTCAATGCCAAGGCCAAGGGTTCGCCGATCGAGTTCGTCTTCCCGTCGGAAGGTGTGCCTGCCGTGACCGAACCCGTTGCGATCATGGCGACCGCCAAGAACGTCGATGGTGCCAAGAAGTTCGTTGATTTTATCCTGTCGGACGATGGCCAGAAGCTGGCACTTGAGCAGGGCTATCTGCCTGCCAAGGACGGCGTCGGTCGCCCTGCATGGCTGCCGGAAGGCACCAAGATCAACATCATGTCTATCGACACTCAGAAGGTTCTCGATCAGACTGATGCCGACAAGAAGCAGTTCTCCGAGCTGTTTGGCGGATAAAAAGCGAAAATGCGGATGTTTCGAGATCTTCAGGGCCGTGATACGGCCCTGATTGTTGGTGTAACGCTGATTGTTGCGGTGCTGTCGCTCTCACCGATGGCGCGTCTGCTTGTTGAGCTTGTTGCGCCGCAGGGACAGCTTTCGACATCCGTTCTTTCTGAAACATTGAGCAGCCGCTCGACATGGATTGCCACATGGCATTCTCTGCAGATCGGTATTGGCGGCACGCTGCTGGCGTTGGTATTTGGCATTATTGCGGCGTTGCTCGTCGGCCTCACAGACATGCGCGGGCGCAATGTCTTTGTGCTATTTTATGTGACCCCGCTGCTGATTGCCCCGCAGGTGACAGCGCTGGCTTGGCTCCAGCTTTTCGGGCCTTCCAGCCAGTTCCTCAAGATCATTGGCATGGCGCCGCCGCTGGGAAGCCGCAATCCGCTCTATTCCGTCTGGGGCATTATCTTTCTGCTGGGCGTGCAATATGGACCGCTGGTCTTTCTGATTGCGCGCGCTGGTCTGCGCAAGCTTCCACGCGAGCTGGTGGAGGCCGGTCTGAGTGCCGGTGCCAGCAAATGGACCGTTCTGCGAACCATCATTCTGCCGCTGATGACGCCATCGATCATCGGTGCTGCTGCCTTGGCTTTCGTGTCGTGCGTCGGCAATTTCGGCATCCCGGCGTTTCTGGGGATTCCATCGAATTACCTCGTTTTGCCAACGTTGATTTATCAGCGTCTTGCGGGCGGTGGGCCAGCGGTGCTCTCCAGCGTCGCGGTGCTTTCTGTGCTGATCGGTCTGATCGCCTTGGCAGGGATCGCAGCACAGGATTATGCCTCGCGCCGTCGCGATTTCCGCATCGTTTCAACGTCGCTTCCAGCTGCACCTTTTGCGCTTGGCGTATGGCGTGTGTGGGCGGAACTGGCTGCTTGGCTGTTGATCGTGATCGTGCTGTTTCTGCCGCTGATCGGTTTGACGCTTTCAGCACTGGTTCCGGCCTATGGCGTGCCGCTTACATTTGCGACGGCAACGCTTGAAAATTTCCGCTTTGTGATGCTTGAACACAGCGGTTCAGCCCGCGCTTTTGGCAATAGCCTGATGCTGTCCTTTGCGGCGGCTGTTTTTGCTGTGCTGATTGCGGTTCCGCTTGCCTATATGCTCGCTTGGCGCAAACGGCGCTGGACGCCGATCCTCAATTTTGCAGCCGAGATGCCCTATGCGTTACCGGGCGTGGTGCTGGCCATCGCCTGTCTGCTGATGTTCTTAAAGCCGCTGCCGGTGGTGGGTGTCAGTCTCTATAATACCCTCTGGATCATCCTGTTTGCCTATCTTGCGCGCTTCTTCGTGCTGGCGCTGCGGCCAACGGTTGCTGGCCTCCACCAGATTGACCGTGCGCTGGAAGAAGCCGCGCGAATTGCAGGTGCTGGTCTTTTCTATCGGCTCAGGACCATTATATTTCCTCTTGTCGCACCAGCGACGCTTGCAGGCGGCGTGCTCATTTTCATGACCGCATTCTGTGAGCTGACGGTTTCAGCGCTTCTCTGGGCGTCGGGATCGGAAACGCTGGGCGTGGTGATGTTTTCTTTTGAACAGGCGGGCGATTCCGCCTATGCGGCTGCCATATCCATTCTGGCCGTTGCGGTGACATTCATGCTGATGCTTGCAACAAATCTGTTTGCGCGGCGTCTTCCAAACGGGGTGCTGCCATGGCGCGACTGAAAATCGCTTCTGTTTCCAAGGCCTTCAACGAGTTTCAGGCCCTGTCTGAAGTGTCGCTCGATGTGAAGGACTGCGAGTTCGTTGCCATTCTCGGACCATCGGGCTGCGGCAAGACCACGCTTCTGCGGATGATTGCAGGTTTTGAAGATGTTGACGGCGGCGAAATCCATATTGGGGACAGCCGCGTTTCTCATGTTGACGGCAACGTGCCACCGGAAAAGCGGCAGGTTGGCATCGTCTTCCAGAATTATGCGCTGTGGCCGCATATGACGGTCGCTGAGAATGTCGGCTATAGTCTGCGAGTGGCAAAGGTTGCCAAAGCCGAGCGCGAGGCCCGCGTCCGCCAAGCGCTGGCGCTGGTCGATCTGGACGGTTTTGGTGATCGCCGCCCGGCCAATCTTTCGGGTGGTCAGCGGCAGCGTGTGGCTTTGGCTCGCTGTCTGGTAGCAGCCCCTTCGCTGGTCTTGTTTGACGAACCGCTTGCCAATCTTGATGTGCATTTGCGTGCTTCGATGGAAGACGAGTTTGCGGCTTTCCACAAGCGCACCGGTACGACGATTATTTACATCACGCATGACCAGGCCGAGGCCATGGCGCTTGCTGACCGGATTGCAGTTCTCGATCACGGCAAGCTTCAGCAGTTCGATACGCCGCGCAAGCTTTACGAGGAACCGGCCAGTGAAATGGTCGCGTCCTTCATCGCGCATGGCATGGTTCTGCCTGCGGAGGTCGTGTCCTTTGCGCAGGCGGGACATTGTGAGGCGCTGGTGCTGGGAAGCCGTGCTGAGGTGCGTTGTTCCGGCATTGAAATGCCGCGTGCCAATGCGCAGCTCTGCATTCGCGCAGAAGATCTGGCATTGACTGAAACCGGCGGCATCCCTGTGCGGGTCAAGCGTTCAGTCTATCGCGGTGGCGGTTCGCGCATCGAGGCAAATCCGCTCACCAAGCCGGATATTCACCTGCATTTCGAAGTGCGCGATCCGGTAAGACTGGAAGAAGGCGATGAGGTTCGCATCGCTATTCGCGGTGGCTGGATCATTCCCACCGATGAAATGCCGGTGAGAAAAGTCTCAACCGGCTTTCCAATCGGTAACAAGATTTAGCTTATTTCTTCTTCATCGCTTCCAGAAGGGCTGCACCGAAACCGCCGGTTGACGGCTGTTCCTGTTTGCGCGGGGTGAAGTTTTGCTTTTGTGCAGGTTTCGTGTCGCGCTGCGCATTGTTGCGCGGGGCAGGGGCTTCGCCGCCGTCCTTGCGCATTGTGAGGCCGATGCGCTTGCGTGGCACATCCACTTCGGTCACGCGTACCTTCACCACATCGCCAGCCTTGACCACTTCATGCGGGTCTTTGACAAACTTATCAGCGAGCTGCGAAACATGGACAAGTCCGTCCTGATGCACACCGATATCGACAAAGGCACCAAAGGCCGCAACATTTGTGACGGTGCCTTCCAGCATCATGCCGGGTTTCAGATCCTTGATGTCATCGATGCCATCGGCAAAAGTCGCTGTCCTGAATTCAGGGCGGGGATCTCGGCCCGGCTTATCAAGCTCGGCAATAATGTCGCGCACGGTTGGCAGACCAAAACGCTCATCGACAAAGACGCGCGGATCAAGGCTTTTGAGTGCTGCGCTATCACCCATGAGGCTGCGCACATCGCGGCCGCAGGCGGAAACGATCTTTTTGGCAACGCCATAGGCTTCCGGGTGAACGGAGGACGCATCAAGCGGCTCGGTGCCGTTGGCGATACGCAGAAAGCCTGCACATTGTTCAAAAGCGCGGTTGCCGAGGCGAGCGACTTTCAGAAGTTCCTTGCGGTTCTTGAAGGCGCCTGCGCCATCGCGATGCGCAACAATTGCTTCGGCAAGAGACTTTCCCAGACCCGATACACGCGCCAGCAGTGAGGCGGATGCCGTGTTGAGATCAACGCCGACAGCGTTCACCGCATCTTCGACCACTGCATCGAGCGAACGTGCCAGACGAGACTGATCGACATCATGCTGATACTGGCCAACACCGATAGATTTAGGCTCGATCTTGACGAGTTCTGCCAGTGGGTCCTGCAGGCGGCGGGCGATGGAAACGGCACCGCGCAGCGATACGTCGAGCTGCGGAAATTCGTTCGCTGCTGCTTCTGACGCCGAATAGACCGATGCACCTGCTTCCGACACGATGACTTTGAGCGGTTTTGGCGCTGGCAGGTCGTTGAGCATATCCACGACAAGACGTTCGGTTTCGCGGCTGCCTGTGCCGTTGCCAATCGCAATCAGCTCGATCTTGTGTTTGCGGATGAGGCTTGCAAGCTCGGCTTGTGTGCCACGCACATCGTTCTTTGGCGGAAACGGATAGACCGTTGTTGTGTCGAGCAGTTTGCCAGTGCCATCGACGATTGCGACTTTGACGCCGGTGCGGATGCCCGGATCAAGGCCCATGGTGGCACGCGAACCGGCAGGGGCGGCGAGCAGCAGGTCTTTGAGGTTGCGGGCGAAGACGTTGATGGCTTCTTCCTCCGCGCGTTCACGCAGGTCGCGCATGAGGTCGAGTGACAAGGAGAGTGAGAGCTTGACGCGCCATGCCCAGCCTGCAACTTCCATCAGCCAGCGGTCACCGGGCAGGGTTGCGCCGATATTATAGGCGGCTGCAATTTTGCATTCGACCGGCTTTACAGGCGAGGTGTCGTCGGCGTCGATTTCAATGTCGAGCGACAGAAAATCCTCGTTGCGACCGCGCAGCATGGCCAGAGCGCGGTGGCCTGCAACATTTGCCCAGCGTTCGAAATGGTCGAAATAATCGGAGAACTTCGCGCCTGCGTCCTGTTTGCCATCCACAACTCTGGAGCGCAGAACAGCGCGATCTTTGAGATAGTTACGCAGATTACCGATCAGTTCAGCATTCTCGGTGAAGCCTTCGGCGATGATGTCGCGCGCGCCTTCAAGAGCTGCTTTGACATCGGCAACGTCGCCCGTGACATATTGTGTGGCAATCTCTGCGGGGACCAGTCTGCGGTCGCTCAGAATAGCTTCGGCAAGCGGTCCAAGACCACGTTCGCGGGCGATTTCTGCTTTGGTGCGGCGCTTAGGCTTATATGGAAGATACAGATCTTCAAGCTCGGCCTTGGTCTGGACGCCTGCGATTTTCAGCTCCAGTTCCGGCGTCAGCTTTTCCTGCCCGCGGATCGATTCCAGAATGGAAGTGCGCCGTGCTTCAAGCTCACGCAGATAAGAAAGTCGCTCATCCAGCGTGCGCAGCTGCGTATCGTCAAGGCCGCCGGTTACTTCTTTGCGGTAACGGGCGACGAACGGCACAGTCGAGCCTTCATCGAGAAGACCAATGGCTGCTATGGCCTGTTCGGGCTTTGCGTTGATCTCCGCTGCAATGATTGCGGCAATTCGCTTAATATCGTTGGCCATATTCATTCCAATCTCAAATCTTTACGCGAACATAGTCGGATAGGTTTTTGACGCAATCACGACCGCCATAATGGTCCACAGGAAAGCATGTATATTCTTTGTTCACGCGCCTGTGAACGCGTAGGGTCTTTTAAAATCGGAATTGAGCGATACATATATCGTGAAATGACGATATGAATGAAGATCAGCGAGGTGACCATGATGTCGGACATTCAATCTGTAGCACAGCCTAATTCATTGGCTATGCCGTTGGACGAGATACTCAAAGCACTTGGCCATCCAGTTCGTCTCGACATTTTAAGCTGGCTCAAGCAGCCGGAGAAGCATTTCTCCGCTCAGCACATGCCCCTGGAGATGGGTGTGTGCGCCGGTCAGTTCGAGCGGTGCGGCCTCTCCCAGTCCACCGTTTCTGCTCATTTGTCCGTGCTGACGAAAGCGGGGCTGATTACGCCCCACCGCGTTGGCCAATGGACCTTCTACAAGCGCGATGAGGAGGCGATTGCCGCCTTGCTCAAATCACTGTCCGATCTTTAATCCCATTTGCCCAATCGTTCCCACTTGAAGGAAATGTATCTATGGCCACATTGTTCGATCCAGTTACAGTCGGCGATCTCAAGCTTGCCAACCGTATCGTTATGGCACCGCTGACGCGCAATCGCTCGCCCCGCGCTGTGCCAAACGACCTCAACGTCACCTATTATGAACAGCGCGCAAGTGCTGGTCTCATCATCACCGAGGCAACGCCGATCAGCCATCAGGGACAGGGCTATGCCGATGTGCCGGGCCTTTATTCGGACGAGCAGCTTGCTGGCTGGAAGCGCGTCACTGACGCTGTTCACAGCGCAGGCGGCAAGATCGTCGTGCAGATGTGGCATGTGGGCCGTATTTCGCACGACAGCCTGCAGCCAAATGGCGGCAAGCCGGTTGCGCCTTCGGCCATCACAGCCAAGTCGAAGACCTATCTCGTGCATCCAGACGGCACCGGCGAATTTGCACCAACCTCAGAGCCACGCGCGCTTGAAAAGAGCGAGCTTCCAGAAATCGTTGCGACCTATGCCAAGGCTGCAAAGGATGCGGTTGAAGTGGCTGGTTTTGACGGCGTCGAAATCCATGCTGCAAACGGCTATCTGATCGACCAGTTCCTGCGTTCGGACAGCAATCATCGCACCGATGAATATGGCGGCTCCATCGAAAACCGCGCACGATTCCTGTTTGAAGTGGTAGACGCAATCACCAAGTCGGTTGCGCCGGGCAAGGTTGGCATTCGTCTTTCGCCGGTAACGCCTGCCAATGATGCATCGGATTCCGATCCGCAGCCGCTGTTTGACTATGTGCTCGAAAAGCTTGCCTCTTACGGTCTTGCATATGTTCATATCATCGAAGGTGCGACCGGCGGCCCACGCGATTTCCAGCAGGGTCCACAGCCATTCGATTATGCGCGTCTGAAGCAGGTTTATCGCGATGCCGGTGGCGAAGCTGCCTGGATGGTCAATAATGGCTATGATCGTGAACTGGCTGAACAGGAAATCGAAAGCGGCCGCGCTGATGTGGTTGCCTTTGGCAAGCCGTTCATCTCCAACCCTGACCTTGTCCGTCGTTTGAAGGACAATTCACCGCTCAACGAGCTGGATCAGCAGCATATGTATGGCGGTGGCGCTAAGGGTTACACGGATTATCCGATCCTCGCCTAATAGAAGTGAAAAAAGCCGCCATGCCAGTCTGCAAATGGCAATTTGTTTGCGTTCCGATGCTCATGTACCCGAAAGTACACTCCGCTTCGGTGCTCGAAAATCACCATTTTCGCCACGGCCTGCCGCTTTTTAATTCAGACACTTACTCATAAAATAAAAAGCCCGGCTTTGAGCCGGGCTTTTTTATTACAGACGTGCGCGCGTTGAGCGCGGTGTTGCCAACAATAGATTGGTTTCGCTGGCCTTGATCCCCGGCACCAGCCGGATGCGGCGCAGCACAGCATCGAAATCTGTCAGCGTTGCAGCACCCAGCTCCACCACCAGATCGAAACGACCATTGGTGGTGTGGATGGCTGAAATTTCGGAGAAGCCGCCAAGCGCCTTGACCACACGGTCGGCGACATGGCCTTCGATTTCGATCATCATGATACCACGCACCGGCAGATCAACCGCGTCAGACCGCAGGATCACCGTATAGCCGATGATGTCGCCGGACTGTTCCAGACGCTCCATGCGGGAGCGGACGGTTGCGCGCGAAACGCCGAGATCGATCGCCACATCCGAAATGCTGCGCCGGCCATTGTGACGTAAAAGCGTAATAAGCTTTTCATCCAGATCGTCCATGTTTTCTCCATTTTGAAAAGCCAATCCGACATTCTGATAAACCAAACCGTTAAAATTGCCAATCCGGTTGCTTCACATCGCCAAGCTTAAATGGTCAATCTATGGCGATAGAGCGGCTCCAGTTGCTACAGAATCGTGAGCCGCTCCATCTTTTTGTTACTATGCATTTGCCTACGCAAAACCGCTTCGCACTTTTGCTGGAAATGCTTTAATTTCTCAGGAGTAGCACTTTATGCATTGCAAGATTTTGGGATTGCCGGTTCAGGAAGGCACTGGACGTCTGGGCTGCAATATGGGGCCCGACGGTTATCGAGCCGCTGGCATTGCGGATGCGATTCGTGAACTCGGTCATGAGTTTACCGATCTGGGAAATCTGGCCCCGGCTGAACAGCGCCCGCTGACCCATCCCAATCCTGTGATCAAGGCTTTGCCGCAAGCTGTCGCCTGGATCGAAGCCATCAGTGAAGCCGCTTATCGTGAGAGCGAAGACGGTTTCCCGATCTTCCTCGGCGGCGATCATCTGCTTGCAGCAGGCACTGTTCCCGGCATTGCACGTCGCGCCGCGGAAAAGGGTCGCAAGCAATTTGTGCTGTGGCTTGATGCGCATACGGATTTCCATACGCTGGAAACAACGGGCAGTGGAAATCTGCACGGTACGCCTGTGGCCTATTACACGGGCCAGAAGGGCTTTGAAGGCTATTTCCCGGCATTGGCAGCACCGATTGATCCGGCCAATGTCTGCATGATGGGTATTCGCAGTGTTGATCCGGCAGAACGCGATGCGATCCAGAAAACTGCTGTTTCTGTTTTTGATATGCGCCTTATCGATGAGCACGGTGTGGCAGCGCTGCTGCGCCGCTTCCTGCAGCGCGTGAAGGACGAAAACGGTCTTCTGCATGTGAGCCTGGACGTCGATTTCCTTGAGCCGTCGATTGCGCCAGCTGTCGGCACCACGGTCCCGGGCGGCGCGACCTTCCGTGAAGCGCATCTCATCATGGAAATGCTGCACGACAGCGATCTGGTGACAAGCCTCGATCTGGTTGAGCTTAACCCGTTTCTCGATGAACGCGGACGCACCGCAACGGTGATGGTCGACCTGATGGCGAGCCTGTTGGGCCGCAGCGTCATGGACCGTCCAACCATCAATTATTGAATTCAGAAACCGCATTCGCTGCTGGCAGATCAATTGATCTGCCGCTGAATGCTAAGGAGCAAGAATGACCCAACCGAACCTCAATATCGTCCCTTTTGTCAGTGTCGATCACATGATGAAGCTGGTGCTTTCCGTCGGTGTCGAGACCTTCCTCAAGGAACTCGCCGATTACGTGGAAGAGGATTTCCGTCGCTGGGAAAGCTTTGACAAGACACCGCGCGTGGCTTCGCATTCCGATGAAGGCGTGATCGAACTGATGCCGACAAGCGACGGTACGATGTACGGCTTCAAATATGTGAATGGTCATCCGAAGAACACGCGCGACGGCCTGCAGACGGTGACAGCTTTTGGCGTTCTCTCGGATGTTGGCAGTGGCTACCCGATGCTTCTGACCGAAATGACCATTTTGACGGCGCTTCGCACTGCTGCAACATCGGCCGTTGCGGCCAAGCATCTTGCACCAAAGAACGCACGCACGATGGCGATCATCGGCAATGGCGCGCAGAGCGAATTTCAGGCTTTGGCGTTCAAGGCAATTCTCGGCATCGACAAGCTGCGTCTTTACGATATTGACCGCACGGCTTCGGAAAAATGCGCGCGCAATCTCGAAGGCGCAGGCATTGATATCGTGATCTGCAAGGATGTCGAAGAAGTGGTCGAAGGTGCGGACATCATCACCACCGTAACCGCCGACAAGCTCAATGCCACGATCCTGACAGACAACATGGTTGGCGCTGGCGTGCATATCAACGCAGTTGGTGGTGACTGTCCCGGCAAGACCGAGCTTCATGGCGATATTCTGCGTCGCTCGGATATTTTTGTCGAATATCCACCGCAGACCCGCATCGAAGGCGAAATTCAGCAGCTTCCGGAAGATTATCCCGTCAATGAATTGTGGGAAGTGATTACTGGCAAGACTGAAGGCCGCAAGGATGCGCGCCAGATTACGCTGTTCGATTCGGTCGGCTTTGCTACGGAAGACTTTTCGGCACTGCGCTATGTTCGCGATAAGCTCCAGGATAAGGGCTTCTATGAGCAGCTCGATCTTCTGGCTGACCCGGATGAGCCGCGCGATCTTTACGGCATGTTGCTGCGACACAAGCAGCAGCTTAAGGCGGAACAGTCCAAGCCTGCCGCATAAAACTTCAAAGCCTGCCTCTTCATCAGAGGCAGGCTTTTTGTTTTGTCTTAGACGCCAATCTTATCCGAAAATCGGTTCCTACTTTTCAGTATGCTCTATTTATTCGTTTATCGCGCATCTTATCTGAAAACCGCTTCGCACTTTTCAGGATGCGCTATAGCGGCTTACGTGAATGGCGCGGGGTAGAAATCGTCCCGCCATGGGTTGCGATTGCCATTTCAAAACTATCGGCGATACGTCGGGCGCGATCAATAAAGACAATGGCGCCTTCGGGCGGGAAAACCTCGCGCGCCGTCTGTTCAAACAGCTCCAGCCAGCGATCGAAATGATCGCCTTTCAGGCCAAGTCGCAGATGCGGCGGCATGGGGCGCCCTTCATAGCTGCCGGTTTTCAGAATGACCGATGACCAGAATTCCGCGATTTGATCAAGGTGGTGATCCCAATCCGCCACCGCTTGCGTGAAGATTGGGCCAATGACGGCATCTTCCCGCGCACGTCCATAAAACGTGTCGACCAGTTGTTTGATAGACGCTTTGTCGATGGATGGATGGGGCTGGTTTATAAGAGCGGTCATTTTCGGTGCCAATTGGATTGCTGCCGCAAGAACGGCCTTCGAGCCTGATATAGGCCTGCAATTCCCTTGATGCCAGAGAAGCTTTGCCGCACATGCCCGGAAGCTGCTGGCAATAACGTCTTTAAGCGGTTTCAAGACATATCTGATTTTTAATCACGCTTTGGGTGTAATTTGATGAGCCAAGTGAGGCTGAAATATTTGGAATCGTTCGCGTTTTACGACTGCAGTTACCGACGAGTTTCGTGCGGGATCTCAAATATGGAAATTATTTCCATTTAATTTAAGTTTTCGCGACCGGAGTTTAGCTTTGAACAAAGCGAAAAAATAACGGCTGATGTAAAAAATAACATTACTTCTAATTTTAGTATTTACTAATTAAAGTGTTTGCTCATGATTTCGGGCAATATGCTTATTGCTATCTATTTATTATGATTTAGTTTTAAAGATATTCACAAAAATGAAAGGAGATAGGTTTGATTTTTTAATAGATATTATTAGTTTAGGATAATCCGAAATATCAATGTTTATGGAGGATATATGCCAAATACAGAGGGGAATTTGGTTGCATTCCATGATGTAAGAAACGTTGAAGCTATTGAAATTCTAAAGACAAGTTCTGATCACGGCTGGAAAAACTTGTTTGCCTACACGGCACGTCTGCAACCATTTAATTCCGTATTCCAGCCCGTCGATTCGCTATTGGTTGCCATGGTCCTTAAAGGGCATCTGCAAGGAGCTTGGCAGATAGGTGGAGAGTTATCGGAACTCTATCTGCAGCCCGGATCAATTATTGTAATTCCTCCGGACGAGAGTTTGAAAGTTTCGATAAATAGTAATGCTGAAGTTATAAATATATATATATCCAAGAACCTAATGGATGATGTTTTTCTAGAATTTTCATCCGTTAGCAATAATCTATTCAAGCTTGACTACAGTCTTTCCATCTATGACGAATTCCTGGAACGGACAATTAATTCCGTTAAAGATATATTGTATGTCGGTGGACGGTTTTCATCCATTGAAGTGCAATATATAGCGCGTCTTCTTGTTGCGCGTGTCGTATCGAAATATTCTACACTGACATCGGGTGATCTTAACCCTGATGCTGGTCTTTCTCTTCCTACACTTCAAAAGACATTCGATTACATCGATGAAAACCTACATCGTCGCATTGTTATCGATAAGCTTGCCAATACCGCCGGAGTGGGGGCTGCGCAATTTGCCCGTCTGTTCAAGAGGGCAACGAATGTCACGCTGCACCAATACATCATTCGCCGCCGGGTTGATAAGGCGCGCGACCTTTTGATGGAAACGCAGATGCCGATTGCTGAAATCGCGCATGAGTGCGGTTTCGCAGATCAGGTCCATCTTACTCGTTTTTTTGGGAGAATTATCGGAACAAGCCCGGCATCCTTCAGGAGAAGAGCTCAACGATAGGTAGTCCAAAACATACAACTTAATTAGTACATTTTGTATTTATTATACAAAAGGAGTCGATATCAGCATAGACAAACCTCTACCGATAACGAAATCTTGAGACGGGTATTTATCGTCTTCGAGGGGTGTTCTCAGCAACTATTATGAAGTACAGATTTATGGCTTTACTTTATGCAAGGTTTATACTTTGCGGTTGGTCCTGTTTGTATTTAATATTTAGTTCACATTTTAAATAATATTGATGTCATAGATAAGCGCTCTCTCAATAGTTCGAGTTCTGTTTCACATAGGCCCTTGAAGCTCAGTTTCGGTTGAGGAGAGAGTCATGGTTGCAGTTGTTACGAATAAGGTGAGCGGCAGCTCGCGTACCATTACTGGTGATAACATCGTCCTTTCAGGACCTAGCATTGTTAAACTGTCGCTCAATCCAGATGCGATTGCGGAATACCAGAAGGTTGGCAACGATCTCCTTATTCGACTGCATAATGGCGAAACAATCCGAATTGTTCATTTCTATACGCATTATCAAAACGGTGAAGATAACGACCTCGTCCTGCAGGATGTTCATGGCAACCTGTGGGCCGGTAATCACAGTGAAGGCTTAGCTGATTTCACTTTTTCCGAGATACAATCTGTTGATCAGCTTGCCGGTGGCGACGGTGGTGGTTTGGGCCCAGTTCTGCTGGGCCTTGCTGGTCTGGGCGCCATAGGTGCCGCGATCGGAGCATCGTCGCGCGGTGATGATGATAATGACGCGGACGCAGATTCTGATGCCGATGCGGATGCCGATGCGGATGCCGATGCTGACGCAGACGCTGACGCCGATGCGGATGCTGATGCTGATGCCGACGCAGATGCCGACGCAGATGCCGATGCAGATGCCGATGCCGACGCAGATGCCGACGCTGATGCCGACGCGGATGCTGACGCCGATGCGGATGCGGATGCTGATGCTGATATAACATCCAGCAGTTTGTGCTGATGGGGCATAGCGGCGGTGCAACTGCGGCTGCAGCTTTGCTCACGCTTGGGCGCAATGATGTATCTTGTGCGGTGTTGACGTCGGGTGCATTCGGTCTTCTGGAACGTGCGCAGATGTTGCGTGCTGAATCCGGGCTGAAGCAACGGCCCGGACGTGACGCAACGGGACTGCCTATGCCCTATGATCCGATGGAACATATCCGTGGAATCGTACGAAATCCGCAGCTGAAGATTATTGTGATTGGCAATCCGAGGGATCGCGTTGCGCCATTTGTTTTGCAGCGCCGTTTTGTCGATTTGTTGAATGGGAATGGATATTCCGCACAGCTTATGACTTACGGCGCTTTTCCGCCGCAATACCATAAACTGCGTGACGATATCGGCCTGAAACAAGCAGAGACCTGCGCAAAGCAGTTGTAGCTTTAGGAAATCAATTTGTTTTGTCGGGAGAAAGTTACTTCACTTTGAAGTGATGGTAGCGGAGGACGGATTCGAACCGCCGACACAAGGATTATGATTCCTCTGCTCTAACCTACTGAGCTACTCCGCCACGTTTTCTGCGAACTCTGTTCACCACCGTTTCCAGTGTTTTGAACGAATGATTTCGCAAGGAATGGCGGCGGTATATGTGGGGAACGGGACCCTGTCAAGCACTCTTCGCATAGCTTTCGTCTTGTTTTCCACGTTTTGCGTAGATAAGTAACTAGCGGAAAGCAAAGGCTTAGTTTTATGGCACCTCGTATTGCGGTTTTGGGTTGTGGCTATTGGGGCGGCAACCATATTCGTACCTTGAAGGGGCTCGGTGTCCTTCAGGGTGTTTCTGACGCCAATCCACAGAATGCGGAACGATTCTCTTCTGAGTTCGGTGTTCCCAACATTCCGGTCGATGAACTCTTCTCGCATCCTGATATTGATGGCATCGTTTTGGCGCTGCCTGCGCAGTTTCATGCGCAATATGCGATTGAAGCAGTGAAAAACGGCAAAGACGTTCTGGTTGAAAAGCCGATCGCGCTGGAAGTTGCCGATGCGGAAGCAGAAGTTGCGGCTGCACGCGAAAATGGTCGCGTGTTCATGGTCGGGCATATTCTGCGCTTCCATCCGGCATTTGAGAAGCTGCTCGACATGGTGAAGGGCGGAGAGCTCGGCGATATTCGCTATGTGCATTCTCACCGCGTCGGTTTCGGAAAATTCCACGACAAGTTCGATGCGCTGTGGGATCTCGCCCCGCACGACCTTTCGATGATCCTCGCCATCACTGGCGAAGAACCGTCAGCTGTTCGCGGCGAAGGCACGGCGATCATCGACAAGATCAGCGATTTTGCGCATGTGCATCTCGAATTCCCGAGCGGCATTCGCGGCCATCTCTTCGCTTCCCGAATGAATTCCTATCGTGAGCGCCGCCTGAGCGTGACGGGAACCAAGGGTATGCTTGTCTTTGACGATGCCGAACCTTGGGATCGGAAGCTTGCATTCTACAAGCACGAAGTATGGCGCGAGAATGATCAGTGGGCTTTCAAATCGGTCGATCCGATCTATATCCCCGTCGAAGAAGGAATGCCGCTGACACGCGAGTTGCAGCATTTCCTGCACTGCATCGAAACGCGCGAAAATCCGCGCACTGATGGGCAGGAAGCAATCAACGTATTGCGCATTCTGACCGAAGGATCGGTCATTCATTCCAGATAACACACACTTGACGGAAATTTCTGTCAAGCGGTGTTACGGGAATAGCAAAACTTTGAACGCTCCACCCATGGCAGGGCGGGGCGCGAAGGAATAAGAGAATTGTCGTGGATTCGCTGAGCATTCTCAGTAAACCAGATAAATTGGAGCCAACATGCAGTTCATTGATCTTGGAGCGCAACGCGCGCGTATCGAAGACCGTCTTAATGCCGCCGTTTCCAAGGTTGTTGCGGAAGGCCGTTACATTCTCGGTCCTGAAGTGGCTGAGTTCGAAAAGAAGCTCGGTGAATATCTGGGCGTGGAACATGTGATCGCTTGCGCCAACGGCACCGACGCCTTGCAGATGCCTTTGATGGCGCGCGGCATCGGCCCGGGCCATGCAGTTTTCGTTCCGTCGTTCACGTTTGCAGCGACTGCTGAAGTTGTTGCGCTTGTTGGTGCAGAGCCGGTTTTCGTCGATGTCGATGCCGACACCTACAACATGAATATCGAACAGCTTGAAGCTGCCATTGATGCTGTCCGCAAGGAAGGTCGTCTTGAGCCAAAGGCAATCATTCCTGTCGATCTGTTTGGTCTTGCTGCCGATTACAACCGCATCACCGCAGTTGCTGATCGCGAAAACCTGTTTGTGATCGAAGACGCGGCTCAGTCGATTGGCGGCAAGCGCGACAACGTCATGTGCGGTGCTTTCGGCCATGTCGGTGCAACGAGCTTTTACCCTGCCAAGCCGCTCGGCTGCTATGGCGACGGCGGTGCAATGTTCACCAACGATGCCGAACTGGCCGACACGCTGCGTTCCGTGCTGTTCCACGGCAAGGGCGAAACGCAGTATGACAATGTTCGCATTGGCCTCAACTCGCGTCTCGACACCATCCAGGCAGCTATTCTTCTGGAAAAGCTGGCGATCCTTGAAGACGAAATGGAAGCGCGTGACCGTATCGCCAAGCGCTACAATGAGCTGCTCAAGGATGTGGTCAAGGTTCCGGGTCTGCCTGCTGGCAATCGTTCGGCCTGGGCACAGTATTCGATTGAAAGCGAAAACCGCGATGGTCTGAAGGCGCATCTTCAGGCAGCCGGCGTTCCATCGGTCATCTACTATGTGAAGCCGCTACATCTGCAGACGGCATACAAGCATTATCCGATTGCACCGGGTGGTCTGCCTGTTTCGGAAGCGCTGCCTGCACGAATCCTCAGCCTGCCGATGCATCCTTACCTTTCGGAAGAAGATCAGGACAAGATCATCGGCGCGATCCGTGGTTTCCACGGCAAGTAAGCCTGATTTACCAGTGATTGAGAAAAGCCCGGCGAAAGTCGGGCTTTCTTATTTTTGCCTTCTGGCAATGCGCGACGCAACGAAGCGGGCAATTGCCGGACCAGCAAGCAGCACGATGAAAAAGCGGCTGGTTTGCATGGCGATGATGAATGGCAGATCGACATTGCTCGATGCTGCGATAATGGCCACGGTATCTGCGCCGCCGGGGCTGGTGGCGAGGTAAGCGGTGAGTGGATCAAGGTCCAGCACATGGCCGAGTGTCATGCCGAACAGGCCGCAAACGGCAATCAGAATAAGCGCTGATGCGAGCACAGCCGGGAAGGCGCGGGCAGCGTGTGCAATGATCGCACGGGTAAAGCCAAGGCCAATGCGCCAGCCGATGAATATATAGCTCGCAGCCAGCAGCCATGGCGGCAGATCAATGACCATAAGGCCGAAATCCTGCAACAAGGCACCGAGCGCCAGCGGTACGAGCATCGCTCCGGTTGGAATGCGTGATATTTGGCCCAGAAAGGCGCCGCAGACGATCAAAGCGAGGGTTGGGCCAAGCGTATGCCAGTTTATTGCTGGAAACCATTCTACGGCCGCTGGAACGACTGTTTCGACATCGGCTGTAAACATGACAACAAGCGATGCAGTGGTTGCCACCAGCACCACGCGCAAATATTGCATGAAGGCGATAAGGCGTGCGTCAGACCCAAAGGATTCAGCCATGAGCACGATTGCTGTCGCAGCCCCCGGCGAGACACCCCAGACGGCGGTTGTTCCGGGCAAAACGCGAAAGCGTGCCAGAAGATAGCCTATTGTGGTGCTGGCGAGCAGCGTGAAGCCCGTCGAAAACAGGATGATCGGCAGATGTTGCCCCATATTGCTGAAGAATTCAGCGGTCATGGCACGGGCAATCAACAGGCCGACAATCGCCTGTGCGAGCAGGGAGAAATTCTTGTGAACCTTGATCGTGCTCTCACGAGACGCGAGAAAGATGGCGCCCAGCATCGCGCCCAGCAGCAATGCTGCGGGTAGTCCCAGCAGTTCTCCGAGGAAGATCAGCAAGGCAGAGGCGATCAGCAGCACGCCCCACTGGACTGGCTTCGGTATATTGCTGAACGTGAACGTATTGCGGGCCTTTTCTTGCCCGGGGGGGACGGGTTTTTGCATCGCGCTTCTTCCCTACAACTAGCGAAGGTGAGAATGCAAACGCGTTTTTCCCCCAAGGGCATATATGCTGCGAGAAGAAACTCACGCGGTTCGTACCATCAAACGATGGTACCGAATTCCATGCTGATGGGATCAATCAGCGACAGGAATGCATCGCAATCTGCATTGCCTTGCCAGCTTGCACAAATTTCGGTGGCGGTGGTCTGATTATCGGCGAAGGCCAGATCGACAAATGTCCCATCCGCGAGCTTTACGAGATGCTGTGCAAGCCAGCCCGGCTGATACGAGAGGTGGTTGCTCACCATCGCGGTATAGGCGTCTCGCATGGCTTGTTCATCCACGCCGGCTTTCAATCGGAAGCGCCCGAGTTCTATGCCGTTGCCTGATGTTACCAGCGGCTGAGGCTCTGTCTGGGCTCGGTAATGGCCTATCGATACCATTTCTTTTAGCGTTTCTCTAAAGGCGGCAAATTCAGGTGCGGTGCCAACGAGCGATGCTGCAGCCAGCGCATCATCCAGCGTGGACCAGGAAACGAGATCAACACGATCTCCCGCATCCGTTATGCCGCTAAATGGCACCCAAGAGATGAAGCCTGGAAGAGCACAGATTTGTTCGCGTGCATTTTCGCGCTCGTTGTCTGCGCTGGTTATGTCGTTGACCTTATATGTTACAATTTCGAAGTATGGCATGTTCACGAAAAGCTCCTGTGTGTTTGGTGTGCTGCACATACACGGAACCCCTGACATTTCCTGTCAGGGGCGTGCTATAGGCTTGGCATGAAAACACTGCGGCTCTTTTCTCTGCTCGATAGACTTCGTTCGGCTTCCACACCCGTTTCGGCGGAGGCGCTTGCGGATATGCTGGAAGTGTCACCGCGCACGATCTATCGCGATATGGCGACGCTGGTTGCAATGGGCGCGCCGGTCAGAGGTGAAGCCGGGTTGGGTTATCAGCTTGAGAAAGGTTACTTTCTGCCGCCGCTTCACTTCGATGCGGATGAGCTGGAAGCCATTATGCTCGGTGTGAGGCTTGTTATGGCCAGAGGTGATGGCGATCTTGGTGCCGCAGCGCAGCGCGTTTCGGGAAAAATCAGCTCAACGATGCAGGCCGGGGCGGGGGATCGTTACAAGAACCTGCCATTGAGGGCTGTGTCGAAATTGACCGAGGAACACAGCAAGGCGAACCTGCATCTTTCATTTCTGCGGCGTGCGGTTCGTGATCGCGTAGTTGTTACGCTCGAATATCTTGATCTGAAAGACAAAATCACAGAGCGTATTGTAAGGCCACTTGGTTTAACGATGTTCGATGCGGTCTGGCTGCTGACGGGTTGGTGTGAAAGTCGCAATGATTTCCGGAATTTCCGTCTCGACCGCATCAGTAAGGTTGAAACTGCCGGTCAGGTGTTTCGGCATCAGAAGGGGCAGCGCTTCGAGGACTATCTGCTCACGCTTTAGAGCGCCTTTGATTTGGCTACGCAGACTAAGCATAATTCCTTAAACTTGAATCAGTTTAAGGTAAAATTATGCTGTAAATATAAAGTTTTAGAGCGACCTTGTGCGCCTGGAAGGGCGCACGGAGCTCTAGCGCTCTCAAGGCTAAAAATACGAAAGGCACGGCTCCCCCGCAGAAGCCGCGCCTCATTTTTCTGCAATCCAAAGACTTCGCAGTTCGTAATCTTAGCCGATCATCGCGCGGCGCTGATTGACCGGGCGTTCCACGACATCACGCGGGGCTTTTACGCCGTCGCGTTCTTCCAGTGCTTCGGCTTTCGCAAGGTCAGCCTCGGCCACAACCAGTTCGGCCTCGGCGCCTTCCTTCTGCTGCATCAGATCGCGAATCGAACCAAACAGGTTATCGCGCCGCTGGCGCGCTGCCTTTGCGAAGGTCGGATAGGCGAAATGATTGATGTCAGTGATGCCTGCCTTCTTCTCTTCCGATAGAATCTGGGCGTCGAGTTCTCCGGCCATCCGCTCGAACTCGCCGATCATCAAGTCAAGTTGGCCCAGCTGACGGCGCTTTTCCTTCACCTGGAACAATTTCAGCCTGACGAGGCTTTCACGTGGCTTCATACGCAATACTCCTTGAACACCAACCAGCTCTCTTAACGTTGGGGCGTTCCCCCCGACTTTATTAACAGGCATATATGCGGGCGGTTTTCCCACAATATGCCGTGAAATCCGTTGCAATGCCTGGCTTTTAAGGGCTCCAGCTCTGCCACCAATTTTAAGAACAGCCTCAATAAGCGAAACAAAAAGTTAAGATTTCGCCCTTTTGGTAACCATTCCTTTACCGGCAACGTTAATCATACGCGTTAGGAATTAAGGCTCGGTAAATCTGGTGTGGTTTTTGAGTAACAGGTGAAAGCTAGAGTCAAATGAATCACTTAGGAAGTTTTCTTAATGTGATTCATAAGGGTCTAATGAGTCGAATAATTACATATGATTCAGTTGGATAAGAGTTTTTTCTAAACTGGAAAGAATTGTACTTGCCAACCGGAATCATATTTTGTTAACCATTTGCAGGCACCTTCATGCTAAGGCAACGACAGTTCCGTCAGCTGCCGTGAGGGAAAACTGATCAGCGGCGGAAAGGGGATAAGATATGCGCGTCCTTTTGATTGAAGACGACAGTGCTATCGCACAGAGCATTGAATTGATGCTGAAGTCCGAGAGCTTCAATGTCTACACCACCGATCTGGGTGAAGAAGGCATCGATCTCGGCAAGCTTTATGATTACGACATCATCTTGCTAGACCTGAATTTGCCGGACATGTCCGGTTATGAAGTTCTGCGTACCTTGCGCCTTTCGAAGGTCAAGACACCAATCCTCATCCTCTCCGGCATGGCTGGCATTGAGGACAAGGTTCGTGGTCTGGGCTTCGGTGCAGACGACTACATGACGAAGCCGTTCCACAAGGACGAGCTGATCGCCCGTATTCATGCGATTGTTCGTCGCTCCAAGGGCCATGCCCAGTCGGTCATCACCACTGGCGACCTGATTGTTAACCTCGACGCCAAGACGGTTGAGGTTGGTGGTCAGCGCGTTCACCTGACCGGCAAAGAATATCAGATGCTCGAGCTTCTTTCGCTCCGCAAGGGCACGACGCTCACCAAGGAAATGTTCCTCAACCACCTTTATGGCGGTATGGACGAGCCTGAGCTGAAGATCATCGACGTGTTTATCTGCAAGCTGCGCAAGAAGCTTGATGCCGTTTCCGGCAGCCAGAGCTACATCGAAACCGTTTGGGGTCGCGGCTATGTGCTGCGCGAGCCAGATGGCACAGAACTGCGTGAAAGCGCATAAGCGTTTTCAAAGCACTTAGCAGTTTTGCTGGAAATACCTGATTGAATAAGGCTCCGCGCAAGCGGGGCCTTTTCTTTTATGGGGTCGCAAACAAAAAAGGCGCAGGTTTTACCCTGCGCCTTTTCCGTAAAGAAATGCGTCTTATTCTGCGGCGAAGACGATGTCTTCGGCAGTCGCATGGATGGAAATGGTCATGCCTGCATCTTCAGCCAGAAGCAGTGTGTAGTATGGTTGAACCGCATGGGCGTCGATTGGCTCTTCCGGCTCTGCGCCTGAATGCAGTTCGAGGAACTTTGGCGGTACGCGCAGCATCCGGCCTTTGGCGGTGATGACAAAACGTGGATTGGTGTCGCCATTTTCGAGGCGAACAGCCAGCGAACCACCGCGTGGAATGGCTGCATTGCTGATCAGAAGCAGGTTGAGCAAAAGCTTGACCTTGTTCTTTGGCAGCAGAACGCGGGCACCTTCCCAGGTCAATTCCGGCTTTTCATTCTTGAAATATTCGGTTGCGACGTGCTGGGCATCGCCGGTATCGATCTGTACGCCTGCGGAACCGGCTGCACCGAACGCGATGCGGGCAAACTGAAGGCGGGCCGAAGCATTGCGCGCGCTCGACTTGATGAGCGCCATTGCGTCTTCGTCAGCGCCACCTTCTTCGAGCAGTTCGAGACCATTGTTAATGGCGCCAACCGGCGAGATGATGTCATGACAGATCCGGCTGCACAGAAGCGCACCAAGATCGAGTGCGGACAGGGTAACGGGCAATGGCATGGTGTTTTCTCCAGGCGCGAACCGGCTCTGCGAATCGACTTTGTAATCGAATGTCAGGCGGCAATCAGTTGATGAGCATAATCCCGACGAATCACCACCGGGAACCTTAGGAATCTGGATACACGCGACGTCCTGTTGCCGCAAGAAAGCTGTTTTTTGCCGCCATTCTAAAGCCAATTTCGGCGCTTAAAGATTTAGACAATAAATTCGCGGTTAAACTACGCGCGATTCGGCAAAGTGCTCGCAAGAAGCGCTGCCAGGCTTTTAACAGGGCCGTCAGACAGAGAAGCTGGTAGGCAAAAGGAATTATAGATGGCCATACCGTCCCTGTCGCAGATCAGGTTCCGCAACGCGGCGTATATTGTAGCGTTCTTTGCGGCCTTTCTGATCTCCATCATCGCCGTGCCGCACAAAGCGCAGGCACAGAGCAGCAACACATATTCGGCTGAGGAAGTTGTTGAATCCGGACACCGGTTCTTCGGTTCGACATCTGGCGGTATCGCCAGCGCAGTCGAAAAGGCGTTCCAGAGCTTCGGTCTTCCCAATGGCTATATTCTGGGTGAAGAGGGGTCTGGTGCCTTCATAGGTGGTCTCACCTATGGCGAAGGTACGCTCTACACCAAGAATGCTGGCGATCATCGCACGTTCTGGCAGGGTCCGTCGCTCGGCTGGGATTTCGGCGGGCAAGGCTCGCGCGTCATGATGCTCGTCTATAATCTCGACGATATTCAGAGCCTTTATGGGCGTTATGCCGGCGTTGCAGGTTCTGCTTATGTGATCGCCGGAGCAGGCTTCAACGTGCTAAAGCGTCAGAATATCATGCTGGTGCCAATTCGTACGGGCGTTGGTGCCCGCCTTGGCGTCAATATTGGTTATCTGAAGCTTTCTGCGGCTCCGACCTGGAACCCATTCTGATTTGGACTGGCGTTCGAGCTGGAAAGCGGAACGCCGCTCCATTATGAATAACAACCAGCCAAGTCTTTTGGCTGGTCCATTTTCCCATTTAGTGACAAAGCCGTGATCCAGTCTGCGCTCATTTTCATACTTGGCGTTCTCGTGGCGGTTTTCGTCGTGGTTCTGCTTGGTCCTTCGGTTTGGCGCCGCGCTTTCTTTCTGGCGCGTCGGCAGGTTCAAGCCGAACTGCCGATAACGCTTGCTGAAATCAGAGCGGATCGGGATGGCCTGAGAGCCGAACATGCGGTGGTGGCCAGCAAGCTTGCACAGCAGCTCAAGCTTGAACGTGATAAATCATCCGGCCAGCTGATCGAGCTCGGCAAGCAGAATGATGAACTCAAGCGTTTCGCTTCATTGGAAAATGATATCGCACAGCTAAAAGAGACACTGGCGGAACGTGCAAAGCAGGTCGCAGAAACGATATCGGAACGCGACACTGCTGCTGAAAAAGCAGAAATTGTTGAGGCCGAGGTTGAGCGGCTGCAGAAACATCTTTCATCTCTCGAAGAACTGGCCGATACGCTACGTATCGAAATGAGTGCCAAAGAGACCGAACATGGTCGTCTGATGAATGAGATGAGCGAAATGCGTCGGGAACGTAAAGATGCATCTGCCCGCTATAATGAGGTTTCGACGCAATTGACGACAGCACAGACTGAATTAAAGAGCGAGAAGCGCCGCAATACTGAATTGCAGGCCAAACTCGACAAGCTGATTACCGATTTCTCCGACGCTCAGGAAAAGCTCGAGCGCTTTACCCGCAAGGGTTCGGCATCAAACGCCGAAACAGAGCAACCCGCAGAATTCTCAAAAGAAAATGCGGCGCTTCGCGAAGAGATGGCAGCCTTGGCCGCGCGCATGGTTGCAGTCACCGCAGAGAAGGAAGGCGAAAACTCGCCTATCCATAAGTTGCTTGACGCTGAAGGTTCAGTTGGCAAGGGCAAAAATGCCAGCCCAAAGAGCCTTGCCAGTCGCATCCGCGATCTGCGCTGATATCAATCACTGGCTATAACGTCTGACCAATCTGGATGGCGCTTGACCTGTGCCTGCATGAAACTGCAGCGTGGGATGATTTTCCAGCCGGTTTTACGGGCGTCTTCGACAGCATTTAGCGCTAAGGCCTGCGCTACACCTTTGCCACGCATGGAATCGGGCACGAAGGTGTGATCGATAGAGATCAGTGCAGGCCCGAGCTTTGTATAAGTCATCTCCGCTTCGTCGCCATCGATATTGGCAAAGTAACGACCACTATCGGTGCTGTCAGCTTTCTGGATCTGAATATTTTCGGCCATTCCAGTCTCCCCATGAGGGTTTCAGTTCTCATTGATATAGTCATGAATGGCCAAAGAAAAACCCCGGCCGGTTAACCCGGCCGGGGCTTAATTTGCGTATCTGCCTTTTCCGGAGAAACCGGCAGATTATTAGTGTCTATATTGCTGGATACGTGTGGTCCTGAGACCGGCGAGACCATGCTCATCGATCGAGGACTGCCAGCCAAGAAACTCCTCCACCGTCAAGGTATAACGCTGACATGCTTCCTCAAGGCTGAGAAGCCCACCGCGTACAGCGGCGACAACTTCAGCCTTACGGCGAATGACCCAGCGCCTTGTAGTGGCGGGCGGGAGGTCCGCGATGGTCAGTGGACTGCCATCAGGACCGATAACATATTTTATACGCGGTCTTGTCAGATCGGTCATTGTACTCTCTACACAACACTCAAGGACCTAATCGAGACCGAGACTAACGCCACAGCTTTAAGAATTACCTAAACAGGCGGTAACTCTCTGGTAACACTTGCAAAAAAATGACTTATTTCGAAAGAAAGTCATAAAAAAACCAGGCTTGGCAGGCATTTGATAAAAAGTCTCACGGGAATTTGTGGTTGCAATGCCGCAAAACGGCCACTGTTTTTGCTGCGACATCTTGGCAAGTACCCGTTGTGTGACCTATATAGGGCACAAACCTAAACTTTTAAAAGCAGGGCATTTGCCCGGAAGCTGGAAATAATCATGAGCCTGAACAGCCTCGATCTACCGGGAAAGCCGGAAGACACGCGCGTTGTCGTCGCCATGTCGGGCGGCGTCGATTCCTCTGTTGTGGCAGGCATTCTCAAACGTGAAGGCTATGATGTTGTTGGCGTAACGCTGCAGCTTTACGATCATGGTGCGGCAGTGCATCGCGCCGGTTCTTGCTGCGCTGGCCAGGACATTGAAGATGCCCGCCGCGTTTCAGAAAGCCTCGGCATTCCTCATTATGTATTGGATTATGAAGCACGCTTTCGTGAAGCTGTGATCGATCCATTCGCAAATTCCTATGTGAGCGGTGAAACGCCGATTCCATGCGTATCCTGCAACCAGACTGTAAAGTTTTCCGATCTTCTGCAGACTGCGCGTGAGCTTGGTGCCGATGCGCTGGCAACCGGCCACTATATCCGCAGCAGTCAGAATGGCGACCATCGTGCGATGTTCCGCCCGGTCGATTCGGACCGTGATCAGAGCTACTTCCTGTTTGCGACCACGCAGGACCAGATCGATTATCTGCGTTTCCCGCTGGGCCATCTGCCAAAGGCACAGGTTCGCGAAATCGCCGAAGAAATGGGCCTGACTGTTGCCAAGAAGCAGGATAGCCAGGACATCTGCTTTGTTCCGCAGGGCAAATATTCCGACATCATTTCCAAGCTGAAGCCTGAAGCGGCAACGCCGGGCGATATCGTTCATATTGATGGTCGTGTGCTCGGTCGCCATGATGGCATTGTTCATTATACGGTCGGCCAGCGCCGTGGCATTGGTGTTGCAACCGGTGAACCGCTTTATGTGGTGCATCTTGATGCTGCCAATACGCGTGTGATTGTCGGCCCGCGTGAAGCCCTTGAAACCCATAAGGTTTTCTTGCGCGATGTTAACTGGCTCGGCGATGGTGCGATGGACGCGCTGCCAAAGGGCGGTATTGAAGTCTTCGCAAAGGTTCGCTCGACGCGTCCGCCACGTCCAGCTGTTCTGCATCATGCAGATGGCAAGACATGGGTGGAGCTGGTCGACGGCGAAAGCGGTATCGCACCCGGACAGGCGTGCGTTCTCTATTCAGATGATTCGAACACTGCGCGTGTGTTTGGCGGCGGTTTCATCGGTCGCTCCGAACGTGAACCGCAGGCAGAAGAAATGCTGCGTCGTCTGGTTGCCAATACGTCAAAGGTATCTGCAGCTTAGAGCGCGACATATGCGTTTACAGCGGTCCAGTTAAGAAAGAATTGTTGGAACCGCTGTAACTGTTTGTTTTTACGCATTATCCGACGCAAAACCGCTTCGCACTTTTGCTGGAAATGCTATAAAATCAAAAGCCTCCGACATTGTTCGGAGGCTTTTTCATTTGGATAGTTATTTTTAATCGAAACGACTGAAGCGGGATAATGCTATGCCCGACGCCGTTGCCACGTTGAGGCTATCGAACTCCTTGGACATCGGTATGCGTGCCGTTGCTAATCGCTGTAATAGGTGAGGGGGCAAACCTTCGCCTTCCGTACCTAACAGCAAAGCCTGTTTTTTATGGTCCGGTGCCTTGAAGATGCTTGTTTCAGAAGAAGGGCTTAACGCCAATAGATTGAAGTTGGCAGCTTGCAGCGCTGCAATGATATCTTCGATAGAAGCACCGTGGAAATATGGCATTTTCAGCGTGGCGCCGACAGAAACGCGAATGGCTTTTCGGTAAAGTGGATCGCAGCAGGTCTCATCCATAAGAACGCAATCTGCTTCAAATGCTGCCGCATTGCGGAAGATCGAGCCGACATTGTCGTGATTGGAAATGCCACACAGCACAACAACCAGAGCATTCTCTGGTAGCTGGCCGACCATTTCTTCAAGGGTTGGCTGAGTTTTGCGTCGTCCGACCGCGAGAATGCCGCGATGGACGTGAAATCCCGCAACTTCATCCATAACGGATTGAGGCACACAATAGACAGCGACGCCATCGGGACGCTGTTTTAATTGCTCCTCAAGCCCGTTCAGGCGATTTTCCAGAACGAGCAAGGATTCTGTTTGAAAGCGTGCATGAGAGGAGAACAGAACGTTGACGACCACTTTTCCCTCAGCGATGAAACGCTGCTGGCGACCGACAAGATCTTTTTCGCGAATGTTCGTGTAGGGGGATAAACGAGCATCGGCAGAATCAGAGATGCTTACGACAAAGTCGTGCGATCCGGTTTGTTCCTTCATCGCACGACTTATGCCTCATATAGGTGCGTTATTGGTGAACGACCGCAGCAATCTCACGTCGACGCGGTGCAGGACTCATATAGAGACTTGAAAGCGTAGACAACATCAACTCGATGTGTGGTGAAGATACCATGTAATATATGGTTTGCGCGTCACGCCGCGTCGATACGAGGTCAAGTGCCCGTAGTTTTGCGAGGTGCTGGGATAGCGCGGATTGGCTAAGATCAATTGCTTTTGCTAAAGCACCAACAGACATTTCATTGTGAAGTAACTTGCACAAAATGAGTAGTCTTTTGTTGTTAGCAAGAGCTGAAAGAAAATCAGCCGCTTGATCAACGTTTTCTATTAAATCAAAAAAATTATGTTCATTGGTCATTTGCAGTCATACCCCCGTAAGACAGCATTCGGTTAAAAAAATGCCTGTGGTTCATTAGCCGCAGACACCCCAAAATTAATACTATACCGAGAAATTGAAAAGGGCTTGCTTATATTAACCAGCTCAAAAAATCATCGATTTGTCCCAAAAATAGCTGGGTTTTGTTTCAGCGCTCGGCTTTGAACAAGCCTTGCAGCATTTTCATTGCGTTCTCACCAGAATCGGCCCGAGCTGAAAAATCAGAGCGGATGATGTGGTCACCACTCGACATATTGAAGCCGTCGGGATCGAAACTCGTTATCTTCCAGTTTTTTGCCACGTCTTTGTGACGGGCGGCGTGAAGATTGATTTCGTTACCATATTTGTTGTTGAGGTCATCAATCGTGTCCTGTTCGGAAACCGCGATTGCACCGACGCTCTCAGGCGGGTTTGTGAGGTCGTTATTGGTCAGATTAAATGCCTTGCCGAAGCCGCCATTCAGGCTGGCAGACTCAATTGTCAGTCGGAAAAAGGCAAAGTCTCCCAGGTCGACATATAAAGCGCCCTTGGGATTATGGTTGAGATAACGCCGTCTTACACGAGGATACTCGCTAGAGATTCGTTCAATTTTGTTGGCATTACAGTGAAGGGTGATGCGCGGATGGGCGAGCGGATCTCCCTTTCCTGCCTCACCAAGCAGCAGCGAGCAGGCGGGATTGGCGATTAACCCGGGGGTATGTGCTGCCAGTGCCGAAATGAGAATAATCGGCGTTCCGTCGATGTCCGTGGCGACAGCCACTCGGCTTGCAAGCGGTCTGCCCGTCTTGGGATCAAGAACTGCGATTGCGCCATAACGGGACGTGCGCAGCAAGGCTTTGGCCAACTGGATCGCTTCTGGCGTGGTGGGCCGAATAGGGCTTTTTTCTTCGGGCATGGAACGCAGCTCAAATGTGAGTGAATTTATCCAGTTAATAGCTCATCCGCATATTGGAGTATAGAAGCGGATCAATTTTTGCTTATCGAAGAGTGATAGCCTGTAGCAATATCCAATCTTTTGCTAAATTATGTTTGGAGTACGAATGCATAATGTGCCGAACAGTACACCTCTGACGGGATGTCAGGTGGCTGTTGTCGCACATATTTTAGATGCGAAGATTATTATAATTCCATGCCGTTTAGCGCAATTTTCTAAAACCCAACGCTGTCATGGAATAAAAATCTAATAAAACTGGGTAAAATCGGTTGAGAATATGACGCGATTCTAAAAATTGCGCTTGCATTGTGGCAAGCCAAGCGTTTCGATAAGGTCCAATTGCGTGCTTAGGTTGCGCGCAATATTATTTTCCGTGGAGGCGGGCACTACAATGAAATTCTACCAGAAACTTTTGGCGGCAACTGCAGTTGTCGCTCTAATGAGCGGCGCTGCATCGGCTAAGACCTTTGTATATTGCTCGCCAGCATCGCCTGAGGGCTTTGATCCGGCAGCTTACACCGGTGGTGACACGTTCGATGCGTCGGCGCATCCGGTCTACAACCGCCTTGCAGAGTTCAAGAACGGCACGACCGAAGTCGTACCGGGTCTGGCAGAAAGCTGGGAAGTTTCGGAAGACGGTAAGGAATATACCTTCCATCTGCGTAAGGGCGTAAAGTTCCATTCGAGCGATTACTTCACGCCAACCCGTGATTTCAACGCCGACGACGTGATCCTTTCCTTCGACCGTATGGGTAACAAGGAAAACCCTTGGCACGAATATACGGCTGGCATTTCCTACGAATATTTCGATTCGATGGAAATGGGCTCGCTGATCAAGGAAATTCAGAAGATCGACGACAACACCGTCAAGTTCGTTCTGAACCGTTCGGAAGCTGCTTTTCTCGCCAATATCTCGATGCCTTTCGCTTCGATCATCTCGAAGGAATATACCGACAAGCTCGCAGCTGACGGTAAGAAGGACGATCTCAATCAGGTTCCTGTCGGCACTGGTCCTTTCCAGTTCGTAGCCTACCAGAAGGACGCTGTTGTTCGCTTCAAGGCTAACAAGGATTATTGGGGCGATAAGCCAAAGATCGACGATCTGGTTTTCGCAATCACGACCGATCCTGCAGTCCGCGCGCAGAAGCTCAAGGCTGGCGAATGCCACCTGATGTCTTATCCTGCTCCAGCAGACATCAAGGACCTTCAGGCTGATTCCAACCTTAAGGTTGACGAACAGGCTGGTCTGAACATTGCTTACTTCGCTTACAACACGACTGTCGCTCCATACGACAAGCCGGAAGTTCGTAAGGCACTCAACCAGGCTGTTAACAAGCAGGCTATCGTTGATGCAGTGTTCCAGGGTCAGGGACAGGTTGCTAAGAACCCGATCCCACCGACAATGTGGAGCTACAACGACAAGATCGAGGACGACAAGTACGATCCGGAAGCTGCCAAGAAGGCTCTCGAAGCCGCTGGCGTCAAGGATCTGAAAATGAAGCTCTGGGCAATGCCTGTGAGCCGTCCTTACATGCCAAACGCACGTCGTACTGCTGAACTCATGCAGTCCGATCTTGCCAAGGTTGGCGTAAGCGCTGAAATCGTTTCGATGGAATGGGGTGAATATCTCAAGAAGTCCGGCGAAAAGGACCGCGACGGTGCCGTCATCCTCGGCTGGACCGGTGACAATGGTGATCCGGATAACTTCCTCGGCACGCTTCTGGGCTGCGCCGGCGTTGGTTCGAACAACCGTGCACAGTGGTGCTACCAGCCGTTCGAAGACCTGATCCAGAAGGCAAAGGTCTCGACCAACCATGAAGAACGCGTCAAGCTTTATGAAGAAGCTCAGGTGATCTTCAAGGAGCAGGCTCCATGGAACACCATCGCTCACTCGACCGTATTCGTGCCGATGTCGGCCAAGGTTACGGGCTTCAAGCAGAGCCCGCTTGGTGATTATCGCTTCGAAGATGTCGATATCTCCGAGTAAAATCTAACAACACCAGCGGCCGGGTGTGGAGGTTTCCTCCGCACCCGGTCGGAGTTTTTGTATGTTTCGTTTTATATTAAACAAACTCATCTATCTGGTGCCGACTTTCATTGGCATCACGATCGTTGCTTTCGCATTCGTCCGCGTTCTACCGGGCGATCCCGTGCTGTTGATGGCAGGCGAACGCGGCGTCAGTCCTGAGCGCCATGCACAGCTGCTGGCTCAGCTCGGCTTTGACCGCCCGTTGTGGGAGCAATATATCAACTATGTCTGGAACCTTCTCAATGGTGACTTCGGCCAGTCTCTGGTCACGAAAAAGCCGGTTCTGACCGAATTCTTCGCCCTGTTCCCTGCAACTGTCGAGCTTTCAATCTGCGCGATTATCGTGGCTATCCTGGTTGGTATTCCCGCAGGTGTCATCGCGGCTGTGAAGCGCGGTTCATGGTTCGATCAGGGCCTGATGGGCATCTCGCTCGTTGGTTATTCGATGCCGATCTTTTGGTGGGCTTTGCTGCTCATCATCTTTTTCTCGGGCATGATGCAGTGGACGCCGGTTTCGGGCCGTATCTCATTGCTGTATTTCTTCCCGCCAGTAACAGGCTTCATGCTGATTGACAGCCTGCTGTCAGGTCAGAAGGGCGCTTTCGCTTCTGCGGCTTCGCATCTCATCCTGCCGACCATCGTGCTTGCAACGATCCCGCTTGCGGTGATTGCGCGCCAGACACGTTCGGCAATGCTGGAAGTGCTGGGTGAAGATTATGTGCGTACTGCTCGTGCAAAAGGCCTGCCGGTTCGCCGCGTTATCGGTCTTCATGCGCTGCGTAACGCAATGATCCCGGTCATCACCACCATCGGCCTTCAGGTCGGTGTGCTTATGGCGGGTGCTATCCTGACTGAGACTATCTTCTCATGGCCCGGAATTGGCAAATGGATGCTCGATTCCATTTCGCGTCGCGACTATCCGGTCGTGCAGAGCGGACTACTGATTATCGCTTTCATCATCATGATCGTAAATCTGGTTGTCGATCTGCTTTACGGCCTGATCAATCCGCGTATCCGGCACAAGTGAGGGTATCATGACACACTCAGCAATTCAGCCGGAAGCCGTAAACGAAGTCGGAAAAATCCGTGCTTTGAAAGATTTCTGGTTCTATTTCAGCGTCAATCGCGGCGCTGTCATCGGTCTTTTTGTATTTCTGGCGCTTGTCATCGTCGCGATCCTCGCGCCGGTTCTCGCACCGCACAATCCTTCGGAACAGTTCCGTGACTTCATGCTGGTTCCTCCTTTCTGGGAACAGGGCGGCACAACGCAGTTCCTGCTTGGCACGGATGCTGTAGGTCGCGATATGCTTTCGCGTTTGATCTATGGCGCTCAGTATTCGCTGCTGGTCGGCTTTGTCATCGTCATCATTTCGATGTGCCTTGGCATCACCATCGGCCTTCTCTCCGGCTATTTTGGCGGCGGTGTCGATACGATTTTCATGCGTATCATGGACGTCATTCTGGCGTTTCCATCGCTGTTGCTCGCACTGGTTTTGGTGGCGATTCTGGGACCAGGCCTCATCAACGCCGTTCTTGCGATCACGCTGGTTCTGCTTCCGCACTTCTCACGTCTGACCCGCGCCGCTGTCATGGCCGAAAAGGAACGTGAATATGTGACCGCAGCCAAGCTTGCCGGTGCAAGCAAACTGCGTCTGATGTTCAAGACCATTCTGCCAAACTGCCTTGCACCTCTGGTTGTTCAGGCAACCATGTCGTTCTCCAACGCCATTCTCGACGTTGCAGCGCTTGGCTTCCTTGGCATGGGTGCGCAGCCGCCGACACCGGAATGGGGCACAATGCTTGCAGAAGCGCGTGAATTCATCATGCGTGCATGGTGGGTTGTGACTTTCCCGGGTCTAGCGATCCTGATCACCGTTCTCGCGATCAATCTGGTCGGCGATGGTCTGCGCGATGCGCTTGACCCGAAACTGAAGAGGAGCTGATCGATGGCTCTGCTTGAAATCAAGAACCTTACGGTTTCGTTTGATACCTCGACTGGCCCGTTCAAGGCTGTCGATGGCATCGATATCTCGGTGGACAAGGGTGAAGTTCTTGCCATCGTGGGTGAGTCAGGCTCTGGTAAATCCGTCGGCATGCTTGCTGTCATGGGCCTGCTGCCCAAGACTGCAACCGTAACTGCTGACAGCATGACGTTTGACGGGCAAGACCTGAAAGGGATGTCCGACAAGGAACGCCGCAAGATTATCGGGCGCGATATTTCGATGATCTTTCAGGAGCCGGTTGCAAGCCTCAATCCGTGTTTCACGGTGGGCTATCAGCTTGAAGAAGTGCTTAAGCGCCATATGGGGCTTAAAGGTTCTGCAAGCCGTGCCCGCGCGATTGAGCTGCTGGAACTCGTTGGCATCCGTGATGCTGCCGAGCGCCTGTCCAGCTTCCCGCATCAGATGTCTGGCGGTCAGTGCCAGCGCGTTATGATCGCAATTGCAATCGCCTGTAATCCGAAGCTGTTGATTGCCGACGAGCCGACAACCGCGCTTGACGTGACGATCCAGAAGCAGATCCTCGATCTGCTGATGCGTCTTCAGGTGGAGCACGGTATGGGCCTCATCATGATTACCCATGATATGGGCGTTGTTGCCGAAACTGCTGACCGAGTGATCGTGCAGTATAAGGGCCACAAGATGGAAGACGCTGACGTGTTGTCGTTGTTTTCCGCGCCAAAGCACCCATATACGCGTGCGTTGCTTTCGGCTTTGCCGGAAAATGCGACCGGCGACCGTCTGCCGACGGTTTCCGATTTCGTCTTTGCAAACAATGCCGCAGGAGAAGCGTGATGAGCGAGATCGTTCTCGAAGCGCGCGATATCAAGCGCGACTACCATGTTGGCGGCGGTCTTTTTGGCAAGCCCAAGGTTGTTCATGCCGTCAAGGGCGTGAGCTTCAAGCTTGAAAAAGGCAAGACGCTGGCAATCGTCGGTGAATCAGGTTGCGGCAAGTCAACGCTCGCCCGCATCCTGACCATGATCGACCCGCAGACCTCTGGCGATCTGATGATCGGCGGCAAGGATGTGAACATTGCCCGTGATGGTCTGACAGCCGAAATGCGCCAGAAGGTGCAGATCGTGTTCCAGAACCCTTACGGTTCGCTGAATCCGCGCCAGAAGATTGGCGATGTGCTGGCTGAGCCTCTGCTGCTCAACACCAATATGTCTGCCAAGGAACGTCGTGAAAAGTCGATGGAAATGCTGCTCAAGGTTGGTCTTGGCAAGGAGCATTTCAATCGCTACCCGCACATGTTCTCGGGCGGCCAGCGTCAGCGTATCGCTATTGCACGCGCATTGATGCTCAATCCGAAGCTGCTCATTCTCGATGAGCCGGTTTCGGCGCTCGATCTTTCTGTGCAGGCGCAGGTGCTTAATATTCTTGCTGATCTGCAGGAAGAATTTGGCCTGACTTACGTTTTCATCAGCCACGATCTGTCGGTTGTCCGTTACATCGCTGACGATGTGATGGTGATGTATTTCGGTGAAGTTGTTGAATATGGCTCGCGTGACGACGTGTTTAACAACCCGCAGCACGACTATACGAAGAAGCTTTTTGCAGCCACGCCGCGTGCGGATGTGGATGCGATCCGCGCCCGTGTTGAAGCGCGTGCCGCTGCACGCGAGGCCGCACAAGCTTAAAGCCTTCAATCGATAATAAAAAACGCCGCCCTTTGAGGCGGCGTTTTTGTTTGAAGCCCTTGTTGTAGAGCGACTTTGTGCGCCCACAAGGGCGCACGGTGCTCTATCCATTTGTTTTTACGCGCATCTTGTTCCAAAAACCGCTTCGCACTTTTCGGGATGCGCTCTAATGCTGACCACGTTGCTGGTGCCAGGCAAGGGCGCGCACAATGTCATCTGCGGCAATTTTGCCGATGATGGCGCCATTCTCGACAATCCCCACATCCCCGCTGCTATCCGCAACTGCGCCCATCAGGTCGCGAATAAGGGTTTCGCGTCGAGCGGTTGCGGCAAAGGGGCGAGGTGCGGCAGTGCGGTCAAATGGCGTCATGATATCGCCTGCACACAAAACGCCGAGCGGGTTCATATGCGCTACGAAATCGGCGACATACTGATCCGCCGGCTGCAGAAGAATTTCTTGCGGCGTACCACATTGAACGATGCGGCCGCCTTCCATGATGGCGATACGATTGCCGATTTTCATGGCTTCGTCGAGATCATGGCTCACGAAAACGATTGTTTTCTTGAGCCGTGACTGGAAAGCCAGCAGTTCATCCTGCAAACGCGTGCGGATCAACGGATCGAGTGCGGAAAACGGCTCATCCATGAGCAGAATCGGTGCGCCGGTTGCAAAGGCACGCGCCAGACCGACGCGCTGCTGCATACCGCCGGAAAGTTCGCCCACCTTGCGCTTGGCCCAGTCCTGCAGGCCCACCAGCTCAAGCTGCTTACGCGCTTGTGCCAGCCGCTCATCCTTGCGCATACCGGAGATTTCCAGCCCAAACGCGACGTTTTCTTCAACCGTGCGCCATGGCAGCAGACCAAACTGCTGAAACACCATTGAAACAAGTTCCGTGCGCAGATGGCGAAGCGTTCCCCGATCGGCTTTGCCGACATCGATAGTCCGCTCGCCATCACGCACCAGCACGCGGCCGCGTGAAATCGGGTTGAGCCGGTTGATGGCCCGCAGGAGCGTCGATTTTCCAGAACCCGAGAGCCCCATCAGGACGAGAATCTCGCCTTCCTGAATATTGAGCGCGCAGTCATGCACGCCCAGAACGAGATCGGTTTCAGCCTGAATTTCCGAACGTGAAGCGCCTCGGTCCGCAAGTTCCAGTGCGTTATCGACATTTTTGCCGAAAATGATGCTGACATCTTCCAGTGCAATGATTGTCATGATCGGCTCCTATTTCTCGCGTCCGGCGCGGAAGATGCGGTCGAGCACGATAGCGACCACGACAATGACAAAGCCCGATTCAAAGCCCAGTGCGGTATTGACCGAGTTCAGGGCTCGAACGACCGGCACACCGAGGCCGTCAGCACCGACAAGCGCCGCAATCACCACCATGGAAAGCGACAGCATGATCGTCTGTGTCAGGCCAGCCAGAATTTGCGGCATGGCGTAAGGCAGCTCGATTTTCCAGAGAAGCTGTGTGCGGGATGCGCCGAAAGCTTCACCGGCTTCGATCAATGACGAAGGTGTCGATGAGATACCGAGATGGGTCAGTCGTACCGGCGCGGGCAGCACAAAGATCGCGGTTGCCAGCAGGCCGGGAACCATGCCGATGCCGAAGAAGACGATGGCCGGGATCAGATAGACGAAGGTTGGCAACGTCTGCATCAGATCGAGAATCGGTCGCAGGACTGCATAAAGGGTAGGGCGGTGCGCTGCGGCGATGCCGAGCGGGACGCCAATTGCCATACAGAGGAAACAGGCCGACAGAACCAGCGTCAGTGTCTTGAGTGTGCCATCCCAATAGCCCTGATTGATGATGAACAGAAAACCCAGGATGGTGAGGATCACCACCGAGATGCGGCGCTGGATAAACCAGGCGATCACTGCAAAAATGACGATCAGGACAAGCGGATGCGGCAGTTGCAACAGATACAACAGGCCGTCGATAAGCCACTGCATAACCGCAGCCAGCCCATCGAAAAAGCCACCCATATTGTCCGTGAGCCAATCGACCACCGACTTTGCGGTGGGTCCGACCGGAATTTTATAGTCCGTCAGCCAGTTCAACGATTATGTCTCCTGCCGCGTTCTTTCAGTCGTGGAGCGTGGTGCGACCTGCTTTATCAGATCGCTTCGCTGCTCCAGCTGTTTATCTTAACGCGCATCCTGTCCGAAAACCGCTTCACCCTTTTCGGGATGCGCTTCGATAGTTTACCTACAAAAGAGTAGGCCGCGGTAATCCGCGGCCTGACTTTCTAAGGATTACAGGCCCAGTTCCGACTTAACGGCTGGCAGACCTTCCTTGCCGTCAACGGTGGTCACACCGTCAAGCCACTTGTCGAGCACAGCAGGATTTGCCTTGAGCCAGGCAGTTGCGGCCTTTGCCGGATCTTCGCCATCGTCGAGAATCTTGCCCATGATCTCGTTTTCCATTTCAAGCTGGAACTCAAGATTGGTCAGGAACTTGCCGACATTCGTGCATTCCTGCGTATAGCCAGCACGGACATTGGTTTCGACCTTGGCGCCACCAAGGTTTGGTCCGAAGAAGTCGTCGCCGCCGGTCAGATAAGCGATCTCAAAGCGCTTGTTCATCGGATGCGGTTCCCAGGCGAGGAAGACGACCGGGTCTTTGCTTTTGATGCTGCGGGCGACCTGCGCCAGCATTCCCTGTTCAGACGATTCTGCCAGTTCGAACGACTTGAGGCCGAACGCATCCTTGCTGATCATGTCGAGAATCAGACGATTGCCGTCATTGCCCGGTTCAATGCCGTAAATCTTGCCGCCGAGCTTGTCCTTGAAAGTGGCGATGTCTTTGAAGTCCTTCAGGCCTTCGTCATAGGCATATTTCGGCACGGCGAGGGTGTATTTTGCGCCCGTCAGGTTGGTGCGGAGGGTTTCGACGCTCTTGTCATCCAGATAAGGCTTGAGATCAGCGCTCATCGATGGGTTCCAATAGCCGAGGAAAACGTCAATGTCCTTCTTGCTGAGCGACGCATAGGTCACCGGCACGGAAAGAACCTTGATGTCGGTCTTGTAGCCAAGGCCCTTGAGGATCTCGGTGGCTACTGCCGTGGTGGAGGTGATGTCGGTCCAGCCCACATCGGAAAAGCGGACAGTCGAGCAGCTTGCAGGCTCCGCAGCCGAGGCGGTTGCGGGCAGCGCAAAGATCGCTGTCGTGATGGCTAACATACTCAAGGCATATTTGAGCGTAGGCGTCGAAGTGGACTTCATTTTTCTCTCCATTAACCGGGCCGCTTTAACGGTTGATTGTTTTTCCGGTTCCGGCTTTTAGCAAACACCAAAGATTTCGCCGATCAAGTACCATTGCGGCGAAAATATTTCTGATTGCGACTTTGGGGTGTGTTGTACTCGTTTTTCTGGACCGTCAGACAAAAGGTTCTGCAGATAAAGCGTTAAAAGCCGAAGCAGTGCGAAGTGGCGCCATGTTACGCACAGCCCGTCTTGTTTCAACCCATGAAGGCTTGAAAACACCCAATAAAGTCCGAACCTGTCTGGTTGATGGTTGTCGAAAAGCCTGACGCACTCTATTTGAGAAGTGTGAAACTTATCAGCATATGCTGCTTGGTAATCGGCGATTTTCCGGGTCTGTGATCCGGATGGGTAAAAGTGTCGGAGAGCCTGCAATTGCAGGTAACAGGAAGGATTCGTTACAGTGTGGAATGCAGTTCGGGGCGTTTTCTCCTTCCTTGGTCGTTTTATCGCGGCATTGGCTCGCGTGATTGCAGTGCCACTCGGCGGTCTGTGGGGACTTTTTCTCAAGTTGGGAAATTTGTGGAAAGTTGCGATTGCGGTGATCGTGATCGGACTTGGCGGCCTTTATGTCTATTTTATCTGGCAAACGCAGGTCTGGACCAACTTCAATCCTGATTATCCAGCCAAGTATAGCTACCAGAATGCTGTGACGCCTGGTGAAGTGGTGCAGACGACACCTCAGCCCCTGACTTCAACACCAGAGTCTGGAACGCCGGAGCCTGCAACCTCAACGCCTTCCGAAAACAGTGCGAGCGGGACAGACACCACGCCTGCAACGGATGATGGTGACACGTCAACGCAGACACCGCCCATGCAGGCAGCGCAAATTCCGTCGACTGCGCGCAAGTGTTCGCCTTCCGCGATTGCTGAAGTCGCCGCTGATCTTACCGATTTCAATGTGAACCAGAACGCGTGGATTTCTTCCATGCTGCTCTACAAGGTTGGCTTCTTCGGTGTTGATTGGGATCGAACGCCTTTCCTCGACAACAAGGCGTCGTTCCAGCGCGGTATCAATGCAGCTGTGCGCCGCACGGCAATCGAACTGGTGGACAATATCGGCCGTCTGCGCGGCACCTCGCAAATTGATGGCGACCTGCAGAAAGCACGCGGCAATCTGCAGTTTGCAGAAGACGCCTGGTATTTTGGCCTGAGCCCGTTTGGTCCAAAGACCCCGACGCCGAGCTATTATCGTTCGGCGATCAAGGATCTGCGCTCGTTCAACACCCGTCTTGAAAACTGTCAGGCAACCTTTGATGCACGCGCAGACAATCTGATCCAGTTTGTTGATCGTATTGCGAGCGATCTGGGTTCGACCTCTGCAATCCTCAAGGATCGTGCCGAAAACTATCATGCTGGCTGGTTCGATACGCGTGCCGATGATCGCTTCTGGTTCGCCTATGGCCAGCTCTATGCCTATTACGGCCTGCTGCGTGCGTCGCATTCGGATTTCCGTAATGTATTGGCGGAAAAGCATCTTGATGGCGTTTGGGACGAAATGGAGCGACAGCTGCGCTCGGCGCTCGATATGCAGCCATTTATCGTTTCCAATGGTAGCCCGGATGCTTGGTTTACACCGTCGCATCTGACGACCATGGGCTTTTACATCCTGCGCGTTCGCTCCAATCTGGTGGACGTGAAGCAGGTTCTGGAGCGCTAATTTCTAATGGAACTGCCATCACTATTGCGTCAGGCTGTGGACGCGTCGCTTGAAGGGGTTGCTCTGGCTGACCTCAAGCGTGCGTCTGAGGTTCTTTCGCGGCGCTATCGCGCGGAAACGCGCGATGGTCGTCTGCATATTTCGGATGAACTCGCCGCAAAAGCCTATCTGGCTGCGCGACTGCCTGCGACCTATGCGGCTGTGCGCGCAAGCCTTGAGAGTGTTGCGGAAATGTGCCCGGATTTTACCCCTGCCACCATGCTTGATGTTGGCTGTGGACCAGGGACCGCACTCTGGGCCGCACGCGGATGCTGGTCTGACTTGCAATCAGCCACGATGATCGAAGCAAGCCCGGCAATCCGTGCTGTGGGAAGCAAGCTTGCAGAAAATGTTGGGCTTCAAACCGAGTGGCGTGCAGGCGATCTGGTTAAGGAAAAGATCGATTTTCCGAAAGCCGATCTCGTGACGATCGCCTATGTTCTGGATGAACTCGCTCCCCTTGATCGCAAAGCACTTGTCGAGCGGTTATGGGCCTCGGCTCGCCATCTGTTTGTGATTGTGGAGCCGGGAACACCTGCCGGTTGGCAACGCATTCTTGATGCACGGGCCGCACTGATTGCGCAAGGTGCGCATATCGCAGCGCCATGCACGCATCAGCACGACTGTCCGTTGATTGCACCTGACTGGTGCCATTTTTCGCGCCGTGTTGCCCGGTCCCGTATCCATCGCCTGACGAAGGATGCTGAAGTGCCGTGGGAAGACGAGAAGTTCATCTATCTGGCTGCAACGCGTGATCCGTCGATGAGTGCCACGGCGCGTGTGATTGCGCCTACGCGCGTTGGCGGCGGCAAGGTTTCACTTAAGCTCTGCAACGATGATGGCAGCGCCGAAGAGCGTCTTGTCACCAAGCGGGATGGCGAGTTTTTCCGTTGGGCGCGTCGTGCCGATTGGGGCGACGCAGCACTGGGAAACTAAGCGATGAAGATCAGTCTCGTGCAGCTGCGTTTGCTTGAAGCGGTAGCCGAAACCGGCAGTGTCGGTGCCGCAGCGCGCAAGCTTGGCCTCACCCAGTCGGGTGCAAGTCAGGCGCTGGCGACATTGGAGAAAATCCTCGGGCTGGATCTGCTTGCGCGCAAACGCGACGGTGCGATGCTGACTGCTTTCGCACAGACCATTCTCGATGATGCACGCAGCGCTTTATCGGCGGTTGATCGGATCGAAGCGCGGGCACGCAAGATGGTCACGAATGCGCCCGACAAGTTGCGTGTGGCGGCTATTCCCAGCCAGCTCGAATATGTGGTGCCGGAGCTGCGCAAAAACTTTTTGCGGCTTCATCCGCGTGTTGAGTTCAGCACCTTTGAAGGTGGTCATGACGATGTGAGCCTTTGGGTCAGCGAAGGAATTGCCGATCTGGGCATTACCTCATTACCGACTTCCGGCCTTGAAGCAGACGAAGTCGGGCAGGAAGAGCTGGTCGTCGTGGGGCGTCGTGACGATCCGTTCATGCGCCGCGATCTCATCTCTCCCGGTGATTTGCGTGATCGACAGCTGATTGCGGCTGCAGGCTGTGAGCTGATTATCGACCGCATCATTCATGCAGACGGCGGCGCACGCAGCGAGCAGGTCAGAACGCGAGACGTTGCGACCGTGCTTGAAATGGTACGCCATGGGATCGGCTTGACGCTGTTATCGGAAATCAGCCTTCCGGGGTCCAATCTGCACGATCTCAGGGCGATCAAGCTGGATCCACCGACATTCAGAACCGTTTATATCGTCTATCGTGCAGATAGTCCGGTCAGGCATTTGATTGACAGTTTCTGCGCGATTGCCAAACAAGCAAATGTCAAAGCGGCATAAGAATTTCTAATATCTGATATCTGATTTATCCGTGCCGTATGCATTCATGGTTTCTGTAATAGTCGCCCGACTATTCACGAAGCAGAGCACAGCAAATATGACGGCGACCACCGATACGACCATTCCCGTTTCAACCTCCGACACAGTGAAAGGCCTTGTTTGGGGCCTCTCAGGAGTTCTCGTTTGGTCTGGCTCATTCGTTTTGACCCGCTTTGGATTCAAGACGGCGCTCATGCCTTCCGACATCATCGCATTGCGATTTGGGGTGGCTGGACTGGTTCTGCTGCCGGTTGTATTCGCCAAAGGGTTTGGCTTCCGGCAATTGGGGCTGCTTGGCTTCGTGCTGCTCGCATCTGGTGCCGGATTTCCCTATGCGCTTCTGACGGTTTATGGGCTGCAATTCGCGCCTGCATCGCACGCGGCAGCGCTTATTCCCGGCCTGATGACAGCACTTGTTGTGGTCCTTGGCGTGTTGCTGCTTCAGGAGCGATTGGCGCTGTCGCGCTGGGTCGGGGTGATACTGATCCTGATCGGTAGTGGCTTGATCGCTGGCCTGTCACAACTTGGCGGGCAGGAGATGATGGGTCATCTCTCGTTTTTTGCAGCTGCGCTGGTTTGGTCGATCTACGTGATGGTCTTTCGCCGGAAAGGCATGGACGGCCTTCATGCCACTGCGATTGCAGCGGTTGCCTCTGCACTGGTGTTTCTGCCGATTTACATCCTGTTGCTCGACAAAGGCATCGGACAGACTTCGTGGGGTGATATTGCCTTGCAGGGCTTTTATCAGGGTGTGCTGACGTCGGCTTTCGGTGTTTTTGCCTTTAATCGTGCTGTTGTGCTGTTGGGAACAGCCGCAGGAGCGGCCTTATCCGCACTCATACCGGTTGCGACACTGGTTTTGGGGCTCTTGCTGCTTGGTGAGGTGCCGGGATGGACCGACACCGCTGCTGCCCTTCTGATCAGCTTGGGTGTGCTGGCGCTGAACAGAAAGGGCAGGAAGCGTTGAGTATTATGATGCCTGCAAAGCGGGTCTTGGAGCTGGCCTGCTGATGATGAACACCATGGCGGCTGCAGCGAAACACATCGCCCCTGCCAGAATGAGGGCAGGTGTATAGCTGTCATAATCGGTGCGGACGAAGCCTGCAAAAGCTGCGGCTGCAGCTGCACCCACCTGATGGCCGGTGAATACCCATCCGAACACCATGCCAGCCTTTTCCGGACCAAAACGTTCTGCGGCAAGCTTGACCGTTGGCGGTACGGTTGCAACCCAATCGAGACCATAGAAGACGGCAAAGAGTGCCAGTTCATAGAGCGTGAAATCGGTAAAGGTCAGGTAGATCAGTGACAAGCCGCGCAGGCTGTAGAACCAGAACAGCAGCCAGCGGTTGTCAAAACGGTCGGAAAGCCAGCCGGCGCCGATGGTGCCGATCAAATCGAAAGCACCGATGACGGCCAGAATGCCTGCTGCACCCACAGGTACGATGCCGAAATCGCCGCACAATGCGATCCAATGGGTCTGGATCAGACCGTTGGTGGAAAAGCCGCAGACGAAGAAGGTGACGAACAGCACCCAGAAGGTTGATGTGGACGATACTTCGCGCAAGGTAATCAGCGGGGAAGCGAGCAGCGAAGCAAAGCTTTTCTTAGGCTCTGGGGCAGGGAGAGGGGCGGTTCGGCCATAAGGCTTCAGCCCGATATCTGCGGGATGATCGCGCATCAGGGCAAGCACCAGCACGAGTGCTGCGATAAGAAAGCCGACGACAATGGTTAGCGACGTGCGCCAGCCGATATTCTGGCTCACACTGGCGAGGATCGGCATGAAAACAAGTTGGCCGGTTGCATTGCTGGCTGTCATGAGGCCAACCACGAGACCCCGGCGCTTTTCAAACCAGCGAGCAGCAACAGTCGCACCCAGGACAAGTGCGGTCATGCCGGTGCCAAGGCCGATAACGATGCCCCAAAGGCCGACCATCTGCCATTCTTCAGTCATGAAGATCGAGCCGACCAGTCCGCAGGCGATCATGACGAGTGCTGCGGACACAACGCGTCGCAGGCCAAACTGGTTCATGAAAGCAGCAGCAAAAGGCCCCATCAAACCAAACAGCACCAGACGCAGCGCCATGGCGAAGGAAATATTGGCATTGGTCCAGCCGAATTCCTTCTGCAATGGCTCGATCAGGATGCCCGCCGAGCCCATGGCTGCAGCGGTTGCAAGCATGGTCAGAAACGTGATGGCAGCAACAACCCATCCATAGTGGATGTTTCGCTTTTGAAGAAAGCTTGCAAGGCTGGCAGAAATCATCTTCGGCGCTTTCGGAGACTGGCTGATTTTTGAACAGCCGCAAAGTTGAAGGTCAACCCAGTTCGCCAGTTACAGGCTCAATGGGTTTTGGTCATTGTTTTCAGTCAAAGGCGCGGAGAAGGGTAAGCAATTGCTCCACGCCTTCGCTGCCAAGTTTTGCTTCTATTTCATCTTGTGCCTGATCCCAGAGCGGCCCACCGCGTTCGACAAGGTCACGGCCTGTCGACGTCAAAGCGATGTGCGTCTCACGATGATCTTCGCCCGGTGTCTGTTCGATAAGGTCCATACGCTGCAACACCTTCGCATTGCGGCCCATGGTTGATCGATCAAGGTCGGCAAGCCGGGCAAGCTCGGTCAATGAGATGGATTGCGCACGCGCAATTTTTCGCAGCAGACTGAACTGCGCGACATTGATGCCGAGCGGCGCCAGCGCCCTGTCGTAAACGCTGGATGATTTTCTCGCGGCCTGCCGCAGAAGGATGCAGAAACATGGATTAGACATAATGCGGGTATATACCCGTAAATAATTATTGGCAAGCCTGTATCGGCAATAAGCCAATCTATATTGTCATCACGCTGGCAATAAATTCAGGTCGATAGCCGACGATAGCGACGTCACACAGCGATGTGTGACGTTTCCTTGACCTCTTCCATTACGGCGTAGGTGTGGGATTCCCTTACGCCAGGCAGGGATAGAAGTGCTTCCGAGAGAAAACGGCGATAGTGATCCATATCGGAGACGCGTGCCTTGATCAAATAATCGAAGCCGCCTGCAACCATATGACATTCGAGAATATCGGGATTGCCGCGCGTGAAGGCGGAGAAGGTTTCAAAGACCTCTGGCGTGGTGCGATCAAGCTTGATTTCAATGAAAACCAGCATGGACCGATCAAGCATCTTTGGCGACAGATGGGCAGAGTAGCCGAGAATATAGCCTTCGCGGGTGAGGCGTTTGACGCGTTCTGCGGTGGCTGTCTGAGACAGATTAATACGATCGGCAAGTTCAGTATTGGTCAGTCGCCCGTTCTCTTGAAGGGCGTGCAGAATACTCCTGTCCATTACATCAAGATTCTTCATTGGTGTCCCCACTCGACCGCCTGCGATGGCGGCTTTTTATTGTTAGTTTATAAATGATTTGCTTGCGAAATGAATCCGAAATCCGTCTCGCACGCAAGGCAAAATTTTTGAAACATACTTAAATTACAGCTGCATTACACGGTTTGGTAGAAGGCTACGACGATAGACTTGACAGTTGCGGAAATGTGCAATCCATAGTAGTAAATAGGTGTACTTAAAGTGATATTGCACGCATAGAGTTAAGACTTTTGGCAGGTGTTATACCCACGGCGGGCCGGAAAAGGTACTCCAACCTTTAGTCAATTTGTCCTTATCAAGGACTAGGGAGAATCCGGACTATTTAAAGCAGTCCGGATTTTCTTTTTGTGCGGGATGAAACATTCTAGAAATTTTGCGCCGCTGAAACACGTCAATTCTGACAGGTCGACATCAGTGATTTGAAGCTTTGAATTTTCCAGTTGCAAGCGATGCGAGGGAAGGCTAACAGTATCGCCATGAACATTTCGCGCATTGACACAAAAATCTGGTGGTGGGCTCGCTAAAAGCGGCCACGCAGGCGTTTGTGCATTTGCGTTTTAGTTAAGGCCGCTGGGATTATCCGGGCGGCCTTTTTGTTTGGCTGTTTGAATAATGCCACCGCATGTTGCCCAAGAGTGGAAACCGGTTTTGGGCTAAGACATACGAGAATAAAAAGCCGAAGCACGATGCGCTTTGGTTGAGGGGCCTGAGCTTTGGAAGTGCTCGATAACGAATAACACTTGGGAATTGCCAGTCATGAATGCGAAGATTGCGGATAGCGAGATATTCACGCACGAGACAGCGGGCGGCATTGTTGTCGAACGTGTGCGCCATTTGACTGCTTATAAGGGAGCTATCGAGACTTATATCGATGCTCTCAATGAGCGGCGAGGCGCGGTCTTTTCTTCCAACTACGAATATCCCGGCCGCTACACGCGATGGGACACGGCAATTGTCGATCCGCCAGTCGTGATTACCTCCCGCAATCGCCAGATGCGCATTGAAGCGCTGAACAAGCGCGGAACGATCCTGCTGCGCCCGATCCTCAAGACGGTTCAGGCGCTTGCCGAAGTGAAGGTCGATAAGGCCAGTGAAGATCTTATCGAGCTGACGATTGCTGAACCGACCGGCACATTCACCGAAGAAGAACGCTCGCGTATGCCTTCGGTCTTCACTGTATTGCGCGCGATTGTGGGCCTTTTCTTCTCTGAGGAAGATGCAAATCTCGGCCTTTACGGTGCGTTTGGCTATGATCTGGCATTCCAGTTCGATCCAATTCAGTACAAGTTGAAGCGCCCGGATGATCAGCGTGATCTGGTGCTTTTCATCCCGGACGAAATTTTTGTGGCCGACCACTATTCGGCGCGCGCATGGGTGGATCGCTACGAATTTGTCTGCGGCGGCTCTTCAACGCATGATCTTGCACGGGCGACACCGGTGCAGCCATTCAAGCCCGCAGAGCGCGATCTGCCGCGTGGCGATCATAATCCGGGCGAATATGCCAAGCTGGTCGAACGCGCGAAGGAAAGCTTCAAGCGCGGCGATCTGTTTGAAGTCGTGCCGGGGCAGACTTTCTATGAGCGCTGCCACACGGCCCCTTCGGAAATCTTCCGTCGCCTGAAGTCGATCAATCCATCGCCTTATTCGTTCTTCATCAATCTTGGAGAGAACGAGTATCTGGTGGGCGCTTCGCCGGAAATGTTCGTGCGCGTCAATGGCCGTCGCATCGAGACCTGCCCGATTTCCGGCACCATCAAGCGAGGTGAAGATGCAATTTCGGATTCGGAACAGATTCTGAAACTGCTCAATTCCAAGAAAGACGAGTCCGAGCTGACCATGTGTTCGGACGTTGATCGCAATGACAAAAGCCGGGTTTGTGAGCCAGGTTCGGTGCGGGTGATCGGTCGTCGTCAGATCGAGATGTACTCGCGTCTGATCCACACTGTTGACCATATCGAAGGCCGTCTGCGTGACGGTATGGATGCCTTTGACGGCTTCCTCAGTCATGCATGGGCTGTAACCGTAACCGGTGCGCCAAAACTTTGGGCCATGCGCTTTCTCGAAGAAAACGAGCGTAGCCCACGCGCATGGTATGGCGGTGCCATCGGCATGATGCACTTCAACGGCGACATGAACACCGGGCTTACGCTGCGCACGATCCGCGTTAAGGATGCTGTGGCACAGATCCGCGCCGGTGCGACGCTGCTGTTTGATTCCAATCCTGAAGAGGAGGAAGCAGAAACCGAACTGAAGGCATCCGCGATGATCGCTGCTGTGCGTGAAGCACAGAAGAGCAATCAGGTTGCTGAAGAACGTGTTGCTGCAAAGGTGGGCGAGGGGATTTCGATCCTGCTGGTCGATCACGAAGACTCCTTCGTGCACACGCTCGCCAATTACTTCCGCCAGACGGGTGCTACGGTTTCTACGGTACGCTCGCCGGTCGCCGAGGAAGTGTTCGACCGCATTAATCCTGATCTTGTTGTGCTGTCGCCCGGACCGGGTACACCGCAGGACTTCGATTGCAAGGCGACCATCGACAAGGCGCGTAAGCGTCAGCTGCCGATCTTCGGTGTCTGCCTTGGGCTTCAAGCTTTGGCAGAAGCCTATGGCGGCACGCTGCGTCAGCTGCGCATTCCGATGCATGGCAAGCCCTCGCGTATCCGGGTTTCAAAGCCTGAACGCATCTTCTCGGGCCTGCCGAAGGAAGTAACGGTTGGCCGCTATCACTCGATCTTTGCTGATCCTGAACGTCTGCCGGATGATTTTCTGGTTACGGCGGAGACAGAGGACGGCGTCATCATGGCTTTCGAACATAAGAAAGAGCCTGTGGCAGCCGTTCAGTTCCACCCCGAATCCATCATGACGCTTGGTCATAATGCGGGGATGCGAATGATCGAAAATGTCGTGGTGCATTTTGCAGCAAAGCACAAAGCGCGTCGCAGCAATTACTAGAGCATTTCCTGTTTTGATTGAGTCATTGGAAATGCTCTATCTATTTTTTGCGCGCATCTTGTTCCGAAAACCGCTTCGCACTTTTCGGGATGCGCTCTAATTGATTTTCTCAGTTGCAAAATAATGAGCCGGCCGTGGTGAAAACCGCGGCCGGTTTTTTGTTTATGGCCTTATAAAATCATGGTTTTTCAGAGCTGCTTTGGCGAACCATTTGCAACTGTAATGCATTGCATTCGCAAGAGAAAATTAAATGCGCGAAGTAAAAAAACAGGGTTTCGAAATTTGGATTTTATGGGCTATAGAACGGCTATCGAAATGCTGCTTACCGGCCACGCCGGAGTGAATGCGCAATAGGCTTCTTGTTAGCCTGAACCCGCCTGTCGGGATAAGAATTAAAGTATCTGAAGGTTTGTGATGGACGCGAGTGTAAAAGTTCGGCGGCTCGCCGCTTGGTCGATTCCTGTTGCGCTGGGCGTAATGGGGCTGAAATATCTGGCCTATGCAGTGACCGGCTCCGTGGCACTCTATTCGGATGCTCTGGAATCCATCGTCAATGTGATTGCGGCACTTGGCGCCTGGTGGGCGATCAGTGTCAGCTATAAGCCAGCGGATGAAAACCACCCGTTTGGCCATCATAAAGCAGAGTATATTTCGGCAGTTGTCGAAGGCGTACTGATTACGATTGCGGCGCTTTTGATTGCAAAAGAAGCATGGTCTGCGCTTGAGAATCCGCGTCAGCTTGATGAGCCGTGGCTGGGTCTTGCGATCAATACGGGCGCTGCTGTGATAAATGCTTTCTGGGCCATGCTGCTTATTCGCACGGGTCGCAGTGCGCGCTCGCCTGCTTTGGAAGCAGATGGTCAGCATATTATGACTGACGTGTTTACGTCGGTCGGTGTTCTGGTCGGTCTTGTTGGAGCCGTCATAACAGGCTGGGCGATCCTCGATCCGCTGCTTGCCATTCTGGTTGCGATCAACATTCTTTGGCAGGGCTGGGGTGTTATCAATAAATCCGTACAGGGCTTGATGGATATCGGTGTCGAACCTTCTGAGGAAATGCGCATTCGCGATGTGATTTCGGCCAATGCCGGTGGCGCTATCGAGGTTCATGATCTCAAGACCCGCATTGCAGGCCGTGTAACTTTCATCGAGTTTCATCTGGTCGTGGCTGCTGAAATGAGCGTGGGCGACGCGCATGTCATATGCGACCGAATCGAAGACGCACTGAAGACGCAGATCGAAAGCGCGCGTGTTGTGATCCATGTTGAGCCGGAAGATGAGGCAAAACTGCCGATTGGCACGAGTTCAGTGCCTTTCGCCTAGAGCGCATTTCGATCTGATTTTATCAGATCGGCGCTCTAATCTTTATATTTGATGCGCTTCCTATCCGAAAACCGCTACACACTTTTCGGGGTGCGCATGAAACAAATAGCGGCTTGCGCGTTTTGAACCTCGAGTGTAAAAGCGTTTCCATGGTTATGAAGAACGCAACATCTATGGAACATTCCGCAGCCGCTTCCAGCGCGCGCGTGAACGTTTGCGTTCTAAACTCGCTTCTTACCCTCGGCCTTAGCGGCGATCGCCGGGCTCGTTGAAAGGAGCGTCCGGCGGTCGATTGAAGTCCCGCTGACGCATGCTCCTTTCTCAAAATCCACATTTGAATTTTAAGACGAGATATCCGTGTCGTTACAGCAGTACAGAACTGCTTAGTACGCCGGGAGGATGAGATGACCATGAATCAGAACGTAAACACGCCGAATTCCGCTGCTAAGCATAAAGGTATGCCAGACGCGGCCGTGAAATATTCGCCGTTTCCTTACCCAAAACTCGACGACCGCACTTGGCCTGCAAAGCGCATCGAAAAGGCGCCGATCTGGTGTTCGGTCGATTTGCGCGACGGTAATCAGGCACTGATCGACCCAATGGGCCACGACCGTAAGGAACGCATGTTCCGCTTGCTGGTCGATATGGGTTTCCCTGAAATTGAAATCGGCTTTCCATCGGCTTCGCAGACAGATTTCGACTTCTGCCGTTGGGCAATCGAGCAGGGCGACACGCCTGACGAAGTTGATCTGCAGGTGCTGGTGCAGTGCCGTCCTGAATTGATCACGCGTACGTTTGAAGCGCTGGAAGGTGCTAAGACGCCAATCATCCACTTCTACAATTCGACCAGTGAATTGCAGCGCCGCGTTGTTTTCAACAAGGACGTTAAGGGCATCAAGCAGATTGCGACCGATGCCGCAAAGATGATCATGGACATGGCTTCCAAGGCAGGTGGTGGTTATCGTTTCCAGTATTCGCCAGAAAGCTTCACCGGCACCGAGCTGGAAGTGGCGCTGGAAATCTGCAATGCGGTGACGGAAATCGTCAAGCCGACAGCAGAGCACAAGCTGATCCTCAACCTGCCATCCACTGTCGAAATGAACACGCCAAATGTTTACGCCGACCAGATAGAATGGATGTGCCGCAATCTCGACAATCGCGAAAACCTGATCATTTCGCTGCACCCGCACAATGATCGTGGAACGGGCATCGCTGCAACGGAACTCGGCCTGATGGCGGGGGCTGATCGCGTTGAAGGCACGCTGTTCGGCAATGGCGAACGCACCGGCAATGTTGATGTGGTGACGCTGGCGCTCAACATGTACACGCAGGGCATTGATCCAGAGCTGGATTGCACGGACATCAATCGCATGAAGGATGTCTACGAATATTCAAACCAGCTGAAGATTGCCGAGCGTCATCCCTATGTGGGCGAGCTGGTCTATACGGCTTTCTCGGGTTCGCATCAGGATGCGATCAACAAGGGTATGAAGGTTCGCAAGACCGCCAATTCGCCGGTCTGGGAAGTGCCTTATCTGCCAATCGATCCACAGGATGTTGGCCGTTCCTATGAAGCGATCATCCGCATTAATTCGCAGTCTGGTAAGGGCGGTATCGCCTATATTCTGCAGGCTGATTACGGTTTGAACCTGCCGCGCAATCTGCAGGTCGAGTTCCGCGAAATCATCCAGAACATCACGGATGATGAAGGCAAGGAACTGCCATCAAAGCGCATTCATGAAGAGTTCCAGAAGCTCTATGTCGAACAGGCAGAAGGCCGCATCAAGTTCGTGGATCACCACACCTATCCAGATCCTGAACAGAAGGGTCGTCGTATTCTGACCGCTGAAATCACCGATAACGGCGTGACCAAGAATATCGAAGGCAAGGGTACAGGCCCGATTGATGGCTTCATCGATGCGCTGTCGAAATATCTGGGCGTGAAGATGTCGGTTATCGATTACTCCGAGCATTCGCTAAAGCAAGGTTCGGACGCGGCTGCTATTTCCTATGTTGAAGTTGCATACCCGGACGGCAAATTGTTCGGCGCCGGTATCAACGACAACATCGTGAGCGCCTCGCTCGAAGCAATTGTTTCGGCAGCCAATCGCGTAATCGGAAAATAATACGGGCAATTTATTCTATTAAAGGCGGCGCTATGCGTCGCCTTTAATTTACGTATCTATTATATGTGCCTTTATGTTTATTTATAGTTTGGGATTGTCATCATATATTCATATTTATAAATATAAGGCCCAGTGAATTATTTTATTTATTGGGTATGTTTATGAAGAATATTCTAATGTTAGTAGTATTTTTATCTGTTGTTGCCGGTTGTGCATCGCGCTCCAGTAGTATTTCGGCGAGTTATGTATCTCCTTCGGCATAAAGCTCGCTTTCATGTGCCGCTCTGAAAGAAGAGGCCGTGCGTGTTTCATATAGTGCAGCCGCGGCTTCAGGGCGCCAAGATTCAGCGGCGACTGGAGACGCAGTAAAAACAGGGGTTGGTCTTGTCCTGTTCTGGCCCGTACTTTTCTTCAATGAAGGTAATGGTGCAAAAGCCGCCGATGTTGCCCGCTTGAAAGGTGAAATGCAGGCATTGGAGGTCGCTGCAGCCCAGAAGAGCTGCAATATCACGTTTCGCTCTCGCTGAACTTTAATGATGTAATGAGTGGTTTGAATTTAGCGTTTGATATCGTCGGTTGAAACACTGCGTCAGACGTTACAGCGGTTCCAGTTAAGACTAAATCGTTGGAGCCGCTGTAACTATTTGTTTTACGCATTATCCGACGCAAAACCGGTTCCCACTTTTGCTGGAAATGCTATAAATTCGAAACATCCATTAATCGTAGTGTTGAACTATGGAATTTTCAGCTCTTGCCGGCTGAGCTCGATTATTCTTTCGCTTTCATCTTCAATGCCGTGCTGTTCCCACTGGCATAGCCATCCGCCTTCCGGTTTCCGGTCGATGTTGAAGATGTTGTAGCGTGCAGGCGGCTTATGCCCGCCGAAATTCTGGCTGGCAGATGGCACGCAGATAACCGGAACTTTTCCGTTCAGCCCGTCAATATCATAGCGCGTTGCCAGATGCGTGTGGCCATGAATGACCAGCTCGGCACCATGCTTGCGAATAACTTTCTGAAATCTGCGAATACCGTACAGCCGCTTATGCGTGGGTGTAGCGCCATGTATTGGCGGATGATGGATCATCACAACGCGGAAAAGTCCGCGTGCGCCAGCTTCATCAAGCGCGTTGGCCAGGCGCTTGGCCTGTGCGGATTTAAAGTCACCACTGGCCATGAAGGGAGCCGTCGCGCGTGCAGACGAGACGCCGATTATCGCTACCGGCCCGCGTTCGCGCATATAAGGAAACTGAGGCCGCTTGCCTTCATTGTTGACGCCATCGCCACGCATCCATGGCTCCCATTTGCGGCAGGATTTATCCAGCGCACCGGGAACATAGGCATCGTGATTGCCGGGAACGACAGATACGTTATCTGGATTGCCAAGCTTCAACAGCCAGTCATGGGCGATGTCGATTTCCAGATTGAGGGCAAGGTTCACCAGATCGCCAGTCACTGAGATATGATCAGGCTTTTGTGCCAGCATGTCGGCAATCAGACTGTCAAGCACTGTGCCGTGCATGGCGTTTTTACGATTACGCAGCCAGTTGATGTAACCTGTGATACGTTTCGACGCCAATTCGCGATAGCGAATGCGGGGCAGAGGTGACAGGTGGATGTCGGAAATATGGGCGAGGCGAAACATATAGTCGGTGTACTGTATTATTTTTTAAATCGAAACCGTGTTTAGCGACTTTTTATTGATGTGCCTGTAGCAATGATGCTGCAAAGAAATTTGTTCAGGATCGACGGTATGCGCTTCCGCCATTTTTTATTTCATACCTATTTTCTATTACGCCGCCCGATGACCCTCGGGGTCAGGGCAATTGTACTTGATGAGCAGAAAAATTCAGTTTTTCTGGTGAAGCACACTTACGTACCCGGCTGGCAATTGCCGGGCGGTGGCGTGGATAGTGGCGAGACATTCGGACAGGCTCTTGAAAAGGAACTGCGTGAGGAAGGTAATATTTTCCTCACCGGACGGCCCGAGCTTTTCGCGCTTTACAAAAATGCTCACGCCTCGAAGCGGGATCATGTGGCACTTTATGTCTGTCGGGCGTTTGAGCAGACAGAGCCGAAACAGCGAGACAGGGAAATAGCGGAAGCCGGTTTCTTTCCGCTCGATAACCTGCCTGAAGGAACGACGCCTTCAACCAAGCGCCGCCTGCAGGAAGCGCTTCACGATCTTGATCCGCTACCAAACTGGTAAAAGGAAAGGGCGCTTTCGCGCCCTCATATTCAGATATTAGAAGCGGTAGATGATACCCGTACCGATCAGCCAAGGGTTAAGCTTGGCCTTACCGCTAACCTGTGTGCCTCCAGCCAGAGTCGCATCGAACTTGGGTTCGAGGAACAGCTTCTTCACATCGAAGTTGATACCCCAATGTTCATCGATCATGTAGTCGAAGCCGACCTGAAGCGCGCCGCCAAACGTGTTCTTGACCTTGAGATAGTCAACGCCGGCTGCATCCTGATTGTAGAAGATGGTATAGTTCACGCCCGCACCGACATAAGGCTTGAAAGCGCCGAAATTGGTGAAGTGGTACTGCATGGTGAGCGTTGGAGGCAGCATCCATACCTTGCCGACCTTGCCCAGACCTTCAATCGAACCAGTGCCATTGATATTGGCATAGGTGGTGCCGAGGATGAGTTCAGCGGCCAGATTGTCGGTGAAGTAGTAGGTGATGTCGAGTTCTGGCGTGATCGACTTCGAGTAATCAAGACCAGAACCATCGACGCCGTTCACATAGCCTTTATTCTCGGCAATAACGCCAAGCGCGCGCACGCGGATCTGCCATGGCGACAAAGCCTGTGGCACGGCAACGATCTCGGTCGCTGGCTGCGCAACAATCGCATCAGCAGCAAAAGCTGCAGGTGCTGCGAATGTCAGTGCTGTTGCTGCGAGAAGCCCTTTGGCAAAGCGGTTCATCAGTCTCTCCTAAAAGTCTTGGTCTAACAGTCCTGATCCCGGTAGTCTGGGGTAGTGATGCGCGCACTCTGGACCGCACAGCAAAGCGCCCCATTGATCAGGATCAAAGAGGCGCCCAAGATTTTAGAAAGTAAGGATGTTCTGATGGGACTGTTGCAGGAAAAGCTCAGTTGCTGAGACGGTCCCGGTCATGTGGTGCTGAGAAGTCGATTTCCGGTCCAAGCGGAACAATGCCTGTTGGGTTGATCGTCTTGTGGCTGCAATAATAATGGCCCTTGATGTGTTCCATATTGACGGTCGAAGCAACGCCCGGCACCTGATAAAGCTCTTTCGTGTAATTCCAAAGGTTCGGATAGTCGGCGATGCGCCGCAGGTTGCATTTAAAATGCCCGACATAGACCGGATCAAAGCGCAACAGCGTGGTGAACAGCCGCCAATCGGCTTCTGTCAGGCTGGAGCCTGCCAGATAGCGGCTCTTTGAAAGTTTTTCCTCCAGCGTATCGAGCGCTGCGAAGACCTGTCCGAAGGCTTCTTCATAGGCTTCCTGTGAGGTCGCAAAGCCAGCCCGGTAAACCCCATTATTGATGTTTGGATAGACAAACTCGTTGAGTGCGTCGATCTCGCCGCGCAGGGCCTCCGGATAAAGATCAAGCGACGCATCGCCGAACGCATCGAAAGCCGAATTGAGCATTCTGATAATCTCAGATGACTCATTTGAAACAATCGTCTCGCGCTGCTTGTCCCAGAGAACCGGTACGGTCACGCGACCGGAATAGGTTGGATCGGCGCGGGTATAAATCTCATGCAGGCGTTTAGAGCCGTAGAGAGCGTCACCCGAGCTGCCGGTTGTGCCGTAGAAGGTCCAGCCTTCTTCGACCATGAGATAATCGACAACCGAGACGGAAATTACATCTTCAAGCTTCTTCAATGCACGGAATATCAGCGTGCGGTGTGCCCATGGGCAGGCGTAGGAGACATAGAGGTGATAGCGGCCGTGCTCGGCCTTGAAGCCGCCTTCGCCAGTTGGGCCTGCGCTTCCATCTGCTGTAACCCAGTTTCTGAACTGCGATTTCGAGCGCTCGAAACGGCCTTTGGTGGCTTTCGTGTCATACCAGACATCCTGCCATTTGCCGTCAACCAGAAGTCCCATGTGATTTCTCCTTTTGATAAGGAAAATAGCCGCAAAACTGCCGTTTGACAGCCTATTAAGGCGTGAACAGTGCGTAACGGTGCCAAAAAGCTAAATTTGAACCGCCGTTTTGAAAGATTTTGTTTTACCTGTGATCATTTTGGTGATACGCAGCTTCCAAATTGCGGTTGGATAATTCCGACCAATCAGGAGAGCCGTGTAATGGAAATGCTTTTCATCCTCCGACGATGAAATCTGGACTGCGTAAAATGCGCGGTATGCATTCCATTGACCATCGAACGGTCACCGACATCTCCTATTGCGATCAAAGCCCCATGCAGCAGCTTGAACTGACATACGCGCAGGAAAACCCGGCGCACGACATCGAAATCGAAGCCATCAATGCCGAGGCTTTCGGTCCTGCCCGTTTTACCAAGGCAGCGCATTTCATTCGTGAAGGTGGCCCTCACGATCTGAACCTGTCCTTCGTCGCACTGATGGGGGGCATCGTTGTCGGATCAGTCCGGCAGACGCCTGTTATGGTTGGCAAGAAACCGGCTCTGCTGCTCGGACCGCTCGCTGTAAGGCCGGAATGGAAGAAGCGCGGCATCGGTGGCACCTTGATGCGGATGTCGATCGAGGCGGCTCAGAATGCCGGTCACAAGCTGATCGTTCTGGTAGGTGACGAGCCTTATTATGCGCCTTTTGGCTTCAAGATGGTGCAGCCGGGTTCGATGATTATGCCAGCGCCAGTTGATCCGCGCCGGATGCTCGCCTGTGAGCTTGCGCCAAATGCGCTGAACGGCGCAACCGGCATAGTGCGTCACGCAAGCAGAGTTTAAAAGTTAAAAAGAGGGGAAAGCGTGTTGCATTTATCTTATTGAAGCAACACGCTTTTATCTCATTTTTAACGCGCATCTTATTCCGAAAACCGGTTCCCACTTTTCGGGATGCGCTCTACCGCCCTTCGCGATACCACATGCCGCCGAAGACAAAGAGCAGGGCGGCGAGCGCAAACAATCCAGAGAACAACGGCAGACGGTTGACGCTTTTCAGTTGTGTATCCGTCGTTTCACGCAGGCCGATCCAGTCATTGCCTGCGGCTGTACGATTGGCTGCAACGGCGGTGATTGCTGGCACCTGAACTGAACTATTAGCACTTTCATGAACACGGTGAACTGAGCCACCCGTTGCATCGGCCAGTGGCTTCAGGCGATCAGCTGTCGAAATGCTGTCTGCAAATTCCGGCGCATCGACAGGGCCGACATGCGCAAGTGTTTCCAGATCGCCATTCTTCACACGGAAAATGCCGATTTCATCGGTTTGCAGCGAACCCTCGAACAGGCCAGGTTTTCCCTGTGCGAGATTAACCTGCAATTGCTTGCCGGATGGTGATGTGACGGTGGCAATGCCCGGATTGTCGCCCATCGACTGACGCCGAATTGAAAGGGTGCGGCCGTTGCCGCTTGCAGTCAGTGCTTCTTCTTCCAGTTCCGGTTCCTGCATCAGCCAGTGTGCGATGCGGCGATAAAGCGAGGCGTATGGGCCTCCACCTTCAAAGCCACGCGCCCAAAGCCAGCCCTGATCAGAAAGGAACATGCCAACGCGACCTTTGCCAACGCGATTGAGTACCAGCAGCGGCTTGTTGTCGGCACCGCTCATCACGGTTTCACCTTGCGGCTGACCGATATCGATGGTGCGGAACCAGCGGCTCCAATGCGGCGGCTCCTGTTCGGCTCCATCAAGCCCGCGCGTGACTGGGTGGCGTTTGCCAAGGTTGGTCAGTCGCGGATAGAAAGCCTTCTCGGTGATTGTGCCGGTCGGCATGGCTGGCAGCGCGCTATAAAGCGGCGTGCGGGCAATCGACATATCGCCTGCATACTCCGGACCAGCTGCAATCAACAGTGCGCCGCCATTCTCCACATATTGAGCGATATAATCGTAATAGAGGAGCGGCAGCACATCGCGGTGCTGATAGCGATCAAGAATGATAAGGTCGAACTCGTTGACCTTGTCGACAAAGAGTTCGCGCGTCGGAAAGGCAATCAGTGACAGCTCGTTGATCGGCGTTCCGTCCTGTTTTTCAGGCGGACGCAGAATAGTGAAATGGACGAGATCCACAGCGGCGTCGGATTTCAGAAGATTGCGCCATGTGCGCTCGCCGTTATGGGGCTCGCCGGAAACCAGAAGCACACGCAGGTTTTCGCGAATGCCGTCAATGGTTGCGACTGCGCGGTTATTGGCATCCGTTACTTCGCCCGGAAGTGTAGGCGTTGTTATCTCGACGATATTCACGCCAGCGCGAGGCAGGTTGATGCTGGTCGTTGTTTCCTGTCCAACCTGCGCTTCTTCTTCGCTGACGACTTCGCCATTAACACTGATCTGAACCTGTGCGGGATTTCCGAGGCTTTTGCCTTCGTCCATCACCGTAAAGGACATTTCCAGCGGCTTGCCGCTGATGCCATAGCGCGGCGCCTTGTTGAATTTGATCCGGCGGTCGAATTCGTCGGGCTTTCCGGTGATAAGACCATGCACCGGTGCATCGAAGCCAAGTGCATTCTCATTGGCCGGAATATCATGGACCTGACCATCGGTGATCATGATCGCGCCAGCTACACGCGATGGCGGTACGTCGAGAAGCGTGCGTGCAAGCGGACCAAACAGGCGCGTTGCATAGCCGTCTTCATTGTCATCAGGCTTGCCAGCTTCAACCACGCGCGTTTCAAACTGCGGCATTGCTGACAACTGATCCTGAACGGCTTTCAGTGCGGCATCCGTATCGCTGCTGCGTTCGCCCAGCTCCTGGCTCTGGCTGCGATCAACAACGACAGCTACGACACTCTTTAACGGTTCACGCTCTTCATTGATGATGACCGGATTGAACAGGGCCAGTGCGAGAGCGGCTGCGGCAGCCAGACGGATAAGACCGCCACGCATACGAAGCGCAGTAGTCGCCAAAACGAGAAGCGCCAATGGCACGAGAATACCAGTGAGCCACGGCAGAGAGAGGAACGGTTCGAATTCAACATTCATGCCGATCTCCTTTCCGCATATGTTTTACCGGAAAGCCGGTTTTCACTTTTCCGAAACATGCTTTAATTCCCCAGCCGTTCAAGCAGGGCCGGGACGTGGACCTGATCGGATTTGTAATTGCCGGTGAGCATATACATCACGATATTGACACCGCCACGGATGGCATAGATGCGCTGCATTGGATCGTTCGGAACGGTTGGCAACAGAGGATTGCCCTGTTCATCGACTGCCCATGCGCCCGCAAAATCATTTGCGGTGATCATGATTGGTGTCACACCATCGCCGGTGCGAACGGGGCGATCCTGTGTGGCATTGTTGGGTGTCGTTGCTTCGACCCACAGCGGGCTTCCCTCATATCGACCCGGAAAATCTGGCATGATGAAGAAGGACTTGGTCAGGACATGATCGTCCGGAACAGGTTCCAGAGGTGGCACGTTCATGTTGTCGAGGATCGCCCTTAGCCGCTGATTTGCAGGCGACGCGGATGCATCAAGGCTTGCGCCCGCCTGAAGCTGGTCACGGGTATCGAAAAGAACTGTTCCGCCCTGCTGCATATAGGCATCGACCTTGGCGATGGCCTCAGCGCTTGGCATGGCTGAATTTGGATCAATCGGCCAGTAAATCAACGGATAGAAAGCCAGTTCATCCTTGGCAGGGTCAACGCCAATCGGATCGCCCGGCTCAAGCGCGGTTTTGTCGTTGAGAGCGAAGGTAAGGCCACGCAGACCTGCCTTGCTGATATCGTCGGTCTCGGCATTGCCGGTGATGATATAGGCAAGGTGGGTTTGCGAAACCGAGTTGATGATCGCTTCATCGCCGGGTTTGCTGTCGTCGTGTGTTTGTTGTGGCTCTTGGGCTCGCGCATGATTGACGGTTGCAGGCGCAAAACTGAATGCCAGTCCACCTGCCAGTAGCAGGGCGATGCTTGCAGCCTTGGCCCGTGTCTTCATGCGACGACGGAAGGCACCGCGCAGCCAGAGCATCAACAATGTATCGAGTGCCAAAAGCATAGCTGCGAAGCCAAGAAATGGTCCTGCGAGCGAGATCGACTCATCCGACGTGTAGGATGCTTCGGTGACGCCCGTGGAAAATGCTGGTTGCTCGATTGGCTGCAATTTGATGTTGCTGCCATCAAAAATATTGAGTGCTTTCAAGCCATCCTCATTGCCGTAGAAACCGGGCGGCGTGTTGATGCTGACGCTGGCCTGCTTGTTTTTCTCAACGATCAAAGGCTTGGCCTCCGATGTCGGCGGCACAAGCGCTCCAGAAGCAGAAAGAAGCTGGAACGGCGGCAGCGAAACTGCGTCCTGATTGTCCTGTCCGCCTGCGCGGTTGGACAATGAGACGATGCGGCGAAGCATGTCGACAAATGAGCCGGAAATAGGCAGCGTCGACCATGTTGCGTCAGGCGAAATATGGAACAACACGATATTGCCGCGTCCGCGTTTTTCGCCGGTTACAAGCGGAGTGCCGTCTTGAAGCACGGCATAGGTCTTGTCATTCAGATCAAAAGACGGTTCAGCCAGCACCTGTCGCGAGACATTCACATCGTCGGGAATAGTCAGTCCAGCAAATGGACCTTGCTGCGGAAAGGTACGGAGTTTCTGCGGCTCAGACCATGACAGCGTACCACCCAAAGCGCGTTCGCCTTTGCGCAGTTTAACCGGAAGCAGCGGATCGTTGTCATTTGCACCGGCAAGGCGTGGACCCGCAAAACGCACAAGCGTGCCGCCATCTTCCACCCATTTTGAAAGCTGTTCGATGACTGGCTGGGGCATCGTGCCGATGTCGGCCATGATGAGCAGGGAAGGCTTGCCATCGAGCAATTCCGGTACGGATTGCAGGAGGTCGGCGGAGCGTGGCTCAACCAGATTTGCGTAAGGGGAAAGGGCGCGCGAAATATAATGCAGCGGTGACAGCAGTGGCTGGGCGAGATCGCCATCACCACTTGCAAGAAGCCCAATGGTACGGCGCTCTGATCCCGCATCGATCAGATGGGTTGCGCCTGCCTGTTCAACACCATCAACGCGGATCAGGCGGAAATCATTGCGTAATTCCACCGGCAGATTAAAACGCGCTGAACCCTCGACGCTGCCGAGCGCAAAGGTAAGTGGTGCTTCGGCAATGCGGCGTCCCTTGTCGTCATAAGCTGCGGCAGTCAACGAACGCGGCGCCTGTACCCCTTCCGGACGGACTGCAATCGCATCCAGACTGTCGGCTTTGTTGTCGATGCCGGTAAGGGCAAAGGTGCGACCGAGGCTCGCCCTATACCAGAGGACCGAACCCAGATGGCCGGTCTTGTCGAGCGCGCCGAAGCTTTCGGTGTCGTTCTCGCTGGCAAGGCCGTCATTCAGGAAAGCGAGGCGAATTTTTACGCCTTCAGGCAAGGCTGAAGAGAGGCGTTCAGTGGCGGCTTTGCGGTTCACAGGAAGTGGGCGTGCCTGCAACGCCTGCAAACGTTCGGTTGCTCCAGTACGATCATAAGGTCCGATTGCAGCATTGGCTGGTTCTGCGGTGCCGATAATATAAATCTGCGTGTTGGTTTCATCTGTATCGGAAATGAGTTTTTCCGCAGCAGCCACACGTTGCGACCAGTCTTCAGCCGAGGCCCAGCCGTTATCGATCATGATTGCAAGCGGCTCATCGCCTGCAATCGCGGTGGCACGCGGGTTCCAGACAGGGGATGCCAGAGCCAGAATAACCAGTGCTGCGATCAGCAGGCGTAGCAGCGTCATCCACCAGGGGCTTTTTGACGGCACTTCCTCGCGTTTGAAAACTTGCGCCAGAATACGCAAAGGCGGGAAGCTCTCTTCCTGCGGGCGCGGTGGCGTCATACGCAGCAGCCACCAGATAACCGGCAAAGCGAGAAGGCCTGCGAGGATCAGCGGTGATCCAAAGGCGAGTGGCAGAAAATTCATGCGCGTGCTCCACTAAGAGAGGACGCGCTTAAAGAACTATGCAATCGAGATAGCGCTTCTGTCGCTGGTCGATCTGTACGATGCACCGTATAGCTCCAGCCAAGTCGTTTGCAGAAATCAGACAATGTTTCCCGACGCGCGATGTATAAGCGCCGGTAGTCCTCGGCATAGGTTTCTGCGCGACCGGCAACAAGGGTGCTGCCTGTTTCAGGGTCGCGAAACTCTGTACGTCCCGCATAGGGGAATGTTTCTTCTGCAGGATCTGCCACTTCAACAAGATGCGCGCGGACGCCGCGACGTGCGAGCTGATCGAGTAAATCGGTCAGTTCATCGAACGGATGCAGAAAGTCTGAAACAAGCACCACTTCGGAAAAGCGGCGGATCTGGTTGATGTCCGGCAGAGCGCTTTCAGATGCTTCATTCATCATTGAACCCATCAGGGCTCCAGCAAGGCGTTCGGCACCATTGCGGGCGGAGAAAGGTGGCAGCAGGGCCGGAAAGGCAATGCGTTCGCCTGATCTTGAGAGAAGCTCGGCCATAGCCAGCGTCAGGACCAATGCGCGTGCTTCCTTGGAGATCGGCGTCAGATTGGAGCGATAGAGCATGGATGGCGAGAAATCGCACCACAGCCAGACCGTATGGGCTGATTCCCATTCCCGGTCGCGAACATAGGTATGGTCGTCGCGGGCCGAACGCCGCCAGTCGATGCGTGCAAGTGCATCGCCTTCAACATAAGGGCGGAACTGCCAGAAGTTTTCTCCGGGGCCGCGTTTGCGCCGTCCGTGCCAGCCATTCATGACGGTGTTGACGACGCGCCGGGCCTCTACCAGCAGATCGGGAATGCTTGCAGCTCGCGCCCGAGCACGAGCGAGCGTATCCTTGCGGTCTGTAGCTGAAACCTGTGCGCCAACCGCCATCAGGCTGCTGCCTTCACCAGATTAGCAATGACATCACGGACATGCATACCATCGGCGCGCGCTGCGAAATTGAGCGCCATGCGGTGTTGAAGAACAGGCTCGGCCAGCGCTTTGACATCGTCAACGGATGGAGCAAGGCGGCCTTCGTAAAGTGCGCGCGCACGTGCGCAGAGCATCAGCGCCTGACTGGCACGCGGGCCCGGACCCCATGCAATATGCTTTTTCGCATGTTCATTATCAGCGTCAGGTCGTGCCGAACGAACCAGCTTGAGAATTGCATCCACCACACTTTCAGAAACAGGCATACGGCGCACCAGCGCCTGCATCTGACGCAGACGCTCGGCATCGAGAATTTCATAGGCCTTTGCTTCCGCAACGCCGGTGGTTTCCAGAAGGATACGACGTTCGGCGTCGAGTTCCGGGTAGAGAATATCGATCTGCATGAGGAAGCGGTCGAGCTGGGCTTCCGGCAGCGGATAGGTGCCTTCCTGTTCCAGCGGGTTTTGTGTTGCAAGCACATGGAAGGGGGCAGGCAGATCATAACGCTGACCGGCGACCGTGACGTGGTATTCCTGCATGGCCTGCAAAAGGGCTGACTGCGTGCGCGGCGAAGCACGGTTGATTTCGTCGGCCATCAGAAGCTGTGCGAAGATTGGGCCTTTGAGGTAACGGAAAGAACGGCGACCATCGGCATCTTGCTCCATCACTTCCGAACCGATGATGTCGGATGGCATCAGGTCGGGCGTGAACTGGATGCGCTGGCCCGAAAGGCCAAGCACGGTTCCCAATGTTTCGACCAGCTTGGTTTTTGCAAGGCCGGGTACGCCGACAAGCAGAGCATGACCGCCAGCCAGAACCGCTACGAGCGTGCGCTCAATAACGCTTTCCTGTCCGAAGATAACGGTGCCGATGCTTTCCTTGATCCGCGCAATATCTGCAAGTGCACGTTCAGCTTCGGCGACGATCTGATCGGGGTTGACGGCTTCGGGCGTAACAACAACACTCATAAGAACCTCGCAAAAATATCCGCACCTGCATGTGATCGGTTAAATCACTATATATACTGACAAGCCGTGAAACGGTGACTATTTCATGGCTTTAGAGCATTTCCTGTTTTGATTGAGTCATTGGAAATGCTCTATCAATTTGTTTTTACGCGCATCTTGCTCCGAAAACCGCTTCGCACTTTTCGGGATGCGCTCTACGAGTTAAATTCACATTCAGACAGGGATAACCGAGTCGGATGACAAAAAGCACCCCTGAAGGCAATGAAACGCCGCAAAGCGCAAAGCCGGGCACTGAAGGAATGGGCGGACTGGAGGCCCTGATTGCACGCGCTCATGCGGACGCGCAAAGCGGACCGGCTACGAAAGAACGTGGAATTCCGCCGGTAGAGCGCTGGAATCCGGAGTTTTGTGGCGCGCTTGATATCGACATCAAGGCCGATGGAACATGGTTTTACATGGGCACGCCTATCGGGCGTAAACAGCTGGTGCGCTTGTTTTCAACCGTGTTGCGCAAGGATGAAGACGGTAAAACCTATCTCGTAACGCCGGTGGAGAAGATTGAAATCAGTGTCGAAGACGCGCATTTCATAGCCGTTGAAATGCAGGTTTCAGGTGAAGGTGACGATCGGAAATTGACCTTCCGCACCAATGTTGGCGATGTGGTTGACGCCGACGCCGAGCATCCATTGCGCTTTGTCGTTGAGGATGAAAGCGGTGGGTTGAAGCCCTATATCAACGTGCGTGGACGGCTTGAGGCGCTGGTTGGGCGTTCAGTTATGTATGATCTTGTGGCATTGGGCGAAGAAATCGAAGTGAATGGCGTTGTGATGTTTGCAATACGCTCTGGCGGCACAGTTTTCCCTATCATGCCAGCGGAAGCTCTTGAGGCTTCGCTGAAATGATGGACCGTGCATTGCATCTAAACACCCGATTTTCGGCCGGTGATTTTGCTGAGCGTGTTCGCCACTGGCAGCCTGATCAAGATGATCTGACCGGCGATCATTCGCTTAATCCGGATTTCACACAAGCCATGGTGACGGCGAAGATGCGCGATGCCGCCGTGCTCGTGCCGGTGGTTGATCGCGGTTCGGAAGCAACCCTTTTGCTGACGCGTCGCACGGACACTTTGCGTAAACATTCGGGTCAGATCGCTTTCCCGGGCGGTGCGATCGACCCGGAGGATGGGACGGCGGAAAATGCCGCTTTGCGCGAAGCCAATGAAGAGATTGGCCTTGTGTCGGAACGCGCCGAAATTCTCGGCAGTCTGCCGCGTTATCTCACCGGCAGCGGCTTTTCGATTACGCCGGTTCTGGCGGTCGTCAACACACCTTTCGATGTTCATCCGAACCCTGATGAGGTTGCGGATATTTTTGAAGTGCCGTTGTCCTTCCTAATGAACCCGGACAATCACCGGCGCGAAAGCAGGCTGTTCAATGGCACGGAACGCTTTTATTACGCGATGCCTTATCACGAGCGATTCATCTGGGGCGTGACCGCAGGCATTATTCGCGGACTTTATGAAAGGCTCTACCGTTGAGCGATACAGTGAATATTTCAGATCGGGCCAACTGGCTTCGCTCCAAGCCGTTGCAGGTGCTGTTTGCAGCGCTCAACCGCGATGGTGGCGAGGTGCGCGTGGTGGGCGGTGCAGTTCGCAATACCCTGCTTGGCACGAAAGTCAGCGATGTCGATCTGGCGACCACGCATTTGCCGGAAGAAACGGTTCGGCTTGCCAAGGAAGCTGGCTTCAAGCCGGTGCCGACCGGGATTGAGCATGGCACGATAACCGTTGTGGTGCAGGGGCAGCCTTTTGAAGTCACGACTTTGCGTAAGGATATTGAGACCAACGGTCGCCACGCCAAAGTTGCGTTTGGCACCGACTGGAAGACGGATGCTGAGCGGCGTGATTTCACAATCAATGCGCTTTATGCGACTTCTGACGGCCATGTGATCGATTATGTCGGCGGTCTCGCTGATATTGAAACTAAGACGCTGCGTTTTATTGGCGATGCTGAAGAACGTATCCGAGAGGATTATCTGCGCATTCTGCGCTTTTTCCGCTTTTTTGCCTGGTATGGCTCGGGTCGGCCCGAGACCGACGGATTGCGGGCGAGCGCTCGTTTGAAAGACGGGTTGAACCAGCTTTCAGCGGAGCGCGTCTGGTCGGAGCTCAAGAAGCTGCTATCCGCGCCTGACCCTTCTCGTGCGATGCTCTGGATGCGGCAATCGGGTGTGTTGAGCGCCATTCTGCCTGAAAGCGAGAAATGGGGCATTGATGCCATTCACGGCCTCGTTCGTGCAGAAGCTGATCTCGACTGGCAGGTAGATGCGCTTTTGCGTCTTGAAAGCATTGTGCCACCCGATGCTGCCCGTATGACAGAACTTGGCAAACGGCTGAAAATGTCGAACGCAGAGCGCGCTCGTCTTGAAGCATGGGCGCGGGCCGATGCCATCAAGTTGGAAACGTCTGAACAGGCATTGAAGAAGCTGATCTATCGCGGCAGTTCGCAGGCAGTCGCGGACCGTATCCGTCTTGCCTATGCGTCTGCGCGACAGGAAGCGGCTGCCAGTGATGAAGCGATGATCCGCGCTGGCGGATATTCACGTCTTCTGGATGCGGTTGAGAAATATGAACCGCTGGTCTTTCCAGTGACCGGCGGAGACCTGCTGTCGCTTGGTGTCGAGAAGGGGCCGGGGCTTGGTGAAGCATTGCGTGATCTCGAAACTCTATGGATTGACTCCGGATTTAGTCTTGACCGCGAAGCGCTTCTGGACAAACTTGATCGCAATAAAATGAACGGCTGATGGCTTGCAAAATTCAGCCATAGTTTCATTAACTTATGATCGAATGTTTTTAGTTTTGTTTTGAAAGCGTCTTGGCATGTCCAATCCTGATACATCAACTTCGCAGAATGCCAGCTCAGATCCCAAGCAGAATTTTGGCACCAGCGGTATCGCGCCGATGGAGCGTCCGGGTGCTGTAACGCGCTTCTTTATGGGGATTGTTGCCTGGGCAGAGAGCCTTAATCTGAAATATGCGAAGCTCGGCAATCCGCCTGTTTATGACAATGCCACGTTCCCATGGGCAGCAGAGGTTGAGAAGGCCTATCCGGCTATTCGCAAGGAACTTGAAAAGGTTCTGCTGCGTCAGAGTGAGCTTCCTTCGTTTCAGGATATTTCGTCCGACGTGAAGACGATCTCGACAGATAATCATTGGAAGACATTCTTCCTGCTGGGCTTTGGTGTGAAGTCGGAGCAGAACATTAAAGCCTGTCCCAACACATGGAATGCGGTGCAGCATATTCCGGGTCTGACGACTGCCATGTTCTCGATCTTCGAGCCGGGCAAGCATCTGCCACCGCATCGCGGTCCTTATAATGGCGTGCTGCGTCTGCATATGGGCATGATCGTGCCGGAACCGGCCGATAAGCTTGCGATCCGCGTGGATAAGCAGGTTTGCCATTGGCAGGAAGGCAAGGTTCTGATTTTCGACGATGCTTATGAGCATGAAGCATGGAACCACACCGAGCATACGCGCGTAGTGCTGTTCGTTGATTTTGTGAAGCCGCTGAGATTCCCTGCCCGTTTTGTGAACTGGGCACTGATGAATCTCGCGATCTTCACGCCCTTCATTAAGGAAGGGCTGGATAACCACAATGAGTGGGAAAAGAAGTTCTATGCGCAAGCTGAACAGCTTCGCAACCAGCCAAAAGCCTGAGGATTTGACTTCAAGCCTCGCCGCTTTTAAATAATCTTCTGGAGGGCTTTTCAGCCCTCCAGTTGTTTGTGCCCCAAATGAGTGGGCCGCATACTTTTCGAGTGTGCTCCAGAAGGAATTGTTGATGCCGGAGATTGTAGGAAGCCTCTGATCGTTCCGAACGATTGCTGCGCCTTGAGTAGAGCGCAGATGTTCAGGGACGGAAATGGCATTGGCCGTGGACAGGTATTGGCTGTCCGCGTGCGCTGATGCTTGTCATGGTTTCCATCCAGGCATAACAACAATGAATATCTCACGTATTGAACAGCGCGTGCTTCACGTGCTGGCGCAGGGCGGCTACATTCGCCATCTGCGCGAAGACGGACGCATCTGCGAAATCGAATGCTATACGCGTGAAGGCTATCTGCTTTCCGATTGCACGATGGTTGTTTTCCAGCAATTGCGACGAAAACGGCTGATCGAATCGCGTGCGGGAAGTGCGTATCGCATCTCGCTCAAAGGACGCACCAACGTCCGAGCACAAGCCAACAATCGATGAGGAGTGCATGATGCATATCCGCAAGGAACAACTGAAGGATATTTCCTCAATCCGGCATTTGACGAATGACGCCTTTCGTACGGTGCCCTATAGCAACCAGAAAGAGGCGGCAATTGTCGACGCTCTTCGTTCGGCATCGGCCCTGACCTTATCGCTGGTTGCCGAAGAGGGAGAGGCTCTTGTCGGGCATGTGGCATTCTCGCCGGTTCTCATCAATGGTGTTGATTGTGGCTGGTACGGGCTTGGCCCCGTCTCAGTGCGGCCGGACAGGCAGGGTGAGGGCATTGGCAGTGCGCTCATCCGGCAAGGTCTAACGTGCTTGCATGAAGTGGGCGCCAAAGGTTGCGTGCTGCTCGGTGACCCCGGCTATTATCAGCGGTTTGGTTTTAAAGCCGATGAAAGGCTAACACTTGACGGTGTTCCGGCTGAGTATTTCCAATGCCTTGTGATTGAGGGTGAAATGCCGAAAGGCAAAGTGACCTATCACTCAGCATTTGATGCATAAAGAAAGGGCGGGAAATTCCCGCCCTTTTGTTTGATTCATACTATCTGTTACGGCCACTTCACTACGGGTGGCATCGACGACAGAATGGAATTCACATTGCCGCCGGTCTTGAGACCAAAGATCGTACCGCGATCATAAAGCAGGTTGAATTCGACATAGCGTCCGCGACGGATCAGCTGTTCCTCGCGCTGTTCTGGTGTCCAGTCCTTGTTGAAATTCTGGCGTACAAGATGCGGATAGACCACCGAGAAACCACGACCGACATCGCGGGTAAAAGCGAAATCCTTATCCCAGCCGCCCTGTTCTTCGGTTGAATGCAGCCAGTCATAGAAGATGCCGCCGATGCCGCGGGCTTCATTGCGGTGTGGCAGGTAGAAATATTCGTCGCACCATTCTTTCAGACGCTGATAATCGACAATGTCCTTATGCTTTTCACAGATGAAGCGGAACGCCTTGTGAAAGGCGAGGGTGTCCGGATCTTCCTGTGTGCGGCGGTCATCGAGAACGGGCGTAAGGTCGGCACCACCACCGAACCATTGGCGTGTGGTCACGACCATGCGGGTGTTCATATGGACGGCTGGCACATTCGGGTTCTGCGGATGCGCGATCAGTGAAATGCCGCTTGCCCAATAGCGTGGATCTTCTTCGGCGCCCGGTATCTGCTTGCGGAACTCAGGAGAAAATTCACCATAGACGGTCGAGACATGCACGCCGACTTTTTCAAAGACACGGCCATGCATGATGGACATGACACCGCCACCACCGTTGCCTTCATCCTTCTGCCATGGGGTGCGAACAAAGCGTCCTGGCTCCTGATCGGAAAGCTGGCCCTGCAAATCGTCTTCGAGCTGTTCAAAGCTCGCGCAGATACGGTCGCGCAGTTCTTCAAACCAGTTCTGGGCGGCTTGCTTTTTCTCTTCGATATCTTGCGGGATGATTGCCGGAATTTCGTCGCGCTGCATTTTGGATATCCTCTCACGCAATGTACCGAGCGACCGAAAGGCCGCAAAAATTCAAACGTCTATCTTCTTGACTTAGCAAAGTCCTGCAGTCTGGCAAAGCGCGAAGAGTGCGCGGCTTGCGGGTGCGAATTCCTCTCCCCAAGAAAAGACTCGTCATGAAGTCGTTGCTTCCCTATCTTAAGCTTCCAAGGGATTGGAAGTTTCGAGTTTTCCCTTGTTTCGGGAGGCAATTGCATGACCGCATCTTCGCCCCGCCCACCACTTGAAGGCTTGCGCAAGCAGCTAGAAAAAGGTCGTGCCAAGAAGAGCCGTATGCCACGCGACGGGTTTGTCCGCGAGACATTCACCCTACCGCGACAGGCCGCACGCGATAAAGCGCGGGAATGGTTTGAGGCTTTCCCCAAAGCTGCCTATTGGACTGAAATCGAAAGCTGGTGTGAACGGCCTGATGATGTCATCGAATTTACGATGCGTCGCCTGCCGACATCGGATTAGAGATCTGAGTCAACGAGACGCTTTAAGCCATTGAAACCAGATTCAAATCAGGCATTTGCGAAAACGCCCTCCGGTTTTGCCGAAGGGCGTTTTCATTTCTGAGTCGTTATAGCATTACAGCTTTACTTCGCTTCCGTCTGAGGGGCCTGCTCCCACGACTTCCAATCCTTGATGATGCTGTCAGCATATGCCTTGCCAACGCGATAGGCATTGGTCGTTGCCAGCGGGAAACCGCCCGACTTCGCAGCAAGGGATTCTGCCGCCGTCTGGTCTTTGCCCTGACGGTCGAAGTTGGAAGACGTACGCAGCAGCGCAATACGGTCATAATCGAGCTTGCCTGCGTCGGCTGCGCGCTTGAGCGAGGTCAGCGTTGCATTGTCTTCCATCTGTGACGTGCAGTAGTTCGCTTTGCCATCGGTCAGGAGCTTTGCCCACTGTTCCATGGCTTCGCCGAGCTTGCTGCCGTGCCAGTATGTGTCGCCCGATGCGGTATCGCAGATTGTGACCTGAGGCGCGCTGGTTGCTGCTTCTTCCGTGTAATGCTTGCGATATTCCTTGGCATCGTCGCTGTCGAGAAGTTCAACGCCCTTGGTCGTTGCGAGTGCGTAATCGGCAAGCTTGCCATTGAGTTCGAAGACTTCCGTGCCTGCAGCCCATTTTGGCTTTTCACCCGGCTTTGCTGCGCCGAGACCGAAGAAATCAGTCGCCCAGCCTTCAGGTGCTTCGCGGATATCAATGCGATGGTTGAGGTTGGCATCGATTGCGTATTTTGCCCAATGCGCAGAACCGAGTGTGCCATGTTTAGGATCAACGCCTGCGATACCGGCGATGAGGAAATAGGTGTGGCTCAGATCAAGCTTGTCGCTCAGCGCCATTGCCGAGACCGCACTGGCTGCATTGGCAAAACCCATGGCCGTGGTCATGTGGCAGAGGCCTTCAGCCGTACAATCGATCTCAGGATATTCAGGGCTCAAGCCCGCAAGCTTCAGCTTCTGCGTGAACTTTTCACCTTCCAACCAAGGCTTTGCTTCCTCACCGAACATGGTGATGACCATGACCTTTGGCGAAATGGTTTCAGCAGTCTGTGCAAATGCAGGAGCGGCAACTGCGGTTGCCAGAAGAGAGGCCGTAAGAACAGAAGTGCGGAACGATGGCTTCATCGGAGAAGAACCTTTTCTGACTGAATATTAAATCTGCTTCGGGAACTGATTCCGTTTGTCCGTCTATGCGGTTGAAACGGAATCGCTTTTTAAATTTTGCTGGCGCAGAGCTTCGCCTGCCGTGATCGCAACAGAAACCGCAAGATTGAGGGATCTGGCACCCGGCACCATAGGGATAATCAGTCGCGCATCCGCGATGTCCTGAATGCTGTCAGGGACGCCTGCGGACTCCCGCCCGAACAACAGGATGTCATTTTCCTGAAACGCGTATTCCGTATAGGGGATCGCGGCCTTGGTCGACAGCAACACGAGGCGCTTGCCTGCCCGGTTGCGCCAATCGTTGAAATGCTGCCAGTCCGCATGGCGGGTGAGGGCGGCCTGTTCGAGATAATCCATGCCTGCGCGTTTCAATGATCTGTCGGAAACGTCGAAGCCTGCAGGCTCGATCAGGTCCACCGCGAAGCCGAGGCAGGCGGCCATGCGCAGAATGGTTCCCGTGTTGCCGGGAATGTCGGGCTGGTAAAGGGCGATACGCAGATCCATATAAGGCGGGTAGCTCACAAATCCGATGGCTGCAAGTGTTCAGATTGGTTGTGTCGCACACGTCAACACATCAATTCGCGGGATGGTGCCCGCAAGAATAAAATCATTCTAGCATCACGAAAATATTCCCTTTTTGTTCCTGTTCCGACTTGGAAATTTTGCAAGGTGCCCGTAAAAGGATCGCCATGTTCAAATGGTTTGAAAAACGACTCGAAGCTTATCCCGAAGAACCGCCGCGCGAGCCTCCGCGCGGGCTGGTAGCCTTTTGCCTTTATTACACCCGTGGCGCATGGCCATGGATTATCGGCATGGCAATTTTCACGACACTGATCGCTATTATCGAAGTGTCGCTTTTTGCCTTCATGGGCAATATCGTCGACTGGCTTTCGCACCAGTCGCGTGAGACATTCCTGAGCAATGAAGGCTGGCGGCTTGCGCTGATCGCGGGCGTCGTTCTGGTCGGTTTGCCGGGCGTGGTTCTCATCCACTCGCTGCTTATTCACCAGACGTTGCTCGGCAACTATCCGATGCGTGTGCGCTGGCTGATGCATCGCTATCTGATCCGTCAGTCCATGTCGTTCTTTCAGGACGAGTTTGCCGGACGTATCTCGACCAAGCTGATGCAGACTGCTCTCGCTGTGCGTGAAACGGTGATGAAGCTGCTCGACGTGCTGAACTACGTCATCGTCTATTTTGCCGGTACGCTGTTTATCGCGGCCTCGGCGGATATTGTTCTGATGATCCCGTTTGCGGTCTGGCTGATCGTCTACATCATCCTGCTGCGTTTCTTCATTCCGCGTCTCAGGGTGATTTCCGAACAGCAGGCTGATGCGCGTTCGTCCATGACCGGACGTATCGTCGATAGCTATACCAACATCGCGACAGTAAAGCTGTTCTCGCATTCAAGCCGTGAAGAGTCTTATGTGAAAGAAAGCCTCGATGGCTTCCTCGTCACGGTGCATCGACAGATGCGTCTGATAACGATGTTCCACTTCACGCTTTATATGGCGAACTGCATCCTGCTGTTTGCTGTGGGTGTGATCGGCATCAAGCTCTGGATGAATGAAGCCATTTCCGTGGGTGCTGTTGCTGTCGGTATCGGCCTTGTGCTGCGCCTTAACGGCATGTCGCAGTGGATCATGTGGGAAATGTCTGCACTGTTCGAAAATATCGGCACGGTGGAAGACGGCATCACGACGATTTCGCGCGCACATGAAGTGGTGGATACGCCAAATGCGCCTGTGCTGAAAGTGAGCAAGGGTGCGCTGGATTTCGACAAGATCGGTTTCCACTACGGCAAGGGCAAGGGTGTTATCGAAGGCCTGTCGCTCGATATTCAGGCCGGGCAGAAGATCGGTCTCGTCGGACGTTCCGGTGCGGGTAAATCCACGCTCGTCAATCTGCTGCTGCGTTTCTACGATCTTGAGAAAGGCCGCATCCTGATTGATGGGCAGGATATTTCCAAGATCACGCAGGATTCGCTTCGCGCAAGCATCGGCATGGTTACGCAGGACACGTCTTTGCTGCATCGCTCGGTGCGCGAGAACATCATGTATGGCCGTCCGGATGCGACAGAAGAAATGGTCGAACGGGCAATCCGTCTCGCTCAAGCTGACCAGTTCATTCCTCTATTGACTGATGCCAAGGGCCGACGCGGACTGGATGCTCATGTCGGTGAGCGTGGTGTGAAGCTTTCCGGTGGCCAGCGCCAGCGTATCGCGATTGCGCGCGTGATGCTGAAGGATGCGCCGATCCTAATTCTGGATGAGGCAACCTCTGCACTCGACTCGGAAGTGGAGGCAGCCATTCAGGACAGTCTCAACACACTGATGGAAGGCAAGACCGTTATTGCGATTGCCCATCGCCTTTCGACTATCGCCGCCCTTGATCGCCTCGTTGTGATGGACAAGGGACAGATTGTCGAAGATGGCACGCATGAGGAACTTGTTGCGCTCGGCGGCATTTATGCCGGACTATGGGCGCGTCAGTCGGGTGGGTTCCTTGGTTTTGACGAGCAGACCGAAGCGGAAATGGCAAAGTAAGGAATACGCAATTGATGAAAGCGGTTTATAGCCTGTTCGAGCGTTGGGTTAATCCCTTCCGCGAACCGGACAAGCTTAGACCGCCTTCAACAACATTGGCCTTCCTCTGGCATTATGCGCGACAGGCTAAATGGCCGCTTGCAGCATCATTGGCTGTTGGCGGTCTTCTGCCTCTTGTGGAGGCGGGGCTGTTTTATTTCACGGGCAGGCTTGTCGATATTCTCGATCAGGCAGGCAAAGGCGGTGTCGAGCGTAGCTGGTCGGCACTGTTTCAGGCTGCGGGTCCGGAACTTCTGTTCATGGGGATCACGGTTCTTGTGATCCGTTTTGTTGTCACCGCCATAAACACCCTTCTTGAGGGACAGACACTTTCGCCCGGTTTCTACAACATGATCCGCTGGCAGGCGAATTCATATGTCCAGCGGCAATCCTATGCATTTTTTCAGAATGATTTTGCCGGGCGCATTGCCACCAAGGTCTGGCAGGCGGGGCAGGCGGCAGGTGATCTGATTGAAAGTCTCATTCAGGTCGTCTGGTTCATGGCGATCTATAGCGTGACGACGCTGTTTCTGGTGGGTCGCCTCGACTGGCGGCTGGCTGCTGCGGTGATCGCATGGATCGTGGCTTTCGGCCTGATTGCCCGGCACTATTTGCCGCGCATTCGAAAGAATGCTGAAGCCTCCGCCGAAGCGGGCTCCCTGATCAACGGCCGTATCGTTGATAGCTATTCCAATATCCAGACTATCAAGCTCAACACCGTCGATGACGATGAGCGCTATATGCGCGACGGTTTTATGCGCTATCTCGGGGCAATCCTGCCGTTTATGCGCTCACTGACCGGCGTGCGTCTTGCCATGACCGCCTTGTCAGGTCTGATGATTGTGACTGTTGCAGCAATTACCATCGACCTGTGGACCAAAGATGCCATCACTGTTGGTCAGGTGTCGTTCACGCTCGGTCTGGTGTTGCGTCTTAATATGCTGCTTGGCCGTCTGATGATGCAGCTGAATGGTATGCTGCGTCAGCTTGGGCTGATAGAAAATTCGATGAAGCTTGTTTCCGAACCATTGGGTCTGGAAGACAAGCGCGGTGCAAAACCATTACAGATTACCGAAGCGCGCATCGATATTCAGAATGTCACGTTTCATTATGGTAAGGCGGCGGGTGTTCTCGACGGTATCAACTTTTCCATCAGGGGTGGCGAGCGGGTCGGGCTTGTTGGCCATTCAGGGGCGGGCAAGTCGACACTCATCAATCTGATCCTGCGTCTTTATGATGTTGAGAAAGGCGCGATCCTTGTCGATGGTCAGGATGTTCGCGATGTGACGCAATCCTCCCTGCGGCGCGCCTTTGCGGTCGTCAGTCAGGAAACAGCGCTGCTGCACCGTTCGCTGCGCGACAACATCATGCTGGCGCGTGACGATGCCACGGATGAAGAGCTTGCGCAGGCTGCACGACAGGCCGAAGCAGACGAGTTCATCGCGAAGCTGGAAGACTTCAATGGACGGAAATCCTTCGATGCTTTTGTCGGTGAGCGTGGCGTCAAGCTTTCGGGCGGTCAGCGTCAGCGTATTGCGATTGCGCGTGCTATCCTGAAAGACGCACCGATCCTCATTCTGGATGAAGCAACCTCGGCACTCGACTCAGAAGTTGAAGCCTCGATCCAGGAGAATCTTCGTCAGCTTATGGAAGGCAAGACCGTTATCGCAATTGCACACCGGCTTTCGACTATCGCAGCTCTTGATCGCCTCATCGTCATGGACAAGGGCCGGATTATCGAAGAAGGCACCCATGAGGAATTGATTGCGCAAGGCGGAATCTATGCGGGCCTCTGGGCCCGCCAGTCGGGCGGTTTTCTCGGTATAAACAGCTAATTTCAGGCATTTTCAGACGGCACTCACCAAGCCGCTCAAAGTTAGATTTGAGCGGCTTGTTTTGTTTTGTCGCTTTTAAAACATCCCAATAAATCAGCCTGCGACATGGTGCCGTCCTATGGGGTTGGCGTCTGGACAAGGCATTTCAACCTGCCTAAACCTGAATGTTGAGATGGAGGGAATTTCGTTCTGCAAGCAATTGTAGAACTGCTTTTTGCGTGAACGCGAAAGGCTGGACTGCTTTTGCCTAAGTGCAAGGGAACGAGGGGAGATTTCAATTGGATATCCAGGTTAAAAAGGAATTGGCACGTGAGCGCACACGACACGGCTGAGCCGACACGGCGTGATTTTTTGTATATTGCGACGGGAATGGCCGGTGTCGTCGGTGTCGGCGGACTGGCATGGCCGTTTATCGACCAGATGCGCCCCGACGCTTCGACGCTTGCTGCAGCGTCTATTGAGGTTGATGTTTCTTCTCTCGCAGAAGGCGCATCGCTCACCGTCAAATGGCGCGGTAAGCCAGTTTTCATCCGTAACCGTACGGCCAAGGAAATAGAGGACGCAAAGACAACAGCGCTTGGCGATCTTAAAGATCCGAATGCCCGTAACGCCAATCTTGCTTCGGACGCACAGGCGACCGACGTTGCGCGTTCTGCTGGTGAAGGTAAGGAAAACTGGATCATCATGATCGGTGTTTGTACCCACCTTGGTTGCGTGCCACTGGGTGAGTCTGGTTCGTTTGGCGGCTGGTTCTGCCCGTGCCATGGCTCGACCTATGACACTGCGGGTCGTATCCGCAGCGGTCCGGCGCCGGAAAACATGCACATTCCGGAATACGCATTTGCTTCCGATACGGTCATCAGGATCGGCTAAGACAGATCTTGGGGAGAGAAAACATGAGTGGTAATCACTCCACATATACGCCCTCGACCGGCATCGAAAAATGGGTCGACGAACGGCTTCCTTTGCCGCGCCTGGTCTATGATTCCTTTGTTGCCTATCCGACGCCGCGTAACCTGAACTATATGTACACCTTTGGTGGCATTCTAAGCTTTATGCTTATTGCGCAGCTCATCACCGGTATCGTGCTGGCCATGCATTATGCTGCGGATACGGGCATTGCATTCAACTCCGTTGAAAAGATTATGCGTGACGTCAACTCTGGTTGGCTGCTGCGTTACATGCACGCAAACGGTGCATCATTCTTCTTTATCGCCGTTTATCTTCATATTGCTCGCGGTCTTTATTACGGCTCCTACAAGGCACCGCGCGAGCTGCTTTGGATCCTCGGCGTGGTGATCTTCCTTCTCATGATGGCAACCGCCTTCATGGGTTATGTTCTGCCTTGGGGACAGATGTCCTTCTGGGGTGCGACGGTTATCACGGGCTTCTTTACGGCCTTTCCGATAATCGGCGAGCCGATCCAGCAATTGCTGCTCGGTGGCTTTGCCGTTGATAATCCAACGCTTAACCGCTTCTTCTCGCTGCATTATCTGCTGCCGTTCATGATTGTGGGCGTTGTTATCCTGCACGTATGGGCTTTGCACGTAACCGGGCAGACTAATCCGACAGGGATTGAAGTGAAGTCGAAGACAGACACGCTGCCGTTCACGCCTTATGCAACCATCAAGGATGCTTTCGGCGCGCTCGTGTTCTTCATTTTCTTCGCTTACTTCGTCTTCTACATGCCAAACTTCCTGGGCCATCCGGATAACTACATTCCGGCTGACTCACTGAAGACGCCAGCTCACATTGTTCCTGAATGGTACTTCCTGCCGTTCTACGCGATGCTGCGTGCGATCACCTTCAATATCGGCCCGATCGACTCAAAGCTTGGCGGCGTTCTGACCATGTTCGGTTCGATCGCGATCCTCTTTGTCGTGCCTTGGCTCGATACATCGAAGGTCCGTTCGGCAGTTTACCGCCCGTTGTTCAAGTTGTTCTTCTGGCTGTTTGTCATCAATGCCATCTTCCTTGGCTGGTTGGGTTCGCGTCCGGCTGAAGGCGTCTACACGCTGATGGCCCAGTTTGGCACGCTCTACTACTTCGCATTCTTCATCGTCATCATGCCCGTTCTTGGCTTGATCGAAACGCCGAAGCGTCTGCCGAACTCGATTACCGAGGCCGTGCTGGAAAAGAATGAAGGCAAGGCCGAGATCGCCCCAGTGGAAATCAAGGGCTGAAGCAGCGAGAGATGAAGGACGTATCAATGAAAAACATCCTCAAGAGTTTCGCTGCTTTCGGCATCGCTCCGCTGGTTGCGTTGGGTGTGACGATGGGTGGTGCTTTTGCCGTCGGTGGCGGTGAGGGGGAGCCGGAACACTTTCCGATCCACCATCCAAAGCAGGAAAAGTGGACCTTCTCTGGCCCATTCGGAACTTATGACAAGGGACAGCTTCAGCGCGGTCTCAAGGTCTATAAGGAAGTCTGCTCAGCTTGCCATTCGATGAACCTGGTGGCCTTCCGCACGCTGGAAGACCTTGGCTATTCGCCTGAGCAGGTAAAGGCTTTTGCTGCGGAATATGAAGTACAGGATGGCCCGAATGCAGACGGTGAAATGTTCACCCGCAAGGCAATCCCGACTGATCATTTTCCATCGCCATTTGCGAATGCGAATGCAGCGGCTGCAGCTAACAACGGTGCAGCTCCGCCTGACTTTTCGCTGATTGCGAAGGCGCGTGCAGTTGAGCGTGGTTTCCCGACCTTTATCTTCGACATATTCACGCAATATGCTGAAGCAGGTCCGGATTACATCCACTCTCTGCTGACCGGCTATGATGAACAGCCGCCTGCAGGTATGCATGTACCGGAAGGCACGCACTACAATCCGTATTTCATCGCGGGCAAGTCGCTGGCCATGGCTAAGCCACTCAGTGACGATCAGGTGACTTACGACGATGGTTCTCCACAGACGGTAGACCAGTATGCGCGTGACGTTTCTGCGTTTTTGATGTGGGCTGCAGAGCCGCATCTGGAAGATCGCAAGAAGACTGGCTTCCGCGTCATCATCTTCCTCATTCTGTTCGCCGGCCTTGTTTACATTGCCAAGCGTTCGGTCTGGTCTGATGTGAAGCACTGATCTTCTGATTAAAGTTGAATGTTAAGGGCGCTGCGAGGCGCCCTTTTTCTTTTGCGCGTATCACATCAGCGATCTCGCGGTTTTCATCAGTGAGCCACCATTCCCGGGATACACTGTCGAGAATGATCGGGAACGGCTTTGAATAAGCTTGGCGTAGCGGCCATATCGTGATTGAAGATAATCTGAAAAAAGAAGTGCTTTTGAAATGAGAAAAGCACCTTAGATTTATTCGCATCGAAAGGACTGAAAATGGAATCCGGGTTCAAAGCCACTTTGAAGGACGCGATCAGAACCATTCCCGATTATCCAAAACCCGGTGTTCAGTTCCGTGATGTCACCACGCTTATGGGCGATGCGCAGGCATTTCGCCGTGCGGTGGATGAGCTGGTTTATCCTTATGCCGGAAACAAGGTCGATAAGGTTGCCGGTATCGAAGCACGCGGCTTCATTCTTGGCGGCGCGATTGCACATCAGCTTTCGGCTGGCTTTGTGCCGATCCGCAAGAAGGGTAAGTTGCCGCGCGATACCGTTCGTATTGCCTACAGCCTTGAATACGGCATCGACGAAATGGAAATGCATCGCGACGCCATCGAAAAGGGCGAACGCATTATTCTCGTTGACGATCTGATTGCAACTGGTGGCACGGCAGAAGCTGCAGCCAAGCTACTTCTACAGATGGGTGCCAATATCGTCGCGGCCTGCTTTATCATCGATCTGCCAGACCTTGGCGGACGCAAGAAGCTCGAAGCTCTCGGCGTTCCGGTCCGCACGCTTGTCGAATTTGAAGGTGATTGATTCACCTCACCCTCAGAAGAAAAGGCCCGGAGTTTTCCGGGCCTTTTTCGTTAAGCGGGCAGCTTTACCATGGCGGCATTGTCAAAGGACAAAACCTTTTCGCCGTTTTGGTTATAAGCACTGGTGCTCATACTCAGCATCGACCAGCCGGGACGCGAGCTGAGAGGGCGGACCGCATGGACGGTGCGCTTATAGGTGATCGTGTCGCCTGCATAGACCGGGCGCATCCATTTGAGGTTTTCAAAGCCGGGTGAGGGGCCAAATGTCGGCGGAACTTCGCCGCGCTTCATTGCATCTTTTGTTGCCTCAACAATGGATGCCACGTTCAGCTTCATGAAGACTGCTGTGGTATGCCAGCCCGACGCACAGAGGCCGCCAAGCACGCTTTTCTTGGCTGCTTCCGCATCCAGATGAAACGGCTGCGGGTCGAATTTTGAAGCGAAGTGGATGATTTCTTCTGCGGTGAATGTATAGCTGCCGATGGTCAGCTCTTCACCAAGATGCTCTTCAATAAAGCTCATGCTTCGTCTCCTTCGCGCTCAGGATTGCGAAGGCCGACCATGGCGGTGTGCTGTAGTTCGCAAACAACCTCGCCACGCTGATTGACGATCTCATTATAGACCGTGAGGAATCCCACATGCGGCATGGATTTAGAGCGGCGGCGATCAAGGACGGTTGAGAAACCGCTCAATGTATCGCCTGCAAGAACAGGCCGTTTCCAGCGGTTGAATTCTATGCCGGGGCTGCCTTGCGAGGTCGAATCTTTAAGATAGGCATCCCAGACCATGCGCATGAAAAGCGACACGGTATGCCAGCCCGAAGCAGCCAGGCCTCCAAGGACGCTTGCCTTGCCGGCTTCTTCATCAAGGTGGAAGGGCTGTGGATCGAACTCACGGGCGAATTCGATAATCTCTTCTTTGCTAATGGTGCGCGGTCCGAATGGAAGCTTCAGTCCTTGCGTGAAATCTTCATAAGCATATTTGGGCGTCTTATCAGTCAATCCGGTCTCCTCCCGAATAAGCAAAAAGGCCGCTATTTTGTAGCGGCCTTCGTTTTATCAGGTATTGAAGCGGAACAGCATCACATCGCCGTCATGGACGATGTATTCCTTGCCTTCGTCCCGCGCCTTGCCTGCTTCCTTGGCGCCGACTTCACCATTGAACTTGATGTAGTCCTCATAGGCGATGGTCTGTGCACGAATGAAGCCGCGCTCAAAATCCGTGTGGATGACGCCAGCAGCACCCGGAGCTTTGGTTCCGCGACGGATAGTCCATGCGCGTGTTTCCTTGGGGCCAGCGGTGAAATAGGTGATGAGGTCGAGCAGCTTGTAGCCTGCACGAATAAGACGGTCGAGGCCCGGTTCCTCTAAGCCCATGGCGTCGAGATATTCCTTGGCTTCCTCGTCAGCGAGCTGTGCAACTTCAGCTTCAATCGCAGCTGAAATAATAACGCTTTCGGCGCCCTGTTCAGCAGCCATCTTTGCAACAGCAGCACTGTACTCATTGCCATTGGCAGCATCGCTTTCAGCGACGTTGCAGACATAAAGCACAGGCTTTGAGGTGAGCAGATTAAGACCCTTGAGGATCAGCAGATCATCTGGTGCAATGTCTTTCAGCATCAGGCGAACCGGCTTGCCGTTCTGCAGCAGCTCAAGTGCCTGTTCCATCACTGGCAGAACAGTCGTTGCTTCCTTGTCCTTGGACGAAGCACGCTTGCGGATCTGAACGATACGGCGCTCGATGCTTTCGAGATCCGACAGCATCAGCTCCGTTTCAACAGTTTCAGCGTCCGACACAGGATCGATACGGCCTTCAACATGGGTGATGTCGTCGTCTTCAAAGCAACGAAGAACATGCACGATCGCATCGACTTCACGGATGTTGGCGAGGAACTGGTTGCCCAGACCTTCACCCTTGGACGCGCCGCGCACCAGACCAGCAATGTCAACGAAGTTGATGCGGGTTGGGATGATTTCCTTGGAACCTGCGATTTTCGCAATGCCATTCTGGCGAGGATCGGGAACTGCCACTTCGCCGGTATTTGGCTCAATGGTGCAGAACGGATAGTTTGCAGCCTGTGCTGCCGCAGTCTTGGTCAGCGCGTTAAAAAGCGTGGACTTGCCAACATTAGGCAGACCGACGATGCCGCATTTGAAACCCATGATATTCGTCCTTTATCGCTTTACGCGGTAAATTGAGCGCACGGCGCCATTATGAAGCGCCTTGGCGGATTGCAGATCCAGCCAGTGGCGAGATGATTTTTTGAAAGCCGGCTTGCCGCTTCCCAGAATGACCGGAATAGTTCCTATATCGATGATGTCAAGCAGGCCAGCATCAAGAAATTGCCGCGCCAGATCGCCGCCGCCCATGAGCCATATGCGGCCATCCGCTCCCATGGCTTTCAACTTCGCGAGAAGTTCATCTGGCGTACCAGCCATAGTGGCGGTGCTTGCTGGCAGATTGTCGAATTTCTGATGCGTTGCAACAACGACTGGCAGTGAGCCATAAGGCCATTCCGGAATAGAACGAACCACATCAAAAGTGTCACGTCCCATGACGATGCCGGTGATGCCAGCCATGAACTCATCGAAGCCGAAGCCGTCATCCGGCGGAAACTGTTCCAGCCAGTCAAAGCTGCCATCATCATTGGCGATGAAGCCATCAAGGCTCATGGCAAACATATAAACGACATCGCTCATAGTTTAGTCCTTCTTGCCAAGCAGCTTTTTCAACATTTCAGCCATCGGGCCACTTGCCGGAATGTTCGGCTTGGCTGCGCTCTGGCGCGCCTGCCGAATGTGGCTCTGTGCTTTTGGTGGAGCTTTGGCTGCCTGTTCAGGGTCAGCTTTGAAGCCGTTGGGACGCTGATTGCCATCACCCATGACGACTGCCACGCGGTTCATGAAGCTGTTGTCTTCTTTTTTGGCCAGCAGGCCAATATTGTCCGAGATGGCGCCAAACAGCTTATCCAGCCATTCATTATCGACTTTGGCGAAGTCGCCCAGAACGTGGTTGTGAACCAGCTCTTTTGCGCCCGGATGGCCGATGCCAAGGCGCATACGACGATAGTCTTTGCCGCCGGGGAAAGCCTGCACATGGGCGTCTATTGATTTGATACCATTATGACCACCGGAACCGCCGCCCGTCTTGATGCGCAGCTTTGCAGGCGCAAGGTCAAGCTCGTCATAGATCACGACGAGATCGGCAGGGGTCAGCTTGTAGAAGCGCATGGCTTCGCCAATCGACTGGCCGGAAAGGTTCATGAAAGTCATTGGCTTGATGAGAAGCACTTTTTCCCCGTCGATCACGCCATCGGCGATTTCGGCCTTGAACTTCTTCTGCCAGTTAGAAAATCTATGGCGGCGGAATATTTCATCCACCGCCATGAAACCGATATTGTGTCGGTTATGCGCATATTGGGGGCCGGGATTGCCAAGTCCTGCGATGAGCAGCATGGTTCAGAGCCCCTATAATGCGTAAAGCGATTATTCGCTTTCGTTGGCTTCTGCTTCGCCTTCTGCATTTTCTTCCGACTTGAGGCCGGCAGGTGCAGCAATGGTGGCGATCGTGAAGTCACGGTCCTGAATAGCAGCAGTTGCACCCTTCGGCAGCTTGATAGCCGAAATGTGAACCGAATCGCCGATTTCGAGACCGGTGAGGTCGAATTCGAGAGCTTCTGGAATCGCGTTCGCTGGAACGATCAGTTCAACGTCGTGACGAACGATGTTGAGAACGCCGCCGCGCTTGATGCCCGGTGCTGCTTCTTCGTTCTTGAAGTGAACTGGAACGTTGACGTGAACAACCGACTTCGCGGAAACGCGGAGGAAGTCAACGTGCTGTGGGAAGTCGCGAACTGGATCCAGCTGGTAGTCCTTAGGGAGAACCTGGATCTTCTTGCCGTCTACTTCGATCGTAGCAACAGTGGTTTTGAAGCCGCCGCCGTGGATCTTGTAGAAGATTTCCTTATAGGAAACAGCAATCGAGATTGGCTCCTGCTTGTCGCCATAGATGACTGCAGGAATCAGGCCGTTGCGGCGAAGTTCGCGGGAGGACCCCTTACCAACCCGGCTGCGCAGATCGGCCTTGAGCACGTAAGTATCGCTCATGGCATTACCTTTCAAAGTTACTGGAGTGTCGATCGCAGTTTTAACTAAGCACTTTCATGCTCCAGCGAACGACATGAAACAGCCCGAAATGCCCTTCACAGAGTGAAAGACCGGACCGCTCCATTCCGCGTTGCCTCCAAGGGTGTCTACGCGGATGGCAGGCCTATAGACCATAGGCATTCCATGTGCAAGTTTTTTGCCTGTGAAACACAGCTTCTGTGGGCTTTTGTCTTAACGGGTGGCAATGGCCGCGTCAAAAATGTTAAGCGCATGGCTAATCGACCGCCTTTGTATTGCGAGTCGTTATATCATTTATGAAATAAAGGAAACGAGATGCAGGTCGGTATCGACATGGGTTCTGTTGCTGGAAGCGGCTCTGCCTCGGCAGCGGCGCTTGGTGGTGGCAAACAGGCCATGCTTGATCTTGAAGAGCTTCTCGCAACCCGCCTTCTGGTGCAGGGCAATTCGGGGTCCGGCAAGTCACATCTGTTGCGCCGCCTGCTAGAGCAGAGCGCGCAATGGGTGCAGCAGTGCATCATTGATCCCGAAGGTGATTTCGTAACGCTCGCGGACCTTCATGGCCATGTGGTGGTCGATGCAGCACGCTCGGAAGCTGAACTTACACGTATTGCAAGCCGCATTCGCCAGCATCGCGTGTCGGTCGTGCTCAATCTCGAAGGTCTGGATGTCGAGCAGCAGATGCGTGCGGCAGCAGCTTTCCTCGGCGGACTGTTTGATGCAGAACGTGATTACTGGTATCCGATGCTGGTGGTTGTTGACGAGGCTCAGCTCTTTGCGCCCGCTGCTGCAGGCGAAGTATCAGATGACGCGCGTAAGCTCTCGCTTGGTGCCATGACGAACCTGATGTGCCGTGGCCGCAAGCGTGGTCTGGCCGGAGTGATTGCCACGCAGCGCCTTGCAAAGCTTGCCAAGAATGTCGCCGCCGAAGCATCGAACTTCCTGATGGGTCGTACCTTCCTTGACATTGATATGGCGCGTGCCTCCGATCTTCTTGGGATGGAACGTAAGCAGGCAGAACAGTTTCGCGATCTGCAGCGCGGCCATTTCATTGCACTTGGACCTGCTTTGTCGCGCCGCCCGTTGCCGATCAAAATCGGAAAGGTCGAAACCTCTGCGCGATCGTCGTCGCCCAAGCTCATGCCTTTGCCCGATGCACCGGAAGACGCGCGCGATCTGATCTTCACACCAGCGCCTGAAGAAATCCGGACTGTTGTTCGCCGCACGCCACCACCGCCTCCGCCACCATCGACGGCAGAAATTCTGGCGCAGGTGGCAAAGCCAAAGCCGGAAGCAGAGCCGGTTGAAGCGCCATTGTTTCCAGGCATTGTGGAAGCCGAGCGCGACAGTCTGCTTGAGAAGGTGATGCGCGAGATCGTTGATGATCCCGAAGCGTCTTTCCGTTCGGTCGCGGTGCTTTATCAGGATTTTCTTGTGCGCTGCCGCATTCACCGCGTTCCGGGTGAGCCGCTGGCTTTGCCTGCTTTCCGTCGTCGTCTTGCGGTTGCGCAAGCAAGCATTGAGAGCGATGTAGCCACCGGTGAGACATGGCAGAAGGCATTGGCGCTGTCTGAAAGCCTCACAGATGACGTGCAGGGTGTGTTTCTGATTGTCGCACAGGCGGCGGTAACGGGCGCTATATGCCCTTCGGATGCGGCACTCGCGCGTGCTTACGGCACCCATTCGCTAAGTCGTGCCCGACGTTTGCTGACCTATTTCGAAGAGCGTGGATTGCTGGTCGTGCGCAATGATTTCAAAGGCTTGCGCATTGTGAACTTCCCGGATCTCGAATGTGAGACGGCACCGGGCGACCCAAATGCTCCCGATGATCAGGCGGAGGAAGCGACTGCCGCTGAATAAAGCGGCTCTGTGCAAACCGTCATGAACCTGTAATGATCCTCGGTAACTGCTGGGAGGATTTTACAGAGAGCAAGAATGACGACAGCGCCGCAGCCTGATTTCCGAGAATTGTTTGTTACTTTCGGCAAGGTCGGGCTTTTGTCGTTTGGCGGGCCAGCTGCGCAGATTGCCATGTTGCAGCGCATCCTTGTTGATGAAAAGCGCTGGATGGATCAGGAACGACTGATCCATGCCCTTAATTTCTGCATGTTACTACCGGGACCGGAAGCCATGCAGCTTGCGACCTATGCGGGTTGGGCTGTCAAAGGGTGGCGCGGCGGGTTGCTGGCAGGGCTTTTGTTTGTTTTGCCCGGTGCGAGCGTGATGCTGGCTTTGTCGGCGCTTTATGTTGCCTTTGGACATGTCGATGTTGTTGCTGGTCTGTTGTTTGGCCTCAAGGCGGCAGTGCTAGCCGTCGTTTTTGAAGCGCTTTACCGGATGGCCAAGCGCACATTGGCTTCCGGATTTTCTTATGTGATAGCGATTGCAGCCTTTGTTGCGATTGCGCTTCTGAAGTTGCCGTTTCCGATTGTCGTACTGCTTGCAGCTGCAGCTGGCGGTTTGCGTCATTTGCTGCAAGGCGGTGGTGTGGCAACTTCTGTTACACACGCAGCTCCCCATGCATTTCGAGAGTTTTCGCTGCAAACTCTCATCTGGGGTGGCTTGTGGCTGGCGCCATTGATTATGCTCTATTTGGCTTTTGGCAGCGCACATGTATTTACAGCTGAGGCCGCGTTTTTTTCCAAGCTTGCAGCTGTCACTTTTGGCGGTGCCTATGCCGCACTCTCCTATACAGCGCAGCAGGCTGTCGAACATTTCGGCTGGATGCAACCCGGTGAAATGCTGACCGGACTGGGACTGGCAGAAACCACACCGGGGCCATTGATCCTAGTGCTGGTCTTTGTAGGGTTTGTGGGTGCAGCCAATCTATCTGGTCTGCCGCCACTGGTCGGCGGGCTCGTGGGCGGGTTAATCGCCCTCTGGTTTACCTTCGTGCCGTGCTTTCTCTGGATATTGGCTGGTGCGCCTTTTGTGGAGCGCCTGCGTCAGCTGCGCTGGCTGTCCGCCATGCTTGGCGGGATCACGGCGGCGGTGGTCGGCGTGATTGCCAATCTGGCGCTCTGGTTCTCGCTGCACGTCTTGTTTGCACAGGTTCGGGACGTAACGATCGGCGTTTTCAGCCTGCCGCTTCCAGTCGTCAGCACAATAGACAATGCCGCCGTCCTGATCGCAGGCGCGGCGGCATTATTGCTTATCGTTCTGAGGCTCAACATGCCGCTCGTGCTATTGCTTGCGGCATGTCTGGGCATTGTAATTAAATTAATCGAACAGGCTTGAAACCGACTCTTCAGCGGCGGTGCGCGCAACAGCTTCACCGATGAGGCTGGAGATCGACAGAACGCGGATATTTGGAGCGTCGTTGATGGCGGTTGTTGGCTGGATCGAGTCGGTAATGACCAACTCTTTCAGCTTTGAAGAAGCGATGCGGGCAACAGCGCCACCCGACAGAACGCCGTGTGTGATGTAAGCGGTGACGCTTTTCGCGCCCTTGGCAAGCAGAGCTTCGGCCGCATTGCAGAGCGTGCCGCCGGAATCGACGATATCGTCGAACAGCAGGCAGTCTTTGCCGCTGACGTCACCAATGACGTTCATGACTTCCGATTCACCCGGACGTTCACGGCGCTTATCAACGATTGCGAGCTGAGCATCGATACGCTTTGCGAGCGAGCGAGCACGAACCACACCGCCAACGTCTGGCGAAACGACCATGCAATTGCCGGTCGGGTAGTTTGCCTTCACATCGCGCGCAATGACCGGAACAGCATAGAGGTTGTCGGTCGGAATATCGAAGAAGCCCTGAATCTGACCTGCATGAAGATCAAGCGTCAGAACGCGGTTTGCACCGGCTTCGGTGATGAGATTGGCAACCAGCTTTGCCGAGATCGGCGTGCGTGGGCCTGGCTTACGATCCTGACGAGCATAGCCGAAATAAGGGAGAACGGCAGTGATGCGGCGTGCTGACGAACGACGGAACGCGTCGATCATGATCAGCAGTTCCATCAGATTGTCGTTTGCCGGATAGGAGGTCGATTGCAGAACGAATACGTCTTCGCCGCGCACGTTTTCCTGAATCTCTACGAAGATTTCCTGATCGGCGAAACGGCGAACACTGGCCTTACCGAGCGGGATGTTGAGATATTGAGCAACGGATTCGGCAAGAACCCGGTTGGAGTTGCCTGCGAAAAGTTTCATTCTTTTTGCCTCTGAAGCCGGAGCAGTTTCGTTCTGTCGCAAAAAGTCCGTGAAACGGACGTAATCTCTTATGTGAACGTGAGCCGAAGCAAGTTCGGTTACGCTATACCACTCTTAAAAACTTTAAAGCCGCGTACTCTTTCACAAGGTGTCAAGTGCCGCAGCTTTCAAGGTTTTCTCGAATGAGCGGCCTATTGCAAAGAGTCACCGTCATTGCAAGTCCTGTCTGGCCACAATTACAGTAAAAAGCCTCCGCAAAGTGCTTTCCCACAGGGCTTCACCCATGATTCAGCAAAAGATTTCAGTCTTTTGCCGCATAAGTGCTTTCTCATGCGCGATTTGCCGCAAGCCAGGTCGAATATTCCTGCATGGTCTTGTCGGCGATTGATTGCATGGCAGAAGGCGGGACGATGCTCCATGAGTCTGCCGCAGCACCTGGTACTTTTTCCTGCCCTTGAATGCGATGCAGGCGGTTACCGGTGGCGTCCATAACGTCCCAGACATAGAGTACGGTCGTCTGATTATCTTCGGACAGGACCGAGAAATAGCCCTTCATGACGTAGGCTGCATCGGCGCCATTGTTACCTGAAAGCTCTACGCCCTTTGCACGCGCATCGTCATTGATGCGGTGGGTGAGGGGAGTGACCACATTAACCGGCGCACCGATGATGGGAGCAATATAAAGCTTGCCCGGCTTCAGCGATGCTGAACGCTGCGGTGCTGTCGGCGTTGTTGTCTGTGCGGGCGTTGTGGCAGCAGGCGTCGCCGCCGGGTCAGTCGTTTGGCCCGTAGGTGGCGTTGTGGTTTGTCCGGATTGCTGATTGGCGCCCTGCACATTCAATGCAGATTCAGTGCTATTGCAGGCGGCAAGCAGTCCAGCAAGCAACAGCATCACGGAAAGATGTGCCTTGTTCATGTTCAGCTTCATCTCCTGAAAGCGCAGACCACTCCCGCGCCAGTCGGATTTATCGCCGATTGTGCGCTACTTGGCAATGATATCAAGAGAATGGCGGGACAATGGCAGAGCTGCACCATTTGTGGTGAGATATGTTTGCCCCAGTGTCATCGCGGTTTCCGTGTCGGAATCCATGATGATCATGTGCGCAAAGAGCGTCATATCAGGCTGGATGCTTTCAGGGTTGCCCGAATAGAACATCTGCGGGTCCATCCATGATGGCGTAAAGCGTGCGCCCACAGAATAACCACAGGCATTGAGCCTATGCCGGGTAAGGCCATGCGCCTCCATCGTGCGCGAATGCGCGTCGAATACATCGCCGAATGTCGAAGCAGGTGTCATGGCTTCTTCAACGGCTTCCAACGCTTCGCGTGCGGCGTCATAAAGCTTTTGATGTTCAGGCCTTGGTTGACCAATGATGATCGTGCGCATCATCGGTGCATGGTAATGGCGATAAACGCCCGACCATTCGAGCGTAAGCTGGTCATTGGCGGAAAGTGTGCGTCGTCCCGCTTTGTAGCGGCAAAGCAGGGCATCGGCTCCAGAGCCGATAATATATTCATTGGCCGGATAGTCGCCATCGCCTGCAAAATTAGCTGCCATCATGGCAGCGAGAATATCGGCTTCACTCGCGCCAGCCTTGACCAGTTTCAGGGCAGCATCAAGCGCATCATCACTGAGTTCCGCTGCGCGCTTGGTGAAAGCAATTTCAGCAGGGCTTTTGAGAAGGCGCAAACTGTCGACCATGCCCGATGCATCATAGAGCTTGGCAAAGCTCTGCAACTGCTCATCAAGTTTGCGGGCATTGGCACCGGTGAGGCCGTGAGTTTGGTATTCGATGCCGATGCGCGTGCCGAGCAGATCAAGCTCAGTGAGAATGTTGCGCAGATCGATTGCCGGGTTCGCATTGTCGCGATCAGTCCAGACAACGATATTCTCGATGTTAGAGGTATGGCGCGCTTGCCTCAGATCGGCGGAGCGTGTCATCAACACGCTTGTACCGTCGGCTTTGACGACGAGACACTGGAAAAAGCAAAAGCCGAACGTGTCATAGCCGGTCAGCCAATACATGCTTTCCTGCGCGAAAAGCAGCAAAGCATCCAGTTTCTCTTCCTCCATCTTCAAGATCAGACGGTCGCGACGTGCGGTGAATTCTTCCGGCTCGAAGTGAAGGGCCATGCGGTTCTCCTTAATCTTCTACAATGGCGATGGCAGCAATCTGACGACCGTAATCCGGCTCACCGCGATGCGTCGTGCGCCGATAGGAATAAAACTGGTCTTCATCGGCATAGGTGCACTGACGCAGTGCTTCCGCTCTGACACCTGCGCTGGTCAGACGGTCGGTGATGAAGGCCCAGAGATCGAAAAGCTTGTGGCCTTCCTTGTCCGAAGGCTCAAAATATTTCGTGTAGGATGCGTCTTTGCCAGTGAACTCTGAGTAGAATTCCGGACCGACTTCATAATTTTCAGGGCCGATCGTTGGACCAAGAACGGCAATAATGTTCTCGCGTCTGGCACCAAGCTTGATCATCGCTTCAACGGTGTTTTCAAGTACACCTGTAAAGGCACCGCGCCAGCCTGCATGGGCCGAGCCGATGACACCTGCTTCATGATCGGCAAACAACACCGGGCCGCAATCAGCCGACAGCGCGCCAATGGCAATGCCCGGAACATTCGTCACCATTGCATCGGCCTTTGGACGTGGTGTGCTCAACGGTTCTGTGACGTAAACCACGTCGGGCGAATGAACCTGATGCACAGTCATCAGATGGTCGGACGCAATACCAAGTGTTTCGGCAACGCGGCGGCGATTCTCTGTCACGAGTTCCGGCACGTCATTTGAGCCGCTGCCAACGTTGAGGCCAGCGTAAATGCCATCTGAAACGCCACCTTTGCGGGTGAAAAAGCCATGCGCAATACGCTTGCCGTTTGATCCGGCAGGGCCGTCCAGTAAGGGGGAGCGAAGCGGTTGCGGCTTATCGATCATTAGCTTTCTCTTTTCAAACGGCTGGATGGTGGGGGAGCAAGATTGGCTTGTCAATTGAAGCTTTTTGACGATGCAATTTATTGGGATGTATCAAGGGGGAAGATTTTTGTTTGTTGGTCAGCGATTGCCAGCACTTTGAAAAGTGTTCCCATCTGGTCCGGTGCCGCCAATCGTTCGACGTCTTCGCGAATTTTATTCTGGAAAGTTTCGTCACGCCCGGCACCTAAGCGACCGGCACGGTCGATGAGGCCCATAGCGAGCAGAAAGTCACCTTGCGTCATGGTTGCGGTCAGGCAGCCGCAATTGCGCGCGGTTTTTTCCAGCATGTCGAAATCGACATGGCTGGTCAGATCTGCTTCTCCCGGGTGGGCGAAGACGTCATCATAGGCATGTTTCAGCATGGCTTGCAGCGTATCGCCAAAGCCTGATTGCAGATGGCCATAATCGATGGAGAGTGCTGCACCTCGCGTTGAGGCAATGCGCTGCGCAATTTCCTGCATCAAAGCGTTGCGAGCAGGGGCAGCTTCAAAGATCGTGCCGTCGGGCACTGTCTGATGGTTTGCTGGTAGAAGCGCTGCATCAATGCCTGCTGCGCCGCTGACGAACTGGAGCTCGTCTTGTTCATTGAGTGCTATCAGCCGTTCGACAAAGCGGCCATCGGCTTTCACGAACTGCCTGATAGGGATCGCGTCGAACAATTCGTTGGAAACGAGGATCAGCGGGCCATCAGGAATATCCGCGAAGCACTCAAACCAGTCGATTGAATATCCGGTGTTTGAAAGCTTCTCCTTCTGCTTTTCAATGAGGCGCGGACTGGTCTCGACCATGGCGACACGAATTGAAGCTGCCATTTGCGGTGCGAGCTTGGCGAGCGTACGCAGCATATCGCTCATCAACGTGCCGCGGCCGGGACCGATTTCACAGAGCGCAGCTTTATCAGGGCGTCCGAGAGCGTCCCACACGCCGACACACCAAATGCCGATGAGTTCGCCGAACATCTGGCTGACTTCAGGGGCGGTGATGAAATCGCCGTCGCGCCCGAAGGGTTCGCGTGTGGTGTAGTAACCCTGTTCCCGATCACCAAGGCAGGCGGCCATGTAGTCGGCGACGCTGATCGGCCCTGTGGTGCCGATCAATCGTTTCAGCCGGTCTTTCAGTGTTGCCTCAGGCATTCTTCGCTGCTGCCCGGTTGGCGCGCCACATCGCCCAAAGGCCGATGATCACCATTGGAAGGGAAAGGATCATTCCCATGGTCAGCCAGCCACCGATGAGATAGCCAAGCTGGGCATCCGGTTCGCGGAAGAACTCGACGATAATGCGGCTGAGACCATAACCAAGGACGAATGTTCCAGCGATAAAGCCTGGGGCTTTCAGCTTTTTTCCAACCCACACGAGCAGAAGAAGAACGAAGAACAGCACAAAGCCTTCGAGGAATGCTTCATAGAGTTGGCTTGGGTGACGTGGTTCTGGTCCGCCATTTGGGAAATAGAAAGCCCACGGCACATCGCTGACACGGCCCCAGAGCTCGGAATTGATGAAGTTTGCCACGCGCACGACGCCAAGTCCGACGGGGACGCCTGCCGCAATCACATCAAACATGCTCCAGACCTTGATGCCGCGCGAGCGCGCGAACCAGATCATCGCAATCGTCGTGCCTAAGATTCCGCCATGGAACGACATGCCGCCATCCCATACCGCAGGAATGGCCAGCGGATTGGAGAGATAATAGGAGAAGTTATAGAACAGCACATAGCCAATACGCCCGCCGAGCACGACGCCAAGCGCTGCCCAGATGACGAAATCATCAAGCGCTTCGGGCTGCATTGGTGGCTGATTATTGCCCCACAGACGATGATTGCGCAGCAGCTTCTTGCCGTACCACCATGCGAACATGATGCCGACGACATAGCCTAGTCCATACCAATGAACGGCAAGGGGGCCGACCGAGAAGATCACCGGATCGATGTTTGGAAAAGCCAGAGCCGAAACCGGCAGCAACGTCTCTATCATTCAATTACTCCATTTTCCGGCGGAAGATGCGCGACGATATCTGAGTGGTCAAGTCATCACGTTTATACAGCTTCACTTGCATCAGAACCGAGACGGCCCTATTTCAAAATCAGGTTTTCAACAAGACCGTATCGAAGATAGGAAAGAATGCCATGACCAGCGGATCAAACCGGGTTCTCGATGAACTCGCCAAGCTTGTGACTGATGCGGCAGGCGCTGCGCAAGGCGTACGCCGCGAAGTAGAGACAGCATTACGCTCGCAGAGCGAACGCGTGCTCAATACGCTCGATGTCGTGCAGCGCGAAGACTTCGAAGCGGTGCGTGAAATGGCAATCAAGGCGCGTGCTGAAAACGCTGCTCTGCTTGTTAAAATTGAAGCATTGGAAGCCCGTCTTGCCAAATTCGAAGTTGATTCGACTGCCAAAACGGCAAAAACCTCTGCTTCGGCTGCTAAATCCAAAGATAATTCATAATTTTTTATTAACAGGCTGTAAGTGCCAAAAACCCTTGTCTTAGAGTCGCTTAAGGCAGGGGTTGCGGTCCGCTCAAATCATATTTCCACATGCTTTAATGCCTCTTTTTATAAAAGGGGCTGGCGTTCAGATTCAGCATCAATAGACTGAAAACACTACATGATTCGTAATGTGGTCATGTAGGCAGCGGCGAGAGGCTGTAGTTTTAGTTTTCGCGTCTTCCAGGCTGCTTTCCAGTATCAGTTGCGTATGTGCGTGTGCCATTGAGGCGTTGCATGCTGTCTAAGCATGTCAGTTCCTCAACCGATCAATTCGTGCCTGTTTTTCTGCACTTATTCTTGTGCAGGGCCGGGTACGGGCGAGCAGTAACTTGCGCGCCGGGAATTTGGAGGTGTCTTTCGAGGCGCTTCCCAGAACAGGAAACGGACATGAGCCTTCTTGAGCTTGAATTTGCACGCGAAGCACATCCAGTGGATGTGATCGAGCATGTTGCGAATTCAAACGACTGGACGTTCGAGCGGACTGGCGACGACGAAATTGCAATTTCGGTAGCAGGTAACTGGACTGACTACCATATCTCGTTCTCCTGGATGGAGGACTTTGAAGCTCTGCATCTGGCCTGTGCCTTTGACATCAAGGTTGCTGAACCTCGGGTCAATGAAGTGATGCGGTTGCTGTCGCTCATCAACGAAAAGCTTTTGATGGGCCACTTCGATCTCTGGCAGCAGGAAGGCGCGATCATGTATCGTCAGTCGCTTCTGCTTGCTGGTGGTGCGGAGCCGACCAGCCGTCAGGTTGAAGTGTTGCTTTCGGCAGCGCTTGAAGCTTGCGAAAACTACTTCCAGGCGTTTCAGTTTGTCGTTTGGTCCGGTGTCAGTGCGCGTGAAGCGCTGGAAAGCGTGCTGTTCGAAACGGTCGGACGCGCATAATCAATTCAAATCCCGGCAGGGTTCGCCGGGATTTTACTTTCGGGGGGATAAAATGAGCGGAACTGAAACGATCAACTGGGCTGATTTCGAGAAGGTCGATATTCGCACAGGAACTATCGTTGAGGCCGTGCCATTCCCGGAAGCACGCAAGCCAGCTTTTAAGCTGAAGATCGATTTTGGCGACAAGATCGGTATTAAGAAGTCGTCTGCACAAATCACCAAGCATTATCAGCCGGAGGATCTGGTTGGTCGGCAGATCATGGCTGTGGTCAATTTTCCACCACGGCAGATCGGACCTTTCATGTCCGAAGTGCTGACACTTGGTTTTCCTGACGAAAATGGCGATGTTGTTCTCGCCGCAATCGATAAAAAAGTCCAAGACGGCGTTAAGCTGTTCTGATCTTCTATCTGTGATTTGTGCATATCGCATGTTCTGTGCGATTGATCGCGCAAGCAACGGATAGGAATGGAACAGATGCAGGGAACGATCGTCGTCGCCATCGGTGGAGCACTTGGCAGTGTTTTGCGCTACTGGTTTGCCATCTGGCTGGCACCGGTGAGCAAAGATTTGCCGTGGGGTACGATCGTCGTCAACATCATAGGTTCATTTGCTATCGCCTTTTTTGGCGCCATGACGATGGCATCAAGCCGTTTCGAAGTACCCGAAATATGGCGTATTGCCTTTATGGTCGGTATTTGTGGTGGCTTCACCACCTTTTCATCATTCAGTGTGCAGACGTTTGAGTTGCTGCGGCTTGGGATGCCGGGCCGCGCTCTTATGAATGTCGGCATTTCGCTCTTCGCCTGCCTGGCTGCAACGGCGCTTGGTTATGTTGTGGGACAGGCGATCAGCAAGGTTTAGAGTGCGTGGCACTGTTTAGTGCAATCACTTAGAGCATTTCCGGTTTTCATTGAATTATTGGAAATGCTCTACCTCTTTGTTTTTGAACGCACCTTGCTCCGAAAGCCGCTTCGCACTTTTCGGGCCGCAACATCTGTTTGTTTTTGCGCGCATCTTGTTCCGAAAACCGCTTCGCACTTTTCGGGATGCGCTCTAAGCCGGAATGCGGATAATCGCCCTCAACCCGCCGGTTGGTGCATCTTCCAGATCGATGTCGCCGCCGTGGCTTCGTGCGATATCACGCGCGATAGCGAGGCCAAGGCCACCCGTGCCGCCTGAATCCTGCGTACGTGCTTCATCAAGGCGCACAAAGGGTTTGAACACGTCTTCGCGGCGATCTTCCGGAATGCCTGGACCGTCGTCGTCCACGACGATCTTCAGCCAGCCTTCATCATGTGTGATTGCCAACTCGACATTTTGCGCATGGCGGAAGGCGTTGGAAACCAGATTGCTGACAAGGCGCGAGAAGGCGTTGGGGCGCACATTGACTTCGCTGTCCCCTTCAATCGAATATTGGAAGCCGCGCTCCCGCAACCGTGCTTCGTTGGCGAGCTTATCGCAGAGCAGGCGCACATCATAGGTCGCTGCTTCTTCCGATCCTTCACCGCGCGCAAAGGCCAGATAGCCTTCAAGCATGGTCTGCATATCAGCAATATCCTGATTAAGCGGCTCTGTGTCTATGGCATTGCCGGTGAGCGCCAGTTGCAGTTTGAAGCGGGTGAGGATCGTACGCAGATCGTGGCTGACGCCCGAGAGCATTGCCGTGCGCTGTTCAATCTGACGTTCGATACGCGAGCGCATCTGAATGAAGGCAATGCCTGCGCGGCGAACTTCTTCCGCGCCATGCGGACGGAAGCCTTCCGGCATTGGACGGCCCTTACCGAAGCTTTCAGCGGCCTGCGAAAGCTGCTGTATTGGCTTGATCTGGTTGCGCAGGAAGGCGATGGCGATGATCAGCAACACAAGCGCCGTGCCGATCATCCATGTCAGGAAGATGCCGGTATTAGACGCATAAGCCTGACTGCGGCGTGCAAAGACGCGTAGCACTTTATCATCGAGCTTGATGCGGATTTCAATGAGATCAGAATCGCCAACCGTATCGACCCAGAAGGGGCGGTTGATCTGGCGTGTGATTTCTTCACTCAGGAAGTAATCGAGAATAGCGAAGAACGGTTTTGGCCCCGGCGGTGGCAGCGGGTCAGGAGGCAGGATCGAAATGTTGAGCCCGAGGCGCTGCTGCGAAATGCGGATTAGATTGTCGTATCCGGGTTCCTGCGGATAGGTTTCCAGAATGTCGATAATCGCAGAAATGTCGCGGACAACGGCTGTTGAAAGCCGCTCAGTCACCATCTGCCAATGTCTTTCCATGAAGACATAAGCGATCACTGACTGAAGGAGAACCATCGGTGCAATGATGATGATGAGCGAGCGCGCATAAAGCCCTTTAGGCATTCTGCGCGCAAACCAGCGTGTTATCGATTTCCAGGGTGACTTCATCGTCTCAGATAACTCCAGACGGTTCTGCTAGTTGCATGGCTTTTGTCACGCTCTGAAATTTGCGAGGCTCCGCTCTCTCTCTTCGAATTACTATTCGATGCTCAGCTTGTAGCCGATGCCGCGAACTGTTTGCAGCCAGACCGGGTTGGCCGGGTCCTGTTCGATCTTACGGCGCAGACGGTTGATCTGCACATCAATCGTGCGCTCGCCGACATCGCCATCCTGACCAGTCAGTTCATGACGTGGAATGGTTTCGCCAGCACGCTCGGCGAAAATCGCCATTATGTCCTGCTCACGATCCGTAAGCTTGATCGTTTCCGTGCCTTTCTTCAGTTCGCGACGTGGAATGAAGAAAGTGTAAGGGCCGAAAACGATCTGCTCGATCTTCGGCTGGGTCGGTGTGGCGCCACGACGAAGAATATTGTTGATACGCAGGATCAGCTCACGCGGATCGAAAGGTTTTGGCAAATAGTCATCTGCACCGGCCGACAGGCCGTCAATGCGGCTGTCTGTTTCCGACAGAGCTGTCAGCATGAGGATCGGCACGCTCTTCTGCTCGCGCAGCGAGCGGGTCAGCGAAACGCCTGTTTCTCCTGGCATCATGACGTCGAGGATCAGAAGATCAAAGTCGATGCCTTCAAGCTTGCGGCGCGCTTCTGCAGCGCTGCCTGCCATGGTGACGCGGAAGCCGCTCGTCGTCAGATATTGTGAAAGAAGGCTACGGATTCGCGTGTCGTCATCGACAACAAGAAGATGTGGCGCGTCATCCGATAGGTTCGATTCTTCTACAGCCATGGCGTCGTTTGATCCCATCCTGTGCCAAATTACCGTGCAAAGGATGCCGCACGGCATTGGGCTTTTTACTTCACGTATATGGAGGAAAACCATTTCATGATCTTCCATAACATACCGCATCTTAGCCACTGCAAGACGGCGCGTCTATGCGGGGCTTATATTGTTGCGCGTTCTCCCCCAGCCTTCTCAGGTTGGGGTTACAGCGGTTTCAGTTAAGGCTGAATCGCTGTAACTATTTGTTTTTACGCATTATCTGACGCAAAATCGGTTCCCGCTTTTGCTGGAAATGCTTTAAGATGCTTCCACAGCCGTTTCGGTTGCTGCAAAATCATCGATCTGGGCGCGGCGCTCAGGATTGACCATATTATAAAGAAAACGTTCAATAACTTCGCGTTCTGCCGCTCCGGATTCTTCCAATGCCCGTGCGATGCGGCGCGACTGTGGCAGAGCAAGCGCGAGAGTGAGTTGTCGTCCGCTTTTCGTGGGATAAAGTTTGCGATGGCGGCGGTCGTGAAGTCCGGTAGCCTGAACAACGTGACCTGTGTCGATCAATTGTTTGAGAACACGCGACAGGCTTTGCTTGGTGATACGCAGAACATCAAGTAGCTCTGCTACAGTCATGCCGGGCTTACGGTTGATAAAATACAGCACACGGTGATGCGCGCGGCCAAACCCAATCTTTTCAAGGATTAGATCCGGGTCGGCGGTGAAATCGCGATAGGAAAAGAACAGCAACTCAATGACGTTGAGGTCATCTGCCTCCAGAGAGGTTAGAGGGTTGCTTATGTAGTTCATATCATTCGTCGAGTTCACATCGAAGCTCCATCCTGTTGCGATAAATATGTCAGCATTGTTGACATAACTCAATCGCCAAGATAATTTTTGGGAAGTGCAGACCGGTTTTTTTGGAATAAAGTTTGCGCTGCTGCATGTTGGAGGAGAGATAATTACGCGGTTAGCTGTGTCATACTGTCCCTTAAGGACGGTAATGACCAATAGCGAGCGTTATTTTCCGTAATTGCCGGAAATATCTTTGTTTTACATGCATTCTTTGTCTGATCTCAGCATAATTGTTTGAGCTGACCTCAGCGTGTTTGATTGTAAAATGCCAGTCTTGGCAAAGAAAAACGTCTCTATCTTACCAGTTATATCGATTTAAATGGTGAGAAAAGACTAGGGAAAGGCCCATCAGGGCAAAACGGGCGGGCGGAAAAACCGTAGCCCAACTTTGAGGAAGCTAAAATGGCTGCGATTCCATTCGATCAACGGGAAGGGTTTATCTGGCAGGACGGCGAGTTCGTCGCCTGGAAGGAAGCAAAGGTTCATGTGCTGACCCATGGTCTGCACTATGCGAGTGCAGTTTTTGAAGGTGAACGCGCTTATGGCGGCGAAATCTTCAAGCTGACGGAGCATACCGAGCGTCTGCATGAATCGGCGCGAATTCTTGGTTTCGAGATTCCCTACAGCGTGGATGAAATCAACGATGCCTGCCGCGAGCTGCTGAAAAAGCAGGGCTTTGAAGATGCCTATGTGCGTCCTATTGCATGGCGCGGCTCGGAGTCGCTCGGCGTTTCCGCACAGAACAATCGCATTCATCTGGCAATCGCGATCTGGCAGTGGCCAAGCTATTTCTCGCCAGAAGAGAAAATGAAGGGTATTCGCCTCGATATTGCTGAATATTGCCGCCCAGACCCGCGCACTGCACCTTCGCGCTCGAAGGCTGCCGGTCTTTATATGATCTGCACCATTTCCAAGCACGCGGCAGAAGCCAAGGGTTATGCCGACGCGTTGATGCTGGATTGGCGTGGTCAGGTTGCTGAAGCCACGGGTGCCAATGTCTTCTTCGTGAAGGATGGTGCTTTGCATACGCCAAAGCCTGATTGCTTCCTCGACGGTATTACGCGCCGCACGATCATTGATCTTGCCAAGCGCCGTGGTCTGGAAGTTATCGAGCGCGTTATCATGCCAGAAGAAATGGAAACATTCAGCGAATGCTTCCTGTGCGGCACGGCTGCCGAAGTGACGCCGGTTTCTGAAATCGGCAAGTACCATTTCAAGCCAGGCGAGATTACGAATTTGCTGATGAATGACTATACAGCCGAAGTTCAGCCCAAGCGAATAGCTGCTGAGTAATATGGTTTTAAACAGAAAAAAGCGGCTTTTAAGCCGCTTTTTTACTATGTGAATGCTTATTGTTTGACATTGGGAAGTTTCGGTTCAAGATTTTCCAAGTCGGATTCGCGTTATTCCGGCTTTTAACTCAGATGGGGTGACGATTATGGAATCTCTACTGCCTATCATTCTCCAGCTTGTTTCAGGTGCAGTCGGCGGCAACATTGCTGGTGCTGTCAAGAATCTGAGCCTCGGTACCGCAGGAAACACTGTTGCCGGTGGCATTGGTGGCGTTATTCTTGGTCAGCTTCTGCCTTTACTGTCCGGTGGCGGGTTGGACTCTGTTCTTAATGGTGTCGTTGGCCAGCTGGCCGGTGGTGGTGTGGGCGGTATCGTCCTCACGGCAATTATCGGGCTGATCAAGAACTCGCTGGCAAGCAAAGCCTGAGTGTAAGCAAATAGCGCGGTTGTGGGGACAACAACCGATTTTGAGTGCATCCTGCAGAATAACTGTTTTCCGACAAGATGTGCTTCGGACCTTCGTGAGAGAGGGGAAAACGGGCGGCTTAAGGCCGCCCGTTTTGTTTGAGGGGCTTTGCAAGCATGTCATGCCGCATTATGTGATGGGGGACGGCAATATATGCAGCCTTTTCAATCACGCTGACCAAATGGAGTATTTCATGGGGCAACTTCAGGCCATAATCGTTCCGGTGACGCCATTTCAGCAGAACTGCACAATCCTTTTTGATGCGGAAACGAAAAAGGGTGTGGTGATTGATCCGGGTGGCGATCTTGAGCGCATCAAGGAAGCAATCGCTTCTCAGAATATCGAAGTTGAAGCGATCTGGATCACGCATGGTCATATCGATCATGCTGGCGCGGCATCTGAACTTAGAGACGCTTTGGGCGTTGATGTTATCGGCCCGCACAAGGATGATGAGTTTCTGCTCAACAGTCTGGTTACGACTGGCTTGAAATACGGTTTGACCGAAGGTGTACGCAACATAACGCCGGATCGCTGGCTCGAAGAAGGTGACACAGTCACCGTTGCTGGCCATGCGTTTGACGTTTTCCATTGCCCGGGTCACGCGCCAGGTCATGTTGTTTTTTATAACCCGGAAGCGCGTTTTGCGATTGTTGGTGATGTTCTGTTTAACGGGTCTGTGGGTCGAACAGATCTGCCAGGCGGAGACCATGACGCGTTGATCCGTTCGATCAAAGAAAAGCTTTTACCGCTGGGCGACGATGTCGGCTTTCTCTGCGGACATGGTACGGGAAGTCGTTTCGGTGAAGAGCGCCGCAACAATCCGTTTCTGAACAATATCGGATATGCATGATATCCGGAGGAGAGCCTGAGAAAGGCGCCCTTCTATAACGAGGCGGCTCCAGATGCTGACGCATCAAGCTTTGAAAAAACAATCGCCACTCGGTCCTAAACAAAAACTCCATGAGTCATACTCATGGAGTTTTTGTATTATAGCATTTCCAGCAAAAGTGCGAAGCGGTTTTGCGTCGGATAATGCGTAAAAACAAACAGTTACAGCGGTTTCAACGATTCTTTCTTAACCGGAACCGCTGTAAGCGGCTATTCTAGTCTGGTACGGGATTAGTTTGCTGAGCAGAAATGATCCCGACCGTCGTAACCACGATAGGTTCCGGTATTTGCATTGAATGAACGATAGCGGTCCGAGCAATACTGATACCAGCCACGGCTCCATGGTTCATACCCAACGCGATACTGCACGCTGCGTGCTGGCGGCGCTGGATAATAGGCTGGAGGCGGTGGGGGCGGCGCATAAACCGGAGCTGGCTGCACATAGGTTGGCTGCGGCTGGCTCAGAGCGCTGCCGAGCAATGCGCCTGCTGCGAGGCCAATTACACCAGCTGCAACAGCATCACCTGTGCGGTCACGATGACGATGGTATGGGCGATCCCATCCACCACGGTTCCAGTCGCCGCGATCCCAGCCGCGACGGCCCCAGGAGTCTGCCGAAGCCGCTGCCAGCGGTGCTGAGACTGCTGCTATCGAGGCAACTGCCAGAATAGCTGTTTTAAGTAGTTTGTCCATTGTCCGCTCCTTCAGAAGCACAACTGCAATTTCGGAGATGCTGCGGGCCGGTCGGCACATCGCATCAATCATGAATATCAAGTTAATATTCTCGACATGAATGGAGGCTGAACAATGGTGAAGGCGCGGCGGAATCCGCTGATAAGCGGTAAATTAAATACCGTGCTGGTAATATTTCGCGCGTTTTAAGTGAGGTGTTTTTAGGCGCATATTGGGCCAATGATCGGCCAATAAAAAACCCCGGCGTTGGCCGGGGTATAGATCTTTTTGGGTAAACGATTACTCAGTAACGGTAATGTTTACAGCCTTAGGGCCTTTGCCACGACGATCCGGTTCCGTCTCGTAGGAAACCTTCTGATTGTCAGCAAGTCCGGCCAAACCCGACGCCTGAACAGCGGAGATGTGCACGAAAATGTCTGCGCCGCCATCATCTGGCTTGATGAATCCGAAACCTTTTTCGGAGTTGAAGAATTTGACCTGTCCGGTCTGTGCCATGGGATCCGTTCCTTTTCCTTGGCGCCACTGCTTTTTTAGAAAACAGTGGAATTACAACTTCTGCCGAACGCACCACACACCCGGCAGAGGGTCATGCAGGCAGTTTTCGACATTGGAAAGGAACCGATCATTGCCAGAGATTACTCCCCGACCCGGAACTTCTAGCGGTTCCGGCGCGCCGTTCTTCCAGTCTTCCGTTTGTACTCAAATTGCCCGGACGAACGAAGACTGATCTATGCCGCGTAGTTTGGCAAGCAAATTCTTCACAGAATATGTGATTGGTTATCTTTGAAACGGTATCGTCACGAATTTGTACAAAAATTACGAGAATAACGACGGTTTAATACCAAAATAGAACATTCTGGTCGCAATATATCGTATCATACTATGGTATAGCATTCGAATATGCTTAGCGATTACGCAAAACTATGCAGGCTCCACCAACTGCGCGAAGTTTACTGCAAATGTTATCAGCCTCGGAACGGCTATCTGCACCGATACGGACCGCATAGATTCCACGTCGCGCCATCGGTGTGCGAACGCGACTGATGACAGGGTTATGCCCGGCGAGTACTGACGAGAATTGTTTACGCAACCTGCTCCATTGATTAACGGCAACGCTGCGTCGGAAATTACCGGCAACTTGAATACCCCATGGCTTCGGCTTGATCTGCGACATGGGAATCGTTGCTGTTCTAACGATGGGCAGACGCTTGCAGGCTTCCGTAAAGGTGAGTTTTGCATCAAGCGGACGATTGGTAATTTCATTGCCCGACGCAAAGTTATCGGCAGGAGCGCCAGTCAGATCCAGCACGTAATCTTCGGTTTCCAATGGAAGAAAGCCGCCTGAGCGCATCCAGTTGGAGACGCGTGTCGGCCCGGCATTATAGGCTGCAGCTGCAAGCCCCCAATTGCCGAAGGCGCCTTTCAGTTCACTGAGAAAACTGGCTGAAGCCGGGATGGCCTGTTCGATATCGAATGGGTCTGCCAAACCGCGTTCTTTGGCCGTATAGGGCATGAATTGTGCAATGCCCTGTGCGCCCACAGGGCTGACAGCGCGATGATCAAAACGGCTTTCCTTCCAGATCAGCCGTGCAAAAAAGTCTTTTGGAATTCCGCGATGTTCGGCGCTCGCTTCAATCAACTCGCAGATTCGTGCGACCGTGGGCTCCGCTTTCTTGGGGGGCATCGGTGGACCATAGATTTCGGCTTCCGATCCATTTTCAGCAAAGGCGGAATTGATAGCTTCTGGCCAGCAAAGAAGCTGGAAAACTGCGACAGTTGCTATAGCCAGATGCGAACGCTTCATGCAGCCTTTCCGCCATTCATCCCCGAAAGCTACCGACAGAGTAAAGGAAGTTTCTGACTTGTCGATATGAGTTTCGCGGAGGGAACCGGAATATACGCGAATATATCCTTGTTCTTCCTCTTCGCTGTGCCATTTTAGCAGTTAACAGGAGAGGGAGAGAGCAATGCTTCTAAACAGAATCAGTCGTTTGAGCCTATTGGCAGGTGCCTTATTTCTTGCAGGCTGCGTCGCTGAAGGTGGCCCTGATTATCGCCCGCCGGTGCGGCCAGGCCCATCGCAGCCGCAAATGTGCCCGATGATTTACGCGCCGGTTTGCGGTGAGCGAGGGTCTTCGCGCAAGACGTTTGGTAACGCCTGCCAAGCGCGTGCCGATGGCTATCGGATCGTTGGCAACGGACAATGCACATCAAGGCCGGGGCCTGGTTCGGGCTGGGGAGGAGAGCGGCCAGGACGCCCGCCGCATCAAGGCAACAGACCGGGTCGTCCGGGGCTGGGTGCCGGTGCCTGCACACGGGAATATATGCCAGTTTGCGCCCGCAGGGGTAATGACAGGCAGACATTCCCTAACCGCTGTGAAGCAGAACGCGCAGGCTATCGCATTACTGGCGGTGGTCAGTGCCGGTAAGATAACTGAACTAAAAGAGCGGCCTTCATGGGCCGCTTTTTTCAAGCCGCAGTTTGTGTTGACTGTTGCTTGCTAAAACGCTCGATATTGGTGTCACCCCAGTCTTTGAGTGCAAGAAGAATGGGCTCAATGCTGCGGCCAAGTGGGGAGAGGCTATATTCCACTTTGGGCGGAACCTGCGCATAGACCTTGCGCTCAATCAGGCCATCTTCTTCCAGCTCACGTAGCTGATTGGTGAGCATACGCTGCGTAACGCCCGGTATCTGCCGTCTCAATTCATTGAACCTCAGCGTTCCATCCAGAAGATGATATAGCACCACACTCTTCCATTTGCCGTCGATGAGGCTGATGGCAGCCTCGACTGCGCAGCCGGGACTGCAATCGAAGCGTGAGTGCTTTGGCTTGGTCATTTCAGTAACCTTTATATACTAAGTACAGATATCGTCACTATGGGCGATTTTTGTGCGTATTTTCATTTTGAGATAGTAGTCTAATATTTGATCCATAGCAAATGGAGCAAAGACTATGAAAGCTGTTGCCTATCAAACTGCCGGAAAGCTGGATCGTGCAGATTCGCTGGTTGATGTCGAACTGGATAAGCCTGTTGCGAAAGGCCGTGATCTGCTGGTGCAGGTCGAGGCGATATCGGTCAATCCCGTCGATTACAAAATCCGGAACCGTGCGTCGGCAGACGAAGGCACATGGAAAGTGCTGGGTTGGGATGCGGTTGGAACGGTGGTTGAAACCGGTGAGGCGGTCCAGAACTTCAAGACTGGCGACAAGGTCTGGTATGCCGGGTCACTTATCCGTCAGGGTGCAAACAGTGAATATCACCTCGTGGACGAGCGTATTGTTGGACAGGCGCCGGTATCGCTTGCAAAGAGTGAGGCTGCAGCTTTGCCGCTTACGTCGATTACTGCCTGGGAAATGCTCTTTGACAGGCTTGATGTGCGCAAGCCTGTGCCCGGTGCCGCCAATGCGGTGCTTATTGTTGGTGGGGCAGGCGGTGTGGGTTCTATCGCGATCCAGCTCGTTCGTGCATTAACCGATCTGACTGTAATTGCGACAGCATCTCGTCCTGAAACCCAGGGATGGGTCAAGCAGCTCGGCGCGCACCATGTCATCAATCACAGTAAGCCTTTGGCAGAGCAGGTCGAGGCTTTGGGGATTGGTGCGCCTGCCTTTGTGTTCTCGACCACGCAAACGCTGGATCATCTTAGCGAAATCGTTGAACTGATCGCACCACAGGGACGGTTCGGTCTGATTGACGATCCGGACAAGCTTGACATCATGCCATTCAAGCGCAAGTCCGTGTCAGTGCACTGGGAACTGATGTTCACACGTCCAATTTTTGAAACTGCCGACATGGGTGAGCAGGGCAAACTTCTGAATGAAGTTGCACGCCTGATCGATGCAGGCAAAATCAAAACGACTGTGACGGACGTGCTGTCCCCGATCAACGCCACAAATCTCAAGGCAGCTCATGCTGTGCTTGAAAGCGGTAAGGCCAAGGGTAAGATCGTAATCGAAGGCTGGTAAGAAGCAGCCTCCGAGCTTTGCGATATTACCGCCCCGGTCGGCCAGTCTTGCCGGGGCGACGCTTCTTGCGGGCGGTTTCAGCCGGGTCTTCATAAGAGCCGATGCCTGAACGTTCGCGGCGAAGAAGAGCTTCATCCGCACCTGCCGGTTTTTCTGTCCGCTTGACAGTCATTTCATCCAGCGTGTTCTTGCGGAACAGCGGTTTGGCCATGTCCGTGCCCGGTCCCATGTTGTCGAGCGAAGGCTTGGCAAAAAGCGACTTCTTCGGCTCGTCATCGACCGTGCGGTGAACCTTACGGCCCGCATTGTGACGGCCCTTGGTACGGCCAGTTACAGGGCTTTCAAGTTCCACTTCCCGCGCCATTGGATCGTCGGCAATCGCCAGTTCCATTTCGCGCAGGCGCTTGACCTCATCACGCAGACGCGCTGCTTTTTCAAAGTCGAGATCGGCGGCGGCATCGCGCATCTGTTTTTCAAGATGTTCAAGATGAGCAGCAAGATTGTTGCCCATCATCGAGCCTTCTTCGGCAAAGCCCGAAATATCGGCGCGGACGTGATCCTGCTCGTAAACCGAGTTCAGAATGTCCGAGATATTCTTCTTCACCGAGGCAGGCGTGATGCCATGCTCAAGATTGTAGGCTTCCTGCTTTTCGCGGCGGCGGCTGGTTTCATCCATCGCGCGCTGCATCGAGCCGGTGATGTTGTCGGCGTAAAGAATAACCTTGCCGTCAACGTTACGAGCCGCACGACCGATCGTCTGAACGAGAGACGTTTCCGAACGCAGGAAACCTTCCTTGTCGGCATCAAGAATGGCGACGAACCCGCATTCCGGAATATCGAGACCTTCGCGCAGCAGGTTGATACCCACCAGCACGTCGAACGCGCCAAGGCGCAGATCGCGAATGATTTCGATGCGTTCCAGCGTGTCGATGTCCGAGTGCATATAACGCACGCGAACGCCCTGTTCGTGGAGATACTCGGTTAGATCTTCCGCCATGCGCTTGGTAAGAACCGTGCAGAGCGTACGATAGCCCTTGCGCGCAGTTTCGCGGATTTCGCCCAACACATCATCGACCTGACTTTTCGCAGGACGCACTTCTACTGGCGGATCGATCAGGCCGGTCGGGCGGATGACCTGTTCGGCAAATACGCCGCCAGCTTCTTCCATTTCCCATTTGCCGGGCGTTGCCGAAACCGCGATGGTCTGCGGACGCATGGCGTCCCATTCCTCGAAGCGCAACGGGCGGTTATCCATGCAGGATGGCAGGCGGAAGCCATATTCGGCCAATGTTGCTTTGCGCCTAAAGTCGCCGCGATACATGCCGCCAATCTGTGGAACAGTGACGTGGCTTTCATCGAGGAAGACCAGAGCATTGTCCGGGATGTACTCGAATAGGGTCGGAGGTGGTTCGCCCGGCTGGCGGCCTGTCAGATAGCGCGAATAGTTTTCGATGCCGTTGCAGACGCCGGTTGCCTCTAACATTTCAAGGTCGAAATTCGTGCGCTGTTCAAGGCGCTGCGCTTCGAGCAGACGACCTGCGCGGGTGAGTTCCGCAAGACGATGCTGCAGCTCTTCCTGAATGGACTTGATCGCCTGATTAAGCGTTGGGCGTGGTGTCACATAGTGCGAATTCGCATAGATCTTGACTGACTGAAGATCGCCGGTCTTCTGGGCAGTCAGCGGGTCAAACTCAGCGATGGTTTCAATCTCGTCGCCAAACAGCGAGATGCGCCATGCGCGGTCTTCCAAGTGGGCCGGGAAGATTTCAATCGTATCGCCACGCACACGGAATGAGCCGCGGACGAAGTTGATGTCCTGCCGCTTATATTGCTGTGCCACGAGATCGGCGAGAAGCTGGCGCTGGTCGAGCCGGTCGCCAATTTTCATCTCAAACGTCATGGCGGTATAAGTTTCGACCGAACCGATACCGTAAATGCACGAAACCGATGCCACGATGATAACGTCATCGCGCTCGATCAGCGCACGCGTTGCTGCGTGGCGCATCCGGTCGATCTGTTCGTTTACGGTCGATTCTTTTTCGATATAGGTGTCCGACCGCGCCACATAGGCTTCGGGCTGATAGTAATCGTAATAGGAAACGAAATATTCCACGGCATTGTTCGGGAAGAAGTTTTTGAACTCACCGTAAAGCTGCGCTGCAAGCGTCTTGTTCGGCGCAAGAATAAGCGCCGGACGCTGCGTTTCCTGAATGACTTTCGCCATGGTGAAGGTTTTACCGGAGCCGGTGACGCCGAGCAAAACCTGTGTCCGATCTTCGTCGTTCAAACCACTGATCAGGTCGCGGATCGCTGTCGGCTGGTCGCCAGATGGCTCGAAGCTCGATTCCATCTCAATCGCGATGCCGCCTTCGGATTTGGCCGGACGGGCAGGGCGGTGCGGTGTCCAAAGCTCGCCATTCTTGAACAGAGGATTGCCGGATTCAATCAGGTCAGACAGCGCTTTGACGGTAGCCGTGGCGCCTGAAGGATTAAGAGCCGTGGCGTCTTCGAGGCTTATATCAAGTCCCGCAACAGGATTAAGGCCAGCGGCTGCGCGTTCCTTAGCGGAGGCTGCGCCGCCCATGGACGTACCGCGCGCGCTGCGCGTCGCTTCTTTGCTGCGTTCAGGCACCTTTTTCGGTGTCTTCGCTGCTTTGGGTGATTTGGCTTTAGGTTGAGGTTTTTCAGCCTCATCCCCTATCTCTTTCGCCCAGTCGGAAATTGAGCCTGAAAGCGGCGCACCTGAGAAACCGGACTGAGGCGCTTCGCCAAAGCCGCGAGTTTCATCATGCGAATCCTGAGTGTATTTGTCTTTTGAGGAGGCCATGTTCCCAATATGGAATTTCACGGCACAAATGAAAAGGGCGCCCGGATCAAATATGGAACAAATCCGGTGCGCCGCGTCGCAATTCTATATGGCTCCTGACATCAGGCTGTCAGGAGGTGGCAATCACCGTGGCCCGCGTGGACGCCAGCGATCACCGGGGCCGTAGACATTTGGGTGAAAGCCGGGGTGGTCTCGCCAGCCGGGACGATCACCCCAATGTGGACGTGGTTCACCCCACTGGCCGGGTCCGCGCCAACCTGGGCCCGGACGATAAGGGCCGGGGCCCCAGCCGGAACGGTATGGGCGTGGTCCCCATCCTGGTCCCCAATTTGGACCATCGTCCCATCGATTGTTGTTTATTGCCGAGCCGATCACCAGCCCGGCAATCAGGGGAATGCCGACGGCTGCGGCAGTCGAGCCGAAATTGTCGTTGGTCGTGTAACCACCACCACCCGTTTGTACGGCGATGTAATTTGAAGAAGCCCAACCGTCGAGGCCGGCATAGTTGACGCGACACCAACCATATCCGCTGGTGCAGCCTGCAACGTTGAGAAGGACACCATTCGGAATTCTACCCATTGATGGGTATTGTGTGCCGGGGCCAGTGCGAAGGTTTATATTCGCGGTTGCAAGGCCACTATATGCTTCAGCATTCGTTGCAAATAAAACTGCTAATGTAGCAATAGATGATGTAATAATAATCTTCATTTTAGCCCTTGATATGTATTACATGAATTTATACATAGCAGGTAATTGTTATTATTACTTTAAAGCCAATATGAATATTTACGGTATGATTAATAATTAAGAGTTTAACTTTTGTAGGTGTTTCGTGCCTGATTTGCATGGCTGCGGTGCGCATGTCGCACTTTCCCTTCGGAGAGGCTTGCAGCATACTCAGCGATGACTCTAGTTTTCTGTTTTGACGTGCATCTTTTACGAAACCGCTTCATGCGGTTTGGGATGCGCCTCTGGTGATCGAAGGACCTACTGATGAATGATATTAATGCGCCAAAGGGCATGTTGACTGTACGCACGCAGGCCATGCCTAAAGATACCAATTCGGCTGGTGATATTTTCGGCGGCTGGGTTATGGCGCAGATGGATACGGCCAGCGGCATTCGTGCTGCAGAACGTGCCAAGGGCCGCGTTGTAACAGCTGCGGTGCGTGAAATGTCTTTCGCCAAGCCGGTCAAGATTGGCGACGTTCTGTGTGTTTATACCGAGATTACGCGCGTTGGTCGCACCTCGATTACGTTGCGCGTTGAAGCATGGGCTCAGCGCTATCTAGCTGACGAAATGGATCTGGTTACACATGGCGAATTCGTCATGGTGGCACTCGACAAGAGTGGCCAGCCGACACCAGTTCCGGCTGAGTAAGCAAGTTCGGGAACTGATTCAGCCTGTTTCGCTAAGCTGATGAAATAGAATCGAAAAAGCCCGGGTGATCCGGGCTTTTTTACTACTTGCAGGCACGGTGGCCGCTGCGTCGCTGCATCAGGTCGAAGTGAAAATGGTCGGCATGTTCGCGGTTATAGCCTGGCCCAAGAACGGTTGTGAAATAGGAGCAGGCGTCCGAGCGCACGCTGTTGAGCAAGCCTTTTTCGCGGAAAGCAAAGAAGCCGGGCTTGCGCACCGTGATGCTCTTGCCGTTATTCAGAACGATCTTGGTGACATCGATCGCATTGCCGCGAGAATGCTCCGACATTTTGGCGCCACGGCGATGGTTCATTGTGCGGCAGGAATAGCCACCGGCATTGTGAATGGTGTTGATGCCGGACAGATAACGAAGGCGCGCAGATGGCTGCAAGTCGCCCTTGATCCAGCGCGCAAAGGCTTCTGTCACCTGACAATTCAAAGTCGCGGCAGGTTTGAAAGCGATGGCACCGCTGTTAAAGCCGCTGACTTCAATAGGGTTGTCGATACGACAGCTGCCGCTTTGATTGATGGGTGATTTTTCAGTGAAGACAACACCGAGGCGCTTTAGCCGGGTTCGGCAAGCGGCTTCCGAATTGGACATCGTGTAGATGTTCTCCGCAGTGCTGACTGGGTTCTGTACAGGTGTCGCAAAACCGTAATCGCCAGTGTAATGCGGCTGGCTCTGTGTCGTCATTTCATTGGCGTTGTTTTCGATTTCCTCCGCCAACCCCACGACACGTTGTTCCTGCGGTGTGTTCACCGAAGCAACAGGGGCAGGCGGGACCATGACATCGGTGTTGCCAATATCTGCCTGCGGTCGCGGCGGCCGTTCTCCGGAACAGCCTGCAACAAGTGTGAACAGCGCAAGAGATGCCGGTAATACGTAATGGTGAAAGCGAGCGGACAACGCAAAACTCATGCCCCTGCCTTTCATTTTGGAACCGGGCTTCCGTTCATATTAGCCGATAAGCGTAAACGAACAGTCAGTGAGCCTGTTAAGAGCTGCGGCGCAAATAAGGTGATTTATCGCCCAATTGATGGTCATAAGTCCGACGAAATCTTCATGGCTTTGTGCTAACGCTTAAAAGCGGTTTCGGGCCAAGCCGCGACAGTGTCCTCCCGGTCCCCAAAGTTCTTTCCATGTCAGCACTGATGTCGCCAAGTGTTCTGCCGATCCTGCTTCTGATCGGCTCTAATGTTTTCATGACCTTTGCCTGGTACGGGCATCTCAAGTTCACCAGTACCCCTCTGGTCACTGTCATTTTCATCAGTTGGGGCATTGCTCTGATTGAATATTGTCTGGCTGTGCCGGCAAATCGTATCGGGCATGAAGTCTATTCAGCTGCCCAACTCAAGACGATGCAGGAAGTGATCACGCTGGTGATATTCAGCCTGTTCTCGATCTTCTATCTCAAAGAAGCCTTCACCTGGAATCATGTGCTTGGCTTTGCGCTGATCGCAGGCGGGGCGGCCCTTATTTTCCGAGGGTAATTATTCAGCAGCTGCCGGGATTGGTTCCGCTTTACGTTTCCAGAACATCGGAACCAGTTCGACAGCAAGCATCGCTGTAAACAGCAAACCACAGCCGATGAAGCCGATGAAAGTCAGCCGGTCGCCAAGGAAAATTGCGCCAAACATTGCTGCAAAGATCGCTTCGGACGACAGGAAAATCGCAGCCTGTGCCGAGGTGGTATAGCGTTGGCCGATGGCTTGCAGCGTGAATGCGATGCCGGATGAAAAGACGCCGGTGAACAGCAGTTCTTTCCAGGTGAGTGCGATGACGTTCCAGTTAATGTCTTCAATTGCTGCGGCGATCAGCAAGCCTGCGACTGCGGCGGTCGCAAACTGAACGCAGCTCAGCGTGATCGGGCGACCTGCGCGATTGGCACGGCTAATCAACAAAACCTGCATAGCCCAGAAAACAGCACCGGCAATGACAAGCCAGTCGCCTTGTTTGAGAGCGCTTAGTTCCCCGCCTGATAACAGGAATATGCCTGTGAGGCAGGCGATAGCGCTTGGCCAGACAACAGGATGTGGCCAGCTGCGGAAAATAATCACGCCGAGCACCGGCACCATCACGACATAAAGACCTGTCAGGAAACCGGCATTGGTGACGGAGGTGGTGATCAGTCCGATCTGCTGCAGCACAAGGCCGATAAAAAGCGTTGCTCCAACGACCATGAAGTAAAGATAGTTCGAGCCTTTAAGCTTATGCGGTGAGCGTCTGCTTTCGGCGATTGACCATGGTAGTACGGTCAGGGCGGCAATGGCTGAACGGACACCGATAAACAAAAAGGGGCCTATGCTTGCCATTGCGGTAGACTGCGCGACGAAGCCCATACCCCAAATGACGCCCGCCAAAAGGAGAAGTAAATTTGCCTGAACGCGCGTCATTGCTGCCTCATCCCACCAAATAATTCTTTAAGCGGCTCTTGGCTTCTTGAAGCGCAGAGGGTGCTCTAAAGAGAACTGCCCTCTTTCATTTGGTTCATCTTCCCGGGGCAGGATATGCTATAGAGAATATTCGGGATAATCGGCAAGGTAGTAGTTTCACTGCGACACTGCTGCACATAAGAAAGCAAATATTTACACGCGGGGAGTTGTTTATGCTTTCATTGAAAAAGAGCAGTAAAGCTATCTTGTTGGCCGGGACGGTTTTTACGTCGATATTGAGCAGTCTTGGCGTCTCTTACGCCGCCTACAAGTTGATCCGCGATACATCCGTCCTGTGTGATTTCGCGCAGAATTGCACATTATCCCTGACACCAGTTGCCAGTGACGGTGCGCCGGGATTGGGCATTTATCGCGGTCGTGCTGTGGGCGCAAAGCCTGAACTTCAACTCTCTTATATCGACCCATCGAAAGTGTCGGGTAAGCTGGAGCTATCGATTGATGGCAAGCCCGCGTTGAGTGTCGATGCGTCAGTCATGAAGTTGCAGGATGAACAACTCAGCTATGGAGATGCGGACGCGGTCGCCAAATTGATTGAAGCGATGAGGAATGGTCAGAAGCTGCAGCTTAAATTCGCAGGCAAGGTTTCGAACTATTCGCTTTCCGGTTTTGTGGGAGGCTTGATCTATATTGACGAACAGCAATCGCGTGCAGGAACGGTTGATGCACTTCAAGCCAAAGGCGCCAAGTCAGCCCCGCCTGCGCCTGATGTGACATTGATCAAGGATGTTCAGCAGATTCCCGAACAAGTCCGCAAAGACTTCACTGACGAGGATGGCGTTTGCGGAACATCAAACGGGGATTCGTTCAGCTCCGGTGGCGGTTTTAATGCAAAGATTGCGGATGGGCTTAATCTGATCGGAATGCCGTGTGGTTCTCCTGGGGCATATAATCAGTCTTACGTGTTCTATAGCCAGAGCGAGAATCAGGTCGTCCCAATTTCGCTGCCGACCATTTCAGATGCTGGACCAAGCACAACGGATCAGGCCTGGAATATTGATTGGTCGCAGTCGAATAAAACGATCACAGCGTTCTTCAAGGGCAGGGGATTGGGTGATTGCGGCATCTATGACGTCTGGAAAGCGACTGACGACGGGGAGGGCAAGGTTCGCTTTGTGCTCGTTGAAGAACGCTCGAAAGGTGATTGCGACGGCAATTATGCGGGCGGCCCCGAAAAGTGGCCAGCGAGCTGGCCTGTATCTGCAAAATAGCTGCGGTTTTGGATACAATTAACAGGCTTAAATTTTTCTTCGTGAAATGATCGACGAAAATGCTATAGTTTAAGCAACATCACTTTGAACGGTTCCGAAGCGTGTGCTTCGGTGACCGTTTTCTTTTTGTGTACCGGCGGGTGAATTCACCTCCCGGGCGGGTGTCTTGTGCCAAACACGGCTCAAGATCAGGCGGGCAACCAAACTACCGTCGCGCTCATCCTGGAGGGACGTGCGGCGGGCGATGGAAAGGACTGGACTGGGTATGGAAAAGTTCCCAATGACCCCTCGCGGTTTCGAAAACCTCAAGGAAGAACTCCGCACGCGTCAGCAAAATGAACGCCCGCGGATCATTGAGGCAATTGCTGAAGCGCGTGCACATGGCGATCTGTCTGAAAATGCCGAATATCATGCAGCAAAAGAAGCGCAGAGCCTCAATGAAGGTCGAATCAACGAATTGGAAGACCTCGTTGGCCGCGCAGAAGTTATCGACGTTACGAAGCTGACCGGCGACAAGATCAAGTTTGGCGCCACTGTCACGCTTATTGATGAAGATACCGAAGAAGAAAAAATCTATCAGATCGTTGGCGATCAGGAAGCCAATGTGAAGGAAGGTCGTATTTCGATTTCTTCCCCGATCGCGCGTGCGCTGATCGGCAAGGGTGAAGGCGATACCATCGAGGTCAATGCACCGGGCGGTTCGCGTTCTTACGAAATTGTCGGCTTCAAGTTCGCTTGAGTCGAAACGTGTCCGTTCCCGTTGAACAGGTTGAAGTCGTAGCGCCGAACTTCAAGCGCCGCCTTTCGGGTGTGACTTCGACCATCGTACAGCTCATCCCTTTGCAACGCGCAAAGGGATTGGGCATTGCAACAATGGGGCCTGGGCTTCCTGACAGCCTGCCGCATCTGGGCTGGTCAGCACTTTTCTCGTTCTGGAAAAAGCCCGCCAAACGCCGTTTTCGTATCTGGCATGCACGCCGCAATGTCGAAATGCTGGCGGGTATTTTCATGCGCGATATTCTGCGTATGAAGCTTCGACTGGTATTCACCTCAGCTGCGCAGCGTGACCACAAGCCTTTCACCAAATGGCTGATCCGTCGCATGAATGCGGTGATTGCGACCAGTGGCCGGTCGGGCAGTTTTCTTCAAGTGCCGCATGACGTGATTATGCATGGTGTCGATCTTGAGCGTTTTCATCCGCCCGTTGATTTGGCTGATGCATTCAGCGCGTCAGGGTTGCCGGGCAAATATGCCGTTGGCTGTTTTGGGCGTGTGCGTCATTCCAAAGGCACCGACCTTTTTGTCGATGCGATGATTGCGCTTTTGCCGAAATATCCGGAATGGACGGCAGTTATTACTGGTCGCACAACGTCCGAACATCAGTCGTTCGAGGATGATCTGAAAGCGCGTATTGCTGCTGCAGGTCTTCAGGATCGTATTCTTATCTTAGGTGAAGTGCCGGATATCCGTGTCTGGTACCGCCGGTTGACGCTTTATGTTGCGCCATCGCGTAACGAAGGTTTTGGCCTGACCCCGCTGGAAGCAATGGCTTCAAAAACTGCTGTCGTTGCAAGTGATGCCGGCGCTTATGCCGAAATGATCGTGGACGGCACGGGCAGCTTTGTTGCAGCGGGTGATGGCGACGCGCTTCGCGATGCGATTGAGCCATATCTTGCCGATCCGGCTATGGCGCAGCGCCATGGTGAAAATGCGCTTGCCCATGTGCATGAAGCATTTCCGCTCGAAAAAGAAGCGGACGCTATCAGCGCCGTTTATGAGCGTGTCTTTAACAGCTGAACTTAATTCCAAATAAAAAGAGCGACTGCGCCGGAACGCAGTCGCTCTTTTATGGAATATTTATCTTATCAGAGAATCATCAGAGGCTCGTCCTTGACCGGACGAATTGTCAGCGCTGTGCGTACCGAATCCACATTTGGGGCCGCGGTCAGCTCTTCAATGACGAAAGTCTGGAAGGTGTTGAGGTCGCGTGCAACGCAATGAAGCAGGAAGTCGGATTCGCCAGAAACCATCCATGCGCGGCGTACCAGAGGCCACTGCTTCGTTTTCTCCGCAAATGCCTTGAGATCGGCATCAGCCTGACGGTGCAAGCCAACCGAGCAGAAAGCCACCAGATCCTGGCCGAGCGCATTACCATTCAGGATTGCGCGGTAGCCACGAATAACGCCGCTTTCCTCGAGTTTGCGTACACGACGCAAGCAAGGAGGGGCCGAGATTCCGACCCGTTCAGCGAGTTCGACATTGGTGATGCGCCCGTCATTCTGGAGCTCCCGAAGGATTTTCCAATCGATATCGTCCAGATCAGCCTTGATAGGCATGCAAAACTCCGCGCGCAAGGATATTTCAGTCGGTTGTAATTATAAAACACTCAGCGCTGGTATAGCGCAATCTAATCCTGCTCATACCAAAAGAAACGACCGGATGTAAACCGCCTAAAGCGTTGTTAGCGCATCCAGAAAGTACGTGTGAACAGGATAAATATGGTTATGAGCTCGAGGCGGCCGACCAACATGAGGAACGAGAGCACCCAAAGTGCGGGGTCATGGATCGTCGAAAAATTGCCCACAGGACCAATTGTATCGCCGAATCCGGGGCCAACATTGGATAATGCGGTCAGTGCGCCAGTGAAGGCGGACACGAAGTCGAGGCCAAGTGAGGCGAGCAAGACCGCGCCGATAATGAGCGATGCGATATAGAGAAACAGATAGAGCAATACGTTCTGGGCGATCTCGCCAGACACTTCCGATGAACCGTACCGGATTTTAATAACAGCGTGGGGCATGACGAGGCGTGCCAGATTGGCTTGTGTCAAGCTCCACAGGATGATGAGACGGTTCATCTTGATGCCGCCGGACGTCGAGCCTGCGCAGCCGCCCAGAAAGGACGCGAGGAAAAAGATGCCTATCGCGGGTGGTCCCCACAGTGAGTAATCTTCGGTTGTAAAGCCGGTGGTTGTGATGACCGAGACAAAGTGGAACGAAGCTGAAATCAGAGCATCGCCAAATGGAACGTTAGAACCAAGGCGCAGTACGACAGCGAGGACGAAGCTGAAACCGATTACGATGGTGAAGAAGAGTTTCACCTGGGGATCTTTCAGCAGTTCTGTACGGCGTGGCATAAATGCCTTGATGTATAAAACGAAGGGCAGGGCCGACAGCACCATGAAAACTGTCGAAACAACCAGCAACATTCGGTTGCCTTCATAAAAGCCGAACGAATTATCATGGGTCGAAAAACCGGCCGTCGCGACCGTCGCTAAACCGTGATTGATTGCATCGAAGATGCTCATGCCAACCGCGAAATAAGCGATCATGCAGGCGGCTGTCAGGGTGAGATAAGCCAAAATAATGCCGAGCGCGATCTGGTTCATGCGCGGCAGAATTTTTTCCGACTTGTCCGAGTTTTCCATATGGAACAGCGCCAGACCACCAGCTCGCAACGACGGCAGCATCAAGAGGGCCAAGCCGATGAAGCCAACGCCCCCGATCCAGCAAAGCAGAGAGCGCCACAGCAGAATACCGCGCTGCATGTCATCAAGGCCTGTGAGTGCTGTAGCTCCTGTAGACGTCACACCTGACATGGCCTCAAAGAATGCCGTCGCGTAGCTGATCGGCAGATGTGAAAAATAAAGCGGGATAGAGCCAAGAAAACTTGCGGTGAGCCAAAGGCAGGCAGTCAACAGAAAACCAAGACGTGGTGTGAAGCGTGTGTTTTGGTTTTGTGTGGCAAACAGGATCAGCGCGGATAGCGCCCCGGTTGCTGCCGCAGAGCGCACGAAAATCAGCCAGTCATCGCTGCCGTCGCGCAGATCGATGGCTGCAGGCAGCAGCATTGCAACAGCCATAACAAGGCCGAAACGCGCACAGATATTGGCGACTGTCTTATAGATGGCGGTCGGCTCCAGCGTTTTTTAGAAGCTGCTTCATATCCTGTGTGTTTAACGCGGGAAATTGCCAGCTGCAATGTGGTGTGACGTATAGCCATGCCGAAAGGTCACAAGCTGTGGCTAACGGGCTTCAAATGCTGGTCGAACCTTGCAATGGCCAGTTTGCAGACCTACCTTGGCCATAATATCAGGGCATTGGCAGAGCTGAGCGCGAAGGCGATTCTAGTAAGCTTGAAGTCCGCGATTTAAATCGATTTTTGGGACCGGAGAACTACCCATGTCACAGCGTCACGCGCCCGTCATTGTCATCGGCTCAGGTCCGGCAGGATATACAGCAGCCATTTATGCAGCGCGCGCCATGCTCAAGCCGATCATCATTACCGGTTTGCAGCAGGGTGGTCAGCTGATGATCACCACCGATGTGGAAAACTATCCGGGCTATGCCGAACCTGTTCAGGGTCCATGGATGATGGATCAGATGGCGACGCAGGCTCAGAATGTCGGCGCTGAAATTCTTTATGACATCATCACAGAGGTCGATACGAAATCGCGTCCATTCCGCCTGATTGGCGATTCTGGCACGGTTTATACCTGTGATGCGCTGATCATTGCGACCGGTGCGCAGGCTAAGTGGCTGGGGCTCGAGAGCGAACAGACTTTCATGGGTGGCGGCGTTTCAGCTTGTGCGACCTGTGACGGTTTCTTCTATCGCGGCAAAGATGTCGTGGTTGTCGGCGGCGGCAATACCGCTGTCGAGGAAGCGCTTTACCTTTCGCATATTGCGAAGAGTGTGACCGTTGTTCATCGCCGCGAAGGCTTCCGCGCAGAAAAGATCATGCAGGATCGCCTGCTGAACCGCGACAATGTTAAAGTCGTCTGGAACAGCGTCATCGACGAAATCGTCGGCACCGAGGCCAAGCCACCAATGGGCGCGACAGTGACCGGCGTGCGCCTCAAGAATGTTGTCACGGGCGAAACGGCTGTTCACGACGTACATGGCGTTTTCATCGCCATTGGCCACGCACCTGCCGTTTCTTTGTTCGAGGGCAAACTCAAGCAGAAGCCAAACGGCTATCTTTGGACTGCACCTGATTCAACGGCCACAGACGTTCCAGGCATTTTTGCCGCCGGTGACGTTACGGACGATATTTACCGGCAGGCTGTAACGGCAGCAGGTATGGGTTGCATGGCTGCTCTGGAAGCAGAGCGCTGGTTGGCTGCACAGGAACCGCTGCACGAAGCTGCGGAGTAACGAGAGGGGGAGAAGGTGGTCGCACCGCTCGACTGGGATAAACTGCGCATATTCCATGCTGCCGCGGAAGCGGGGTCCTTTACCCATGCCGCGCAGACATTGCATCTGTCGCAGTCGGCTATTTCGCGTCAGGTCAGCGCGCTTGAGCAGGATGTCGGCGTTCCGCTGTTTCATCGTCATGCGCGTGGACTTATTCTGACGGAACAAGGCGAAACGCTCTATCGCACGGCGCATGACGTGCTGATGAAGCTCGAAAATGTCCGCTCCAAGCTTGCCGAAAGCAAGGAAAAGCCGACGGGTCGCCTGCGTGTGACCACGACGGTTGGTCTTGGCTCGGGCTGGCTGATCGAGCGCATTCAGGAGTTTGTCGAGCTTTACCCGGATATTCAGCTGCAGCTGATCCTCGATAATGAGGAACTGGATCTGACCATGCGTCATGCGGATTGCGCAATCCGCTTGCGCCAGCCCCAGCAGCCTGACCTCATCCAGCGCCGCCTGTTCACCGTGCATATGCATGTTTATGCCTCTGCGGGTTATGTCTCGAAATATGGGAAGCTGAATTCCATAGACGAGATCGACCAGCATCGGGTTGTAACATTCGGTGAGCCTGCTCCAAGCTATCTGACAGGATTGAACTGGCTCGAGATCGCTGGTCGGTCCGATGGCAGCTCCCGCATTCCGGTTTTGCAGGTGAATAATCTGCTTTCCATTCGTCGTGCGGTCCAGCGTGGTGTCGGAATTGCGGTGTTGCCTGACTATATGGCGGACAAGGAATCCGGGCTTGTTCAGCTTCTGCCAGAGCTTGAGGAAATCCCATCCTTCGACACGTTCTTCTGTTATCCGGAAGCGCTGAAGAATTCTGCCAAGCTTCATGCTTTCCGTGATTTCCTGTTCTCGAAGGCAAGAAACTGGACCTTCTGATCTTCGTTTTTGACAAGAAAAGGCCGCGCTGGACAATCCAGCGCGGCCTTTTTGTTTTGTGAAGCTATTTGCGTGGCAGCAGGCGCTGAACTTCTTTCGATGCATCGGCAAGAGCATCTTCAGGCGTAGCCGACTGCTCAACAACGCGCGAGAGGTTGTCGACAATGGTCTGTGTTACCTTGACGCCGTTCGAGCCCGGGAATGCATACCAAGGGATCATGATCGACATCTGGCTCAGACCAGCTTTGAAGAGCGGATTTTCTTCATAGAATTTGCCGAGATATTCATCCGACTTCGCAGCCAATTCATTGTTCGGCACATAGCCGGTACCTGGTACAACGACCGATGCGCCGTATGGGCCTGCAGCAAACTTGGCAAATTTCCAGGCTGCATCAAGCTTTGCCTGGTCTTCGGTCAGGATGACAACTGCATTACCACCCGTCGGCAAGCGACCCTTTTCAGCGTTAAGCAGTGGAATCTTGGCGGTGCGCATATCGAACTTATCGCCAACATTCTTGATTGTGTTGCGCAGCGCACCAGTGGTCTGGAATGCGAAGCCTACCTTACCAGCAGCAAAAGCCTGTTCACCCGCAGCCTTGGTCAGAACTGGCATGCCGCCTTCTTTCACCAAGCGATCAACGAGTTTGAAGGCTTCAAGGCCTTCCGGTCCATTAAAGGCAACCTTCTTTTCGTCTTCTGTGAGCATGGTGCCGCCCGCGCCGAAAAGCAGCGCTGAGAACATCCAGTCGTCACCCTGCCAGCGGAAGTCGATGCCTTCATTGCCGTTCCCGAGTGCCTTGATTTTGCCGCCGAGCTCGATCACCTCGTCCCAGGTGGTTGGCGGTGTATCTGGGTTGCCGCCCGCAGCCTTAACCAGATCGGCATTGTAATACATGATCGGGTTTGACGTTGCGAAAGCAAGGCCGACCTGACGATCACCAACGCGAGCAAGGCTTAGCAGGTGATCGGTAAAGCCCTGAGCTTCAAGGTCTGCTTCCTTATCAACGAGCGGCTTCATGTCGACGCCGATATTGCGTTCAGCCAATACGCGCAGGCGGTTCAAGCCAGTGAAGGTGATGTCTGGCAGTTCCGACGTGCCAGCCTGACGCATGATTGTCTGGATGCCTTCTTCATAAGTCGCTGAGGGGCTTACGAAGTTGATCTTGATATCTGGATTTTCTTCCATGAACTTTTTCGAGATGTCGGCCATGACATCTTTGAAGAAGCCGGGCATCGGATAATGCACGTTAAGCGTGGTTTCTGCGAAAGCCGGAGAGACGAGGCCGGTCGCAACAGCCAGAGCGGCAAGAGCGCTGGAAAGGCGTTTCATGGTTTAACTCCTTGGGAGGATAAGGGAGGGCGGGGAGGATTTCAGCCTTTGAGGCCGGTTAAAGTAATGCCTTCGATGAAGCGGCGCTGGGCTGCGAGAAATGCGAGGAGAAGCGGCAGGGTGATGATGAGCGTTGCCGCCATCAGTGCGCCGTAGTCGTCGCCAGCTTCTGCTGCGCGGAAATAGAGGAGGCCGAGCGGTGGTGTAGCCCGTTCCATGCCATTGACGACGATGAGCGGCCAAAACAGATCGTTCCAGTGTGCGACCACCGAAAAGATCGAGAAAGCGGTGATGGCAGGCCACGCATTTGGAACAATGACGCGCATGACGATGCCTGCTTCCGACATTCCATCAAGGCGAGCAGCGCTGATGAGGTCATCCGGAAGAGCACGGAAAAACTGTAGAAACAGGAAAATGCCGAAGACCGAAATGAAGAACGGCGCGCTCAGTGCGAAGTAGCTATTGAGAACGCCAAGCTGATTGAAGCCGACATAGAACGGGAGGGCCGTTGCATGGATCGGAACAAGAAGGCCAAGCATGACCAGCATCATCATCGTGCGCTGACCGCGAAACTGCAGCTTTGCCATTGCATAAGCACACGGTATGGCAATCACCACCTGTACGACGAGAACCAGCCCACAGACGATGACACCGTTAAACAGCAGAAGTCCCATCGGAACGCGCGTCAAAGCTTTGGTGAGGTTATCCCAAAGAGCCCAGTTCTGCGGAATGAGCGAAAGTGAAGAGGAAAAGATATCCTGCTGCGATTTGGCGGCCGTCGATAGCATGAAGATATAGGGTGCCAGAAAAATAAGCGCACCCAATGAAAGCAAGCCGAGACGGAAGGAACGGGCAAAAGTCATTTCTGGTTCCTCAATAATGGGTACGACGGTCCAGCACGCGGAACTGCAGCATCATCAGAACGATCAGCACAGCGAGGAAAATCACGGTCATCGCAGAGGCATAGCCCACGCGCAGATAGACAAAGCCTTCCTGATAAATGGTCCAGAGCAGCACTTCGGATGCTTTATTTGGACCGCCTTCGGTCAGTGTTTTGACTGTCTCAAAGACTTTGACTGCGTTGATAATGCTGATTGTCGTTACAAACAGAGTGGTGGGGCCGAGCAGAGGCCAAGTGACCAGACGAAACCGTTCCCAGCTGCTTTTCACACCATCAACTTCCGCAGCCGAATAAAGTTCGCGTGGTATCGCGGTCAGGCCAGCAAGAAACAGAACCATGTTGAAACCGACGCTCTGCCAGACGCCAATGAGTGCAAGGCTAAAGAGCACGGTATCGCTGGAGCCTAGCCAGTTGGGGCCGGTAATACCGATCATCCCAAGCATTGCGTTTACCGGACCAAGCGTTGGATGCAGCAGATATTGCCAGACGGTTGCCATGGCGACGAGAAGCGAAGCGACAGGAAGGAAGTAAACCGTGCGGAAAAATGATTTGCCGCGAACTTCGCTTTCAATAAGAAGCGCCACGCCAAGGCCCAGAAAAACGGAAGCCGGAGCTACGATGGCTGTGTAAACTGCCGTGTTTTTGAGTGAGATCAAAAACGTGCGGTCGGTGAATAACTCGCGGTAGTTATCAAGGCCGATAAATTCAAAGCCGTCATAGCCCAACTCGAAATTGGTGAGGCTCCAGAAGATCACAGCTGCTGTCGGTAACAGGATCAAAAGTGCTGTGAGGAGAATGGCCGGTGCTGCAAGCTTCCAGGCGAGGCGTTCTTCACGTCGGCGTGCCTTTTCTGCAGCCGTGCGAGCGTTGGTTAAACCCGTGTGAGGAAGAGCGGCGTCAGACATGAGCTGGCGCCTTTTCCCGCGGGGCAAGTTGTATTGCATTTCCGGCGGGTTGACGCAGACGCAGACCGTCGTCACCAAAAAGATAGGCGTTGTCTGCATCAAAATGCAGGCCAACGGCTAAACCCGCTGCAATATTTTTTGCTTTCGCGGGATCAAGCTTGACCGTCAGATCCTGTGACGCGCCGGGAGCTTTTACATAGATCAACACTTCCGAGCCCAGGAACTCAATCCGCGAAACCGTGGCAGTGATACCGGTCCTGTCGTGTGGAACGATGCGGAAATGTTCCGGCCTGATGCCGACGCGGATTTGCGTGCCAGAATGTGCCGCGATGCCTTGCAGTATCGCGCGGCCAGCAAAATGGACGATGCCATTGTCGCTCACCAGAGCGTCAAGGATATTGATGCGCGGTGTGCCGATAAACTGAGCGACTTCAATATGTTTTGGATCATTATAGATCGCAGTTGGCGTATCAATCTGCAGTAACTTACCGCCCATCATGACGGCTACACGGTCGGCCATGCTCAGCGCTTCAGCCTGATCGTGCGTTACATAGATCGTCGGCACACCGGCGCGGCGATGTAGCTCCACGATTTCCGCCCGGGTGTGAACACGCAGATTGGCGTCGAGGTTGGACAGCGGCTCATCCATTAGAAACGCGCCGGGCTGACGGACAAGAGCACGGGCAAGCGCAACACGCTGGCGCTGGCCACCCGACATTTGGCCCGGCTTGCGATCAAGCAGATGATCGATTTTAAGGCTGGCCGCTGTCGCTTTGACCTGCTTTTGGATGGCTGCTCGCTTCTTGCGTTGCCCCGGAACGAGTACGCCGACCAGTGGAAAGCGTTCCAGAGTGGTCATATCGCGCATGGCAAGAGGAACCGCGATGTTCTGCGCGGCCGTTAAATGCGGATAAAGTGCATAGGATTGAAAGACCATCGCCATGTTGCGGTCAGCAGGATGGGCGCCTGTGATATCGCGTCCGGCAATGGCAATGCTGCCTTCATCGGCGTGATCAAGGCCTGCAAGAATGCGCAGCAACGTGCTCTTGCCACAACCTGACGGACCCACGAGTGCAATAAACTCGCCTTCTGCGGCCTCAATGGAAATACCGTCAAGGATCTGATTGTTGCCGTAAGACTTGCTGATATCGCGAAGGACAAGCGTGCTCACTGAGTAGCCTCCTCAGCAAGCTTTTCCGCCTCACCATCGCCGGTGTGATGCGGATAGACTTCATGCACCACATCATCAATGACGTAAGGTGTAAGCTCTTCAATACGGACGATTTCACTTTTTACTGTTTCGCCGAGGTCGTGGATAGCTGCTCCCAGAATACGCTCACCGGGCAGGTCACGTTCCATGGCGCCCACTATGAATGCTGCTGCCGGTGCCCAGATATAGCTTGTACCATAAGCTTCCCCAGCCCATGCGCGGTGAAGATGGCCGCTTGCATGAAGCTTCACATTATTGGCGGCAAACAGATCGTAGAGGCGCTGACGTGGAGCGGGTCGAATACCCCAGTAGCCCGTGTCACCTTCATCTGGCTGATCGACGAAAACCGGCTTATGCGCAAAAATAGCAACAGGCTTGCCATCGCTGTTATTCAGCTCTGCCTCAAGCCATTGGAACTGTTCTTCTTCCTCAGCGGAGTCAGCACCGATAATCAGGCTGTTAAGCCCAATGATGCGCCAGTCGCCGAGATCTTTAGCCCAGTAGTCTGGACCGAAATGATCACGCCAACGCTTCAGGCGCTGCATGTTGACAGGTTGATGGCTGCCGGGCAGGTGGCCGATGTCGTGATTGCCGGGAAGGCTCAGCACAGGGGCGGAAAGTTCGGCGATACGTTCGCGGCAGAAAGCGAGATCCGCTTCCATATCTGCACCGTCAACCGTCAGGTCGCCGGTGTGAATGATGAGATCCGGCTTTTGTTCTTCAATCCACGCAACAAGGGGTGCCCAATTGCTGTTGAAGTGCGACTTGGTTGGGCTGAGGTGGGTGTCGGTAATCTGGACGATACGCAAGATGGCGCTCCTTGTTTGATAAGGGGTGCGCTGCAGCATGTGCCGGTTCGGCATTCAAAAAGGATGGCTGCGGCCTTGCGAGGGCTTCTATGCCTCTTCTGTGACAAGTCAGATTCAGTGCCATGATAGTTTCATGACAGCGGCGGATGCTTTCGATCTACGGAAGTGATTTGCTATTTTTAGAGGCAGTGATTGTTCGGCTATGCCTTCTGTTTGGGCGGCTCTATGATAGCCAGTTAAGAAAGTCGGATAAGTGGTTAATCTCTAACTCTATGAATATATTGACTTTTTATTGATTTTCTAGCCATGCAAAAAACGCATAGCTGTATTGCGCTAAAGTTGCATTGCAAAAACAATGAGCACAAGGCATATATAAGTCATCTCAGCGCTGCGTTTCCTCCTCCCATTTGCGCGCGCTGAGTGTTCCCCTCTGGAGGTTTGCCTTGAAGGCACCTTCAAAACTCAAAGCCAGACATTTGTCTGGCTTTTTTTTTGGCTTTTCGCCTGATCTTGGTTTTTCTCTTGAGGTGAAGATACGAAAAAGGGGCCTTTCGGCCCCTTCGTCATTTGTATTTTTAGCTTTTAACGCAGGCTTGCGCAGAAGCGCTGAATGCGTGAGCAGGCTTCCTCAAGCAGTTCGTCGGATGTCGCATAAGAAATGCGGAAGTTTGGTCCAAGGCCGAAAGCCGAACCATGAACGACTGCAACGCCTTCTGCTTCGAGCAGCTCAGTTACGAAGTCTTCGTCAGTTTCGATGACTTTGCCAGCTTCAGTTTTCTTGCCGATCAGGCCTGCACAGGATGGGTAAACGTAGAATGCACCTTCTGGCGTTGGGCAATGAATGCCGGTTGCCTGATTGAGCATCGATACGACCAGATCGCGGCGAGCCTGGAAGATCTTCTTGTTTTCCGGAATGAAGTCCTGTGTGCCGTTGAGCGCTTCAACAGCTGCCCACTGAGCGATGGAGCAAGCGCCGGAGGTCTGCTGACCCTGCACCATATCCATAGCCTTGATGAGCTGCAGCGGGCCTGCGGCATAACCAATACGCCAGCCGGTCATTGCATAGGCCTTCGATACGCCGTTCATGGTGAGCGTACGATCATAGAGCGAAGGTTCAACCTGAGCAGGCGTCGTGAAGACGAAATCGCCATAGACGAGATGTTCATACATGTCGTCGGTGAGGATCCAGACCTGCGGATGACGGACGAGAACGTCGGTCAGCGCCTTCAGTTCTGCTTCAGTGTATGCCGAGCCGGTTGGGTTCGATGGCGAGTTGAAGATCAGCCACTTGGTCTTTGGCGTGATCGCCTTTTCAAGATCGCTTGCAGTCAGCTTGAAGTTGTCTTCGATCTTCGTGTTGACGAAAACTGGCGTGCCGCCGTTGATTGCAACCATTTCCGGGTAGCTTACCCAGTATGGGGCAGGCACGATCACTTCATCACCTGGGTTCAGGGTCGCCATGAAAGCGTTGAACAGGATCTGCTTGCCGCCGGTGCCGACGATAACCTGTTCCGGCTTATAGTCGAGGCCGTTTTCGCGCTTGAACTTAGCAACGATGGCCTGACGCAGCTCAGGAATACCAGCAACTGGCGTGTACTTGGTTTCGCCGCGATTAATCGCGTCGATGGCAGCCTTCTTGATATTGTCTGGTGTGTCGAAATCGGGTTCGCCCGCTCCGAGACCAATCACGTCCTTGCCCTTGGCTTTCAGTTCACGTGCTTTCTGGCTGACCGCGATGGTTGCAGATGGCTTTACACGAGAAAGGGCGTCGGCGAGAAATGCCATGATAGATCTCCATAGATGGCAGGATCAGATAACCGGCACCGGGAACGGTCCGGTTTTGCGGACTTTCTATGTCGCATCGGCGCACGAATCGCAACAAAAGCTTTGCATTTTCGCAAGAAATTCCGGTTTCTCGCGCGATTGTGTTGCTGAAAAGTTCTGATCCATCAGATATCCGCACATATTCGTTCAATGAAACTGATTGGACAGCTTTCAGTCTGACGGACATGTTATGCCGGTACAGGAGAAGCAAATGCTCACGATCTATTCACAGCCAGATTCCGGAAATTGCTATAAGCCTCGGCTTTTGCTTGCAAAACTCGGTAAGCCTTTCAAGCACGTCACCGTTTCATCTCTCGACGGTTCGACGCGAACACCTGAATATCTGGCGAAAAACCCGAATGGTAAGGTTCCGCTGCTTGAACTGGAAGATGGTCGCTTCCTTGCCGAATCGAATGCCATGCTTCTTCATCTGGCTGAAGGGACGCCCTATCTGCCGAAAGACGCTTATGAACGGGCGTTGGTGTATCAGTGGCTATTCTTCGAGCAATATAGCCATGAGCCCTATGTCGCTGTGCGCCGTGCCTTGATGGTCTATCCGGAGCGCGCCCGTGACGCGACGCCTGAACGTCTGGCATCGACGCTTGCCGGTGGCGACAAGGCGCTCGGCGTTATGGAAGAGCAATTGAAGAAGACACCTTTCCTGGCAGGTGACAGCCTGACGGTGGCTGATATCGCTCTTTATGCTTATACGCATGAGGCGCATCGGGGCGGCTTCAACATGGATCGCTATCCGGCAGTGAATGCGTGGCTTAAGCGCGTAGCAGCCGATGAAGGGCATGTTTCGATGGACTGGCTGCCTTAAGGTTCAGAGCGGTTCCAGTTAATATTAAATCGTTGGAACCGCTCCATCTTTTGTTTTACGCATTATCCCTACGCAACACCGCTTCGCAGTTTTGCTGGAAATGCTCTAATGGCCCATGAGGTCGCGCAAGCTACGCGTGGCCATGATTTTGTAAGCCTTAATCAGCGCATCGCATTCATCCTCCGCAACCTCGCCGGCGATGCGCATGGTGGATTCGCCAAAATGCATCAGCAGAAAAGCGGTTTCGTCCAACTGGGCGGTGTCTTTATCGGGTGCGATCCGGCGGATTGTATCCGCTAGCAGTTTGCCATTCTGGCGGCTTTCGGCAATCTCCAGCTTAGATAGGGATTTATCGGTCTGCGTGGCCGACCATATATCGCGCATTGCTGGTTCCAGCCGCATCAAAGCCAGATATTCGTCAATCAAGGCATTAAATGCAGCAATCAATTCGTCGCTTGAATTTGCTGAGGCAAGTCCATCTTCGATGCACTGACGCGATTGCGCGTTACAGCTTTGAAACAGATATCGGATCAAGGCGCTTTTATCAGGAAAATACTGATAGAGCGCACCGATCGAAATGCCGGCCTGCTGGGCAATTTCGCTCATCTTCAGGCTGTCGCTGCCCTTTGTGGCGATCAGCGCGGTCGCGCATTCCGCTATGCGGCGGATTTTTTCCTGTGCCCGGCTCTGACTGGGTGTGCGCCGCAGGATTGCCGCACCGATTACTTCTGTTTCCGTACCCGAATTCTGCTTCATGACCGACTCACATTATCCGCTCTTGACAGAATATGAGGATTGCTCACATATTGCAAATATGAGGGATGCTCATATTTTGGGAGATGGAAAATGAATACGGGCTCGAATGATCTTTATCTGGTGATCGGTGCGACCGGCAAAACCGGCAGGCGCGTTGCGGAGAAATTGCGGGAGAAGGGCCTGTCTGTTCGTGCCGTATCGCGAAGCACGGAAATTGCCTTTGACTGGAATAGTCAATCCGGTTGGGCTGCGGCGCTTGAAGGTGTCACACAGGCCTATGTCACATATCAGCCGGATCTGGCTTTGCCGGGTGCGGTAGATGCAATCCGCGCATTTCTGATGGTCGCGAAGACGGCGGGTGTGAAACATGTCGTTCTTCTTTCCGGACGAGGTGAGGAGGAGGCCGAAGCTGCCGAGCAGGTGCTTCAAACCTCCGGCCTTGACTGGACCGTGCTGCGCGCAAGCTGGTTCATGCAGAACTTCAGTGAAAACTACATGCGGGATGAGCTTTTATCGGGTTCGCTGACGTTGCCGGTCGGACAGACAAAAGAGCCGTTCATCGATGCCGACGATATTGCTGATGTGGCGGTTGCAGCCCTGACGCAATCGAGCCACCGCAATCGCCTCTATGAGCTAACAGGCCCGGAACTGCTGAGTTTTAATGATGCAGTGAGCGAGCTCGCAAGAGCTACGGGGAGGGAACTGTCGTTCTATTCTGTTTCGTTCGCTGATTATGAAGTGGCGTTGCGCGAGCAGGCGCTGCCTGAAGATGTGATTGCACTTTTGCGCTATCTTTTCACTGAGCTTTTTGATGGTCGTAACGCCAAAGTGGCTCATGGCGTTGAGGAAGCTCTGGGTCGAAAGCCGCGCCGCTTTGCAGATTTTGCCCGCAAGGCCGCTGAAGAAGGCGCTTGGGAGGAAGGATCATGACGATGAGTTTTCAACTGCTTGTGCTGCTGACGGCATGGGGTAGTGCGATTACAGGCGGTATTTTCTATGCGTTCTCAAGTTTTGTGATGGCTGCTCTCGCACGCATTCCGGCAAATGCAGGCATATCGGCAATGCAGTCGATCAACATAACAGTGATTAATGGTACATTCTTTGCGGTCTTTTTTGGAACGGCATTGCTCTGTCTGGCGATAATTGCGCTCGGGCTGATGGGTTTTGGCAGCCTGTCGAAGTGGACGATGATCGGTGCTGGCATCTATCTGATCGGCACCATTGGCGTAACCATGATTCTGAATGTGCCGCTCAATGATCAGCTTGCCGTCATGGATGCAAATGCTGCTGCATCAGCGGATGTCTGGATCGCTTATGTGCGCGACTGGACTCTTTGGAACCATGTTCGCACCGTAGCAGCGTTGGTCGCAGCTCTTATGCTGGGAGCGAGTGCGCTGATAAAAGTCTGAATATTATCGAATAAGAAATCGGACAAATAAAAAAGGCGGGACAAGTCCCGCCTTTCCTCTGCCTTGCGGCAAAAATTATGCTGCGACGAGGTTGTCGGCAGACGAACGGCCCGAACGGCGGTCCTGTACGATTTCGTACGTAACCTTCTGGCCTTCATCGAGCGTGGCCAGACCAGCGCGCTGAACAGCGGAAATGTGAACGAATACGTCCGTGCCGCCCTGATCAGGCTGAATGAAGCCGAAGCCCTTGGTCGTGTTGAACCACTTAACAGTTCCCGTAGCCATGGGAAATTCCTTTGTAACATTAGTAGTCGTGTAGTCCGTATGCTTCGCACACGTCCCTGTGGATCGAATTTATGGACAGGAGATCGTCAGGAAGCACGGCAGGCCGGGCGGGTCGCAAAGTCACTTGACCGAAAAATCGATTGCCCGACTATATGCGACAAATTTGACCAATACAAGACAGGCTTTGATATCTCTAAAGGCCTATTTTTGAAATGCTTTTTCATATTCCGATCCAGATGTGATCGCTAACGTCTGCCAAATGCACCTGGAAGAGATGAAAAGAGATGGTTTTATTCCTCAAACGGGGATGCATTTTATAATGCTGCCAGCTGGATAAGCAGGTGCAAGCATCCGATAAAGTGAGCGGCCTGGTTCTCACACAAAAGTTCCAAAATGTTGCTACAGAGTGAGGCCGGAATTGTTTAAGAACAATCCCATGACCTTTGGTATTTACGCCTATATTTACTAGTGGTCTGATTCCAACATTTGCTTCCCTCGTTTCATGTGCTGAGCAAATGTTGGAATTTAAAAGGACCACTAGTAAGTATTTCTATCTAGTGGATTTTTCGAATTTGACGTTTGAAACAACATAAGTGTCAGCCGAAATTCAAACGTCAAATTCAAGCCACTAGCAAAGTTTTGCATCTGCCAAACACAAGCCCGATGAGGAAAGACGTGGTGTCCAAATCAAAGCAGGATAAGCCGCATAGGGCTACTCGCCCGCCTCGTCGTCATCCGGATAAGAGCAAGCAGGACGGTAGCGATCTTCTCTCGCAAGTTCGCATGATGATGAGCGCGTTCTGGGTGTCTCCCGTTCGCAATCAGCTGATCGCCTTGGGAACAGGTATCTTCGTGCTGATCGTTCTGATCGCTATCGGGCAGGTGGCAATTAACCGCTGGAACGTGCCATTTTACAATGCGTTATCGGACCGCAATTTGAGTGCGTTCTTCCATCAGCTATTAATTTTCTTTGCCATTGCCGGCTCAGTTCTCATCCTTAACGTCTCACAGACCTGGCTGAACCAGATGTTCAAGCTGAAGCTGCGCGATGGGTTGGCGCGTGATCTGGTTGGTCAGTGGTTGCAGCCGGGGAGGGCGTTTCGACTGGCAAAGGCTGGCGAAATTGGCATCAATCCCGATCAACGCTTGCAGGAAGATGCGCGCCATCTGGCCGAAACGACGAGCGATCTCGGCATCAATCTGCTGCAGTCGACAGTCATTCTGGTGAGTTTCGTCGGCGTCTTATGGTCGCTTTCAAGCGGCTTTGTCTTCCATGTCTGGGGTTATAGTTTTTCTATTCCCGGTTACATGGTCTGGGCGGCTGTTTTTTATGCGGGTTCTGCGTCGCTGCTTTCGTGGTTTGTCGGTCGCAGCCTCGTCAATCACAATGCCAACCGCTATGCGCGCGAGGCTGATTTCCGCTTCTCGCTGATGCGGGTTAACGAGCATATCGATGCCGTAACACTCGCACGCGGTGAAGCTGATGAACGCCGCAGGCTGGATCGCGATCTCGATGCCGTTTTGAGCGCGATCAAGAGGATCGTCATTGCGACAACGAACCTCACATGGGTAACTGCTGGCTATGGCTGGTTCACGATTATTGCGCCGATTCTTGTCGCTGCACCGGTCTATTTTTCCGGTGGGCTGACCTTCGGTGGCCTTATGATGGCCGTTGGTGCCTTCACGCAGGTACATAATTCTCTGCGCTGGTTCGTTGATAATTTCGGCGCGATTGCCGACTGGCGTGCAACGCTTTTGCGCGTTGCAAGCTTCCGTCAGGCTATCTTGCGAATGGATGATATCGGCCATATTGATCGCCAGATCACGCTTGAAACGAACGAAGACGAGCGTTTGACCATCGACGGTTTGTCGATTGCGGTGCCCGATGGCTGTCTCAATCTTGTTGAGAAGCAAGTAGCGATCAACCCCGGCGAACGTCTGTTTGTTACAGGGGCAACTGAAACCGAGCGCAGCCGGTTTTTCCGTGCTCTCGGTGGTTTGTGGCCTTGGGGAAGCGGACGCATCGGTCTGCCTGCTGGTGATCGCGTGGTGTTTATCCCTCATGCTCCCTATATCCCACCCGGCAACCTGCATGACGCCGTTGTATATCCACTGAATGCTGCCGATTTCTCAAAAAATCAGGTCGCGGAAGTACTGAAATTCGCGGGGCTGGAGCGTCTGGAACCACAGATTGATCGTACGTTGCGCTGGGATAGGACGCTCACTGATGACGAGCAGCAAAGCCTGGCACTCGCGCGGCTTGTTCTGCAAAATCCAAGCTGGATCGTGATTGATGGCACATTGGACGGTATGGATGAAGAAGCGCGCAAACGCGCTTATGCAATTTTGACCGGCCCATTAAAAGATGCAGCCGTCATTCATATCGGCAAAGGTCTTGGGCATAATGGCTTGTTCACACGCCAACTCCATCTTGAGATGGACTTGCAGGCTGATCCACTTCGCCTGCCGCATCAAACAGAAGCAACGGTCTAGGGTCTGTGGGGAATTAGCTACGGCGGTCTTTTCTCCTGTTCAGGACCAAAATCCGTCGCACGCCACGCCCGAAACCTAATTCCCCTCAGACTCTAGAGCTTATCTCGAAAAGTGCGAAGCGGTTTCCGGAGCAAGATGCGCGCCAAAACAAATAGATAAAGTATTGCCGAGTTCGTCATATTGGTGGTTGCTACCAAAGAAAAAGGCCGCAGATTTTCATCTGCGGCCTTTTTCGTGTCTCTCAGTTTGATTAATCGCGGAAGTAATCCTGCAGCGGACGGACTTCCATCGAACCGGCCTTAAGTGCAGCTATAGCTTCTGCCGCTGCTTCAGCACCAGCCATGGTGGTGTAGTAAGGCAGCTTCTGCATCAGTGTTGCACGGCGGATCGACTTGCTGTCCGAAACAGCGCTTGCGCTGTCGGTCGTGTTGAAGACCAGATGGATCTGACGATTGCGGATCGCGTCTTCAACGTGCGGACGGCCTTCGATGACCTTGTTGATCTTGGTCGCTTCCACGCCATTTGCGACGAGGAACTGCTGTGTTCCGCCGGTTGCCATTACCTTGAAGCCGATGCTTGCAAGCTTGCGGACTGCACCCAGTATGCGTTCCTTGTCTTCATCGCGAACTGAGACGAAGACCGTTCCTTCGCGCGGCAGCTCAACGCCTGCACCGAGCTGCGCCTTGGCGAAAGCCAGTGCGTAGTCGTAGTCGAGGCCCATTACTTCACCGGTCGAACGCATTTCAGGTCCGAGCAGCGTATCGACGCCCGGGAAGCGTGCAAATGGGAACACGGCTTCCTTGACCGCGATGTGCGGGCGTGAAGGAGCCTGTGGCTTGCCGCCATACGCGCCGAGCGCTTCTTCAAGGCTTTCGCCAGCCATGATGCGGGCCGCAACCTTGGCAATCGGCGTGCCGATGGTCTTGGCAACGAACGGAACCGTACGCGAAGCGCGCGGGTTCACTTCAAGAATGAAGATTTCGCCGTCCTTGATCGCGAACTGGACGTTCATCAGGCCGCCAACATTAAGTGCCTTGGCAAGAGCTTCGGTCTGACGTTCCAGCTCAGCAACGGTTTCAGCGGAGAGCGAATGAACTGGCAGCGAGCAGGCGCTGTCGCCCGAGTGAATACCAGCTTCTTCGATATGTTCCATGATGCCGGAAACGAAGCTGGTCTTGCCGTCGCAAAGGCAGTCGACGTCCACTTCGATGGCCTGTGTAAGATAGGTATCAAACAGGAGCGGGTTCTTGCCGAGCAGCGTGTTGATCTGACCAGTCTTGTCGTTTGGATACTTGGCTTTGATGTCTTCAGGGACCAGTTCCGGAACGGTATCGAGCAGATAGGCCTGCAGGCTGCGTTCATCATGGATGATCTGCATGGCGCGACCACCCAGAACATAGGACGGACGAACAACCAGCGGGAAACCAAGGTCTGCTGCGATCAGGCGTGCCTGTTCAACCGAATAGGCGATGCCGTTCTTTGGCTGGTTGAGACCGAGCTTGATGAGCAGCTTCTGGAAGCGGTCGCGGTCTTCTGCAAGATCAATCGCGTCAGGCGAAGTGCCGAGGATCGGAATGCCTGCCTTTTCCAGTGCATTTGCAAGCTTGAGCGGGGTCTGGCCACCAAACTGTACGATCACGCCATGCAATGTGCCCTTTTCCTGCTCTACGCGCAGGATTTCCAACACATCTTCAGCTGTAAGCGGTTCAAAGTAGAGGCGGTCGGACGTGTCGTAATCGGTCGAAACTGTTTCCGGGTTACAGTTGATCATGATGGCTTCGTAATCGGCATCGCCGAGTGCGAAAGCGGCATGACAGCAGCAATAATCGAATTCGATGCCCTGACCGATGCGGTTTGGACCACCGCCGAGAATGACGACCTTCTTGCGATCCGAAACCTGTGCCTCGGAGCGAGGCTGACCGACGAATGGCGTTTCATAGGTCGAGTACATGTAGGCGGTTGGCGAAGCGAATTCTGCAGCGCAGGTATCGATGCGCTTGTAAACCGGATGCACATCAAGTTCACCGCGCAGTTTTGCGATATCCTCTGCGTCCTCTCCCGTCAGGCTGGCGAGGCGCGCATCGGAGAAGCCCATGGCTTTCAGCATACGCAGGTTTTCTGCATCCTGTGGCAGACCGTGTTCGCGAACACGCTCTTCGGTCTTCACAATGGCTTCGATTTGTTCGAGGAACCAAGGATCGATCTTGGACGCATCGTGAACCTGCTCGGTCGTCAAACCAAGGCGCATTGCCTGAGCGACCATGCGCAGACGGTCTGGCGTAGGCGTGCCGATGGCGGCGCGGATCGCGTTCTTTTCATCGCCTTCTTCAATATTTGGAATGGCGATTTCATCAAGGCCCGTCAGGCCGGTTTCGAGGCCGCGAAGCGCCTTCTGCAAGCTTTCCTGGAAAGTACGGCCAATGGCCATAACTTCGCCGACCGACTTCATTGCGGTGGTCAGGATTGGCGAAGAGCCCGGGAATTTTTCGAATGCAAAGCGCGGGATCTTGGTGACGACATAGTCGATCGATGGTTCGAACGACGCTGGCGTTGCACCGCCGGTGATGTCGTTGTCGAGTTCATCCAGTGTGTAGCCGACAGCAAGCTTTGCCGCGACTTTGGCAATCGGGAAGCCGGTTGCCTTGGAAGCGAGAGCCGAAGAACGCGACACGCGTGGGTTCATTTCAATCACGATCATGCGGCCATTGGCCGGGTTGATCGCGAACTGCACGTTGGAGCCACCGGTTTCAACGCCGATCTCGCGCAGCACCGCAATCGAGGCGTTACGCATGATCTGGTATTCTTTGTCGGTCAGCGTCAGGGCTGGCGCAACGGTGATCGAGTCGCCGGTATGGACGCCCATAGGATCGAGATTTTCGATCGAGCAGATGATGATGCAGTTATCCGCCTTGTCGCGGACGACTTCCATTTCATATTCTTTCCAGCCCAGAACCGACTCTTCGATCAGAACTTCAGTCGTTGGCGATGCATCCAGACCACGTTCGATGATCTCAAAAAATTCCTGACGGTTGTAAGCGATGCCGCCGCCGGTGCCGCCGAGCGTGAAGCTTGGGCGGATAATGGCAGGCAGGCCGACCACGTCGAGTGCCTGCGCAGCCTTTGCAAGCGCGTGGCTCATGTAGCGCTGCTTGCGCTCAACTTCGCCCAGCTGCCATTCGGTTTCAAGCTTGTCGAGCGCCTTGTCGAGATCATCGCCAGAATACTGCGATTTCACTTCAGCGCGCTTGGCTTCGTGACGCTTGCGGTCTTCGTCCTTGATTTCGGTCGCATTGGCCAGTCGCGATTCTGGCGTGTCGAGACCGATCTTTTCCATTGCTTCGCGGAAAAGAGCGCGGTCTTCTGCCTTGTCGATGGCTTCTGCATGTGCGCCGATCATCTCAACATTGTAGCGCTCAAGAACGCCCATGCGGCGGAGCGACAAAGCAGTGTTCAGCGCGGTCTGGCCGCCCATGGTTGGCAGCAGTGCGTCAGGACGTTCCTTGGCAATGATCTTGGCGACGACTTCAGGCGTAATTGGTTCGATATAGGTCGCGTCCGCCAGGTCAGGATCGGTCATGATCGTGGCTGGATTGGAGTTGACGAGGATGATGCGGTAGCCTTCCTCTTTCAACGCTTTACAGGCCTGCGTGCCGGAATAATCGAACTCGCAAGCCTGGCCGATAACAATGGGGCCCGCGCCGATAATCAGGATCGATTTGATATCTGTACGTTTCGGCATGGGGGCGTTTTCCTTGTTCTTAGCCTGCCAGAAAAGCCCGCACGGTTTACCGGCGGGTTGGCAGAGAGAAATTCTGTGGGCTAAGCTGGCCTTATAGGCAATGATGACCCAAAGCGGAACCCCACAAATGCCCTTATTTAAAAGAAAATGCGGGCATTTACGGAAAATCACAAACAAGCGTCGAGATTGCAACCATTCATTGGTGCGTTTGTTGCAGATACGTGTTTGTTTGTGATCCTCGCTCATTTACTTTTTCTGTTGCCGCGCCAACTGTTTGTGCGACAATTGCTTGCAACAGATTGGTGCTGCCTTCTTAACGGCTGGCACGGTGAAGGGGAGTTGGTCCATGCGTTGGCAAGGCCGTAGACAAAGCGATAATGTTGAGGATGTGCGTGGACAACAAAGTGGCGGCCTCGGCGGCGGCTTTGGTCGTGGTGGCGGCATGGGCGGCGGACCGGGCTTTCGCATTGTTCGCGGCGGCGGCATTTCCGGTATTCTCATTCTCGTTGTGATGTTCTTCGTGTTGCGTGCAATTGGCATTGATCCACTGCCATTCCTGTTTGGTGATGGCAGTATCCAGTCCACGCAGACGCAGCAGAGCAGTGGTCGCACGCCCGCTGAGGGCGGCAAGGTCGCCAATGACGAGGCGACACAATTTGCACGCACCATTCTCGCTGAAACTGAAGATACATGGAGCGGAATTTTCCAGTCGCGCGGGCAGACATACACACCGCCGACGATGGTTCTGTTTTCGGATGGTGTTCGTTCAGCCTGCGGCATGGCTTCGGCGGCTTCGGGGCCATTCTACTGCCCCGGTGATCGTAAGCTTTATATCGATCTGACGTTCTTCAATGAACTGGCCACTAAGTTCGGTGCATCGGGTGATTTCGCCAATGCCTATGTTATTGCGCATGAGGTCGGCCACCATGTTCAGAATCTGCTCGGCATCCTGCCGCGCTTCAACCAGATGCGTCAGCAGATGAGTCAGGCTCAGGCCAACCAGATGTCAGTTCGCGTCGAATTGCAGGCCGATTGTTTTGCTGGCGTCTGGGGATATTACACAAACCAGAAGGGCATTCTGGAAGCTGGCGATCTTGAAGAAGCGATCAATGCTGCGCACCAGATTGGTGACGATACGCTGCAAAAGCGCAGCCAGGGCTACGTCGTTCCTGAAAGCTTCAATCACGGTACGTCTGCACAGCGCGCCAAGTGGTTCCAGCGCGGTTTCCAGAGCGGCAAGATCGAATCCTGCGATACTTTCAGCGGCGATGTTTGAACGCTTAAGCCGATATAAACAACGAAAAAAGCCGGGATCAAATCCCGGCTTTTTCTTTTCTTAACAGAGTCTTAAATAGTAAATCTAGAGCGTTGATTCACGCAGCCTCTTCGCGTTCTGGCAGAAGAGCTTCGCCCTTCTTTTCGCGGATCAGATTGATGAAGCGACGGAAGAGATAGTGGCTATCCTGCGGGCCGGGAGAAGCTTCCGGATGGTGCTGTACGGAGAACACCGGCTTGCCGATGACGCGCAGGCCGCAATTGGTGCCGTCGAACAGCGATACATGCGTTTCTTCTACATGGTCTGGCAGGCTGTCGGAATCGACCGCGAAGCCGTGGTTCATCGAAACAATCTCAACCTTACCGGTGGTGTAATCCTTGACCGGATGGTTTGCGCCATGATGGCCCTGATGCATCTTCTCGGTTTTCGCACCAAGTGCCAGCGCCAGCATCTGGTGTCCAAGGCAGATGCCGAAAACAGGCAGTTCGCTATCAACCAGCTTCTGGATCGTTGGCACAGCATATTCACCGGTGGCAGCCGGATCGCCAGGGCCGTTCGAAAGGAAGATGCCGTCTGGATTATAGGCCAGTACATCTTCTGCAGTAGCGGTTGCAGGCAGAACCGTGACCTTCGCGCCGAGGCCGGAAAGCAGACGCAGAATGTTACGCTTCACGCCGAAGTCGAGTGCTACGACATGATACTGGTTGTCGGCCTGTTCGCTATAGCCTTCGCCCAGCGTCCAGGGGGTCTGGTCCCAGGTCAGGCTCTGGCCGATGGTGACATCCTTTGCCAGATCGAGATTTTCCAGACCGCTCCAGTTTGCAGCGCGGGCCTTGAGAGCGTCGATGTCGAACTTACCTTCAGGATCATGTGCGATGACGGCATTCTGCGCGCCGCGCTCACGGATCAGCGATGTTAGGGCGCGGGTATCGATGCCGGCGAGCGCGATGACGCCGCGGTTTTTGAGCCAGGTGTTGAGGTCTTCCGATGAACGGAAGTTCGAAGGCGTTGTGATGTCTGCCTTGAAGATCGCGCCGACTGCGCCGTGGCGGTTGGCTGGCGTCAGGTCTTCGATGTCTTCAGCATTCGCACCGACATTGCCGATATGCGGGAAGGTGAAGGTCACGATCTGTCCGGCATAGGATGGATCGGTCAGGATTTCTTCATAACCGGTGAGGGCGGTGTTGAAGACCACTTCGGCTTCAATCGCGCCAGTTGCGCCAAGGCCCTGACCTTCGATAACGGTTCCGTCTGCCAGAACCAGAATGGCGGTTCGCTTGGTCGTCGTCCAGGGTGCGGTTTTCGATGTGGTTTCGGTCATAGGTGCACTCCTGTGTGGTTTCGCGGCTGCCGTCTGGCGCACGTTTCGAGTTTATCAGTATGCGACATGCGCCTGTTTTCAGCCAGCCAGTTGAGGGGCTGCTTGAAAACTGGAACTTTTAGAGCCATATACGCGCCAAAAAGCAGCGGGGTTAAAAACCTTCCGCCGTGAGCACATGCCGATGTCCTGCTAAGCCTCGAGCAATAGAGAAAGTTGGGCGCGGGGTCAATCGTCTTGATCCATTGTTTCCGGTAATATCGGCGATAATTGCCGAGTTTTTTACTTGTGGGATGATGGTTTCGACAGCTCGGCGGATATGCAGCATTGCTGTATAGCTATATTTATTACCTAACCGTCAGGAGAGACGTTATGCTTCGCCAGGAGATTTCTCAGGCACTTACCAATGCAATGAAGGCACAGGATAAGCTGCGCTTATCGACACTGCGTCTGATTATGGCTGCGGTTAAGGACCGTGACATTGCTAATCGCGGCGCTGGCAAAGATCCGGTTGGCGACGAGGAACTGCTTGGCATTCTCGGAAAGATGGTCAAGCAGCGTGAAGAATCCGCGCGCATCTATGAAGAAGGCAATCGTATTGAGCTCGCTGAAGGCGAACGTCAGGAAATAGCGATCCTCAATGATTTCCTGCCAACGCAGATGAGCGATGATGAGATCAAAACGGCTTGTGAAACGGTGATTGCAGATATCGGTGCGCAGGGCCTTCGCGATATGGGCAAGGTCATGGCCGCATTGAAAGAACGCTATGCAGGCCAGATGGATTTCACCAAAGCCAGCGCTCTGGTGAAGACACTGCTTCAATAGAAGCGCCTTTGTTGTGAATAAAAAAGCCCCGCTTCTGCGGGGCTTTTTGTTAGCTTTGTTTCGCTGTCTTCAAGCGGGTTGCACTGAGCAGTCCTTGTTCTTCGAGAACCGGATATGCCATCGATGCCAGCAATGAATTGATCTGCTTGAGATCGCGAATGGTGTCGAGATGGATGGTGCTTGTTTCGATACTGCGCGTTGAGCCTTCGCGAAGGCGCGAGAAGTGACGCATACTCGTCTGCTTTTCGAGATCGCGCAGATTGTCCTTCTCCTGCACCAGCAGGCGCGCCGTGCGACCATCACGCGAAACAATCACGTTGAAAGCCATATGCGCGTTGGCCAGCACCATGGCATGGAAATGGCTCAGCTCCTTCCAGCCTTCTTCGGTGAATTCGAGATTGTGGTCCATCTTCTTTTGCACATGCGCAAGCATGTTGCGGACGATGATGTCGCCGACCTGTTCGAGCTTGACGCAGGCACCCATCAGCTCCTGCATACGGAGCGCTTCAAACTCATCAAGATCCTTGCTTGCAAGCCTGGTGAGATAAAGCTTGATCGCCGCATGTTTCTTGTCGACCCGGTCATCGAGTGCTGCAAGTTCATTAATACGTGCCTGATCCGGCTTCTCGTAAAGGTCGATAATGCGGCGCAGCATTACTTCAATCGTGTCGCAGACGCCCACAACTTCGCGCGTTGCATTGGCAAGCGCCTGCGAAGGACGGTCGAGCACGGCATTGTCGAGCGCGCTGTATTCTTCGACCTCGATTGGCTGAACGGGGGCATTCTTGTCCGAGTTGAGATGCACCAATGCTTCTGTCGCTCGCAGAACCAGGCCGGACAATGGAATGCCCGCAAGCATGATGATGACATTGAACAGGATATGCGCGTTGACCACCTGCGAGACAGGGTCGCCGCCGAGGAAGCCGAGCGAAGGCTTGAAGCTTTCAAACAGCACCAGCATGATCATCGAACCTGCACCGCGCATCAGCAAATTGCCGAGCGGGACGACGCGAGTTTCGGGTGGCGCGTTGCGGGTCAGAATTGGGGCAATAATGGACGAGCCGAGATTGACACCCAGCACCATGATAACTGCAAGCTCGGGCGTGATTAGTCCACGGGACGCGAATGTGGTCAGCAGGATGACGCCTGCAATGCTCGAATGGAACAACCAGGTCATCAGTGCGGCCAGAAGATAGGTCGTCACCGGATCGCTGGACAGATAATCTACGATAATTGGCAGCAGCTCGCTCTGACGCAGCGGCTCGGTGGCCTGTCCTGTCATTTCCAGAGACATGATGAGCAGGCCGATGCCGACGAGGATGCGGCCAATCTGGCGCCAGTCCCGTCGCTCGGTGGTCATGAAAATGGCGGTGCCCGAAACAAGGCAGAGCGGCACAAGCAAAGTCAGATCATAGCTCAGGATCTTGACGACAAGCGCCGATCCAAGTTCGCCGCCGCGCACGGCCATCAAGCCCGCAACGCCGCTCACAATGCCTGATCCGACAAAAGAGCCGACCAAAAGTGTGACTGCGGTGGAACTTTGCAGGGCAATTGCCATGACGAGGCCGAAGGCTATCGCCAGCAGCGGGTTCTGCATCTGATTGCGCAGACGACGGCGTAGCCGATCACCATAGGCGCGCTCCACACCCGTTCGCACCATGCGGGTCGCCCAAAGAAGGAGAGCAACAGCACCAGCAAGATGCAAAAGGACAAGAGAACCGTTCATTGGAACTCCTTTCGGGTTGGAGATTGGGGGATCAAATTTTTCAATTAAGTCTAAACAACAAAAAGAGAAAAAATATGTTCCGGCTAATTATATTAATGAGGGAATATGAGCCTGAAATCCCTCTAAATCAAGCGGCGTCGCTTCAATGTGAAAGATATGTGACAGTTTTATGACATATCGGGCGACGCAGTCCCTATGTACTGCGGACTGTGATTAGCGGGGAGGGCCGCTTCTGTGTCATGGACTGCGTGTTCGCGCGCGCCTATATATGTTGAAGAACAAATTGCCTGCTGAGCTGAAAGAGACAATCGTAATGCGTTTTCCGCCTTCCTTTCTCGATGAGATCCGAGATCGCGTGCCGATCTCGACGCTGATCGGAACGCGCGTTTCGTTTGATCGGAAAAAGAGCAATCCGCCGAAGGGTGATTTCTGGGGCTGTTGCCCGTTCCATGGCGAAAAAACGCCAAGCTTCCACTGCGAAGACCGTAAGGGACGTTACCACTGTTTCGGTTGCGGAGTAACCGGCGATCACTTCAAATTTCTGACCGAGCTGGAAGGCGCAAGCTTTCCTGAAGCAGTGGAGCGCGTCGCTGACATGGCTGGCGTGCCGATGCCCGCACGCGATCCGGAAATGGAAAAGCGCGAAGCGCAGCGCGCATCGCTTTATGATGTGATGGAGCTTGCAGCGCAGTTTTTTGAAAGCCAGCTGCAGGTTGCTGCAGGCGCAAAGGCGCGTGCTTATCTGCGCGATCGCGGACTTTCCAGTGCAACACAGCAGACTTTTCGCATTGGCTATGCGCCGGAATCGCGCAATGCGCTGAAAGAGTTCCTGGCGGGCAAGGGTATTGCGAAAGACCAGATCGAAGCCTGCGGCCTCGTTGTCCATGGTGAAGGCATTGCGGTTTCCTATGATCGTTTCCGTGATCGTATCATGTTTCCGATTGAGGATTTGCGCGGACGCATTGTCGCTTTTGGTGGTCGTGCGCTTTCGGCTGATGCCCCTGCAAAATACCTCAATTCACCGGAAACCGAGCTGTTTCATAAGGGCCGCATTCTTTATAATGGCCTCCGTGCACGCAAGGCGTGTCAGCCACAGGGCGGCGAACCGGCAAAGCCGATCATCGCTGTTGAAGGCTATATGGATGTGATTGCGCTGGCACAGGCGGGCATTGAGCAGGCCGTGGCGCCGCTCGGGACGGCACTGACAGAAGATCAGCTTGAATTGCTTTGGCGCATCAGTCCTGAACCTATCCTCTGCTTTGACGGCGATGGCGCAGGTGTTCGCGCAGCCTACCGTGCTGCTGATCTGGCATTGCCTACGTTGCAGCCGGGTAAATCGTTGCGTTTCGCCATGCTTCCCGAAGGGCAGGACCCGGACGATCTGGTGAAGGCAGAAGGCCCGTCGGCGTTTTATTCCGTTTTGCGTGATGCCAAACCGCTGGTCGATATGGTCTGGACGCGTGAGACTGCCAGCGGCGTTTACGACACCCCGGAGCGGCGTGCGGAACTTGAAGCGCGTTTGCGCGAAATCACCAGCCGCATCGCAAATGAGGACATTCGGCGCCATTATAGTCAGGAAATGCGTGACAGAGCTCAGGCATTTTTTGGGCAGCGACGGCAAAATAATGGCGGAAATACGTTTAATCGTGGCAAAGATAAGGCGCGAGGCCCTCAGCAGGGTCGCGGCGGTGCTGCCTTTGGCGGTCGTCTGTCGTTTTCTGACAGTCTGACGCGCTCCAACATGGTCAAAGGCCGCAACGCGCCGCTACGCGAAACGGCAATCGTTTTGATGCTGCTTAACCATCCGCGTCTGATCGAAGAAGATTTTGAGACGATGGCCGCACTTGATCTTGAGCACGAGGCCTTGAAGGTATTGCATCTGGCAATGCTGGATGTGCTGGCCTCCAATCATGTCGAAGATGGATACGCGATGCGCAAGGCGCTGGTTGCGGCCGGGCATGTCGAATTGATCGAGACGCTTGAAGCTGTGGTCAGGCGCACGCGCGAGTGGACTGCCACGGCGCAGGCGGCCGAGGATGATGTTCGCGAAGCCTTAAAACAAGCGCTTCACTTGCATCAGCGGGCGCGCACCCTACATAGGGAGTTGCGCGCTGTCGAAGCATCGCTTGATAGTGATGAAACGGGTGAAATTTTCGCCCGACTTATTGATATTCAGAAACAGATTGCTCAGGCAGAAGCAACCGAAGCCCTCATTGACGGGTTTGGACTTTCATCGGGACGCGCACCGGGAAGTTCGTGATTTCAGTCATGCTGCCTGCAATCAGGTAAACGCGTAACAGTTTAATGTCACAGGCCCCGAATCACCTGGAAACGGCGAAAGACTTCAAACTGCCGGAAATGGCGGGTTTGCGGGAATTTGCGGCGTTGAAAAGGGCCGAGAACGCGCCGCGACAATAAATGATTCGCTTTTTGGACCCGAATCAGGTGAGTCGCTCTTGACGTGCGGCACAAATGACGGAATCACGACAGTTCGAGCAAGGATTAAAGAACTGATATTGATAAACGTTCCCTAAGTGGACTCCTGAAATCAGCCTTGATGGGCGATAGTAACAGACCGGGCAGGGCCTTGAAGGCGACCATTGATCCCGGATCTACCCACAAGAATTTGGAGACGACAGGGTCCGTTAATACCGGCAGGGTTAATCCGGCATTAACGTGAAATCAGCTATTCGCAGAATCAACAGTTAAACGGCGCTCTCGCAAAACCGTTTGACCACTCTATATATCTTAGAAGCGACCGGTGTCGCCTGGAGACGAGCAATATGGCAACGAAGGTTAAGGAAAACGAAGAAGCCGAAGTCGAGCGCGAAGGTGCGACCGACGGGCCGCTTCTCGACCTTTCTGACGATGCTGTCAAGAAGATGATCAAGCTCGCGAAGAAGCGCGGCTACGTCACTATGGACGAGCTGAATGCCGTGCTGCCTTCCGAGGAAGTGACATCCGAGCAGATCGAAGACACGATGGCCATGCTTTCGGACATGGGCATCAACGTCGTTGAAGACGACGAACAGGAAAACGATCGCGACGACAACAGCGACGACGACAATGAAGAAGGTGGCGATCTGGTCGAATCGACCGGAACGGCTGTTGCTGCCACCACTACCAAGAAAGAGCCGACCGATCGTACGGACGATCCGGTGCGCATGTATCTGCGCGAAATGGGTTCCGTCGAGCTTCTGTCACGCGAAGGCGAAATCGCCATCGCAAAGCGCATTGAAGCCGGTCGTGAAACGATGATTGCAGGGCTTTGCGAAAGCCCGCTGACATTCCAGGCGATCATCATCTGGCGTGAACAGCTGAATGAATCCAACATTCTGCTTCGTGAAATCATCGACCTTGAAACCACTTATGCCGGACCGGAAGCCAAGCAGGCTCCGATTGTCGAGCGCGTGGAAGAAGAAAAGCCGCGTGATGACAAGGGTCCGCGCCGTTCGCGTGATGACGACGACATTACAAATGTCGGCGGCGACATGCCTGCGGAAGAGGAAGAAGAAGACGAGGATGAAGCCAACCTGTCGCTGGCGGCTATGGAAGCCGAACTGCGCCCACAGGTCATGGAAACACTCGATCTGATCGCAGATACCTATCGCAAGCTGCGTAAGCTGCAGGACCAGCAGGTTGAAAGCCGTCTGGCTGCTGCCGCTGATCTGTCTTCCAGCCAGGAACGTCGTTACAAGGAACTGAAGGATCAGCTGATCAAGGCGGTTAAGTCGCTTTCGCTGAACCAGAACCGTATCGAGCAGCTGGTTGAACAGCTTTACGACATCAACAAGCGTCTCGTTCAGAACGAAGGCAAGCTGCTGCGTCTGGCTGAATCGTTTGGCGTGCGTCGTGAAGAGTTCCTAAAGGAATATCAGGGTCACGAACTTGATCCAAAGTGGGTTGAGCGCGTCGGCACCCTGGCTGCTCGCGGCTGGAAAGACTTCGCCACGAAGGAAGAGCGCACGATTGATCGTCTGCGTTCGGAAATTCAGATGTTGGCTACTGAAACCGCGATTTCGATCGGCGAATTCCGCCGCATCGTCAATCAGGTTCAGAAGGGCGAACGCGAAGCAACCATCGCCAAGAAGGAAATGGTGGAAGCCAACCTTCGTCTCGTTATCTCTATTGCCAAGAAGTACACCAATCGTGGCCTTCAGTTCCTTGATCTTATTCAGGAAGGCAATATCGGTCTGATGAAGGCGGTCGATAAGTTCGAATATCGCCGTGGTTACAAGTTCTCGACCTATGCGACCTGGTGGATCCGTCAGGCAATCACCCGCTCGATTGCCGATCAGGCGCGTACTATTCGTATTCCGGTGCATATGATCGAAACGATCAACAAGATCGTTCGTACCTCGCGCCAGATGCTGCATGAAATCGGTCGTGAACCAACGCCGGAAGAATTGGCTGAAAAGCTGGCCATGCCGCTTGAAAAGGTGCGCAAGGTTCTGAAAATCGCCAAGGAACCAATTTCGCTTGAAACGCCAGTTGGTGATGAAGAAGATTCACACCTGGGTGATTTCATCGAAGACAAGAATGCGCTGCTGCCAATTGATGCGGCCATTCAGGCAAACCTTCGTGATACGACGACCCGCGTTCTCGCATCGCTTACACCGCGTGAAGAACGCGTGCTGCGTATGCGTTTCGGTATCGGCATGAACACTGACCATACGCTTGAAGAAGTCGGTCAGCAGTTCTCGGTAACGCGCGAACGTATCCGTCAGATTGAAGCGAAGGCACTGCGCAAGCTCAAGCATCCGAGCCGCTCGCGCAAGCTGCGTTCGTTCCTCGACAGCTGATAACTCCTCGCCCGATGCCGGATACGGTTTCGGGCGATTTTTATAAAGAGGGAGCGTTATGTCTTTTCTGAAGCGTCTTTTTGGCGGTGGCTCAGTTGAAGAAACCCCAGCAGCACCAAAAGAAGCCGGGCGTCTTGAACACAAAGACTTTCTGATCATCGCGACGCCTTACAGCGAAGGCGGCCAGTATCAGGTTTGCGGTGTTATCTCGAAGACGATCAATGGTGAGCTGAAAGAACATCGCTTTGTGCGCGCTGATCGCTGCCCTGGCATTGAAGATGCCGCGAGCATTTCGCTTAATAAGGGTCGTCAGATCGTGGATGAGCAGGGCGAAGCTATCTTCCGCTAAGCGAACTACAATAAATTGAAAAAGCCGCGCATGAACACTGCGCGGCTTTTTTGTGTGCTCTAGTTATTTATTATCTCATTATCCTACGCAAAAGGGCGCAGGGCGCTCCACAGCATCGGCCCGAAGATCGGAATCGATTTTCGGAAAGCACGATGCGTAGATTCGATAGTTTAGAGCGTCCTTTGTGCGTCCGAATGGACGCACGGCGCTCTAATGCGGATGGCAGACGAAGCCGACCATCTTTCGAACTACTGGCAGGATGGCAAGCAGGACCGGGAAGGCGATTGCCCAGGACAGAGCCCACGAAGTCATCCAGCTATAGGCCAGATCGGGGTGGGCAAAGCCAAGGCTTTTCGCCGTTGCGATCAGCGAGACGACGAAGGTCATCATGACCGAAAGAATAAATGGCATCACAATAGATGCATAACGCGCTGGCAGTTTTCTGCGGCGTGACCCGTTAAACTGAGACATATGTATTCCTGAATATTATGCGGGGAACGCGCAACGAAACATCAAAGCGGATAGCCGTTCCCAGCTAAATTGATGCGTTGCCTAACGTAAGACGCTTACGGTCATAAGGATGACGAAGGTTGTCTAACGCAAGAATGCTCAGCATTCAATAGGGAAGGGCGGCGATTTGCCCATGCCCAAAAGTATCTAATTGCACTATATGCAGCGTCATGGATAAGAAACCCTTCTGGCAAACCAAATCTCTAGAGCAGCTCAACCGACGGGAATGGGAAAGCCTGTGCGATGGATGCGGTCAGTGCTGCCTGCATAAATTGCTGGATGACGACACTGAGGAAGTCTACTGGACGACTGTTGCCTGTACACTTCTGGACGCAGAGAGCTGCAAGTGCAGCGACTATCCGAACCGTCGCAAAACGGTGCCGGATTGTGTGTTCCTGACGCCTGAGATCGTTCATGAAGTCAATTGGCTTCCGGCTACCTGTGCTTATCGCTTGGTTGCAGAAGGTGCTGATCTCTATTGGTGGCACCCGCTGGTATCAGGTTCGCCAGATACGATCTACGAAGCCGGCGTCTCCGTTCGCGGCAAGGTGACGGCTTTTGACCATGAACTCAAGGATGAAGAAGAATACATCCAGCACATGGTGCCATTGGATTAATCGTTTTATCAGGGTGCATTAATTAAGTTTAATGTTCGGTCTTTGGCGATTTTGGTTTGGCGCTGCTTTCAATTTAAGTGATTGTTTTATATTATTTTTATGAGGATACGTTGTGTCGGTCCTTGGCGGTGTTTACCAAACTGAACGCTATATGAACGTGAACTTGGCTTTCCGTTCATGTTCGATGGACTACTTATCGGATGTCTCGGGTGAAGATCACCTGATAAAAGTTCGAAAGGGTTTTAAGATGTCCGCAATGTCGCTCAAGTCATTCGTTGTCACTGCTGCAATCGGTTTCGCCGCCGTCTTCACCGCTGGTGCTTCGGCAAATGCTGCATCGCCTGCATCCGTGCCTGCGGTCAGCACCGCAGCGCATTCGCCTGTGATCAACATCGATTATCGTGGTAATCGTCATCATGGACGTCCTGCCTATCGCGGTCCGGCCTGCTCGGTTGAAGGCGCCAAGATGAAGGCACACCGCATGGGTATTCGTAACGCACGCGTTGCTTATCGCGGAAAATCGGTTCAGGTGCGCGGCTTCCGCCATGGTCGCCCGACCGGCGTTGTATTCGCCAATGTACGCGGTTGCCCAATCATCCGTTAATCGGACCTAGTGACTAAACAAAAAGCCAGCCTGAAACTCAGGCTGGCTTTTTCTGTTGTCTTAGACTGTTAGAGTAAAAGGGGCGCGTGAACGCCCCTTCTTTGTCGTTATTCCTTGATCTCGAAAACGACGTTGACCGAAACATTATAGCTGTTTTCACCGGCTGCGACTGGAACTGAATCCTCAGGGGCAGCGGCTGCCATCATCTTGGCCTGACGCGCGATTGGCATCGGCATAGGCGGACGGCTCTGTTCGTTGATTTCAACGACCCGACCAAGGCCAACGCCTGCTGCATCGGCAAGGGTCTTTGCCTTGGCAATCGCATCAGCAACGGCACGCTTGCGGGCTTCGTTGATCGTGGAAGCTGGATTATCGTTCACGAAGGTAAGATCGCCGCCCTGATTGACGCCAAGCGTTACTGATTCATCGAGAACATTGCCAACCTTGGCGAGATCACGCACACGCACGCTCAGGCTGTTGGATACGCTATAACCGCTGATTTTTGGTTCTTTCAGGCCGTTCTTGTCGTCCGGATAGACATAACGCGGCTGAATATTGATGCCACTGGTCTGGAGATCACGCTCCTCGACGCCGGCCTTTTTCATTGCTTCCAGCACCTTGGCCATTGCTTCATTATTGGCCGTCATTGCTTCGCGCGCCGTTTCAGCATCGCGCAATACAGTGAGGTTCAGAATTGCCATGTCCGGGGCAGAGTTCATCTTGCCTTCGCCGGTCACTGCAATGCGTGCTGGCTGCTTCGTCATGTGATTCTCCTGCGCTGCAGCTGGCAGTGAAAATGCACCTGCAAGCATGATTGCCGAAAATGAAGTGGCAAGAAGGGTAGTAGCGCGGTTGTTCATAAAATCTCCTGTAGAGAAAGTTGAGGCAGCTTGTGCAAAGCAGACTCCTTGAGAAGCCATTTCTGCTTTGTCATTGAGTGTATTTAAGTTCCCTCTAAAGCAAAACGCCACAATATCTGGCCTGAAACGCAGTTGATTTGCAACCTGGCGGTTCAATTCAGATGAATCGTGTCTTGAGTTGCATGAATGACAATCGAATATGTGCGCATTAGGGCAACTCGTGTAATTGACAGCTTGTGTCGTATCTTTCTTTAGGGTAGGTGCAGTGTTGCGTGGGCCTGTAGCTCAATTGGTCAGAGCCGGCGGCTCATAACCGCTTGGTTGGGGGTTCGAGTCCCTCCGGGCCCACCATTTTCTCCACAAAACTTATTCTCGATTTTCAATGGGTTTCGCTTACTCAAGCGAAGGAACCTTGTGAGCTGTTTTGAAATAGTTTTCTACCACGGTAGTCATAATCAACAACGTCGCAGTTTAAGTGTTGATTAGATGCAATAACGGCGTGACGCATTGTATTTCATTAATTAGAAATTCCTGTGTGAACTATAAAAACAGGTGGGAATCACAGTGGGTTATAAAATGGGACGGTGGTCTGGCGAGGGTCAGGCCACGGGAATTATTGCGTCTGATTGTAAGAAACTGAAGCGTGCTTCGGCATTTACCAGCGCTGCTGGTGCTCTTGCTGTAGCCGTTGGGATCGCTGGCGTATCAATGAGCAGCGATGCTGCTGCGTATGATTACGGTCAGTATGCCAATCAAACAGTCGATAAACTGATAAATGATTATCCGGGCCGATATCGCGGAACTGCTAATTTTGAAGCTGCAACCAGCTGGATGCAGTCGCGGCTTGGCGTGGGATATGAAACATCAATCCAGAACTTTAATTGGACAGCTAGCGGCACCAGCCGTGCGTCTAAGAACGTAATCGCTTCGGCAGCTGGTACGACCGGAAAATATCTCGTGGTGGGCGCGCATTACGACACGTTCTTCGGTCGGCCTACCTTGCAGGGTCTGGATGACAATGCGTCGGGCGCTGGCGTTCTTACCGAAATCGCGCGCAATATGGCCGGTATCCAGCTCGAAAACGGGTTGGAAGTGGTTGGCTTTGGTGCGGAAGAAGAAGGTTTGCGCGGATCGCGTGCCTACGTCGCTTCGTTAAGCGCTGAAGAACGCGCCAACATGCTCGGCATGATCAATATCGACAGTCTGATCACCGGCGATAAAATGTATGCGCATGCTGGCCGCAACAGCGTCGCTAATCCGGCTCTGGCGTCTTATCGTGAGCAGATTTTCAGAATTGCGGATGAGCTGAATATCTCGCTCTTCACCAATCCTGGATTGGACCCGGCATATCCGGCCGGTACAGGCTGCTGTAGTGACGGTGATAGTTTTCTTGGTCTTGGCATTCCGGTTCTCTACATGGAATCAACCAATTGGGAACTTGGCGATCTTGATGGCTATACACAGACCGATAATCCAGCGATCCCGGGAGGCAGCACCTGGCATAATCCGGCGCGCGACAATGAACAGGTCTTAACGAACGCCTTTGGCGAAGAACGTGTCGAACAGCGCCTACGCGATTATTCACGACTGTTGACCCGCCTTGTGCTGGAGCTGACCAATGCCGACCTTCTTGCTTCGACAGCTTCCGGCGGCGCGATGATCAGGCAGATGTCGGATCAGCTTGGCCGTCAGCATGATGCTCTGGTCAACCTTCATAACCGCCGCTGGCTTAGTTTGCTTGAAAGCGATCGTGCTGTCGGGACGTTTAAGGGCGAAGCGAGTATTGAAGGCGATATCTATCCCGGTAGCGGCTTCGATCTACCTGGCGTATCCGATGCAACGCGTTTGGGCATCAATCTTCTCGGTGATTATCGTTACAACGATTCCTGGACCTTCGGCGGCAGTATCGGATTTCAACGCAGTCGCGATAAGCTCAACCACGAGGGTTCTATCGAGAGCGACAACTGGCAGGCTGGCCTTTATGCGTTGTTTCAGGACAGCGCTTCAAATTGGCTTGCGGGTGATTTGAATATCGGGCGTAGCAGCTTCGATAATAAACGCTCGATATTCCTACAGGCGATTGACGGCCCAGTGCTACTCGATCAGCGACTTTCGTCAGATACGTCAGCCTTGTCTTGGGGCGCTCGGGTTGAGGGCGGTCATGACTTTACATTGGGCGGTGTAAAAAGCGGCCCGGTCGCAGGTCTTGATTATATGCGGTATCGCATCAACGGCTTTGACGAAGACAGCGATTTCCGCACCGGCATGAGCTATGACAAACAAACGTTTGATTCATTCGAGGCCAGTATCGGCTGGCGTTTGCATGGCACAATTGCGCTCGGCAACGGCATGGTTCTCCGTCCATATTCCAGCTTGAAGTGGGTGCATGAGTTTGCAGATGGTCGTCCTGACAGCATCCAGCTCACAAGCCTTTCGGATGGCGGTGTGCGTATCGCCGATTTGGGCAATGTTGATAAAGACTTTGGACGTGCGCAGCTTGGTGCTCAGCTCGCTGTAACTGAACAGGTCGGCGTCTTCAGTGAAATCAATGCGCGCTTTGGTCATGACGACGGAAATCAGGTTGGCTACTCTCTCGGTCTTCAGTTCCGCTTTTAGTGCGCCGGCTCGCTTTAGTCAGAGCGAAACGTGCTCTAAGCGTGAATTGAATTTCAATCCGAATTTAATCTGGTTGATTTCATAAGCCCATACGGTTGTAGCCCGCCCGGTTTAATCGCCAGGCGGGCTTTCTCATGCGCGAATTACGCATGGCCGCGACGATTTTACCTGTTCAACAATTTTTTAGGGGTCTGTTAAGGAAATAGTAACGCAATGAAACAATTTTTTATGCTGCGTGATTGGCGATATTATGGAGGTTTCAGGCAATGACTAAAAAAACAACCACTGTTGCGTTGGCGCTTGCAGGGTTGGTGGCGAGTTCTTTCGCGGCTTCGGCTAAAACAAGTCATGTTGGTGAGTTTCGGGATTGGGGCGTTTATCAGAACACGCAATTGCCCGGAAACAAATGCTATGCTTTGACTGTGCCGTCGAGTTTCCTTCCGGCAGGCGTCAGGCATGGCGATAACTTTATCATTATTTCCAAGTCTGGAGGCGGTTACAGCCCCCAGCTCGTTATGGGTTATCAGCTTAAAGCCGATAGCACGGTGAGGGTGATGGTGGATGGTGCGCAGTTCCCATTTTTCACTGAAGGGAATCGGGCTTGGGCACAGAACGAAGGCGATGAGGCGCGCATTATTAGCGCAATGCGGTCTGGACGCTCAGTTAACGTGCAGGCCACTTCGGTTCGTGGCACGCAGACACGCTACACATTCTCGCTTATGGGACTGTCGGCATCGCTTCAGCGCGTTGATCGCTGCTAAGCAAGCAAAAATGAAGCCCCGCCAAAGGGCAGGGCTTCATTTCGTTAGAGCTTGGGCGGGCTATGACAGCCACTGCTGGTGCTTGTACCAGTCATCAATGTCGGACTTCACACGGTCCTTAGCGATACCGTAGCGCTCCTGAATCTTGCCTTCCAACTGTTCGCGGCGACCATTGATCTGGTCAAGATCATCGTCAGTAAGCTTACCCCACTGTTCCTTGACCTTACCCTTAGCCTGTTTCCAATTACCTTCTACGCGATTCCAGTCCATTGGATTTCCTCCGTTCTGGTTAGTTGTGATTAAACAACGCGTCAAAGGCTGTTTGGTTCAGATTATTGGGCCTTTTTCAAACTCTCTTGGCCGGATTGCAGTTTCGTTGAACTCAAAGACCGAGGAACTTGAACGGTTCGGAATCCTTGAAATCTTTGTTTACGACGCCGGAAAAGATGTTGCGCTGATCTGGTCCCAGATCGAGTTTCTGAACCTTCCCTTTATCTGCTGAAAAATCGATTGTGTTCAGATCGACCCAGAAGATGTTGGGCGTAAGTGCAGATTCAAAGAAGTAGAGCTTACGTTTGTGATCAGCGACCGTGCGCCAGCGTGTCGATGAGATGTTCGGCTGATCAGGTGTGGTGATGCCGAAAGGTACTGATGTGTTGCGAATGACGCTGAAAACGCTCGCCAGTGCTTCGACCGGTTCTTCTGACTTCGGAATAGCATTGATGTAGAAGGCCGCGCGTGTGAAGCGATCCGAAGCCCGATTGGTGCCCGGCAGCATCACCGTTCCGCCGATCTGTGTCCAATAGGAATGAAGTGCCAGCTGTTCATCAAAGGTCGGCGAATTGGTCATTACCTGATATTCACGGCTGTGATGAATGACCTGTTTGCCGTCGATATATTCGATGATGGCGCTGTCGCCTGATGCGTCTGACATGGAGAGATGCAGCGTTGCTAGCCTGCTTTCACCGGGAACCTTGTCAGTGACGATTGTGAATGGGTTGGCGCTAAGCGCTTTAACGGCTTCATCGACGGTCGCAAAATTGTCGAGCACATATTGCGCCCAGGCCGCGATGGACAGGCCAGGACCCGTTCCGTCATATTTAGGATATTCAGATTCAACCAGCCATAACACATTGGCCACAAGACCGGCTTCGTTCATGCCGTCGGTTGTGGAAATGTCGTAGCCGGAGGAAATGACGCTTCCATATTTGGACTTCCACTTGACGGAGTTTGGTCCGGCTTCACCTGAACGATCCATTCCGCGCGGGAAAATCCAGAGATTGGTGCCGACATCAACTTTCCAGTCCATGGAGCGGGCAGTGATTACCTGATCGTTCGCTCCGAGATAGACTACGCGTGTGCAGGCTTCGACGACAGGTGCGACAAACATACTGACGGCGACGAGAGCGCTGGTGCATGCAGCGGCAAAGGACTTTCTCAGAATAGCCATTGGTAACCCCCTTGTTGAAACGGTCGACGCATTTCTCAACTTTATGCGCTGCATTCGTGACGCCTATCACGGCAATCCAGTGCAACACCTGATCGATATTTATCTCTCACCGCCATAACCACGGCGTTTCCATTCGGCAAGCAGCATAATGTCGGGCGGACCGCCGCCTGCTTCATACCAGGAATCAACGGCCCAGCGCTCGCCATCCTTCGCTTGGATTACGGCGGTCCAGTGTGGATAGCGGCCGTCAATAAAGCTGCCGCGTGTTGTTTTGCGTGCTGGCGAATGATGTTTTAGCCACCCTCGCGCATCCAGATATCGGATAAAATTATCAGTGTTGGTCGATTCATCGATACAATCCATCTGGCCTTTGATGCGCGCTTTGCCAAATTGCATTCGTGGTTTGTCGCGCACGCCGATGAAAGCCGTGCTGCGTTGCTCAAACAAGGCAATTGCTGACCGCAACGCTTTACGTTCGGCGGCGGGCGATTGCGCTCCCTGGCGCATGAGGCTTTGAACTCGGCGCAGATCCTGGGCAGATAAAGTCACCTTGGTTCGATAATAGCATTCATAGCCATGACAAACACTGAAAGTCTGAGCCTCGGCCTTTGGCGCAGCTACAAAGAGCGTCAGTGCAGTGATTGCTACGGCAAGCGGTTTCATAACGAGTTCCTATTTCGCTTTCAAAGCTGCGGATCAGGTTTGCTTCTGGTTTGTAAACAAGAGCGATGGTTCAAGACGCTCTATCCCCTGATAAGGATTGGCATGAATGGCGAGAATCCATAGACAAAATGCAGCCGTGATCGAATAAATTACCATAGCTTTGATCCCGGCCGTTACTCTGTCCGCATGTGTTGCGGCAATTGTAATTATCGTCAGGACCGTTAGTGAGAACAGTAGATACCACTTATACATGTCAACCGAAGTTGAGCCGACAGAAAGTCGTGCATTGCGCGCATCCTGCAATTCATCAAAATCGCGGACGAGCTGCGATATGATCGGTGCAGGAATGTCAGTTTTGGCGAGGTGTACGATCTCACGCCGAATATTTTGCAGTGCAACCTCAACGGAATGAACGGGATAAATGTTACTGTTCCCCTGCCATTCGTCCTTAATGACTGCAGAGCGATATTCGGACAACGAATTCACGAGCACAGGTGCGTTGAGAATGTCGGGGCTTGCAGCTCCGATCAGTCGCGAGATTGATGACCGCTCTTCGCTTGTAGCCTGATCAGCCTTCGAGTTCGCTGTCCAGATATCCGCGGCCACAAACCCAAGCGAGAGCGCCCAAGCCGTGGCAATAGTGCTGATGAAAGCACCGATCGGGATTGATAAAATATCGTGATTGGCATGGCGAGACAGAATGTGGAGTGCCAAGCGGCCTACAAAATAGACGGCAACACCGAGTATCGCGAACGTTACGAACGAAAGATACACGGATAGTTCGAATATTGATGTCATCCCGCGCCCTGTTCCCCAAAATCTATAACCTGCTCAGGTAGTTGAGGCCATATTAGAAAATCTTGCAAGTATGAAATGGCTTTCCATTATTTCTTGCTAAACAAAGGCTTGCGCTCGATCCTGGTTATTTGGCTGACCAATTCCATGGACAAGCAAAAGCCGCCGGGAAACCCCAGCGGCTTTGAGTTACGGCTCCACCAAACGCAGAACTGCTGAATGGGTATCAGAACTGGACTGAGAGGCCGATGACTGGACCGTGCTGAGTTACGTCATATTTGAACTTCTCGACGCCATCATTGTCGCGATAATCCTGATAGAGCGCACGGTAGCCGACGCGCCAGGTGGTGGGAACATCAAATACCAGCGTGCGATAGCCGAGATAGATCTGACCATTCGCACTCAGCTTGGTTCCTGCTCCAAAGCCACCAATGTCCGCTTCTGCGAAGATGTTCCAGCGATCATTGATATCGTAGAAGACACGCGTCCCGATGAATGGATCAGTCCAATCTGCTTTACGAGATGCGCTGAATGGTCCGATATTGACCTTGGCTTTCAGTTCGGTCCAGCGAACGCCCACAGTCGGCTCAATAGCGAAGACGCGCTGTCTGCCGAAAAGTGTAGTGCCCTCGAGCTGCTGTTCATAGAGGCGATAGTAGACGCCACCTGAGAGGGTCGTCGATGTGATGTCCATGTCGAGCTGTTCATTGAGAACATCCGCGCCCTGACTGGTCTTGGTATATTGGCCATCAAAATAGGCGCCGAATGTACCATTCGTCACTTCGACATTGCCCATGAAGCTCATATCGAGATTATCGAGAATGTCTTTGAACGGCACGTCAACATTCGTGTTCAGCCCAAGTAGGCCCGCTTTACCGTTCAACGATGCACCCCAGACATAGGGGCTGAAAATCACACGCCAGCGCTGCTGATCCTGAATATCGGTCTGAACAGGAGGAGCAGCGACGATATCGGCAGCATGGGTGACCCCAGCAGCCGTTAATATAAAAGAGCTAGCTAATATAATATTTCTAAAAGTAGTATTCAGTAAATTATTACTATCGGTGCGCGAATTGTTTCTGTTCACGGCATTATCCTCTCGGAACCTAATTTAGAAACATATAAAAGACAGGGCCATTAAAGGCGTAATCCATAATTATGTTAATCATGACAAGAAATAAACCAGAAAATGAATGTAATACAGAGGTTTTGTCTGTTGACTTTGCTCTGAGGCAACCGTTCTATTCCGATGCAATTTGATTAATGAATGTTTCTGGCTTCCGAATGTGGCCGAGCTCCCAAGTGGCTGCATTTTATCAATCCAGGCATCTAATTTTGTGATGAGGTTTATCATGCAAAAGAATTGGTCTATCTGGAAGTCCTCTTACCGAATGTTGGCTCGTGGTGCAGCGGTTGCAACACTTGCTTCGGCACTCATCGTCCCGCAGGTGGCACAAGCCTGCACGAGCTTTGTATTGCCGACTACAGACGGTAGCGTCGTTTACGGACGCACAATGGAATTCGCTTTCCCAATCGATTCCGATTTGATCGTACTGCCGCGCAACTTTGAAATTTCAGCCACACCGGCAGATGGCAAGGAAGCGAAGTCGTGGAAAGCCAAATATGCGGCGGTGGGCATGAACGCTTTCGGCGTCACTGCACTCGCGGATGGTATGAACGAAAAAGGCCTGACCGGCGGCGTTCTTTATTTCCCTGATTTTGCAAAATACACCGATCCTGCAGATGCCAAAGCTGAAGACAGCCTTGCACCTTGGGATGTTCTGACCTGGGCTTTGACAAATTTTGCAACTGTTGCAGAAGTGAAAGAAGCGCTGAGCAATATTTCAGTCGTTACAGTTATCCAGAAGAATATGGGCATCGCTCCGCCGCTGCACTACACCCTTCACGATGCCACCGGCGCATCCATTGTCATCGAGCCAGTTGATGGCAAGCTGAAGGTTTATGACAATCCACTTGGCGTGATGACGAATTCACCTTCGTTCGATTGGCACATGACCAATCTCCAGAATTACGTCAAATTGTCGCCGAATAATGCGAAGCCAGTGAAAATCCTCGGGGCTGAAATCACTCCGCTTGGCGAGGGCTCAGGCATGTTGGGCATTCCGGGCGACACGACACCACCATCGCGTTTCGTTCGTGCTAGCGCTTATGTCCTGTCAGCCAAACCGGTTGCCAGTGGCGTCGAAAGCGTGCGACTTGCTGAGCATATCGTTAATAACTTCGACATTCCAAAAGGCTGGATCGAAGAGCCGAATACGCCTGCTGAATATACACAGTGGAGCACAATCGGCGATTTGAAGAACCAGGTCTATTACATCAAGACTTACGATGATCCGGTTCTTCGCGGTGTTTCGTTCAAAGATCTGGACCTCGATGCCAAGGATATGCAGACGATCAAGATGCATCCTAAGCTTGAGCCAGCTTCACTCATTGAGAAAAAGTAATCTGGTAAGAACTCCGAAAATGAGGGCGGCCGATCAGGTCGCCCTTTTACAGCGGTTCCAGTTAGGAAAGAATCGTTGGAACTGCTGTAACTATTTGTTTTTACGCATTATCCGACGCAAAACCGCTTCGCACTTTTGCTGGAAATGCTATAATTATGGTACGTCGTCGTAACCGACCACTCCGCCCTCGTTTTCGAGATTGGCAATTCGTTTTGCTTCGGAGCGGTTAAATTTTAGACGCACGCCAAGTCCACCACCGTTCTCCCAGATAAACTGAGCGCCCACCTTCTCCAGCGTATCTTGCAGCGCCTGTATTTGTTTATCGGAAGGCGTTCCGAGCTTCCGTTCGAACTGTTCAATGGTTCCGGTGTCGATACCCGATAGTTGTGCCAGTCGCTCGCGAGAGAATTCTACGAGTGCGCGTGCTGCACGGCATTGCGGCCCTGTTATCATAGTAAACTTCCTATCCGGATGACATGGTTTCTGCCTCTGATGTCGATAAGTCTATGACAAATAACCACGAAAGCCATGCGGCTTTTTGCTAGCAATGAAGTGCTACCGTTAACGATCACGCAATCTTGAAGCTTGCGTTTTTTCGTGAACACAATTTCGCCATTGTTTTTCTTGTCCGCCGCGGTGTCGCTTCTTACATAAAGAAGAACTCCCGCAGGAGGATGCCGTTTGTCTGGCTCCTTGCCAGATCGATAGTTCGGCCTGCCTCATAAACATAAAAATCAGATGGTTTCCGATGACCACTTATAAATATTTCATTTGGCCTGCGATTTTCACGGTCATTGGACTTCTCTGCGCTCTCTGGCTTGGCTATTCGACAACCGGCACCGTCGGGGGCATGGTCTCCGTCTTCATCATCTGTGCGGTGCTGAGTGTTCTCGAAATTTCCCTTTCATTCGACAATGCCATTGTGAATGCACGCATTCTGCGTGACATGACACCCAAGTGGCAGCATCGGTTCCTGACCTGGGGCATTATCATCGCCGTTTTCGGTATGCGGATCATCTTCCCGCTGGCAATCGTTGCGGTTGCCATGTGGACAGACCCGATTTCCGCACTGAAACTCGCCATTTGGCAGCCTAATGAATATGCGCGGGTCATTGCCGAGTCTCACACGGGTATCGCAGCCTTTGGCGGCACATTCCTGCTGATGGTTGGCATGAAATACTTCTTTGACGTCGAGAAAGATGTGCATTGGGTCAAGATCATCGAGAGCCGCATGTCGAAGTTCGCGTCGGTTCAGGGTGTTGAAATCGGCGTTGCCGTCGCACTCATTCTCTTCTTCTCCTATCAGCTTGATGCCGAGCATTCGCACACATTTCTAGTCGCAGCGTTGTTCGGCCTGCTGACCTTCCTTGCAGTTGAGGGCTTGGGCGAAGTGCTCGACGCTTCGCAGGAACAGGTGGACATGGTCCATCGCGGCGGTCTTGGCGCTTTCATCTATCTTGAAGTGCTGGATGCCAGCTTCTCTTTCGATGGTGTGATCGGTGCCTTTGCGCTCACCACCAATCTGTTCGTGATTGCAATCGGTCTTGGCATCGGTGCGTTCTATGTGCGTTCGCTCACCATCATGCTGGTGGAGCGTAAGACGCTCGGCCAGTATCGCTATCTTGAGCACGGCGCTTTTTACGCGATTATGGTGCTGGCCGTGATCATGTATGTGCAGACGCTGGTCCACATTCCGGAAGTCATCACTGGTCTGATCGGCGCAGTGCTGATCGGTCTCTCGCTTCTGTCGTCCATTCGCTACAACAAGAAAAACCCCGAGTGGCAGAATGAGGCCGATGAAGCGGCGCTGCATTGATAAACGGCTTACAAGCGAAACGAGAAAGGGAGGCGAAAGCCTCCTTTTTTCTTGAGGCTTGACGGAATCAGCAGAGTTAGCGAGCTTTGGTGAGCTCCCGGCGCTGATAGGCCGGAGCATATCAGCATATGCCGCAAGCCTATAAGCCAGCGGCTACGACTTTTTTGGAGAGGGGTCTTCCATGGTCGTTACTCGTTTGAGCAAAACCGCCTTTGTCGCGGCAATCGCTTTCTTCGCAACACTCGTTTCGTTCGGCAATATCACAGACTACGGAAGCAATTTTGCTTTCGTCCAGCATGTGCTTCTGATGGATACGATCTTTCCGGATGCAACCATCAAATATCGCGCGATCGACAGCAATTTCCTACATAATGCCGGATACATTCTGATTATCGCGGCAGAGACATTGACGGCAATTCTTTGCTGGATTGGCGCGTTTGCCATGTTCGGTCGCCTGAGTGGTGATGCAAAGAGCTTCAATCACTCAAAGAAATGGGCAATTGCTGGCCTGTCTGTTGGCTTCCTCGTCTGGCAGGTAGGCTTCATGTCGATTGGCGGCGAATGGTTCGGTATGTGGATGTCTTCAACCTGGAACGGTATCGAATCCGCCTTCCGCTTCTTCATCACCATCATTGCCGTGCTGATTTATGTCGTCCTGCCAGATGGCGAGATCGAAAAATAATCAGATGAAATGAGATGCAAGGGCGGGTTCGTTGATGAGTTCAACGCCCGCCTTTTGCATTTGATCGAGCATGGTGTCCATTGATCCGCCTATGTCGATGCCGCGACATGCGTCGAGCCGAACGCGCACACGAAAGCCATGTGACACGGCGTCGAGCGCGGAATAGGCAACGCAGAAATCGGTTGCCAGTCCGGCGATTGTCAGAGAGCCAATGTTGCGATCACGCAAGTAGCCCGACAGGCCGGTCGGCGTCTGCCGGTCGTTTTCATAAAAAGAGGAATAGCTGTCTACGCCAATGCGGAAGCCTTTGCGAATAACGAGCTGCGCGCGCGTCCAATGCAAGTCCGGATGAAAATCGGCTCCATGTGTGCCTTGCACACAGTGATCGGGCCATAATGTTTGTGGGCCATAAGGCATATCGATGGTGTCGAATGGCTTCTTACCAGAATGGCTTGTGGCAAAGCTTGAGTGACCCGCAGGGTGCCAGTCCTGTGTCAGAATGACATGTTCGCTCTCATCGATCAGCCGGTTGATAGCGGGCAGAATTTCATCGCCCTTATCGACAGCCAGTGCACCACCAGGGCAGAAATCATTTTGCACATCAACGACGAGAAGGGCATGACCGATCATAAAATGCTCCTGACTGCTTTGATGCGATTATAATCAGCGGCAAGGGTGCTTGCCAGCAAATATCCGCGTTCTGGTATTACATTGTCTTTGGTGCTACCGACCTACTTTCTTTACGTGAACAGGGGGTAGTTATGACCGATGAAATCACGCGCGACAGCAACGGAACGCAGCTGAACGACGGCGATTCCGTTACGCTCATCAAGGATTTGAAGGTCAAAGGAACATCAACCACGCTCAAGCGTGGTACGCTGGTCAAGGGCATTCGCCTGACCGGAAATCCAGACGAAGTTGATTGCAGCACAAAGCAGGTCAAAGGCCTCGTGCTGCGTACTGAGTTTTTGAAAAAAGCCTAATCAGGCATCAATTTCGACACGACCACGCGGACGGCTGCAACAGGCAAGAATGTAGCCTTCCGCGATCTCGTCGTCACGAATGCCGCCATTGTGGTTCATTTCGGTTTCACCGCCGACGCATTTGACCTTGCAGGTGCCACAGATGCCGAACTCGCAGGCGCTCGGGATTTTGAGCCCGCCATTGCGCGCTGCCAGCAGGATTGTGTCATTCTCGGTGCATTCGACTTCAACGCCGGACAGGCTGAAGACGACGCTGGCTGGTGCGACAGCGGGCTTTACCGGAGCCGCCGGTGCATCCACCGCCAGAGCAGAAGGCACTGGAACGGCAGAGATTTCGGTCGCAGGCTGGAAGCTTTCCTGATGATAATTGGCCATGTTGAAGCCGGATTGCTCCAAAAGGCCACGCACGCCATTCATGAATGGCTCAGGACCGCAGCAGAATACTTTGCGATGCAGAAAATCCGGCGCCAGCAGTTCGAGCCGGGCACGGTCGATACGCCCATGCAGGCCGGGCCAGACATGGCGGGCGGATGATTGCTCGACGATGAATGCAAGGCGCATGGCTTCCATACGGCCAGAGAGCAATTCAAGCTCCTTGCGGAAGATGATGTCGTCAGGGGAGCGCGCGCAATTGATGAAGGCGACATCGGTCGCCGGTGCGCAATCAAACAGCCAGCGCGTCATCGAAACCATTGGTGTGATGCCGGAGCCAGCCGAAATAAAGAGATATTTTTCACTCGGATGATTGGCGAGCGAAAAGTCGCCATTTGGGCCATAGGCCTTGATGGTCATCGGCGGGCGCAGGTGGTCGAGCATCCAGCGCGTGCCGATGCTATCTTTCTGCGCTTTGACGGTGACTGAGATATGATAGGGCCGGGAAGGGGTCGATGACAGCGTGTAGGTCCGCAATACCGGCCCCAATCCATCGGCCCGTTCAATCGGCAGTTCAAGAGTGACGAACTGGCCCGGCGTATAGCGGAACCAGTTGTCCTCCAGCGTTTTGAAGGAGAAGGTCATAACGTCTGGCGCTTCTTCGATGGCCGAGATGCATTGCAGCATCTGCAACCTGTCGTTCCACGGCAGCATCTCGTCCAGATATTTCAGAGGCTGCATGGCCTTCTCACTTCTTCAATACGTATTACAGTTTATGCGACGCGGCTAAGCTTTGCCGTTTCACCCTTCAGGCGAGGTGTGATAGTGTTGGTGTACCATTCGAGGAACTGCATCACGCCACCTTCATGCTCGACCGAATAAGGGCCGGGCTGGTAAGCGGGTGAGCGAATGCCGACCGCATTTTCTTCCACGATCTGGCGATCCTGGTCATTGGTCTGAATCCATACATGGGTCAGCTCATCAAGGTCGTAATCAACGCCTTCAACCGCATCCTTGTGAACCAGCCACTTTGTCGTCACCATGGTTTCCTCGGCGCTGATTGGCAGCACGCGGAACGAGATGGCGTGATCGACCATCAGGTGGTTCCAGGTTGATGGGTAGTTGAAGAGCAGCATAGCGCCGATATTGGTGTTACCCGCTACCTGATCGCTCAAAGGCTTCTTGACGGCTGGTTTGCCCGACATGGTGTAGCTCACGGCATCGCGCAGAAGCGGGATTCGGGTGATGCGGTAGCGGCCGTCTTCCGACATGTTAAACTCAGCAGGAAGGCCGATGGAGGCGCAGTTTTTCCAGAGCTGGTTGATTTCCGGGTCTTCCATCACCCCCTGAACGCCAGTAGCGCTCGGTGCTTCAGGATAGGTGCGGCAAAGCTCAGGATGGTTGGCTGCGCAGTGATAGCACTCGCGGTTGTTTTCCCATACGAGCTTCCAGTTGCCTTTCTCGATGATCGAGCTTTCAAAGGCGACCTTTGCATCCTTGATATTGTGCGGTGCGAGATAAGGCTCAACGAGATTGCGGAAGCCATTGAAGTCCGGCGCTTCGTCTGCAAGGCAGACATAGATATAGCCCGCGACGTTTTCGCAGTGAACCTGCTTCAAACCATATTCGGCAGGCTTGAAATCCGGGCCAACCTGACGTGCAAACAGCAGGCGGCCATCGAGTTCGTAGGTCCACTGGTGGTAAGGGCAGACGAGCTTCGCTGCAGTGCCTTTTTCGGCGGAGCATATGCGTGAGCCGCGATGGCGACAGGAATTGTGGAACGCGCGGATGCCGCCCTGAGCATCGCGCACGATGACGACAGGGTATGCGCCGACCTGAACGGTCATGTAGGAGCCGGTTTTTGGCAGCTCGCAATCGTGGCCGACAAACAGCCAATCGCGATAGAAGATGTTTTCCAGATCAAGCTTGTAGAAATCCGGATCAGTATAAAATTTCTGCTCCAGGCTGAAATTTGGGTCGCGCCCGGTCAAAAGCCCCAGCATTTCGTTGCGAACGTCCATAGCCTCGAACCCTCTGTGTTCTGTCGTTGGATTGGCCTTTTGCTGTTCTCTCAGCGACCTTGGCCCGATCCGGTGTTCCCTTAATCCTCCGGAAGCACGGCTTTTCCCGTTATCTCAATGGCTTGTCTGCTCATCTGCCGATGTTCAGACTGGCTCCCGTTGTCATGATTCAATCATCGAAATGTTCTAAACGCGCATTGGGATGCGACATGATTTTCGCGTAAAGACGACACGCCAGAGCGTGCTTCGATCCGCGTCCAGCTGATCGGTGCTCTAACTCGTTGTTTAGACGCGTATCTTGTCCGAAAACCGCTCCATACTTTTCGGGATATGCTCCAAAATGACGCGCTGAGAATGATGCCGGACTTCGCAATTGTGTGAGACTCTCTCTTGTGGGATTGCCAAGAGGCTAAAAAGGCAGTTACCAAACTGCGAAATATATTCAGTTTCATTCTATGGGAGGTTCAGAGGCCATGAAACGTTCAGAAATCAATGAGATTATCCGCGAGAGCGACGCCTTCATTCGTTCCTTTGGCTACGTCATGCCTCCTTTTGCTTATTGGTCGCCAGAAGAGCTGAAAACGCGCACTTCGAGCGATGCAAAGGCCATTCTCGATGGTCGTCTTGGCTGGGATATTACGGATTACGGTCAGGGCAAGTTTGCGGATCTTGGCCTGTTTCTCTTCACCACGCGCAACGGCAATGCCGAGGACCTCAAGCGCGGTGGCGGTATGCTTTATGCCGAAAAGATCATGATCTCGCGCAAGAATCAGCTTTCGCCGATGCATCGTCATGTGGTGAAGGCAGAAGACATCATTAATCGCGGTGGTGGCACGTTGGTACTGGAACTCTTCAATTCGCGCGCCGATGGCAGCGTCGATGAAGAAACCGATGTAACGGTTGCAACCGATGGCCGTCTCGTGACGCAAAAGGCCGGTGCTCATCTGAAGCTGAGTCCGGGTGAAAGCGTCACGCTTCTGCCGGGCAACTGGCACGCTTTTTGGGGTGAGGGTGCCGATGTGCTGATCGGTGAAGTATCGACAGTGAACGACGATCTGACGGATAATATTTTCCGTGAGCCGATCGGACGTTTTTCCAATATTGAAGAAAACGAACAGCCAGTACATCTGCTGGTATCAGATTATGATAAGTGGCTCTGAACCTAGCGATATTCCGGCTCTGGCCGTCTGCAAATGTCGGTTTTTGAGCTTCCGGTGCTCACGTACCCCAAAGTACGCTGCGCTCCGGGTCTCGAAAACCAACATTTTCGACAGGCCATAACCGAAATCTCAACTGGTTCAGCAGGCTTGCGATGAACAAAAAGGTCTAAACTTATGAAGCTGGCGATGATCGGGACGGGCTATGTGGGTCTGGTTTCGGGCGTGTGTTTTGCCGAATTTGGCTTTCACGTCACCTGTGTCGACAAGAATCCGTCGATCATCGAACGGCTTGAAGCGGGTAAGGTTACGATATTCGAGCCGGGACTTGATGAGCTTATGGGCCGGAATATTCGTGACGGGCGGCTCGAGTTCAGCACTGATCTGGCGAGCAGCGTTGCCGATGCCGATGTCATCCTGATCGCCGTTGGCACGCCGTCGCGGCGTGGCGATGGCGAGGCCGATCTGCAATATATTGAGGCAGCAGCCGATGAAATTGCTGCTGCCATGAAGCCGGGGGCGGTGGTCGTCATCAAATCGACCGTTGTTGTTGGCACCAATGCGCGCATTCGTGATCGTATCGCGCAAGCGCGTCCGGGCGTTGCCTTTTCGATGGTTTCAAATCCAGAATTCCTGCGTGAAGGCTCTGCGATTGAAGATTTCATGCGCCCTGATCGCGTTGTCGTTGGTGTTGATGATGAGCGTGGTAAGGCTGCGATGCAGCGGCTTTATCGTCCGCTTTATCTGCGTGAAACGCCGATGGTGGTCACGTCGCTGGAGAACGCGGAAATCATCAAATATGCGGCCAACGCTTTTCTTGCGATGAAGGTAACTTTCATCAATCAGGTAGCCGATCTTTGCGAAAAGACCGGCGGTAATGTGCAGGAAGTCGCGCGCGCCATCGGCATGGATAACCGCATCGGTTCGAAATTCCTCCATGCTGGCCCGGGCTTTGGCGGTTCCTGCTTCCCGAAGGACACACGCGCCTTTGCTGCAACCGGCAAGAAATACGATGCGCCGCAGTCGCTGATCGAGGAAGTGATTTCGGTCAACGAGGCGCGCAAGCAAGCAATGGCAGAGCGCATCGTTACAGCGGCTCGCGAAAGCGGCGCGAATACGGTTGCCGTGCTTGGTGTCGCCTTCAAACCGAACACGGACGATATTCGTGAATCGCCGTCGCTCGATATCATTGCGGCTATCCAGAAGGCTGGCCTCTCTGTTCGTGCGCATGATCCCGAAGCGATGGATGCTGCAAAGGCAGTATTGCCGGATGTGATCTGGTGCAGCTCCGCCTATGAGGCCGCAAAAGGCGCAGGTGTTGTGGCGCTGCTCACCGAATGGAATGCCTATCGCGCATTGGATCTGAAGCGTGTCGCCAATGCGATGGAAGGCAATGTGCTGATTGATCTTCGCAATGTCTATAAAGCCGATGATGTGGCCGGAACCGGACTTGATTATCGCTCAGTGGGGCGGACTCTAAAAATCCAGTAGCTAAAACAAAAACGCCGATCTGAACTCATCAGATCGGCGTTTTGATTTTGAGCTGTGAACAGCAAACTAGTCAGCCGCTGCCACGCGCTTCTTCTCGTTGGCAATCAGCCAGAGATTGCGGACATAAACGATAAGGCCCAGAGCCTGGCCCGCGATGAAGACCGGATCCTTGCGCTGTATCGCATAAATCAGCAGCAACGCGCCGCCAAACAGCGAAAAGAACCAGAATGCTACCGGCATAACACTTTTCTTGGCCTTCTCAGATGCCAGCCACTGCACGACGAAGCGCATGGTGAAACAGGCCTGTGCAATAAAGCCAAGAATGATCCAGCCATCCCATTGTGCGACGAACACATCGTGCAGCCATTGAGCGAGGCTGTTGAAAATATCAGTCATGGGTAATCTCCGTCACGCGCGGCACAACCTTGCGACGCTTGCGCAGCCACCATACGCCATAAAGGTCGAGAATGCCGCGCAGGCCACGGTCGAGAATGCCGTAGTTGGATTTGCCATGGCGGCGTTCGCGGTCGGTGACATCGATGTGGACGACATCAAAGCCTTCACGCAGGGCCAGCGCTGGCAGATAACGATGCCAGCCGTCAAAAAATGGCAACTGGCGGAAAAGTTCAGTGTGCAGTGCTTTGAGGCCGCAACCGGAATCGCGCGTTTTGTCCTTCAGGATCGCGCCGCGCAGATTGTTGGCAAAGCGTGAGGAAAGCTGCTTGAGTTTGGTGTCGGTGCGCTTGAGACGCTGACCGGCGGCGATACCAAAAGCCGGGCCTGCATTGATCAAAGCGTCTGCAAGTGCTGGCAGATAGGCTGGATTATTCTGTCCGTCGCCGTCCATCGTCACAACAATCTGACCACGAGCTGCGAAAACACCGGAGCGCAATGCAGCGCTCTGTCCGGATGAACGGTCGTGGCGGATATGGCGCAGCGGCTTGCCTGCATGGATGCGACCAGCCAGCACATCACTGGTGGAATCTGTCGAGCCATCGTCAACGACGATCACTTCATAGTCGCGACCCAGCATGGCGCTATCGACTTCGTCGAGCAGAAAAGCGAGATTGTCGGCCTCATTGCGGCAGGGGATGACCACAGAAATCGTTGGTGTTGCCAAGCGGAGCTTCCTTCATTCCTTGCGCATTTGCCGTAAAATCGTGTGCTTAATATCTCAGTACAGGTGCCCTGTAGCGCGCAAGGCGGGCTCCATAACATTGATTGCCGGGCAAACCAAGTGTTTCAAGAAATCGTGAGTTGGACCGGATAGTTGTTTATCAGCCGCTTTTACTCCGACATATGTCCAGACGGAAGTACCTCTGCAAGCCAATCCAGAAAATTCTGCGTCACTTCATCCCGGTTGATGTCATTGAGGCTTTCGTGGCGCGTGCCGGGGTAAATCGTGCAAGTGACCTTGCTGAAGCCCATGGCCTGCATTCTGTCCGCAAGTTTACGCGTCGCTTTGGCCTTGTCTGTTGCAGGATCCTCAGTGCCTCCAACCAGATTGAAAGGCAAATCTTTGCGGATACCCGCAAAGTTGCTGTCGGTTGCACCAGCTTTCATCATACGAAAGACGTCGATCCAGAGTGCAACACTCGCGTCGAAGCCGCAGAGCGGATCATTCACATAGGCTTCAACCTCTGCCGGATCGCGCGAGAGCCAGTCGAAAGGCGTTTTATGGCCGGGAATGGATGCTCCCCATGCGCGGAAGGTGAGCTTCGGCAGAATAGAGCTTGGAACGTCGGAGCCCTTGAACATCCGCTCCGCCTTCAGCAGCGCCATGGCAGCACTGTTTTCGATGCCGCCATTGAAATTGGCATTCCAGACTGCAGCTGCATCGATGGTATCTGAATGTGCAAGCGCATAGTTCAGTGCGATAAGTCCACCCATCGAGTGCCCGAACAAAACCACAGGTACGCCGGGATGGGCCGCATGAATATGGCGGTTTAGTGCGAGAATATCGTCGATGGCCACTCTATGGCCGTCTTTTTGTGCAAACATTCCTCTTGGTGCATGAGGACTTATGTTTGCACCATGACCACGGTGATCATGTGCATAGACGTGGTAGCCCGCTTGATTAAGCGCCTTTGCGAAGCGCGCATAACGAGCCGAATGTTCGGCAAGCCCATGGCAGATGTGCACGATAGCCTTTGGGGCGTCTTGCGCAGCTGACAACGACTGACGGTATGGCAGTTCGGTTCCGTCTGAGAGGGGCAAGCGATTGATGGTTTCAAATGACATGGGATCATCTGAATTTATGCTGCGCAAATAGTCAAATTGTCTTTTGGTAGCGTCTTTAAAAAAGGCATCCAAAGGTTGAATGAACTAATTTTAGGCATTTGCAATTTTTGAGCAAATTCCGCTTGAAAACCGCGAAATCCTAGGCAAATCTATCTTTATCAGGGGATATGGACGGAGTTTTGAAGAGAATTCAGGGGCGTCGAATTCCAGTCGTTAAGGCATAACTAGCAGGCTATTCGGTGAAAGGGAGGATACTTTCTCGAATAGTGGCCAGAGGGGAAACCGGGTGACGGAAATATCCGCGCCCGGTTTCATTTTATCAAGGCATATTTCCATTTGGACTTTGCGCGATGATATTTGCTTCCGCGCTCTATTTCGCCTACATAGCCTTCAGAATTTTATCTGCGGTTCGACCGAATAGTCGTACACGCTCTCTAACTCGTGGAGACGACGCGCTTTATGGCACGCCAATTCATCTATCATATGTCCGGGCTGAATAAGGCCTACGGCGCTAAGAAGGTTATCGAAAACCTTCACCTGTCATTCTATCCAGATGCGAAGATCGGTATTCTTGGTCCAAACGGCGCCGGTAAGTCGACGATCCTCAAGATCATGGCCGGTATGGACAAGGATTATACCGGCGAGGCCTGGCTCGCTGAAGGTGCGACTTGTGGCTATCTTGCTCAGGAACCGCATCTTGATCCTGAAAAGACTGTACTCGGCAATGTGATGGAAGGCGTGGCTGACAAAACGGCCATTCTCGACCGTTATAATGAGCTGATGATGAATTATTCTGATGAAACCGCAGACGAAGGTGCGGCTCTTCAGGACGTTATCGACAGCCAGAACCTCTGGGATCTGGACAGTCAGGTTGAAATGGCGATGGAAGCTCTGCGCTGCCCGCCAGCTGATGCTGATGTCACCAAGCTTTCGGGTGGTGAACGTCGTCGTGTGGCACTTTGCAAGCTGCTTCTTTCGAAGCCTGATCTGCTGCTGCTCGACGAACCGACCAACCACCTTGACGCTGAAACCACCGCTTGGCTGGAAAAGCATCTGCGTGAATATGAAGGCGCTGTCCTGCTCATCACGCACGATCGCTACTTCCTCGACAATGTAACGGGCTGGATTCTCGAACTCGATCGCGGTCGCGGCATTCCTTATGAAGGCAACTACTCTGCCTATCTGGAAGCCAAGTCCAAGCGCATGATTCAGGAAGGCCGTGAAGACGATTCCCGTCAGAAGGCGCTTGAGCGTGAACGCCAGTGGATTGCTGCGAGCCCGAAAGCGCGTCAGTCCAAGTCTAAGGCCCGTATCAAGGCCTATGACCAGCTGGTCGAAGCCGCCAACAATCAGCGTCCGGGCGATGCCCAGATTCTGATCCCGGCTGGTGAGCGTCTTGGTCAGGTGGTTATTGAAGCAGAAGGTCTGACCAAATCGTTTGGCGACCGTATGCTGATTGAAAACCTTACCTTCAAGCTGCCTCCGGGTGGTATCGTTGGTGTTATCGGTCCAAACGGTGCCGGTAAGTCGACGCTCTTCAAGATGATTACCGGTCAGGAAAAACCGGATTCCGGTTCGATCCGCATCGGTGACACCGTTCATCTTGGTTATGTCGATCAGAGCCGCGATCACCTCGACCCAAACAAGAATGTCTGGGAAGAAATTTCTGGCGGCAACGACATTATCAAGCTTGGCAAGTTTGAAATGAACTCCCGCGCTTATTGCGGTGCGTTCAATTTCAAGGGCGGCGATCAGCAGGCCAAGGTCGGCAATCTCTCCGGTGGTCAGCGTAACCGCGTGCACCTTGCCAAGATGCTTCAGGCAGGCGGCAACGTTCTGCTCCTCGACGAACCGACCAACGATCTTGATACGGAAACGCTGGCAGCGCTCGAAGATGCGCTTGAAAAATATGCTGGCTGCGCTGTTATCATCTCCCACGATCGTATGTTCCTCGATCGTCTGGCAACGCACATCCTCGCTTTTGAAGGCGATAGCCATGTTGAGTGGTTCGAAGGCAACTTCGAGGATTACGAAGCTGACAAGGTCCGCCGTCTTGGACCTGAAAGCGTCAATCCGAAGCGGGTAACCTACAAGCCGCTGACGCGCTAAGAAATCAAAGGCCGGTGCATCGCACCGGCCTTTTTGTTTGACCGCATGTGCTTAACTCTCACGAATTGTGAGGGTGTAATGAGGAGTGGAAAATGAAAGACTGGTCCGCAAAGCAATATCTGAAGTTTGAAGATGAACGTAGCCGCCCGGCAGCTGATCTTCTAGCGCAGATTATGATCGATAGTCCGCGCAAGGTGGTCGATATCGGTTGCGGTCCCGGAAACTCCACCGAGCTTCTCGCCAATCGTTGGCCGAATGCAAAAGTCTCGGGTTTCGACACGTCGCCGGATATGATCGAGAAAGCCAAACAGCGCTTGCCACAGGTTGATTTTTCTCTGGGTGATCTGACGAAGTTTGAGCCTGACGTTGAGACGGATGTGCTGTTTTCCAATGCGGTTTTTCAGTGGATTCCTGATCATAAAGAGCAGATGCAAAGGCTTTTGTCGCAGCTCCGGACTGGCGCTTATCTCGCGGTGCAAATGCCGGATAATATGGCAGAGCCAACCCACGTATTGATGCGTGAAGTTGCCAGGTCCGAACCCTTCGCCGCGAAGATTGGCAATAAGGGAAGGGGGCCTCTGCCGCCTGTCGCCGATTATTACAATGCGCTGATTGATCATGCTTCCCGTGTTGATATCTGGCATGTGGTTTACAATCATCAGCTGGCTGATGTGGACGCTATCATTGAGTGGGTGAAATCCACCGGTCTGCGTCCCTTCCTTGATCCATTGGATGATGATGAGCAGCGCGAATTTTTGAAAGCATACAAATCGCGTCTTCTGGAATTCTATCCAACGCTGAATGATGGTCGTGTGCTGCTGCGCTTCCCACGAATTTTCATCGTTGCCAGAAAATAACAAAACGCTTTAGCGAGTCTTCTCTCGTCTGTTGCGGAGACCGTCTTTCACAAAGATTTTACCGGGTCTGCAAATCGCTTATCCGGTAAAATATCTAAAGTTCAAATGCTTATGCTCCTGCTGAAGAGTTTCTAATCCAATAGTAGTGCATGATAATAGATTGCATACAAACGATATTGCTCCTATGATTTTGCGATATCGGAGGTAATTCCAAACAATTTTTGATGCCCGCTGGGATCGCTTGATTGGGAGTGGTGACATCTGTTTTTCAAAGATGTTGCGTCAAGGTTAGCTTCAGAGACTGTGCGGCTTTTGGTCGAACCATGCAGACTTGCAGACTGAAATCTGAGGCCCGACCGACCTGCCGAATATATTGATTTAGAGATCAACGATTACTGGTTTTGCTCTCTCCCAAGCAAGGCAAGTGATCATGCAGTCGTTTCCCCGTTTTCGGCTGCTATCGGGAGTTTCAGAATGAGCAATGCAGAAATGCACAGCGATGCCAATGGTGAGATCGAAGAGAAACACGACGCTCACGATACGCGCCGCCGGATTTATGCGATCGTTGCGAGCGCCTCCGGCAATCTGGTCGAATGGTACGACTTCTATGTCTATTCTTTCGGCGCACTTTACTTTGCATCACAGTTTTTCCCGGCTGAAGATCAGACCAGTCAGCTGCTGAACGCGGCGGCGATTTTCGCAGCCGGTTTTCTTATGCGCCCGATTGGCGGTTGGCTGTTTGGTCGGCTCGCGGACAAGCTCGGTCGCCGTACTTCTATGCTGATTTCGGTCAGCATGATGTGTCTTGGTTCTTTTGCTATTGCTATCCTTCCGACTTATGAGTCCATCGGCCTTTGGGCACCGCTTCTTCTCTTGCTGGTGCGACTGTTGCAGGGCCTGTCGGTTGGTGGAGAATATGGCACCACTGCCACTTACATGAGTGAAGTGGCTCTTGCCGGGCGTCGCGGTTTCTTCTCGTCGTTCCAGTATGTGACGCTCATTGGCGGTCAGCTTCTTGCTGTTCTGGTGCTGGTCATTCTGCAGTTCTTCCTGACTCCAGAACAGCTGCATGAATGGGGCTGGCGTATCCCGTTTGCTATTGGCGGTCTGGCTGCAATCGTCGCGCTTTATCTGCGCCGTACACTGCACGAGACTTCAACCGAAGAGTCACGTAACAGCAAGGCTGCGGGTAGTTTTGCGACGATCTGGAAGCATCACCGCAAGGCATTTCTGGTCGTTGTGGGCTTCACGGCTGGCGGTTCGCTGACCTTCTATACGTTCACGACCTATATGCAGAAATATCTGGTCAATACCGCCGGTATGAACAAGGAAACGGCCAGCGAGGTTATGACGGTCGCGCTGTTTGCATTCATGCTCATGCAGCCGCTGTTTGGCTATATCTCCGACAAGGTTGGTCGCAAACCGATGATGATCGCCTTTGGCGGCGTATCGGTGTTGACGACTATTCCTTTGCTCACAGTGCTTGGCTCTGTGCAAAGCCCGACAATGGCATTTGTCTATATCGCCATCGCTTCGGCAATTGTGAGCATGTACACGTCGATTGGCGGCATCGTGAAATCGGAACTGTTTCCGGCTGAAGTGCGTGCTTTGGGTGTAGGTTTTTCCTACGCCATTGCCAATGCAATCTTCGGCGGTACTGCCGAATATGTGGCGCTATGGTTCAAGAAGGCCGGCTTTGAAAGCGGGTTCTTCTGGTATGTAACCATCATGATGGTGATCGTGTTCATCGTCGGTCTGGTCATGCCTGATCCGCGCAAACATGGTTATTTGCAGGGTCACGGAACCCACTGATACCTGAACGTGTTAGACGCCGCCTTTGGGCGGCGTTTACATTTCTACCTTTTCATCATCATCAGCGGTGACGAGACGTGTGGCACGCCATTCGGTTAGCTTTTTGTTGATGTCATCTAGTACAAAGAAACGCGCTGAATCCTTATCATATCCGTCATCGCGCAGAGTGTCATAGTCAGTATGCGCGTGGCGAACATGCGCGACTGTTGCAAGCCAGACGGCCACCGAGGGTGGGAGCGTCTTCATATGAGGCGCAAGTGCCGCAGCTCGGATTGGCTCTGAATCTGAATAAGGGACCGCAGGAAGCAAAAGCGTGAGCGATTTTGCGATTGCCTTCTGTCGTACAGTGCTTGCACCCATGGCGGTCTTCCTTTCCTGCCTGCAGCAAGATTCGATATAATCATAACCCAGCTACCATTCTGCTCAAACGGCTACCCGAACCGGGTGACAGTTTTGCTGTGTATGGGTTTGCGAAAACTGCTTGCGTCATTATCGCAATTCACATAAACATATCTTTATATGTTTTAGAGCGTGGAGGTTGCGGATTGCGTTTGCAGCTCGATCAGATGGTGGATGTTTTAAAAGCGGTGGCCGAGCCAAGCCGCTTACGCATCCTTGCGCTTCTTTCCAAGGGCGATTTGACGGTATCTGACCTGACCACAATTCTTGGTCAGTCGCAGCCGCGCGTGTCGCGCCATCTCAAGCTGCTCGGTGAAGCTGATCTGATCGACCGTTATCAGGAAGGCGCCTGGGCCTATTTCCGGCTTTCCGATAATGCGCTCTGCGGTGAGGTTGCGCGCAATCTTCTCATCCGGCTCGATGCGACGGATGCGCTGATTGAGCGCGATCTGGAGCGGCTCTCACAGGTCAAATCCAATCGTCAGGAAAAGGCTGCGGCCTATTTCAGTGCGAATGCGGGAAGCTGGGATGAAATTCGCAAGCTTCATGTGTCTGAGAATGCCGTGGAAGCAGCGCTCAAGACCATTGTGGGTGATAAGCCATTTCAGGCGATGCTTGATGTTGGCACGGGCACCGGTCGGTTGCTGGAACTGTTTTCACCGCTTTATTCTCGCGGGCTTGGCATTGATATCAATCGCGACATGCTTGCCGTGGCGCGTGCCAATCTTGACCTTGCAACGGTGAGCAACGCGCAAGTGCGGCAGGGCGATGTTTATGCGCTGCCCGTCGAACGTGAGAATTTCGATCTCGTAACCATCCATCAGGTTCTGCATTTTCTTGATGATCCGCAGGCTGCTATTCGCGAGGCAACGCGTGCGCTGCGCCCCGGCGGCAGACTGCTGATTGTCGATTTTGCACCGCATAAGCTTGAGTTTCTGCGCGAAGAACACGCGCATTTGAGGCTTGGCTTCAGCGATGAGCAGATGCTTGGCTGGTTGAAGGAAACAGGGCTTGAGCCCGCCACAACGACTGAATTGGGGCCGAAGGTTGCCAATGGCGATGACGGATTGACGGTAAAGCTCTGGCTTGCCCGTGATCCGCGTGTGCTGATTGCTGATCCGGCTTCGCGCAATGAAAGCATGACGGAGACAGTTTGATGGGTTTCTATGGTCTTTCCCGCCGACCAGATATCGGCCAGACCACCCGGGTTTCGTTCGAATTCTTCCCGCCCAAGTCGGAAGAAATGGAACAGCGCCTGTGGGAGACGGTAACGCGGCTTGCGCCGCTAAAGCCGGAATTTGTCTCCGTGACCTATGGTGCGGGTGGTTCTACGCGTGAGCGCACGATTCGCACGGTTGCACGTATTCTGAAAGAAACAGATGTCCAGCCTGCTGCGCATCTCACCTGTGTTGATGCGACCAGTGAGGAAGTTGATCGCGTGGCGCAGGAGTTCGCAGCGCTTGGCGTCAATCGCTTCGTAGCGCTGCGTGGTGATCCGGCTGCCGGTATCGGCCAGAAATATGTTCCGACGCCGGGCGGCTATCAGAATGGCGCTGAGCTCGTCGGTGGTCTGCGCAAGCTTGCTGACTTCGACATTTCTGTTTCGGCGTATCCTGAAAAGCATCCGGAAAGCCCGGATTTTGCGACCGATATCGATATGCTCAAGCGCAAGGTCGATAATGGTGCAACGCGCGCCATCACGCAGTTCTTCTTCGATAACAACCTTTATGAGCGTTATGTCGAGCGTGTGCGCCGTGCGGGTATCTATATCCCGATCGTTCCAGGTGTTCTGCCGGTCCATAATTTCAAGCAGGTTCGCAATTTCTGCGCACGGTCAGCAACGCATATCCCGGCATGGCTGGCAGAGCGCTTTGACGGGCTGGATAATGACCCGCAGACGCATCAGCTTGTTGCAGCAGCCATTGCTGCCGAACAGGTCATGGATCTGATTGAACGCGGCGTGCAGGACTTCCATTTCTACACGATGAACCGAGCTGACCTTCCATACGCAATCTGCCACATGATCGGTATTCGGCCTAAAACTGAACCCCAGTTAGAAGTCGCCTGAAATGAAAAAAGCCCGGTCTGAAACCGGGCTTTTCTTTTAAGTGAAACGGATCGGTTCATCCTCAAAAACCGATGCCGTCTAATGGCTTAGGCTGTTCCCAATCAGGGAATAACGCCTGCTATCAACGCGGCAACAAATGCAAATGCTGCACAGATCATGAGGACATTCAAAGATCGCGTAAGTCCCATTGGTCTGTCTCCTTCTAAGCATCCGACGAAGTCGAATGCGCGCTGGTAGAGAACCTGAATCTAAGCGCAAAAGGCCTCAAACAAAAGAAGATTTCTTGCTGCAATATGCGGTGATCGTGGAAAAAACCTTCTGTTTACCACCTAAGTCATTGAAATTTTTAACTGTAAAATTTTGTTCACATTTCATGAAAATGCCACGAAACCGCCAATTTTGAAGGTGGTTGGACACAATATTTGGGGTGTTTTAGCTGATAAAAGCCAGAAACACGGACAGAGTCACGACTGAAATCGTTGTCGAATAGAGGATTACATTCGACGTAATTGCCGCCTCACGACGGTAATGTTCGGCCAGCATGAAGGGGCCGGTGCCCGCGGGCAGTGCTGCGAGCAAGGTCGCGCTTTGTGCCAGATGCGGCGGCAGTTTAAACACATAGACTGCAAGCAGCCATGTGGCGAGCGGCATGATAATGAGCTTGACCGAGACAAGAAAAGCGATGGCATTGATGCTTTCCCGCTCGATCTTTCGGGGCTGGGCAAGGAAAAGCCCAAGCGCAACCAGCGCGCAAGGAGAGGCAGCGCCGCCCAACATCTTCAGGAAGGTTTCGGCAGGTGCAGGAATGGTAAAGCCGGTTACAGGCACCAGCATTCCGAGGAATGGTGCAACGAGCAGCGGATTGCGGATCAGCGAACGCGTTACCTTCCAGGCAAGATGCAGCGGCTTCTTCTCGGTCTGCAGGCCGATCTCGATCAGAACAATCGCAAAAGCGAAGGTCACACAAACGGTGATGATGATGGTGATCGTGGTTGCAGCGAGAACGCCTGAACCAAATGCAATCATAGAAAGCGGAATGCCCATATAGCCCGTATTGGGATAGGCTGCATTAAGGCCATCGATGGCGCTGTCTGCGAGCGGCTGCTTGCCGCGCAGGCGGATAATGAAGGGCAGGGCAAAGGCGATGGCGCTGCTGAGCAGAAACACGGCGATAAAGCCCGGTTGCCAAAGTTCGCTGCCATGGGTGTTGGCCATGATGTCGAACAGCAGGGCCGGCAGTGCTAGATAGACGACAAAGCGATTGAGTTCCGCAATTGCATGTGGGCCCAATATTTTCAGCTTGAACGCAAGCCAGCCTGAGAAAATCAGGGCGAATACGGGCAGGACGACGATCAGAGTCGAGAGCATGGCGGGATCACTTGCAACGATAGAGCGGTTCCCGCTTTTGCTGGAAATACTCTAGAACTAAAAAGGCGCGGGGTTATCCGCGCCTTGGATTTATTCAGAGTCAGAGTTTTTCAAGCAGCTCTGGAGTTGGCCAGGAATCAGCAGGCATTCCAAGACGCAGCTGTTCGGTGCGGACTGCATCGCGGGTCAATACGCCGAAGACACCATCAATCTTGCCCATATCATAGCCACGAGCCTGAAGCTTGTTCTGCAGTTCCTTCATCTGTTCCTGCGTCAAGCCCTGATCAGGGTTGCCGGGATTGAAGGCTGGAGCACCTGCAAGGCGGGTGGCAAAATAAGCAGCCGTGGTCGCGTAAACAATCGACTTGTTCCACTCCACGAAAACATCGAAGTTTGCATAAGACAGGAACGCTGGTCCCTTGCGGCCCAGTGGCAGTAACAGCGATGCATCGCCATCATCAGGGCCAAGCGGTCCCTTGAGGCCGACAACGCCCTGTTCAGCCCACCATGAATGCGGCTTGCGATTGGTGCGGATGGATTCTTCCCACGGCAGGTCTTTGGTGATGCGTACTTCTTCGAGCCAAGGCTCGCCGCGTTTCCAGCCGAGTTCGGAAATCATGCGGCCTGCGGTCATCATCGCATCAGGCACACTGTTCTTGAGGTCAACCTTGCCGTCGCCGTCGCCGTCAACGCCGCGCTCAAGATAATCCTTCGGCAGAAGCTGCATCATGCCGATTTCGCCAGCCCATGCACCTGTTGTTGCCGCATCGACAACACCGGTATCAAAAAGCTTGAGAAGGGCGATCAACTGAGGACGGAAGAGCTCTGGGCGGCGGCAGTCGTAGGAAAGCGTCACAAGCGCGTTCAGCGTGTCGAAATCACCCTGAATGGCGCCGTAATCGGTTTCAAGCCCCCAGAAGGCTGCAAGAACAGGACCCGGCACGCCGTAAGTGTCTTCGACCTTCTTGAACACATCGGCATATTTGACGAGGTTGCTCTGGCCGTTCTTCAGGCGCGCTTCAGAAATCAAGCGCTTGGAGAATTCGGTGAATGTCAGGTTGAAGACCGTCTGTTTGCGGTCGCGGTCGAGAACTTTTTGCTCAAGCATAGCCTTGTGTAGTTCGGCAATGCCCTTTTCACCCACGCCTGCTTCGCGTGCTTCCTTGGTCAGATTATCCATCCACTGACCGTAATCGATCTCGCATTCCGGCTTAGGCAGATTGGCCGCATTGGTTGCGGCATCCGGGCCCGGAGAGGCGAGCGCGGGAGAAATTGCAGTTGATGCCAGTAAAGCGGCAGCCATCACTGAAGCGATAAGTTTCATCGAGAGAACTCACAATTAAAAGAGAAAGAACTTCCCCATTTATTTCCAAAAGCTATTGCCTCATCACGTCATGGAAATGAAGCGAAACTTAGCGTGAGTTCTCATTTGATGCCGAGTTAACGGACCTTGTTGCTTTCCAGCCACTTTTTCCATGCACTGGCACTGCCGGCAAACACATTGATATCTGCGTCACCCTTGATGCCCGGAATGGTTCCCGTACCCGTATATTGCCAGAAGGTCCAAGGATGCGGCCCGTATTTTTCTGTAGGATGCCCAGCCGTGGATCGCAGCCAGAACGGATATTCACGCATCTGGTTGAGGTCGTTTTCATCAAAGAAGTCGACCGTTGTGTAGATGATCGGTCGTTTGCCATAGTGCTTTTCGACGGCATCAAGGAAAATCTTCATTTCCTTGCGCACCACGACCGCATTTGGCCTTAGCTTGCAGCTCGGCGAACTTGCGTTCCATTCCATATCGAGAACAGGTGGCAGTGCGTTCGGATCGCGCGGAACATTCTGAATGTACCAGCGTGCCTGCTCGATGGCTGGGCGGCAGAAGTAATAGAAATGATAAGCGCTGCGCGGAATGCCAGCCTGCTTCGCGCCGTTCCAATGCTCGGTGAAACGGTCATCAAACCGGTCGCCGCCTTCTGTTGCCTTGATGAAGGCAAACGAAATGCCGCTGCGGCGTACGGCACTCCAATCAACATCGACCTGATATTTTGAAACATCCGTACCATGGATTGGATAATGCCATGGTGTGCGGCCCGTCCATTCAAACGGTTTTCGATCACCGAACCGCGGTGCATTGACGGCTCCTGTCGGGCGCGCCATCTGCTGCATCGAATTGCCTGACTTTTTAACGTCGGCGAAGTCGTAGTCGACTGTGGTGCAGCCGGCTAGAAGTAACATGCCAAGGGCTAGAATGCTGCGGTTGGCCATACGGTTCATACAGTGGTCCCGGTGTCGCGAATCAATCTTAACAAGGGTTACGCGATCCCGATGCTGACGTCATCAGTCAGCGGGCAAAACTTTGCTGGAAATAGATTGTGTCGCACCAGTTGCGGCTTATTCGGCGCGGATGGTCGCGATCCATGCAAAGCCGCGATAGAGCACTTTGTGTCTTGATATGGCGCCTTGTTCTGCGGCCATGTGATCTGCGACAGTGAAGAGATCACTACGAGGCGTCACATGGAACCAGCGAAGCCAGGTGAAAAGTGCTTTCTTAAACCAGTTTGGCAGACCTTGCTGATCTCCAAAATCGACTATGTGCAGTTCGCCGCCCGGTTTGAGGTGGCGAATGCTTTCCCGGATGACAGGTTGCCATTGCCGGATCATCGAAACAGCATAGGAAATGAAGATACGGTCGAAATTGCTTTGACCAAAAAGCGCTTCGGGGTCGAAATGCGTGGCGTCGGCGCGTTCGAGGCTGGTGCGCTCGGCAATCCCGGCCCGCTCAGCCGCGCTGTGGGCCGTTTCCAGCATCTCCGCTGAAATGTCGATGCCAAACAGTTTTGCGTCCGGGTAGGCTTGGGCGGTTTTGACGAGATTGCGGCCTGTGCCGCAACCGATTTCGAGTACATTGCCATTGGACGGAACATTGAGGCCAGTGATCATTGTATCGCGGCCAAGGAGATAATATTTGCGCGTTGCATCGTAAAAATGCCGTTGCCGCTTATAAACCCGGTCCATCAGGCTGGCATGATCGATGCCCTGAGCCCGTCCGCGACTGCCCAATGGATTAGCGCCCATATCAAGCGTCCTTTAATGTGTAGAGGTGAAACCCGCCATATATAGAAGAGCGGTCGCGATCATGTAGCGCGCGCGATTCATCTTCGCGGTAATCCCAATGGGCCAGGATTGACGGATCAACACGGCCCGGAAGCAGGCTTGGTTCTGCTGCCGTGCGGAAAATGACGCGGGCACCGGGCGCTGCTGTGCGTGTGATTTCGCTCCAGAGCGCGTTGAGCTGGCCGTCGTTCATCCAGTCCTGTGCGTCGAGCAGAATATAGCGATCCACGGATGAGGCTGGCTTCTGGGCAAGGAACTCGGTGTAGTTGGCGTTCTGAACCGTCATGCGGTCCACACGGGCGCGCACGGTTTCAAAATTGGCGCGAGAGAGGTAGGGGGGAAGGGGGCCGGTTTCCTCATTGCCGCTATAGCCACGCCCGAAGGCCTGCCAGGCGAAATAATTTTCAGTCAGCGGAAAGGCGCAGGCGAGTTTTTCAAGGCGCGCACGGAGGACGAAAGCCATGTCGCCATTACCGGCGGTTGCCAGTGCATCATATTGCTGCGGTGGAATGCCAAGGCCAAACAACGATGATTTACGAGCGGTGGCCCAGCGTACCATGCGTTTTTCAAACAAGGGTGCGAGTGCTGTATCGAAGAATGTCCGCTGCTCTTCCATAGTGCGTGCCTTGAGAATGTCACGCGGGTCAATGCCATAAAGGCGGGCAACGCGGTGTCCCATGCCGATGAAGACACCCAGAAGACCGTGACGATACAGGTCACGCGAGAAGATTGAGATGCGCTGGCGGCCACTCAGTTTGCGTTTTTCCCAGTAGGCGCGGCTTTCTTGATCAAGATGCGGCCGGATAAAGCGCTGGTAGGCGGCGAGATTGGCCTTGTCATCAGCCTTGCCATAGAAGCGATAAAAGGTGGCATAATCGGGCAGGTGCTTGAGTGCTGCAAGCTTCAGGCGATTGAACGCCACATGCGCACGGTTAAGATCGACGGCCTCGACGCGAGCCGGATCGGCGGTCAGGTAGGAAAGCGCGTTGCAGCCGCCTGACGCGATGGTCACGATACGATGGCCGGGCTGAATGGCGAGCGCCACCATGTCGACTTCCGGGTCTTCCCAGATTTGCGGATACACCAGCCCCTTAAACAACCAGGCAAAAAGACGCTCTGAAAAGCCCTGTCGTGAGAGCGCATGATTTTGTGTGACGGCGCGTTGAAGGATCGTTCCGTTGGCGTCTTGTCCTGTCATGCCATGCTCCCCGTTTATTGAGCGCATCCCGAATTCTGAATTGGTTCGGGCAAGATGCGCGAAGTTTTAAAGGCGAATCCGACCTTGTTTGCGCAAGTTAAACATCTGCCAGTGACAGGGGCGTGACGGCAGTTTTACGGGAAAATCATGGTTAAAACTTTGTTATTATGGCGTTTTGTTACGAGCAGTAAGACTATTTGAGAGAACCTTTCCGCATGCTCGCCGTTTTTTGTTGTGACGTTGGCATCGTCGTAAAGCATCGCCGGGGACTAAAGAGCGATGTGGCGACTGTCTTCGTAGGTGATTGATCGGATGAACCGATCAGACACGGAAAACCAAAGCAGCGTTGGCTAAATCCCCGCAGCGCTGATTTTTAGGGAAGGAGAGCCATTATGAAAAAGTTTCTGGTAAGTGCGGTAGCTGCCGTATCGTTCCTCGGACTTGCTGCCTGCAGCGACAATTCGAAAGATACGAATAGTGCGCCGTCCACCCCTGCGCCATCAGCGCCGGCAAATAACGATACGACAACGACTCCGTCGACCCCAGCACCGGCACCATCGACACCGGGCACGGGTACACCTCCTGCAAACTAAATTGCAGTTGGTTTTTGTGAACCGCGATCAGTTCGCGGCTGAATGGCGGTCTGTTTTGCAGGCCGCCATTTTCCCCGAAAGGAGCAAAGTTGATGGATAACTCTGCAGTAGTCGTCAATAAAGACAGTATGACTGCGTTTTCCATGTTCAAACGCAGGCTTTCTTCGGTTATGGCTTTTGTTATGAGCCGTCATTTTTTGTTTTTGATTTCCGCTGTTGTTCTGGTTGCCCTTGCTGCTTGCGGCAAAGGAGAGGACGAGCAGGCTGCTGCTCCAGCTCAGCCAGAGCAAAACACATCTGCTCCAGCCCCATCCAGTGATACACAGGCTGGACCAGATTTAATGAAGGCTTTGCAGGATAATGCTGGCGTTATAACTCCCGAACAAAAGGCTGCAGCGATTGAGCGTGCGCGCACCAATGCCGAAGCTGCAGCCAAGGCTGTGGGTCAGAGCGTTGAGCAGGCACAGGCCGCAGGCGAAGCGGCGGCGAGTGCTGCACAGCAGTCGTTTGAGGCTCGTCAGGCCGCGCAATAATCGTCTTCAAAGACAGCGATATTTTTCTAAATTATTGTTTTTTCGTCGATTGCAACGGGTTGTTGTTTCCAGCCTTTACGGAATTATATAGAAACGATTCATGTCGATCTGGGTCCGCATCGGTGAGTTCGTCACCTCTGTAACGCTGAACGCTATTTCCAGCGTTATCGAAGCCGTGCGCACGGTTTTTGAGGGCGATGCAGATACGCGCCGTCGCGTTGCATTTTCCATTGCCATGATCGCGCTGTCTGCAAAAATGGCAAAAGCGGATGGTGTGGTGACGCAGGATGAGTTTCGGGCGTTTCAGAGCATTTTTTCAGTGCCGCCAGAAGAGCACGCCCATGTGGTTCGTCTCTATAATCTCGCTCAGCAGGATGTGGCGGGCTATGAAAGCTACGCGCGTCAGCTGGCAGGTCTTTGCCGCGAAGGCGACGATAATTGTCATCTGCTTGAAGATATTCTCGACGGTCTTTTTCATATCGCGACCGCTGACGGCTATGTGCATGACAAGGAAATGGCGTTCCTTGCGAGCGTTGCTGAGATTTTCGGTTATGACGAGGAAGGCTTCGAGCGCATCGCGCTCCGCCATGTCAATCGCGGAGAGGGCGATCCTTATGCCATCCTCGGGCTTGTTCGCGGTGTGTCGTTTGAGGATGCGCGCAAGCGCTATCGCTCTTTGGTGAAAGAGCACCATCCTGACCGCCTTGTTGCGGAAGGTCTTCCGCTGGAATTTATAAAGATCGCAAATACACGCCTTGCTGCCATCAATGCAGCCTGGGCAAGCGTAGAAAAACAATTGGAAGCCGCATGAGCAGCGCAGACGTATCAGAAGCAGAACTTTTGGCGGCACTTGTTTTGGATAAGCCCGATTATCCAGCGGCCTCGATTGATGCGTCGCCGAATTTCGGCATTCGCAAGGACGGCAAGACACCGACCTATTTGATCCTGCATTACACGGGCCTCGCGACAGCTCAGGAGGCGGTTAATATTCTCAAGTCGCCTGAGATGGAAGTGTCGGCACATTATCTGGTTCATGAAGATGGCCGCGTAGTGCAGATGGTGTCGGAAAAGGCGCGCGCATGGCACGCAGGAAAGAGCTTCTGGAAGGGCGAGACCGATATCAATTCGGCATCAATCGGGATCGAAATCGTCAATCCGGGCAATCTTGAAAATTATCCGCCCTTTGCGGACCGTCAGATTGAAGCAGTTATCGAGCTTTGCCGCAGCATATGTAGCCGATATGAAATCCGTCCTGAAAACGTACTCGCGCATTCGGACATCGCACCAGAGCGTAAAACAGATCCGGGGCACAACTTCCCGTGGAAAAAGCTTCATGCCGCAGGGATTGGTCATCTGATCGAACCAACTGCTGTCCGGGGCGGACGCTTTCTCGCGCGTGGCGAGCAAGGGCAACCGGTCGAAGCTTTGCAGTCCATGCTGGCACTTTACGGATATAAAATCGAGATCAATGGTGTGTTCGATGAGGCCACCGAGACCGTAATTAAGGCGTTTCAGCGGCATTTTCGGACACAAAATGTGGACGGTGTAGCGGACGTATCTACTATAGATACCCTCTACAGGCTTATTTTTTCCCTACAAAATGTTACCGCATGAGCATGAGATTTCATGCTTATGCGTGATAGCTTGAGGTTTCATATTTCTGTAGTAATTTCATTAAATTAGAACGATTACACCTTTTGGCGATGGTATTTTTCCACCATGGCGCGTATCACGAAATGTGACAGTCTTTATTACAACCTGTAAGACTAATTTACTTCCCCAACCAATCTTCGGCTGCATTTCCCCAGCAAATGATCTGGCATTCCCAGCGGCGACGGGCGGGTTTTGGCCAGTCATGCGGGATCATAATTCAAACGGCTCTGCTGCCCCCAAGACCAGCGAAGCCCCATAAAAAACGATCCAAGACGGTAGGTTATGAAAGTAAAATTTGTTGTTGTATGCGCCCTGATTGGCGCCATGAGTTCTTTTGGCCTTAATTCTGCAATGAGTGCGCCAGTCAATGAACCAACCAATCTGGCAGATCTTCTGAAGGCTCGCGCCCAGAACAAGGCTGCTGAAACCAACAAGTCTGAACAGTCATCACGCTCAGCCCAGACAGAACGCAAGCAAACCGCAAAGAAGGCTTCGGTCATCACAAAGCGTGCCGCACCAACGGCAAAGAGCGCGAAGCGGTCCAAATCTCGCGGTGAGACTTCAAAGTCCGTGAAGAGCGGTACCGGCTACTCCCAGATTATCAATCGTTATGCAGCGACCTACGGCGTGCCTTCGTCGCTCGCCCATGCGGTTGTTCGTCACGAAAGCAATTTCCAGCCAAATGTTCGCGGCAAGGCTGGTGAAATCGGTCTGATGCAGATCAAGCTCTCGACGGCTCGTGGCCTTGGTTATACCGGTTCTGCAAAGGGCCTCTATGAGCCTTCGACCAACATCCAGTTTGGCATGAAGTATCTTGCAATGGCACAGAAGCTCGGCGGCGGCAGCACCTGCGGCACGATCCTCAAGTACAATGCCGGTCATGGTGCAAAGCGCATGAACCCAACCTCTGCAAAATATTGCAGCTCGGTTAAGGCCTACATGGCTGGCCTTTAATATTTGTTCTGACGCCTATCCTGAAAGTCGTTTAGCCCTTTTCGGGATAGGCTCTGAATTTATGTTGTCGGTTGCGTAGAGTTCCAAACCGATGATGTAAACGAAAAGCCGGTAGCGGTTTCGCTGCCGGCTTTTCTGTTTTGCATAGATTTTTTCGAAACCCGGTTCCCACTTGGCATGATCGTGCTATATACGCGCCCGTCAGTCGGTCGGGCAGCCGCGCTTGTCATATGCCGAAAGGCGGCAGGTGAGGAAAGTCCGGGCTCCATGGAAACACGATGCCGGGTAACGCCCGGCGGGGGCGACCCCAGGGACAGTGCCACAGAGAGTAGACCGCCCCGTCTTCCGTACCGCTTGGTCAAGCGGCAGGGATGACGGGGTAAGGGTGAAAGGGTGGGGTAAGAGCCCACCGCGCCGGTGGCAACACAGGCGGCACGGTAAACCCCATTGGGAGCAAAACCGAATAGGGACGGCGCGCCGGTTCGCAAGAACCGGCAATCAGTTTCCGGATCAGCCGTCCGGGTGGGTTGCAAGAGGCGGGTGGCGACATCCGTCCCAGATGAATGGCTGCCACGTTGGACGCAAGTCCGGCCATACAGAACCCGGCTTACAGACCGACTGACACTTTATCCTTCCCCATTTCTGTTTGATCGCAGGAAACGGATAGTTGTGTTTTTGTTGCACATCTATTGCGGAACTTCCCAATCAAGGAGGTTTCCATGTCGATTTTACAAGATAAGGTCGCAATCATTATCGGTGCGTCGTCGGGAATAGGGCGCGCTACGGCAATACTGTTTGCTGCGCAAGGTGCAGCTATCGTTCTAAATGCCCGCAATGAGGCAGGGTTGGTGCCAGTAGCGCAAGCTATCAAAGAGCTTGGCCGCGAAGCACATTATGTGGCTGGTGATGCTTCACGAGCTGAAACACATGAGAAACTCATAGCCGTTGCGCAAAATGAGTTCGGTCGTCTTGATATTGCTTTTAACAATGCTGGCACGGTCGGCCCCATCGGACCGATGACAGAAGCAAGCCTTGATGATTGGAACAAGGTGATTGCCGGAAATCTGACATCGGCATTTCTCGGCGCGAAATCGCAGATACCATTCATGCTCAAGTCCGGCGGCGGTTCGATCATTTTTACATCGACCTTTGTTGGCACCAGTGTCGGCATTCCTGGAATGTCGCTCTATGGTGCCGCAAAGGCTGGGTTAATGGGATTGGTGAAGGGCATCACTGCAGATTATGGCGCGCAAGGCATCAGAGCCAATGCGCTTTTGCCGGGCGGTGTCGATACGCCGATGGCAGGCAGTGACGCGCAGAAAGAGTGGGCGGCGGGCCTCCATGCAATGAAACGGATTGCGCAGCCGGAAGAAATTGCACAGGCGGCACTCTTTCTTGCAGGGCCAATGGCAAGCTTTGTTTCCGGTTCAGCGCTTTATGCTGATGGTGGCAATTCAGCGGTTAAGTAAAAAACAGCGGCTTTCCGGATTGGAAAGCCGCTGTCCCGTCTCAAATCGGTACGCCTGTGAAGAAGTCGTAGATGAGTTTCATGTTCAACACGACAATGATGGCAGCGGTAACTGCTGCAAGGATTGTTACCCAGCGCGGCGCCACCAGCGCGCCCATCTTTTTCTTTTCTGCTGTGAACATCACGAGCGGGATGATGGCAAAGGGCAGCTGAAGACTGAGCACCACCTGCGACAGGATCAGAAGTTCCGTCGTTCCCTGCGAGCCATACATGATCGTAACTATGGCCGCTGGCACGATAGCGACGAAGCGGGTGATTGCGCGACGCAACCAGGGCTTCAGTTTGATATCGATAAAGCCTTCCATCACGATCTGACCAGCCATGGTCGCCGTGATGGTCGAGTTAAGCCCGCAGCATAGCAGCGCAATTGCAAACAGTGTTGGCGCCAGAGCGGAACCAAGCAACGGGTTGAGCAAGGCATGGGCTTTGTCGAGATCTTCGACGGTGGTATTGCCTGTCGCATTGAAGCTTGCTGCGGCCAAAATCAGGATCGATGCATTGACCAGCAGTGCGAAGGTAAGGGCAATCGTCGAGTCGAGTGTTGCAAAGCGTATTGCTTCACGCTTTTCCGGCAAAGTATGCCCGTAATCGCGTGTCTGAATGATGCCGGAATGGAGATAGAGGTTATGCGGCATCACGGTCGCACCAATAATGCCCAATGCTATATAGAGCATATCCGGATTGCGGATGATTTCTGTGGTTGGCGCAAAGCCGCGGATCACTTCGCCCCATTTGGGTTCAGCCATCAAAATCTGGATCAGGAAGCAGAGCGCAATGACGCCGAGCAGCGTGATGATGAGTGCTTCGACCCGACGAAAGCCTTTGTTCTGGAGATAGAGAACAAGAAGCACGTCTGCGGCGGTAATGATGACGCCGATTTCCAGCGGAATGCCGAAAAGCAGATTGAGACCGATTGCCGTGCCGATAACCTCGGCAAGATCGGTGGCGCAGATGGCAAGTTCTGCCAAAAACCACAGAGGCCAGGCGAGAAAGCGTGGATAGGCATCGCGGCAGGCTTGAGCGAGATCGCGACCGGTCGCAACCGCAAGCCGGGTGCATAGTGCTTGCAGAAGTACTGCCATGAGATTTGAAATCAACACGACCGACAGCAGCATATAGCCGAAGCGGGAGCCACCTGCGAGCGAGGTGGCCCAGTTGCCGGGGTCCATATAGCCTACGGCGACAAGATAACCGGGGCCAAAGAAAGCCATTGCGCGGCGAAGTTTTGAGCCGGATCGGTTTACCCGTATAGACCGGTGTACATCGGACATCGAGGCTTCGCCCCGATCACGACGCCAACCTTCAAATGTAACGTCTTGCGGAGCGGGGGGCGTGCTTCCCCGAGGGGCCATCTTAAATGCCATGCGTTAAGCTTTCAAAATGCAATTGCGAATTATTTGCAATTAATAACGCCGGCATGGCTTGCCGTCAACGGCAGCAAATGGGGGCTTTTTTCATATCTATGTGATCGTTGGATCTGGTTATTGGACGAACTGACTGCCGGTTGGGCGCGCAGTTTTCGGTCTTTCGGCAAGCTGAAATGATGCCAGAAAAACTTTTGTATAAGCCTTGGTTTTCTGTATGGGCGTTACAAAGGATAACGGTTCATTAAGCTTAATATCCGATAACTGTTTGAACGAATCCGCCAAATCGAAGCTCGTCTACAATTGGCCGGAATCCATACAGAAAACACAGGATAGCGGGACTTGATCCCGGGAAAGGATCGGGATGATGGCTAGCCTCGGCGGAGACCAATCTCAAGCCGAAGGGGCTCAGGTCCGTCACGTTCCGGTGCTTATTTCCGAAGTGATCGATGCCCTGAAACCCGAAACCGGCAAAGTAATCGTCGATGGCACATTCGGTGCGGGCGGTTATACCCGACGTATTCTGGAGCAGGGCGCAAGCGTAATCGCGATTGACCGCGACCCGACTGCCATTGCAGCCGGTCGTGTCATGGAAAAGCAGTTCGAAGGCAGGCTCAATCTGGTTGAAAGCCGGTTTTCGGCACTGGATGAAGCTGTTGAAACAGTCGAGGGAGAAGGCGCGAAGGTGGATGGCGTTGTGCTCGATATCGGTGTCTCGTCGATGCAGATCGATGAAGCCGAGCGTGGCTTTTCCTTCCAGAAGGATGGGCCGCTCGACATGCGCATGTCGCGCAACGGTCCAAGCGCTGCCGATGTGGTGAACCGCCTGAAGATGGGCGATCTCGCACGCATCTTTAATTTTCTCGGCGAAGAGCGTCATGCAGGTCGCATCGCGCGCATGATTGAAAAGCGTCGCGAAACACAGCCTTTCACACGCACACTTGATCTAGCCAATGCGATTGAATCGCTGGTCGGCCGTAACCCCAAAGTACCTATTCATCCTGCAACGCGCGTGTTTCAGGCTTTGCGCATCTATGTGAATGATGAGCTTGGTGAACTGGCGCGAGCATTGCTTGCAGCCGAACGTATTCTGAAGCCCGGTGGTCGCCTTGTTGTCGTGACCTTCCATTCGCTCGAAGATCGTATGGTCAAGCGCTACTTTGCTGATCGTGCCGGTGGTAGCGCTGGATCGCGGCATTTGCCGGAAACGCATGTGCGCCTTCCAAGCTTTACCGCTGCGGTAAAAGGGGCTGTTGGACCGAGCGCCGAAGAAGAAGAGCGTAATCCTCGTGCTCGCTCTGCAAAACTGCGTGCGGGACTGAGGACTGAAAATCCGCCTCTAGAAGATGATCTTTCACTTTTCGGGCTGCCAAAGCTGCCTGAAACGTATGAACTGGCCCGGAGTTGAACGAGTGCTGCGTACTTTTGAACTCATCATGATAGCGGCGATGCTGGTGGCAGCAACGATCACCTATACCATCAAATATGATGCGGAAAGGCAGATCGCTGTTATTGCCAAGCTCAAGCGTCAGATCGATTCCGAGAAGGATACGATTACGCTATTGCGCGCGGATTGGGCATTGATGACACAGCCAGGTCGTCTGCAGAGCCTCGTTGGCGTTTACGCGGAAGAGTTGAAGCTCCAGCCAATTGAAGCAGAGCAGCTTGCTATGGGCGTGGAAGACATCCCAGAGCGTCAGCTGGATGATATTCAGAAACTTATTTCAGGTAGCGATGAACTGGTGGCAAGTGGCGTTCTGGAGCCAGACGCGACAACCACTGGCAGCATCAAGAAGAATGGAGCGAGGCACTAATCATGCGGCTGAAGCTCGGATTTTCCAAGAAGAACAAACAGAACACCAATGACGGCTTTGAGCCGGCTGGCAATGAAAAGCTGGCCGGCAATATGGCTTTTGTCGGCTCGCGTAAAAAGCACGGCAATCGCGCACGTAATCGTCTTTGGATGGCCATTGCCTGCTTCGTCGGCATTTATGGCGTGATCGGCGGTAAGCTGGTTTATTTCGGTGTGATTGGCGGCGAGGGTGATGACTCTGGCGGCCCTGCCGTGCACCAGCTCGCATCGCGCCCGGACATTCTGGATCGCAATGGTGAAATCCTTGCGACTGATATCAAGACCGCTTCGCTGTTTGCCGAGCCACGCAAGATCGTCGATCCGGATGAAACAATCGAACTTCTCTCAACCGTTATTCCCGATCTCGACTGGGAAGCGACCTATCGCCGTCTGAAAAGTGGAGCAGGCTTCGTCTGGGTGAAGCGTGGTCTGACGCCACGCCAGCAGAGCCAGATTATGGCTCTGGGTGTGCCCGGTATCGGCTTCCGTACGGAAAAGCGCCGCTTTTATCCGGGTGGTCCAACCGCTTCGCATATTCTTGGTCTCGTTAATGTCGACAATCAGGGCATTGCGGGTATGGAAAAATATATCGACAGTCAGGGACTGAGCGATCTTCGCGCCGTCGGTATGGCAACCGGGCAATCGCTTGAGCCGATCAAGCTCTCGATCGATATCCGCGTGCAGCACATCATGCGCGACGTTCTCGTCAAGGCGATGGAACGTTATCGCGCGATTGCTGCGGGTGCCGTGGTTCTCAACGTGAAGACCGGCGAAGTCATTGCTATGGCTTCGGTGCCGGATTTTGATCCGAACAATCCGGTTAACGCGCTCGATAAGGATCGCTTGAACCGCATGTCGGCGGGTACCTACGAAATGGGCTCGACGATCAAGAGCTTCACCACAGCAATGGCGCTAGATTCGGGCAAGTTTAATCTCAATTCGAGGATCGATGCGTCGCGTCCGCTGGTTATTGGTCGTCAGACAATCCGCGACTTCCACGGCAAAGGCCGCGTTTTGACGCTGCCTGAAGTCTTTATCTTCTCATCCAACATTGGTTCAGGTCATGAAGCCAACGTTGTCGGCATTGAAGGTCATCGTGCGTTCCTGAAGAAAATGGGTCTTCTTGACCGTATGCAGACTGAGCTGCCTGAAGTGGCGCGCCCGGTCGAGCCGCGCGTCTGGAAGAAGGTTCACTCGATGACCATTTCGTTCGGACACGGCATGATGACCACGCCGCTGCAGACCGCTGTTGGTGCAGCAGCTTTGATGAATGGCGGCAAGCTGATTGAGCCGACATTCCTTACACGCACGCAGGCTCAGGCCGATCAGGTGGCGCAGCAGGTTATTCATCCGCAGGTGTCAGCGGACATGCGTTATCTTTATCGCCTGAACTCAACCGCGCCAGGCGGTTCGGGTAAACGTGCAACGGTTCAGGGCTATCGTGTCGGCGGCAAGACGGGTACGGCTGAAAAGGTCGTGCATGGCCGCTATTCGAAGGATGTGCGCTTCAATGCATTCCTCGCATCCTTCCCGATGGACGATCCTACCTACGTCGTTCTGACTATTATTGACGAGCCTAAGCCGGAAGAAGGCAAGTACAGCGCGACCGCTGGTCTTAATGCTGCGCCAATGGTCGCCGATATTATTAGGCGCTCAGCCTCATTTTTGGGGGTTAAGCCCGATTTTAAACAGGAATTTGCGCCAGCAGCATCAGAGATCGCTTCTGCTGATTCGATAAACGACTGATTTGTGTAGTTGTAGCGGGAAGCGGAAACTGCACCACTGAACCTGGATTTGGTATGACCATGAAGCTGAAGGAAATTACACTCTTTAAGGAACTGGCCTCCGGCGCTGCGGGCGAAGTGGACATTGTTGGCGTCACCTCAGATTCTCGTAAAGTCGAGCGCGGCTTCCTTTTTGCGGCTCTCAAAGGTGTAAAAGCGGATGGCTCCGCCTATGCAGTCGATGCCGTCAAGCGTGGTGCTTTTGCCGTTATCGCTGGCAAGAATGCAGCCATTGAAAACCTCGGTGTGCCTGTTCTGCATGTTGAAGATCCGCGTCATGCACTGGCCGTTGCGAGCGCTCAATTTTATGGCAAGCAGCCTGAAGTCATGGTTGCCGTGACGGGTACCAGCGGCAAGACTTCTGTTGCTTCGTTTACCCGACAGATATGGGCTTATGCGGGTTTTCCTGCGGCCAATATCGGAACGACAGGCGTTTTCTCGCCAACCCGCAGTGATTATAATTCGCTGACGACACCTGATCCGGTTGAACTGCATCGCGTGCTCGCAGAGCTTGCCGATGAAGGTGTGACCCATGCCGCGATGGAAGCCTCGTCCCATGGTCTTGATCAGCGTCGCCTTGACGGCGTGAAGCTTGCTGCTGGCGCGTTCACCAATCTCGGTCGCGATCACATGGATTATCATGCGACGATCGAAGAATATCTGCACGCCAAGATGCGCCTGTTCGATACGCTGCTTCCAAAAGGTGCGCCTGCAATCATTTTTGCGGATGACCAGTTCTCGCCACAGGCGATTGAAGCTGCAAAAGCCGCTGGTTGCGATGTGAAGACTGTTGGTCGCAAAGGTGATTTCATCACCATCAAACGCGTTGAGCATGAACGTTTCCGCCAGCACATTGAAGTGCGCATTGCTGACGAAATTTTTGAAATCGAACTGCCGCTGGCTGGTGATTTTCAGGTTGCGAATGCGCTTGTGTCGGCAGGTCTCGCGATGGTTACGGGTGTTCCGGCTGCGGCTGCCATGCGTGCACTTGAGCGCCTCAAGGGTGCGCCGGGACGTCTTGATCTTGTTGGAGCCACGGAAGAGGGCGCTCCTGCCTATGTGGACTACGCACATAAGCCGGAAGCACTTGAAAACGTTCTTACTTCCGTGCGTCCATTTACAACTGGACGCGTGATCGTGGTGTTTGGCTGTGGCGGTGACCGTGACAAGGGCAAGCGCCCGATCATGGGTGAAATCGCTGCGCGTCTGGCTGATGTTGCCATTGTAACTGACGACAATCCACGGTCGGAAGTGCCCGCACAAATCCGTTCGGAAATCATGGCTGCAGCCCCCGGTGCCACCGAAATAGGCGACCGTCGCGAGGCAATTTTCACTGCAGTTTCCATGATGATGCCCGGTGACACACTGGTGGTTGCGGGTAAGGGACACGAAGAAGGCCAGATCGTCGGCGACATCACGCTGCCGTTCTCGGATCATACGGAAGTGGCGGCTGCACTAGCAGCACGCCTTGAGGAGCATAAGGGATGAGTGACTGGCTTTGGACATCTGCCGATATGGTGGAGGCCATGGAAGGCCGGCCTTTCGGTACGTTGCCTGCGGGTATCACCGGGATTTCTATCGATAGCCGTACGCTGAAAGAGGGCGAAGCTTTCTTTGCAATCAAAGGCGAATTGTTTGATGGACATGATTTTGCAACGGCTGCTATGGCAGCTGGTGCTGGTCTTCTGGTCGTCAACGAATCCCGTCTTCCGGCTCTCGGTAATCTCAAGGTTCCGATGATCGTGGTTGAAGACGTGCTTGAAGCCTTGATCAAGCTCGGTATTGCCTCGCGTGATCGTTCCAAAGCCCAGATCATTGCTGTTACCGGTTCTGTCGGTAAAACGACGACCAAGGAAGCGCTGCGTCATGTGCTGGCCGATTCAGGCAAGGTCCATGCGTCGGTTGCGTCGTTTAACAATCATTGGGGCGTGCCGCTGACGCTCGCCCGTATGCCAGCTGATACCGATTATGGTGTGTTTGAAATCGGCATGAACCACCACGACGAAATCCGACCACTGGTTAAGATGGTTCGCCCGCATGTGGCGCTGATTACGTTGATCGCACCGGCACATCTTGGTCACTTTGCAAATCTCGAAGAAATCGCAGTTGCAAAAGCCGAGATTTTTGAAGGCGTTGTGCCGGGTGGTTATGCGCTTCTCAATCGCGACGACAAGCGCTTCAAGCAGCTTGAAGAACTCGCCGAAAAGGCAGGCGTCGAGCATATTATCACCTTTGGCGAAAATGCGCGTTCCGAATATCGCCTGCGCGAAGTGAAGATGCATCCGACCTGCTCATGCATGACAGTGAAGATCGGTAACGAAGAAGCGGTTGTAAAAGTCGGCATGCCGGGACGCCATATCGTGCAGAATATGCTTGCTGTACTTGGCGCGGCCCATCTCGTTGGTGCAGATATGGCAAAGGTTGCCATTGCCATGGCAACTTTGACTGCTGAAGGCGGACGCGGCGCGCGTCATGTTCTGGAGCATCCGGATGGCGGTTCCTTCACGCTGATTGATGAAAGCTACAATGCAAACCCGACCTCGATGCGTGCATCGCTGTCGCTGCTTCATGCAACACCGCCTGAAGGCCCGCGTGGTCGTCGCATCGCAATTCTGGGCGATATGCTGGAGCTTGGCCGTCAGTCTGGAAAGCTTCATGCCGATCTTGCACGCCCCATCGTCGATGCGGAAGTGAACGTGCTTTATATCGGCGGACGCGAAATGTCGGTGCTCAAAAATGCCTTGCCGGTTGAAATTAGCGTCGAATACAGGCAGAGCACCGATGAATTGTTGCCGCTGGTGACGAAGGCTGTGCGTCCCGGCGATGTTGTCATGGTGAAGTCATCCAAGGGGATTGGCTTTTCCAAGATCGTCAAGGCGCTTACCAATCAGTTTCCGCCAGTGGTGCCTGCCGAGTAGCAGTTTTTGAGGGATTTTTCTCAGCATGTTGATGCTTCTTTCAATCTTCGCCGAGCATGTGACACCGTTTAACGTGTTCCGCTACATCACGTTCCGCACTGGCGGGGCGATGATTACCTCGGCGTTGATCGTGTTCTTGTTCGGCCCTGCGATCATCAATTCGCTGCGCGCGCGACAGGGAAAAGGTCAGCCGATCCGTGCTGATGGCCCTCAGACCCACTTCAAGAAAGCTGGTACGCCCACCATGGGCGGCCTGATGATTATGACCGGTATTCTGGTCTCCTGCTTCTTCTGGGCCAATCTCGCCAGCGTCTATGTCTGGGTCGTGCTGATGGTCACAGTTGGATTTGGTGCAATCGGCTTTTACGACGACTATCTCAAGGTCACGAAACAGTCGGATAAAGGCTTTTCCGGTAAATCGCGTCTGGGCATCGAGTTTCTGATTGCGGCGATTGCAGCCTTCATCATCATGCGGGCAGGACAGGAGCCGTTCTCCTCATCGCTGACGTTCCCGTTTGTAAAGCAGTTTGTTCTGAACCTCGGCTGGTTCTTCATTCCATTGGCAGCCTTCGTCATGGTTGGCGCCGGCAATGCGGTGAACCTGACTGACGGTCTTGACGGTCTTGCGATTGTGCCTGTGATGGTTGCTGCGGCCTCGTTCGGCTTCATCGCCTACCTTTCGGGTAATGCGATCTTTGCCGATTACCTGCAAATCCATTTTGTTCCAGGCACGGGTGAACTGGCCGTTGTACTGGGCGCTGTTATCGGCGCAGGTCTTGGTTTCCTCTGGTTCAATGCTCCCCCCGCAGCAATCTTCATGGGTGACACTGGCTCGCTGGCGCTCGGCGGGATGCTCGGCACGGTTGCTGTTGCAACCAAGCACGAAATCGTTCTTGCCATCATCGGTGGTTTGTTTGTGGTTGAAGCACTCTCGGTCATCATTCAGGTTGGTTCGTTCAAACTCACCGGCAAGCGCGTCTTCCTGATGGCACCAATTCATCATCATTTTGAAAAGAAGGGCTGGACGGAGAGCCAGGTCGTGATCCGTTTCTGGATCGTGGCAATTATCCTCGCCATGATCGGCCTTTCCACATTGAAGCTCAGATAACAGGCAAGCAGAATGATCCCGATCACCGCCCTTAAAGATAAGACTGTAGCCCTCTTCGGACTGGGTGGGTCGGGCATCGCTACCGCCAAGGCCATTGTGGCGGGTGGAGCGAAGATCATTGCCTGGGATGATAATCCCGACAGTGTTGCCCGCGCACAGAGCGCGGGTATAGCGACTGGTGATTTGAGGCAAGCGGACTGGTCGCAGTTCGCTGCCTTTGTGCTTTCGCCCGGTGTGCCGTTGACGCATCCAAAGCCACACTGGACAGTTGATCTCGCTCATGCTGCCGGTGTCGAGATTATCGGCGATGTTGAACTTTTCGTGCGTGAACGCAATCATATTGCGCCGGATTGTCCGTTTATCGCCATCACCGGAACGAACGGCAAATCCACCACGACCGCGCTGATTGCGCATATCATTAAGGCTTCGGGCCGCGACATGCAGCTCGGCGGCAATATCGGCACGGCGATCCTCACATTGGAAGCGCCCGCACCGGATCGTTTCTATGTGGTCGAGTGCTCGTCCTACCAGATTGATCTGGCACCGTCGCTCAATCCCACTGCTGGTATTCTTCTCAATCTTACGCCTGATCATCTCGACCGCCATGGCTCCATGGAAAACTATGCTGCCATTAAGCAGCGGCTTGTTGAGAAAAGCGGTGTGGCAATCGTTGGTGTGGACGATGAATATTGCGGGAGCATTGCGGATCGTCTTGAAAGCAAGGGCGTAAAAGTCGCACGTATTTCCAAGGATAAGCGCCTTGAGAACGGTGCATTCGCTGAAGGTGCAAAGCTCTATTCGACATTGAGCGGCAAGGTTGAAGAACTCGCTTCACTGGAAGGAATTGGTTCGCTGCGCGGCGCACATAATGCGCAGAACGCGTTGGCTGCAATCGTGGCCTGTTTGTCGGTCGGCCTTTCGATTGAAGAAATTCGTGCAGGTCTGAAAAGCTTCCCCGGTCTTGCGCATCGCATGGAACAGGTTGGTCATCGCGGCAAGGTTCTGTTCGTCAATGATTCCAAGGCAACCAATGCCGAAGCAACCGCGCCTGCGCTGTCGTCTTTTGCGAACCACATTTACTGGATCGCTGGCGGCGTGCCCAAGGCTGGTGGTATCAGCGCTTTATCGGAGTTTTTCCCGCGCATTACCAAAGCCTATCTGATTGGTGAAGCTGCGGCGCAGTTTGCTGCGACGCTGGGAGATGCGGTGACATTTGAGATTTCCGACACGCTGGCTGTTGCAGTTGAACATGCTGCACGCGATGCAGGCAATGATGCAGCAGCAGAACCAGTGGTTCTGCTTTCGCCAGCCTGTGCGAGCTTCGACCAGTTCCAGAATTTTGAAAAACGCGGCGATGCATTCCGCAACGCCGTGCTTGCGCTCCCGGGTATTGAGCCAATGAGAGGGGAAAGCTGATGGTAAGTCGTGTTGACCGTGGTGCTGTCGCCAATTGGTGGTGGACAATCGACCGTTACTTTCTGGCTGCATGTCTGGCCCTGATGGGGCTTGGTGTGCTGTTGTCCTTTGCTGCAAGCCCTGCCGTTGCGCAGCGCATTGGCCTTGATAGCTTCCATTTCGTGGAACGACAGACCTTCTTCATGATTCCGGCTGTTGCAGTGATGATCGGTGTCTCGTTCCTGTCGCCACGCCAGATCAGGCGTTTTGCGCTGATCCTGCTCTGCGCCTCGCTGTTTCTGATGGCAGCAGCACTTTTCGTCGGTATCGAGATCAAGGGTGCGCGCCGCTGGGTCAGTCTTGCAGGCATTTCCATTCAGCCCTCCGAGTTCATGAAACCCGCTTTTGTGGTCATCTGTGCATGGCTTTTCTCCGAGCGCGAACGCGGCGGCGAGATGCCGGGCTATTTTCTGGCGATGATGCTGTTCTGTGTGACTGCTGGTCTGTTGATGCTGCAGCCTGACTTTGGTCAGACAATGCTCACCACCGGCACATGGGGCGCGATGTTCTTCCTCGCCGGTTTGCCGATGTTCTGGATTCTGGTTCTTGGCGGCATCGCCGTTGTCGGTGCGTTTGGTGCATACATGACGCTCGATCACGTTGCGGGCCGTGTTAACCGCTTCATGACCGGTGAAGGTGATACATTCCAGGTGGATGCAGGGCGCGAAGCCATTCTGCGTGGCGGCTGGTTCGGGCAGGGACCGGGTGAAGGCACCGTTAAGCGTATCATCCCGGATAGCCACACCGACTTTATCTTCTCGGTTGCCGCAGAAGAATACGGCATCATTCTGTGCATGATAATCATGGCGCTGTTCGCGTTTATCGTGATCCGCGGACTTTCGATTGCGCTGCGTGAGCGCGATGCTTTCACACGTCTCGCTGTGTCCGGCATCGTGATTCTGTTCGGCTTCCAGTCGATCATCAACATGGCGGTTAATCTGCATCTGATGCCTGCCAAGGGCATGACTCTGCCGTTTATCTCCTATGGCGGCTCTTCGCTTGTTGCTATTGCGATCACCATGGGCATCCTGCTGGCTTTAACACGCCGTCGTCCGGAAGCGCGCATGACGCATACGGTCAGCATGGGCGAGCGCATTCCGGCTTTGTGAGGGGACTATGGGAAAAGGCGTAATTGTATTGGCCGCCGGGGGAACAGGCGGCCATCTGTTTCCAGCTGAAGCACTGGCGCACGAACTGAAGTCTCGCGGCTGGGATGTGCATCTGGCAACGGACGCACGCGCGCAGCGTTTTGCCGGTGCCTTTGCAGAAGACCATGTGCATGTGATCCGTTCAGCCACTATTGCAGGGCGCAATCCGATTGCGCTGGCACGCACATTGTGGTCACTCTGGCAGGGTAATCTCGATAGCCGCAAACTATTTCGTCGCTTGAAGCCCAAGCTCGTCGCTGGTTTTGGTGGCTACCCAACATTGCCGCCGCTTTATGCCGCGAGCAATATGGGTATCCCGACCATGGTGCATGAGCAGAACGCTGTCATGGGGCGCGCCAATAAGGGCTTGGCTTCGCGCGTGAAAGCGATTGCTGGCGGGTTTCTGCCAGAAACAAGCGGTGCGTTCGCTGACAAGATTGTTGCGACCGGCAATCCGGTTCGCCCGCCAGTGCTTGCTGCTGCCAACACGCCTTATAAGCCAGCCAAAGAGGGTCAGCGTTTTCGCCTTCTGGTGTTTGGTGGCAGTCAGGGCGCGCAGTTTTTCTCAAATGCGATCCCAGAAGCAATCGCGCTTTTGCCCGAGAGCGAACGCGCAAGGCTGCTGATTACACAGCAGGCGCGTAAAGAGGATGAAGCGGCTGTCCGTGCCGCATATCAGAAGCTCAAGATTCCGGCTGATGTAGCTCCGTTCTTTAACGATATGCCAGCCCGTATTGCAGATGCGCATTTCGTTATCTCGCGTTCGGGCGCTTCTACCGTTTCAGAAATTGCGGCGATTGGCCGTCCGGCCATGCTGGTGCCGTTTCCACATGCGCTTGATCATGATCAGGCGGCGAATGCGGCGGCTCTTGCTGCGGCAGGCGGTTGCGATGTGGTTCGGCAGGCTGAACTTACGCCAGAACGGCTGGCCAGCATCATTAGCGCAGCGATTAACGAGCCAGAAAGGCTTGAGCAACAGGCAAAAGCTGCGAAAAGCGTTGGGAAGCCTGATGCCGCGCAGTTGCTTGCCGATCTTGCAGAGGCTATTGCAGCAGGAAAATCAGTTCAGGAATTGAAAGAAGGAACTCGGCCATGAAAATGCCGCTCAACATCGGGCTTGTCCATTTTATCGGGATCGGCGGCATTGGCATGAGCGGTATCGCGGAAGTGCTGCACAATCTGGGCTATAAGGTTCAGGGTTCTGATCAGTCGGACAGCGCCAATGTGCAGCGTCTACGCGAGAAGGGCATTGAGGTCTTTGTCGGTCATAAGGCCGAGAACCTTGGCGACGCGGAAGTCATCGTCGTTTCGACTGCCATCAAGAAAACCAATCCGGAATTAGCTGCCGCCCGCGAAAAGCTTCTGCCGATTGTTCGCCGCGCTGAAATGCTGGCCGAGCTGATGCGCTTCCGTCGTGCGGTTGCCATCGGCGGCACACATGGCAAAACCACGACCACATCGATGGTTGCAGCTTTGCTCGATGCAGGTCATCTCGATCCCACAGTCATCAACGGCGGCATTATCAATGCCTATGGCACCAATGCTCGTATGGGCGATGGTGACTGGATGGTTGTTGAAGCCGATGAAAGCGATGGCACCTTCCTGAAACTGCCAGCCGATATTGCGGTTGTTACCAACATCGATCCTGAACATCTGGATCACTACGGCAATTTCGACAATGTACGTGCAGCTTTTGCGCAGTTCGTCGAAAACGTACCATTCTATGGCTTTGGCGTGATGTGTCTTGACCACCCTGAAGTGCAGGCTCTGGTAAGCCGCATCGAAGATCGTCGCATCATCACCTATGGTCAGAACCCGCAGGCGGATGTCCGCTTTGTTAATCATCGCATGGATGGCGCAACGAGCCTGTTTGATGTGCTGATCCGCTCACGCAAGGGCGACACGGTTGAGATCAAGGATCTCCGCTTGCCGATGCCGGGTATGCACAATGTTTCAAACGCAACGGCAGCGATTGCAGTCGCAAATGAACTTGGCATAACAGCCGACGATATCCGTCGTGGTTTGGGTGCGTTCGGTGGGGTCAAGCGTCGCTTCACTCATACCGGCTCCTGGAATGGTGTCGAAATTTTCGATGACTACGGCCACCATCCGGTTGAAATTCGAGCTGTTCTGAAAGCAGCACGCGAAGCAACCAAAGGTCGAGTAATCGGCATTGTTCAGCCGCACCGCTATACACGCCTTCACAGCCTGTTTGATGAGTTTGCAGCGTGCTTCAATGATGCCGACACGGTTATCGTAACACCGGTTTACACAGCTGGCGAAGACCCGATTGAAGGTGTGAACTCGGAAACGCTCGTGTCGCGCATCAAGACTGCTGGTCATCGCGATGCACGTTATGCAAGCGGCCCTGAAGCATTGGCGCCGTTGGTGGCTTCTATCGCAGAGCCTGGTGATTTCGTGGTTTGCCTCGGTGCAGGCAACATTACACAGTGGGCTTATGCATTGCCGAAAGAATTGGCTGAACAGGGTGCAAAGTAATGGAAAGCGGCGAAACGCTTCTCAAGAAGCTTGATGGCAGGCTTTCCGGTCTTCGCGGCCGGATGATGCCGGATACCGGCATGGACAAGATTACGTGGTTCCGTGCCGGTGGTCCTGCGCAGGTTCTGTTTCAGCCTGCTGACGAAGAAGATTTGTCGGAATTTCTGAAAGCTGTGCCGGAAGAGATTCCGCTTCTGGTTGTAGGTATCGGCTCCAATCTTCTGGTGCGTGACGGTGGCATTCCAGGTTTTGTTGTCAGGCTATCGGCCAAGGGTTTTGGCGAAGTCGAACGTGTTTCCGAAACCCAGCTCAGGGCAGGGACTGCGACGCCGGATAAGCGCGTGGCAGCGGCAGCACTTGAAGCGGGTCTGAGTAGCTTTCATTTCTACCACGGCATTCCCGGGGGCATTGGCGGCGCTCTGCGCATGAATGCCGGTGCCAATGGCGTTGAGACGCGTGAGCGTGTTGTGGAAGTGCGTGCGCTTGATCGCAAGGGTGAACTGCATGTCCTGTCCAATGCGGATATGGGTTATGCATATAGGCATTCCTCAGCGTCGCCTGATCTGATTTTCACCTCGGCTCTGTTTGAAGGTAGTCCGGGCGACCGTGAAGAAATTCAGAAAGCCATGGACGAGGTGCAGAATCACCGTGAAACTGTTCAGCCTGTGCGCGAAAAAACCGGCGGCTCAACCTTCAAGAATCCTGAAGGCACATCTGCGTGGAAAGAAATCGACAAGGCGGGCTGTCGCGGCCTGCGTGTTGGTGGCGCGCAGATGTCTGAGATGCACTGCAATTTCATGATCAATACCGGAAATGCGACCGGCCATGACCTTGAAACGCTCGGCGAAACTGTTCGCGCTAAAGTTTATGAGAATTCAGGTATTCGCCTTCATTGGGAGATCAAGCGGCTTGGCTTGTTCCGCGAAGGGGAAGAAGTGAAAGAATTCTTGCAAAAAGTCTAATTTTAAGAAGCCCGGATTTCCTACTGAAATTCCGTGCTTTTTTGCGCTTGTTGAGCGCTCCGTAAGTTGCTCCCCTTTTGATAGGGGCTTGCCACGGAATCAACTCTCTGATTCTTTATGGTTAACCGTACAGTGATTTGATTCGTCAGGGTTTTCCTGACTTGGGTGTCTGCGGCTTGTGTCGCCGGACTATCCAGATTCTATTTTTGATTCGAGCGCAGGGGATGTGCAGAGGGGATGACTGACATGGCTGGACAGAAGGCTGGAAAGCATGTTGCCGTTTTGATGGGTGGCTTCTCATCGGAGCGTCCAGTTAGTCTCTCGTCCGGAACTGCCTGTGCGCAAACCCTTGAAGAGTGCGGCTATCGCGTGACGCGCATTGATGTTGATCGCAATGTCGCGAGCGTTCTAGCTGAGCTGAAGCCTGATGTGGCGTTCAATGCGCTGCACGGCCCGTTCGGCGAAGATGGCGCCATTCAAGGTGTGCTCGAATATCTCCAGATCCCATACACACATTCCGGCGTGCTGGCTTCAGCGCTTGCCATGGACAAGGATCGCGCCAAGAAGGTCGCGGCTGCGGCTGGTGTAGCTGTTGCGCCGTCGCTTCTGCTCAACCGTTTCGAAATCGGTTCTGAGCATCCGATGAAGCCGCCTTACGTCGTCAAGCCGGTCCGTGAAGGTTCGAGCTTCGGTGTTGTAATCGTCAAAGAAGATCAGACTCACCCGCCACAAATCATCAGCTCTGCTGAATGGAATTATGGTGCCGAGGTTCTGGTTGAAAAATACATCGCTGGTCGCGAATTGACCTGCGCCGTAATGGGTGATCGCGCGATGGACGTCTGCGAGATCATTCCAGTGGGGCATCAGTTCTACGATTATGATTCAAAATATGTTGCAGGTGCATCAACTCACGTGTGTCCGGCAAAAATTTTACCAAATATTTACCAAAAAATACAAACAATGGCCCTTACGGCGCATCGGGCAATCGGGTGTCGGGGCGTAAGCAGATCAGACTTCCGTTTCGACGATCGTTTTTCCGAAGAAGGCGAAGTTATTTGGCTGGAAGTTAACACCCAGCCGGGAATGACTCCTACCTCGCTCGTACCTGATATCGCGAAGGCGGCAGGTATCTCTTTTGGTGAATTGTTGAGTTGGATGGTGGAGGACGCGTCTTGTTTGCGTTGAACGGCAGATCTCAGGAATATAGGCGTTCGGGCACGATGCGGGATGCATCGGGTGCAGCCTTTGTTCTGCCGCGCCTTCTGCGGAAGCCTTTCCGCTTTGCTGTCCGTATGTTTCAGGGCAATATCAATGTTCCGCGCTATGCTGGCACGATTGGTATGCTCGGATTTCTCGGTGCAACCGGCATCTACGGCATGGTGCTCGGTGGTCATTCCGAAAATATGATCAAGGCAACCGCTTCCACTTTTGGTTTTGCGATTGAAGACGTGAAGGTCGTTGGCAACAACGAAACGTCGGATATCGATATTCTCGGTCAGCTTGAGCTGGATGGCGAGACGTCACTGGTCGGCATGAGTGCTGAAGGTGCGCGTCAGGCTATCGCCAAGCTGCCTTGGGTTGAAAGTGCTGAAGTGCGTAAGGTTTATCCTGGTACGCTGCTGGTTTCTCTGGAAGAGCGTAAGGCATTTGCCGTCTGGCAGAATGGCCAGGAGCTCTCTTTGATTGATTCTGCAGGCGATACCATCGTCCCATTCCGTCCGGGCCGTTACAATGCTCTCCCGCTTGTTGTGGGTGAGGGTGCTGAAAAGCGCGTTAAGGGCTTCGTGGACGAGGTTGCGGCCTATCCGGCGCTTGCTGGCAAGGTTCGTGCCTATATCCGCGTTGCTGACCGCCGCTGGGATATTCTGCTGGAGAATGGCGTTCGTATCATGCTGCCGGAAGATGAGCCTATGAAGGCTCTCGCCGAAGTCGAGCGCCTGGATAGCGAAAAGCATCTTCTGTCCCGCGATATTGCTGCGGTCGATATGCGTCTTGATGATCGCGTCACGGTTCAGCTGACGGCAAGCGGTATGGAGCAGCGCCAGAAGTTCTTGGCTGATCGTAAAAAAGAATTAGCCCGCACGGGGAAGCGCGTATGAGTATTCTGGGCGGAAAAGGTTCATCACAGGTTGGAACTGCAGGGCGCAAGGTGCGCCTGCTCACAGTTCTGGACGTCGGTTCAAGCAAGGTCTCCTGCGTGATCGCACGTCTGCGTCCACATGAAAGCGGCGTCTTGCTGCCAGGTCGCACGCACCGCATGGAAGTGCTGGGTATCGGCCATCAGCGTTCTCGTGGTGTGAAGTCTGGCGTCATCATCGATCTCGATGCGGCTGAACAGTCGATCCGTCTTGCGGTTGATGCTGCAGAGCGCATGGCTGGCCTGACTGTCGACAGCCTGATTGTTAATATTTCTGCTGGTCGCCTCAAGAGCGAAACCTTTACCGCGAGCGTCAACCTCGGCGGTCATGAAGTTGAGCAGACAGATATTCGCCGCGTACTGGCTGCAGGCGCCAAGCAGGCGCTTGCTGCCGAACGTCACCTCGTTCACTCGCTGCCGGTTGGCTACACGCTTGACGGTGAGCGCGGTATCCGCGATCCGCTTGGTATGCTGGGTGACAGTCTCGGCGTTGATATGCATGTGCTGACGGCTGATGCCGCTCCACTGCGCAATCTCGAGCTTTGCATCAATCGTTGTCATCTGTCGGTCGAAGCAATCGTCGCGACCCCTTATGCGAGCGGCCTCGCAGCTCTCGTTGGTGATGAAGCCGAAATGGGTGCGGCCTGCATCGATATGGGCGGCGGCACGACAACGATTTCCGTCTTCTCCGAAGGCAAGTTCATTCACGCTGATGCTGTAGCTATCGGTGGAACACATGTCACGATGGATGTGGCGCGCGGCTTCTCCACCCGTATGGAAGATGCTGAGCGTCTGAAGGTCATGTACGGTTCGGCGCTGCCTAGCGCAGCCGACGATCGCGATCTCATCTCGGTTCCGCCAATTGGCGATGACGAGCGTGATGTACCCAATCAATATCCGCGCTCAGTATTGACGCGGATCATCCGTGCACGCGTGGAAGAGACATTGGAACTGGTTCGCGACAGGCTGAACCAGTCGGGCCTCGGACATATCGTTGGCAAGCGCGTTGTTCTGACGGGTGGCGCAAGCCAGCTGCCGGGAATGCCAGAAGCTGCCAGACGGATTCTTGCAAGAAATGTGCGAATCGGGCGTCCTCTAGGAATAGCAGGACTGCCTGAGGCGGCTAAGGGTGCGGCTTTCTCCGCGACCGTTGGTCTTCTGATCTACCCTCAGGTGGCAGGTATTGAAGAACGGTCCGTGAAGGCAGCCTCCTCCGGTCTTATGACTGGTACGGGCGGGCGAATTCAACGTGTCAGCCAGTGGCTGAGAGAGAGTTTTTGAGTACACATTGAGTGATTTGATTGCGTGATGTGGGCGTAACCATCAGCGTAATAACCAATTAGCACCGCGGCGGCGAAGCGGTGAGAGGCTTAAGAGGAACGAGAACCATGACCATTAATCTGCAAAAGCCGGACATCACCGAGCTGAAGCCTCGCATCACCGTATTCGGTGTCGGCGGCGGCGGCGGCAATGCGGTAAACAATATGATCAATGCCGGTCTGCGCGGCGTGGATTTTGTCGTTGCAAACACTGACGCTCAGGCTCTGACCATGTCGAAGTCTGAACGCATGATCCAGCTTGGTGCTGCTGTCACCGAAGGTCTCGGCGCTGGCTCGCAGCCAGAAGTTGGCCGCGCAGCAGCTGAAGAATGCATCGACGAAATCGTCGATCACCTCAATGGCACGCATATGTGCTTCGTCACTGCCGGCATGGGCGGTGGTACCGGTACTGGTGCTGCTCCTGTTGTGGCACGCGCTGCACGCGAACGCGGTATCCTCACCGTTGGCGTCGTAACCAAGCCTTTCCACTTCGAAGGTGCTCGCCGCATGAAGACGGCTGAGCTTGGCATAGAAGAACTGCAGAAGAACGTCGATACGCTTATCGTCATTCCAAACCAGAACCTCTTCCGCATTGCCAACGACAAGACCACCTTCGCCGATGCCTTCGCAATGGCTGACCAGGTGCTTTATTCGGGTGTTGCCTGCATCACCGATCTGATGGTCAAGGAAGGCCTCATCAACCTCGATTTTGCTGACGTTCGCTCGGTTATGCGCGAAATGGGCAAGGCCATGATGGGCACTGGCGAAGCTTCGGGCGAAGGCCGTGCAATGGCTGCTGCAGAAGCTGCGATTGCTAATCCGCTCCTCGACGAAACCTCGATGCGCGGTGCCAAGGGTCTCCTGATTTCGATCACCGGTGGTCGCGATATGACCCTGTTCGAAGTCGATGAAGCTGCAACTCGTATCCGTGAAGAAGTTGATCCGGAAGCCAACATCATCCTCGGTGCTACCTTCGACGAAGGCCTCGAAGGCGTCATCCGTGTATCCGTTGTTGCGACCGGCATCGACAAGCAGATCGGAGACGCGGCGCCTGCGCCGCTGGAATTTCGCCAGCCGGTAAAGCCTGCTGCACAGACCAAGCCGATGGCTCCGCATGGCGCTCTGCGTCCTCCGGTTGTTGAACAGCCACGTCAGGTCGAACAGCCTGCTCCAGTTGCCCAGTCGATCGAAAACGAAATTGCAGCAGCAACCGCTGCTCCAGCAGCTTCGGCTGCTCCCGAATTTCGTCCACAGAGCCGCATTTTCCAGGCTCCTGCCGCTGATAGCTTTGAACGCGCACCAGTTGCACGTCCAGCCGCTCCACAGCCGCAGATGATCAACAATCAGGCAACAGCTCAGGCCATGCAGCCACAGGCTTACCAGCAGCCACAACAGATGCATGCAGAACCAGCTCCTCAGCCACGTCCTGCTCCGCGTATGCCAGCTGTTTCGGATTTCCCACCTGTTGCACAGGCTGAAATCAATGCACGTCGTGCAGCGCCTCAGCAGCCTGCTCAGGAAGAACGTGGTCCAATGGGTCTGCTTTCTCGCCTGACCCGTGGTCTGACGCGCCGTGAAGAAGAGCAGCCAGCTGCTCGTCTGGAACCAGCGCATCGTGAACCTGCCATGCGTCAGCCAGAACAGCGTCGCCCAATGCAGCAGGACAGCTCGATCTATGCTCCACGTCGTGGCCAGCTTGATGATCAGGGCCGTCCGCAGCCGCGCGCTGCTTCGGAAGAAGATCAGCTCGAAATTCCGGCATTCCTGCGCCGTCAGTCGAACTAATCATCTGATACGACATTGAAAATACAGATGCCGTGGAGTTTACGCTCCACGGCATTTTGCTTTGATAATTATCGTTATGGTTTGTAAGAAAGCGTGATTTTGAACAGCTGCCGCTCATCACTATTTTCGACATAACTGTCTTATTATAGAAGAATACGATGGAAACTGGCGATTGTCAGTTGCGGGCATTATATGCTTGGCAAATCTCTTGCGGGATGCAGCTGCATCTTGCCCCATACGATAGATTGGACTGATTTTGAGCGCTTACCAAAAAACAATCGGGCGTGCGGTTACTCTTTCCGGCGTCGGCGTCCACGGTGGCGCTGCTGCCTCGGTGACGTTTCTGCCAGCCGATGCGGATACCGGAATTGTATTCAAGCGCTCAGACCTCAGTGCCAACGCTGATATTCGTGCCCATGTTTCGCAGATTGGTGCAACAGACCTTTGTACCGCGCTCGGTCCGCAGGATTCGCGTATCAACACGGTCGAGCATTTGATGGCGGCGATTTCTGCATTGGCTATAGACAACTTGGTTGTCGAAGTGGAAGGACCGGAAGTTCCTATTCTCGACGGGACATCTGCGCGCTTTATTGATGTATTTGATGATGCTGGAATCGTTGTTCAGGAGTCGAAGCGCCGTTTCATCCGTATTTTGAAGACAGTGCGTGTAGAAGCGGGTGGTTCCTGGGGCGAGTTTCAGCCTTATTCGGGTACGCGCTTTGAAGTGGAAATCGACTTCGAGTGCCCGCTCATCGGTCGGCAGAAGTTTGGCTCCGATATGTCCGAGGATACTTTCCGCAAAGAACTATCAACTGCGCGAACTTTCGGCTTCATGAAAGACGTTGAACGCCTGTGGGCCGCGGGTTTGGCGCTCGGTTCATCACTCGACAATTCGCTTGTCATCGGTGACGATAATTCGGTGATCAATCCCGGCGGTCTGCGCTTCAAGGATGAATTCGTGCGTCACAAGACGCTTGACGCTGTTGGCGATATAGCTCTGGCCGGGCTGCCTTTCATCGGTTGTTTCCGTTCCTATCGCGGTGGCCACCGGCTGAATGCTGAAACGGTGAAGGCGCTTTTGGCTGATAAGTCGAATTACGACATCGTCGAAGCAAGTGGCGTGCGCCGGAATGCAGACAATTTGGACTTTGTTACAGTCCGTCCAAATATCTCGGCGCCCTGGGCGCTTTGAACTTTCTATTGGAAGTCCGGTGTTTATGGCCATAATTGGGCCGTGATCGCCGGGTCTTCTTCGCATGAGTCGGCGTATTCATTGTGGACTGAGAGCCAAGCCTCCGCATTTGGTGAGGAAAAAGCCATTGGTTTGCATAGATATAGCTTCAGGCCGAGCCATTGATGCCTTATGCGTGCCAAATTCGGACGATTGATCAGCTAGACGATTGCCGATTTCGCCAGCATGTGGTTTATGGACGGCCAAAACAGCCTCGGCTATGTTTACCTAAGTGCTGATGCTGATGTATTGGGAAGAATGGGGAAAGAGTGAACTACAGGGTTCATTTTACTCCAGACAGAAAAGACGTTGCCAAATGGCCGGAGACCGCATGACGAGTTCGAAATTCCCGGTGAAGACGAAAACCGCGTTGATTGCCAGCGCTCTTGCCGTTTTTGTTCCGCTTGCGGGATGTGCCAGCAAAAACGACGATATCGATCTGACCAAATATGTTGAGACGATCGATCCGGCGGACAAGCTTTACAACGAAGGCCTCGCGAATCTTGATGCGGGCCGCCTCGGTGAAGCTGCCAAGAAGTTTGCAGCGGTTGACCGTCAGCACCCTTACACCGAATGGGCACGCAAGTCGCTCGTCATGGCTGCTTTCACGAATTACCGTCAAGGCAATTACGAAGAAGCGGTCAGCATGGCAAAGCGTTATAACACGCTTTATCCGACATCGCCTGAATCGGCTTATGCCTATTACATCATCGGTCTGAGCTACTTCCGCCAGATTCCTGACGTGACCCGCGATCAGGCGGCCAGCCGCCGTGCAATCGCTGCGATGCAGGAAGTGGTCGATCGCTTCCCGGATTCAGAATATACCGACGACGCCAAGACCAAGATCCGCGTCGCCCGCGATCAGCTCGCTGGCAAGGAAATGCAGGTCGGTCGTTATTATCTTGAGCGCAAGGAATATCTGGCTGCGATCAAGCGCTTCCGTGGTGTGGTTGAAGAATATTCAAACACCCGCCAGGTTGAAGAAGCACTTGCCCGTCTGGTCGAAGCCTATTATGCGCTTGGTCTGACTTCCGAAGCTCAGATGGCAGCTTCGGTGCTCGGTAAGAACTTCCCGGACAGCCGCTGGTACAAGGATAGCTACAAGCTCTTGCAGAGCGGTGGTCTTGAGCCGCGTGAAAACGGCGGTTCGTGGCTGGCCAAGGCTTCGGCAATGATCACGGGTGGCGGCGCTTAAGCCGATACCCGCATGCTGTCGCACCTGTCGATCCGCGATATTGTCCTGATTGAACGGCTCGACATCGAGTTCAAGACCGGCTTGTCCGTGCTTACGGGCGAGACGGGTGCCGGTAAATCCATCCTGCTTGATTCGTTGTCGCTGGCGCTTGGTGCGCGCGGCGACGCTTCTCTGGTTCGCCATGGGGCGGATCAGGGGCAGGTGACGGCAGTCTTTGATGTGCCGGGTGGACACCCCGCCCGTAAATTTCTGAGCGAAAATGGTTTTGACGATGACGGTGACGTCATCCTGCGCCGTCTCCAGATGGGTGACGGACGCACGCGCGTTTTCATCAATGACCAAGCGGCAAGTGTTGCGCTGCTGCGCGAACTGGGCAAACGGCTGGTCGAAATCCATGGTCAACATGACGACCGCGCGCTGATCGATACCGACCTTCATCGTACATTGCTGGATGCGTTTGGCGGTCTCGATGCTGAGGCCACGACTGTTCGCGAGCGCTATAAAGCGTGGCGTGATGCTGAAAGTGCATTGTCGAAGCATCGGGCACGGGTTGAACAGGCCGAGCGTGAAGGCGATTATCTGCGCTCTTCGGTGGAAGAACTAACCAAGCTTGATCCGCAGTCGGGCGAGGAAGACGAACTCGCTGAACGCCGCGCTGTCATGATGAAGTCGGAGAAGATTGCGGGTGACGTGAACGAAGCAGGTGAGCTTCTGTCGGGCAATGGTTCACCAGTGCCGACACTTGCAAGCCTCGTGCGTCGTCTGGAGCGTAAAATTCCGGAAGCGCCGCATCTGCTCGAGCCTGTCTGCAAGGCGATTGACGAAGCACTCAATAGTTTGGCACTGGCGCAGGATGGCATCGACCACGCCATGCGAGAGATCGATTTTGATCCGCGTGTGCTGGAACAGGTTGAAGAGCGGCTGTTCGCGCTTAGAGCTGCTGCCCGCAAATATTCTGTTGCAGTTGAAGGCTTGCCTGCACTGCGTGACAAAATGGACGCCGATCTTGCCGATCTGGATGCCGGTGCAGAAAAGCTGATCCAGCTTGAAGCGCAGGCAACCGAAACGCGTGCAGCTTACGATGCTGCTGCGAAGGTCTTGTCAGAGCGCCGAAAGGACACTGCCGAGCATCTGAAGGCTGCGGTTATGGCGGAGCTGCCAGCACTGAAGCTGGAGCGCGCCGAGTTTATCGTTGAAATGACGACGGATACCAACGCGCGCGCTGCTGAAGGCATTGATACGGTCGAATATTGGGTTCGCACCAATCCGGGCACGCGTGCTGGCCCGATGATGAAGGTTGCCTCTGGTGGCGAGCTTTCTCGTTTCCTGCTGGCACTCAAAGTGGCGCTCGCTGATCGCGGTTCGGCCCCGACGCTGGTTTTCGACGAGATCGATACGGGTGTGGGCGGTGCGGTTGCTGATGCCATTGGTCAGCGTCTGGCACGTCTGTCATCTCGCGTACAGGTACTTTCTGTGACCCATGCGCCGCAGGTTGCAGCACGCGCGTCGACCCATTTTCTGATTGCGAAATCTGCAACCAATGAAGACCGCATGTCTACGTCGATCCGTTCGATTGGTGTCGATGAGCGGCAGGAAGAAATTGCGCGTATGTTGGCCGGTGCCAGCATCACCGATGAAGCGCGTGCAGCAGCTGAGCGTTTGCTGGCTGAGAACAGTGCGCTTGTCTCCTGACAGTACGTTGTCAGTGTGACCACATGTTCGTAACTGCGCGTGGCTGTAGGCGCGGCCTCATTTCTTGGTTATGTTGAGCAAAATTGAATCAGCAGGTTTTGCCACGCATATGTCCGATATTTCCGTTGAAAAACTGACCGACCTTGAAGCCGCTGCAGAACTGGAGCGGCTAGCGCGTGAAATTGCTCATCATGATGAGTTGTATCATGCCAATGACCGGCCGGAGATTTCGGACGCGGACTATGATGCGCTGAAGCGGCGAAATGATGCCATTGAAGAGCGCTTTCCGAATCTGGTGCGGGCCGACAGTCCTTCGGTGCGCGTGGGTACGGCACCGGTTTCCAAATTCGCGCAGGTTGTCCATGCGCGTCCGATGCTTTCGCTCGGCAACGCGTTTTCGGATGAAGACGTGCAGGATTTCGTCGGCAGCGTATATCGCTTTCTCGGGCAACTGCCGGATAATTCCATTGCTTTCACAGCTGAACCGAAGATCGACGGGCTATCCATGTCGATCCGTTATGAAAACGGGGTTCTCGTTAGTGCCGCTACGCGGGGTGATGGCACGACCGGCGAAAATGTAACCGCCAATATCCGAACCATCAGTGAGATTCCAAATAAGCTTCCAGCAGGTGTTCCAGCGGTCGTCGAAGTGCGCGGCGAGGTCTATATGGCCAAGAGCGACTTCCTCGCGCTCAACGAGCAGATGGTGGCAGAAGGCAAGCAAACATATGTCAACCCGCGCAACACCGCAGCAGGCTCGCTGAGACAGCTTGATGCGAAAGTGACGGCCAGCCGCAAGCTCAGGTTCTTTGCCTATGCCTGGGGTGAGATGTCTGAAATGCCGTCTGATACACAGCATGGCATGGTCGAGGTATTCCGCGGATGGGGCTTCCCGGTTAATCCGCTGACAAAGCGGTTGCAGAGCGCCGATGAGCTTATTGCGCATTATCGGGCGATTGGGCTTGAGCGTGCCAAGCTCGATTACGATATCGACGGCGTTGTCTACAAAGTGGACCGACTGGACCTGCAAACACGGCTTGGATTCCGCTCGCGTAGCCCGCGCTGGGCTATCGCACACAAGTTCCCGGCAGAGCAGGCAACGACTATCCTGCGCGGCATAGACATTCAGGTTGGACGCACGGGCGCGCTAACACCGGTTGCACGCCTTGAGCCGATTACTGTTGGCGGCGTGGTTGTCACCAATGCCACGCTGCACAATGAAGATTACATCAAGGGCATAGGCCTCAAGGGCGAACGTATCCGTGAGGATGATCACGACATTCGCATCGGCGATACGGTGATCGTGCAGCGTGCCGGCGATGTCATTCCGCAGATTGTAGATGTGGTGTTGGAAAAGCGTCCTGCTGATGCTGTGCCGTTCCATTTCCCGCATGAATGCCCGGTTTGTGGCAGTCATGCCGTGCGCGAAGAAGGCGAGGCGGTCTATCGTTGCACAGGTGGTTTGACCTGTGCCGCACAGGCTGTAGAGCGCATCCGTCATTTCGTATCGCGCAACGCGTTCGACATTGAAGGTCTCGGCGAAAAGCAGGTCGAGTTTTTCTTCCATGCGGAAGATGACAACCTGAAAATCAAATCACCTGCGGATATTTTCACGTTGCAGAAGAGACAGGCGAATTCGCCGCTCAAGAAGCTCGAGAATATCGAGGGCTTCGGCGCGACTTCCGTTAAAAAGCTCTATGACGCAATCAATGACCGGCGCGAGATTGCTTTGCATCGCTTCCTGTTCGGTCTTGGTATCCGCCATGTTGGTGAAGTGAACGCCAAGCGATTTGCCAAGGCGTATCTCACCTACGACAAGTTTGCCGAAGCAGCAACAACGGCTATCCCACCAAAAGAGGGCGACCGTAGCGACAAGGGCAACGAAGCCTGGCAGGATCTGATTGCGGTTGAAGGCATTGGCGGGATTGTTGCCGAAGCCGTGGTCGATTTTTATGCCGAACCGCATAATCGGGAAGTTCTGAAAGAACTGCTTGATGAGGTTACACCGCTTGATGAAGTTGCACGCGTGGCAACTGGGTCGCCAGTTGAAGGCAAGACAGTTGTGTTCACGGGAAGTCTTGAACGCATGTCGCGTGATGAAGCCAAGGCTATGGCCGAGCGTCATGGTGCCAAGACTGCGGGTTCTGTTTCCAAGAAAACTGATCTTGTGGTGGCTGGTCCGGGTGCAGGGTCGAAGCTTGCGAAAGCATCGGAACTCGGCATCGAAGTGATCGATGAAGATGCTTGGCTGACCTTGGTTGGAGAAGGCTGATGGCTCCGTTCACAGGTTTTGGCGACAAGGCTATTCCGTTCCTGAAGGCACTTGATTTTCATCAAAACCGCGAGTGGTTTGTTGAAAACAAGGACTTGTTTGAGGAGCACCTGAAAGAACCGCTTGGTGATCTGGTTGAAGAACTGACTGCGCGCTTTGAGAAAGCTGGATTGCCTTTCAAGGGTGATCGGGCGAAGTCTCAGTTTCGCATCAAGCGAGACACGCGGTTTTCGCACGACAAAGCGCCTTATAACCGGCATCTGTCCGCGCTTTTGTCCAACTCCGGCACCAAATGGGACGAAAGCGGTTGCTTTTATGTCTGTATTGGTTTGCCGGGCGTGCGTGATTGCTATGCAGGTGTGGCTTGGTGGGGACCAAGGAAAGAGCTTCTGCAGGCCATACGCGAATCGATTGTTGAAAAGCCGGATGAGTATCGTGCCGTTGTGGCAAAGCTCAAGAAAAGTGGTTTGAAGATCAGCGATAATGATCGGCTGAAGCGTACGCCGCGTGGTTTTGAAGCCGTAACCGATTCAGACCTTCTGGAAGCCATTCGCAATCGACATTTTGCTGTTCGTCTGGAAATCGATCCAGAGACCATAACCCGCGCCGACCTCGCAGATCTGCTGGTGAAATTTACTGAACAGACGCGCCCGCTGATCGATTGGATCAAGAAGATCGAAGGTACTGTTCCCCAAACATCAGAATAATGCATTGATGCATCACACATTATGATAGGTGATGCTGAAATGCTGCGAGTGCTTTCTAATAGTATGATTTATATCGAAAACTGATTTCAACTTGGCCCAAAATTTCTTAAGCACTCCCTGACTGAGGAGTGATTTTCGTGGATCAGGGTTTTCGACTAGCACCGGTTTCAGCGCGGAACGATTTCTGGGCGGGCGTCAAACGCGGCGTTCCCATTGTTGCGGCTGGCGCGCCGTTCGGGCTGCTATTTGGTGCTGTGGCACTCGATAACGGTCTGTCGATCAGTGAAGCCGTCTTTATGAGTGCAATGCTCTATGCAGGAGCGAGCCAGATGGTCGGGCTTGATCTTTTTGGCCAGAACATCGCGCCATGGATGATTGTTCTGTCGATTTTCGCAGTCAATTTCCGCCATGTGCTTTATTCGGCGACAGTTGGCCGACGCATCCGCCATTTCACCTTCATGCAGAAGGTTGCCTCCTTTTTTCTGCTGGTTGATCCACAATATGCGGAAGTTGAAATTCGTGCTGAGGCCGGCCGGAAAATCAGCTTTGCCTGGTATATGGGTGTGGGTCTCACAATCTATATCTGCTGGCTTCTCGAGACACTTATCGGAGCGCTGTTCGGCAATCTGATTTCCGATCCCTATGCGCTTGGTATCGACTTCCTGCTGCCGATCTATTTTCTTGGCATGGTGATGAGTTTTCGCCATCGCGAGCATTGGTGGCCGGTGGTGATCGTTAGCGCGATCTGCGCGGTCGTTGCGTATAAGCTGGTCGGCTCGCCGTGGCATGTGACGCTGGGTGCTATAGGTGGCGTTGTGCTTGCAGCCATTCTCGCAAAGCCGCAAACAGGGAAGGCATAGGGCCATGTCCACAACGATCTGGATCATTATAGCGGGCGCTGTTTGCACTTATCTCACCCGTATCGGCGGGCATCTTATTTTGTCGCGATTTGAGCGTGTGCATTATCGTGTTGAAGCAGCGCTCAACGCTGTGCCTGCGGCAGTTCTTACCGCAATTGTTGCTGCACCTGCTTCGGATCACGGCTGGCGCGAACTGCTCGTGCTCGTCTTCTGCGTGCTGCTCTCGCTGCGCGTGGGCATGATGACGATGTTTTTTGCGGGCGCAGCACTGTTAACCGCGCTGCGCCATTTCTTTCCGGCCTGATTTCAGAGTGGCGCAGTGGCTGTTGTGAGCCATTCAGCCTGTGCGCCATCAAGGTGGCCGATAAGCTTATCACGCACTCGGTCATGATAGGCATTGAGCCAATCAAGCTCTTCCTGCGTGAGAAGTGATTTATCGATCAGGCGCCGGTCAATCGGGCAGAAGGTAAGCGTTTCAAAGCTCATCATCGGTAACTCGCCGCCTGCTGGCACTTCCGCTTCCTTGACGATGATCAGGTTTTCAATGCGGATACCGTAAGCGCCCGGCTTGTAATAGCCCGGTTCGTTGGAAAGAATCATGCCGGGCAAAAGCTCCTGCACGCCTTTCTTGGAAATGCTCTGCGGGCCTTCATGGACAGAAAGATAGCTGCCGACGCCATGGCCGGTGCCATGCGCATAGTCGAAACCTTGTTTCCACAACGCGATGCGTGCCAGCACATCGATGTCCTGTCCGCGTGTGCCTTTTGGGAAGCGGGCAGTGGTGATGGCAATCATGCCCTTCAGCACGAGCGTGAAAGAGCGAATCGTTTCTGGCGTAATTGTACCGACAGCAACCGTACGCGTGATATCCGTCGTGCCATCGCGATACTGAGCACCGGAATCGATCAGGTAAAGCTCCCCGTCGTTGAGCTTACGATTGGTATCGGTGTTCACGCGGTAGTGGATGATCGCACCATCCGGACCTGCGCCGGAAATTGAATCAAACGAGATGTCTTCGAGCGGCATCTGGAAATCGCGACCAGCCTTGTCACGGCTCTCCTCCAGCTTTTGCGCAGCTGAGATTTCATCAACCGTTCCGGGCTTTTGAGCATCGAGCCAGGACAGGAAGTTGACCATAGCCACGCCGTCACGTTGATGTGCTGCGCGTGAGCCGTCAAGCTCGGCCTTGTTTTTGATGGCGCGGGGCAGGCGGGCAGGATCTTTGCCATGAATGACGTGACCACCAGCAGCTTCCACCGCAAGACGAAGCTTTTCGGCAGCGAGTGCCGGATCGAGCAGAATGGTTTCACCTCTTGCCGCACGCGCGCTCAAATGGCCTTCAAGTTTGATTGGCTCACACAGTTTGGAAAGCTGTGTGAGATAGGCGTGTGGTTCAATGGCAAGCTTACGCTCGTCAATGAAGAGTTCCGGTTCACCCTCTGCGGGAATGATTGCAAAGCTCAATGGCAGCGGCGTATTTGAGACGTCTTTGCCGCGAATGTTAAACACCCAGGCAACCGATGAAGGGTCGGTCAGAACGGTTGCGCTTGCGCCCGCTACTGCCACTGCCTTTTGCATTTCCTTGATCTTGTCTTCAGCCTCGTGGCCCGAGAAACGGGCAGGCTGAATAGTGACCGGCGCAAGAGGTGCTTCTGGCTGATCGTCCCATACGAGATCAACAAGATTATGTGCAACCGGCACCAGCTTGCCGCCCTGATTTTCAAGAGCCTCTCGCAATGCGTTGGCTTCGGAAATCGTGTGCAGCCATGGATCGAAGCCAATCGTCAGGCCCTTGCCGTTCTCTGCAAGCCAGCGCGCAGGCGGATTGGTGACAAGGCTTTCATAAGAAAACACGTTGCCATCGGTTTGATTGCGGACCTGCAGTTCATAGCGACCGTCAATGAAAATATAGGCCTGTTTCTTTAGGATAAGGGCTGCACCAGCCGATCCCGTAAAGCCTGTGACCCAGCCGAGGCGCTGGGCACGGGGCGGCACGTATTCACCCTGATGCTCATCGGCACGCGGAACGAGAAAGCCGTCCAGCCCCTGTTCGGCAAGCTTCTCGCGCAGCAAGGCGACCCGAGGTGCGCCATTGGCCGGATCGGTGGTTACATCAAAATTCTGAAAAGCCATGAGCGTAACTCGCAATAAATAAGGAAAACCGCGTTATTTCAGATGAATTGTGACCCAGCCTTCGCGGTGCAGCGTTTTGATATGCGTCAAACCCTGCGCCTGATAGGCAGCAAGTACCATATCATGCTGGCTGTCGAGAATACCGGACAGGATGATTGAGCCGCTTGGAGCCAGATGCGATTTGAGCGCAGGTGCGAGCTCCATCAGCGGATTGGCGAGAATATTGGCGACGATCAGATCAAACGGCGTATAAGAACGGAAGATAGGATGGTCAAAGCCTTCGGCAGTCGCTGTGATGACATGCTCACTCACGCCGTTGAGAACGGTATTTTCAGTGGCAACAGTGACAGCAATCGGGTCGATATCGGTGGCTAGGACTGGAATCGGTGCAAGCTTGGCAATGGCGATTGCCAGAACTGCGGAGCCGGTGCCGAGATCGAGCGCGTTGGTTGGATGTTCGCGCTCAACCACTTCTTCGATCATTTCAAGGCAACCTGATGTGGTGCCATGATGACCGGTGCCGAAAGCAAGGCCCGCATCGATCAAAATCGGAATGTCGTCAGCTTGTAGTTTGTCGCTATCATGCGAGCCATGCACGAAGAAACGTCCGGCTCGAACTGGCTTCAGGACTGAAAGCGAGTGCGTGACCCAGTCAATATCTGGCAGTTCCTCTGTTTCAAACTTGCCTGCACCCACCAGCGCGTCTATGCGCGCTGCAAGTTCCTCGGCTCCATCTTCGGTATAGACGGAAACTTCGAAAATCTGACGGTCTTCATCGATTTCGGTAATCGCAATCGGGAAGGCTTCATCCTCGAATGCTTGTTCGATGATGTCATAGATTCGTTCGGCTTCCGTCTTGTCAGCCGAAAAGAAGAGTCGTGATTGGGGCATGGATAAAAAGCTCTCAAATCGAATTGGAAGCTTTGTTTACCCGTTTGCGCGACCTTTGGCCAGATTCTTCAACTTTTCCAGAGCAGTATCTGGGTTCTCCTGGTAGGCGATTGTTCCGCGGAAGCGACCGCCCTTATCGAGAAGGAAAACAGAAGCCGTGTGGTCGACTGTGTACTCGCCGTCTTCAGTTGGAACTTTCTTGGCATAAATGTGATAGGACTTTACCACGTCAGCTACACTTTCAGGTGTGCCGGTGACACCAATGATGCGGTCGGATACGTTGCTGACATAGGTTTTCATGATGTCCTGCGTATCGCGCTCAGGATCAACTGAAATGAAATAAGCTTTAATATCAGCAGCTTCCGGGCCGAGCTGTTTCAGATAACCGTCCAGTTCATAAAGCGTGGTCGGGCACACATCAGGACAATGGGTGAAGCCGAAGAACACAAGAGAAGGGGTTTCGCGGAGGTCTTTTTCGGTAAATGGTTTCCCATCCATCGACACCAGATTGAACGAACCGCCGAATGGCTGGTCAGCTGAATTGCGGTCACGGATCAGATTAAAGGCAGCAGCACCGACAATCACGATGATGAAAGCGAAGATGAAGATGGGCAGGAATTTTTTCATGTCCAGTCAGCCTTGAATTTTGTTTTGTATTTATCGCACATAAGCACGCTATTCTGAATTTACATCGATCTGCGACAGGAAAGCGCTTATATGCAAGCGCTGACGAACTGCCGCAGGCGATGTTGGAACTGCAATGTCAGTCTAGCAGAGTGCAAAGATTTCAGAAAGTTTTGAAATGACGCAGGGTGAAGACCTTCGTTTCCAGAATAGCGAACCGCGCATTCATTCGACCGCGCAGCTTAAATCCAGCAAGTTGGGCCGGTATGTCGACATTGGTGAGCGCGTAATCCTGCGTGAAGTCACGCTGGGCGACTTCACCTATTTTGAGCGTAATGGCGAAGGCATTTATGCTGAGATCGGAAAATTCTGCTCTATTGCTGCTAATGTGCGCATAAACGCGCTCGAGCATCCGATGGAACGGTTGACGACTCATAAGATGAGCTACCGGCCCAATGAATATTTCCGCTATTTAGGCGTGGATGGCGAATTCCGCGCACGACGTCAGGCAAAGCGTGTCACCATTGGCAATGATGTATGGATCGGCCATGGTGCGGTGATTACACCCGGCGTGACCATCGGCCATGGCGCGGTGATCGGCGCCAATGCGGTGGTGACGAAAGACGTAGCGCCATATCATGTCGTGGGCGGCGTTCCGGCACGGATCATTCGCGAGCGCTTTGACGACAAAATCATTGAAAAACTGCTCGCGCTCAACTGGTGGGACTGGCCAGTGGAAAAGCTTTATGAAGCTGTTCCCGACATTCAGGTGCTTGAAATCGAAGCCTTTCTGGAAAAATGGGGTGTTTAGGCGCCCCAATCTTGCAAAGCCCGATTTACTTCTCCATTTTTCCATCACAGTTACTGGAGATTTCCAATGTCCAAATTGAATAAGCTCGCCGGATTGCTTGTTGCCCCATTGTTGCTGATCGGCGCATCGGCTGCCGTATCGGCTGAGGAAGTCGGTCAGGTCGGTGTGGACTGGCTGGGCAATGATATTGTGATTGATGCAGTGCAGGACCCGAAGGTGCAGGGCGTTACCTGTTATCTGGCGTCGTTTTCTCGCGGCATGATTGACCGGTTGCAAAAAGGCAACTGGTTCGAAAACCCGTCCAACGCTTCGATTTCCTGTGAGCAGTCTGGTCCGATTACCATTGGCGACATCAAGCTTGGCAAAGGCGGAGAGCGGGTCTTTTCAGAACGTACAAGCCTGATCTGGAAGAAGCTGGTCATCACGCGCATCTATGACCAGAAGAACAATACGCTGCTCTATCTCGCTCATGCGACACAGGTTCAGGATGGTTCAGCCAAGACATCGCTGTCGACCGTTCCACTCTTTAAAGGCGATGTGACCTGGGAAAAAGGAAAGCCGGAGTAATTTCCGGCTTATTTAGTTTTCATAATCTATGCGCGCTGGACGAAGCTGTCGAGAACGCGCTTTTGTCCGGCCTTATCGAAGTCGATGGTCAGCTTGTTTCCATCGATCGTCGCGATTGTTCCATTGCCAAACTTGATATGGAACACGCGGTCGCCGACGAAGAAGTCTGATGGTTTGTCAGCAACCGATTTTGCAACCAGTTCACCGTCAATCGTGCGCCCCTTGATGGAACCACGACCAGCACCAAAGCCTGAATCCGTTTCGCCATAGCCAATACGTTCAACATTGGCACCGGAGCGTGAGCCCCAATTGTTGCGAGTAGCATCCGAGCGGTTCTGCTGCGCGCGCTGCCAGCCGGGCGTTGAATAGGAGTTCTGGAAAGGATCAGCCTTGTCGAAGCGCGATTGTCCATAGCCACTATTACCGTACCCGCCGTAATTGCCTTCCATCTCCGCTACTTCGACATGAGTTTCAGGAAGTTCTTCCAGAAAGCGAGACGGAATGGTCGATTGCCACATGCCATGAATGCGGCGATTGGAAACGAACCAGATATGCAGGTTCTTTTTGGCGCGCGTCACGCCGACATAGGCGAGGCGGCGTTCTTCTTCCAGACCAGAGCGTCCGCCTTCATCGAGCGCACGCTGATGTGGAAACAGGCCTTCTTCCCAGCCAGGCAGGAAGACGGTTTCAAATTCCAGGCCCTTTGCGGAATGGAGCGTCATGATGTTGACCGCATCCATATCCTCATTCTTCTCGGCATCCATGACGAGCGCAACATGCTCAAGGAAGCCGCGCAGGCTCTCATACTCCTCCATGGAACGGATAAGTTCCTTGAGGTTTTCTAGACGGCCCGGCGCTTCTGCCGATTTGTCATTCTGCCACATGGCTGTGTAGCCAGACTCGTCGAGAATGGTTTCGGCGAGTTCTGTGTGTGGGGTATTGTCGAGAAGTGACTGCCAGCGGCGGAAATTATCGACCACTTCACGCAGTGCCGAACGCGGCTTTGGCTTCAGCTCTTCGGTTTCAACGAGATCGCAGGCCGCAGCAAACATCGAAATATCGCGTGCGCGGGCATAATCATGAACCTGACGGATTGCCGCCTCACCAAGCCCACGCTTCGGCGTGTTGATGATACGCTCAAGTGCCAGATCGTCGGCCGGTTGCGCAACAACGCGCATATAGGCCATGGCATCCCGAATTTCGAGGCGTTCATAGAAGCGCGGACCACCGATGACCCGGTAATTGAGGCCGAGCGTCACGAAGCGATCTTCGAACTCACGCATCTGGAAGGATGCACGCACGAGGATCGCCATATTGTTGAGCAGATGGCCCTGACGCTGCGCCTGTTCAATCGCTTCCCCAACTGCACGGGCTTCTTCTTCTGAATCCCATGCGGCGTGGATTTTGACTTTTGGATCATCAGGGTTTGGCGCTTCGGTGAAAAGCGTTTTGCCGAGACGACCTTCATTGTGTGCAATCAGATGCGCTGCAGTACCGAGAATATGCGCCGTCGAGCGATAATTGCGCTCAAGCTTGATGACGACTGCGCCCGGAAAATCCTTCTCAAAGCGGAGGATGTTATCCACTTCTGCGCCGCGCCAGCCATAAATCGACTGATCGTCATCGCCTACACAACAGAGATTGACTTTGTTTTCGCTCACGCCGAGTTCGCTATGCTCACCGGCTCCGCGGGGGCCTCGCATTGGCTCGGACGCCCTAGCGGGCTGTATCGGCGTGTTTTCTGTGGCGACGGGCGCTGTTGATTTTGATTTAGGCCTCTGAGCCAGAAGACGTAGCCACATATATTGCGCGGTGTTGGTGTCCTGATACTCGTCCACCAGAATGTATCGGAACTTGGCGTGATACTCGCGCAGGATATCCGGATGATTGCGGAAAATGCGGATCGGATGCAGCAGCAGATCGCCAAAGTCACAAGCGTTCAGCGCGCGTAAGCGTTCCTGATAGGCGTGATAAAGTTCACGGCCTTTGCCGTTGCCGAACGAACGTGCATCGCCTTCCGGGATATCGGCAGGACCAAAGGCTTTGTTCTTCCAGCCATCAATCATGTTGGCGAATGTACGGGCAGGCCAGCGCTTGTCATCCAGACCTTCGGCCTGAATAAGCTGCTTGATCAGCCGGATCACATCATCCGTATCCAGAATGGTGAAGTCAGAAGTGAGGTTTACCAGCTCAGCGTGTTTACGCAGCAATTTCACCCCGATGGAGTGGAACGTGCCAAGCCAGGGCATACCTTCAACCGCACCGCCAACCAAGTGGCCGATACGTTCCTTCATTTCGCGCGCGGCCTTGTTGGTAAAGGTCACGGCGAGAATCTGGCTTGGATAGGCACGGCCGGTTGTTAGAATATGCGCAATACGCGTGGTGAGAACGCGAGTCTTACCCGTGCCTGCACCCGCGAGAACCAGAACCGGACCTTCTGTGGTCAAAACGGCTTGACGCTGTTCAGGGTTCAGCCCTTGTAGATAATCGGGTTCGCCACGTTGTTGGTTGCGCGCTGCCATGGCGCGTGCGGCAATTGAGCCTGCCGCAGGCGCGCGGTCAGCCGGTACGTCATCGCCGAAAAACGGCATATCGTCGGGGAAATCGGACATTTGCACCGAATGTAGTGATTCTTGGAAGAAAGACCAGTAAATTACTCAAGCTGAGTGACGCGCCGGTCCGTGAAATTGAGGCGGTGCGAAGCAAGGGCTTCCACCAATCCGCGCATTTCCGGCTCGCGGCTCAGCAAATCATCGAGCTCTGTCATCTGGTTCATGGCGATCAGGCGCAGGATGTCGTCACGGATTGTGCCGTCATCACGTCGAGGCAGATGTGCAACCGGTTGGATGAGTTCAAGCTTCGTTCCCTTGAGCCGCGCACGCAGACTTTTTTCGTCTGCATCAAACGTTTCAACGAAGGCATAAAGACCAACGCCCTTGGCGGGCAGCGAATATAGCGCAAGCGCCACGTCTTTCACACGCGGATCAGACTTGAGGGCCGCCATGATGGCTGGACCTTCATTGTCGATACGGTCGCCCGTGCCTTCACCATCCGACCAGTTGAAAATGCCGCGGGTGATGAAGTTGTAGACTTTTTTGCCGGTCGCGAGCCAGATGCGCGATGGCAGCGAGCGCCGCGCGAGAATACGCTTTTCGGTCGGTGTCATCAGATCGGCAGCAAAGGCGCGTTTCTGCTTGATAAGGTGACGGAAGTCTTCATAGGCCAGCAGGCGATAGAAAGCACCACGACGACGATGTACGCTTGCCAATTGGAAATCGATGACGGCTGCTTCGCCTTCCGGCGTCATCAGCCAGTTTTGTGGCTTGGCAAGATCGTTATGCGTAACGCCCATGCGGCGCATGTCGCGCAGAATGCGATGCGCTGTGCGATACCATTTGGGATCGGAAGGCCGCGCAAGATGCAGCGGTGTGCCATCCGTCCATGAACGATAGAGGCCGTCGCGATCAGTATAAAGAAGCTGTGGAACACCTTCGATGCCGCGGACTGTTTTCAGGCCGCGGATTTCACGCCGCGCCAAAATCCATGCCAGCGGCTTCGACCACCATGGAGCGGCGCTGACCACGCGGCGAATGATGCGGGTTTCCGGATCGCCCGCAAAATAGCCTGCGCGGGTTTCGGAAAAAACATCGCGCTTGAATACGGCGGTTTCCACAAACTCCGGTATGCGGTCGCCTTTTGCGGGTACATCAATATTCGGTTTCTGAGCCATAAGGCTCCACTAGCGGTTCACGCGCGATCAATCAAGTTTGATGGTGCGGGTAAGCGGTTGCATTCATGTGATTGAGGGCGCAAAAGAACTCACGCTAAATTTTGGGGAGATAATGCAACATGGCTCAGAGCGACGATATCAAGCAGATTATCCGACAGGAACAGGCGTTGATTTTCACGTCTTTCAACGAAAATGATGCGTTTTCTCTTGGCCATCGCATCCGTGATCTGGCCGTGAAGCAAAAGCTTTCAGTTGCTATCGATATTTCGCTTTGGGATCGCTGTCTGTTCTTTGCATCTACTGCCGGAACCACTGTGGACAACAGCGAATGGCTGCGCCGCAAATTCAATGTCGTGCGCAGGTTTCATGCTTCGAGCTATCGCCTTGTTCTTGAACAGAACCGCGACGACAAGATGTTTGCGGCCCACAAGGCGCTTGATGTTGCCGATTATGCTCTCGCGGGTGGCGGTTTCCCGATCAATGTGGCGGGTGCAGGGGTGATTGGAACAGCAATTGTTTCAGGTCTGCCGCAGCGTGAGGATCACAACCTGGTTGTGCGAGCCATTGCGGAGCATCTCGGCCAAGACCCCGTCGCTCTGGCTTTGCCTGCAGCATAGAGCAAAATTCCTTAAACTTGAATCAGTTTAGCGTAAAATTATGCTCTGATTTTAGAGTGTTAGGGCGCCTGGCGCTCTAATTTGAAATACGGAGAATGAACAATGTCGCTTCAGAATGTGGTTGCCCTTCAGCGTAATGAGGAGGGTATTGCTGCCGCAGTTGAAATCCTGAAACAGCGTTTTGGCGAACGCGCCCAGACCGGGCAGGCAATCCGCGAGCAGCATGGCCACACGACGACTTATGTGCCGACACAGGCACCTGACATTGTCATTTTTGCGCATGATACGCAGGACGTGCAGGAAGTCGTCCGCATCTGTGCTGAGCATAAGGTTCCGGTGATTGCCTTTGGTGCCGGTTCCTCGCTTGAAGGTCAGGTGAATGCGCCTGCGGGTGGTGTTTCGATTGATCTCACACAGATGAACCGCGTTCTGGCTGTTCATGCAGAAGACCTGGATTGCGTTATTGAACCGGGGATCACACGTCGCGAACTCAACGAGTATCTGCGCGATACCGGGCTTTTCTTCCCGATTGATCCGGGTGCGAACGCAACACTCGGCGGTATGGCCTCGACGCGTGCTTCCGGCACCAATGCGGTACGCTATGGCACCATGCGCGAAAACGTGCTGGCGCTCAAAGCCGTTATGCCGGATGGCCGTCTTATCGAAACGTCCAAGCGCGTGAAAAAGACAGCCGCTGGCTATGATCTGACACGCCTTCTGATCGGTTCGGAAGGGACGCTTGGTATCATCACTGAACTTACCTTGAAGCTCCAAGGTATTCCGCAAGCTGTTTCAGGCGGTATCTGCCCGTTTCCTGATGTTGAATCAGCTTGCCGCGCGGTGATTGAAACCATCCAGATGGGTATTCCGGTTGCGCGCATTGAGCTGGTCAACAAGCTTCAGATGGAAGCTCTGATCCTGCATTCCAAACTGCCCTATGAGGCCCAGCCATATCTGTTTGTCGAGTTCCACGGCACGGAAACCGGCGTCGCCGAACAGGCCGAAATCTTTGGCGAGATTGCCGCTGAAAATGGTGGCGGAGAATTCCGCTGGACCAATGATCCAGAAGAACGCGACCGGCTCTGGCGTGCGCGGCATGATGCCTATCTTGCGTCCTTCCTTCTGCGCACGGGCGCAAAGGGCGTCTCAACTGACGTCTGCGTGCCGATTTCGCGGCTTGCCGACTGCATTGCCGAGACAGAAAAAGATTTGGCTGAAAGCGCTCTGATTGCTCCAATCGTTGGCCATGTTGGTGATGGTAATTTCCATCTTCTGCTTCTGCTCGATACCGATGATGCATCGGAGATGGAGCGCGCCGAAGATTTCATGGATCGTCTGGTCCGGCGTGCAATTGCTATGGAAGGTACCTGCACGGGCGAGCACGGCATCGGGCAGGGCAAGATGAAATACCTTCCCATGGAGCTTGGTGAGGCGACTGATTATATGCGGATGATCAAGAAAGCGATCGACCCGTATAACATTATGAACCCCGGGAAAATCCTGATTTCCTGATTCAAATCAGCGTTTTGAATCGTCTTTTTGATAAGGCGATTCAATATCACCCATGAAACAGCCATGAATCGTTTCGGTGAAAGGCAATTTGCCTTGTTATCGCCGGAACGATGCCGTTATGTTGCACCGATAAAGACCGCGTGATTCACCCTTTGTTTCATTCGGCGAGCATTAAGCATTTTATCGGAGCTTCGTTTGGGCCGCATATTCGTCATCGTGGGTGGATTGCTGGTGCTGCTTTTGACTGCAGCGCTCGTCGTGCCGCCATTTGTCGACTGGAGCGGCTATCGGGCCGAGTTCGAACGTGAGGCAAGCCAGATCCTTGGCCGGCCGGTTCATGTGACAGGTGATGTCAGTGCTCGATTGCTGCCGTTTCCTTCGGTGGCTTTCTCCGATGTGCGGGTGGGGGCAGATGCCGAACATCCGGTAATGACTGTCGATACCTTCTCGATGGATGCCGAACTGATGCCGTTTCTGCGCGGCCAGTTACTGATTTTCGATATGCGCGTGGAGCGTCCGCAGGCAACAATTTCGCTTGATAAGGATGGCAAGGTTGATTGGGCAATTCGCCCGTCAACGCCGCTCGATCCGGCGAAGATCAAGGTTGAACGTCTTTCGATCACAGATGGCAAGGCGACACTGGTCGACAGAGCCAGTGGCCGTTCGCATGAAGCGACAGCGATTAATGCTGTTATGTCGGCCAATAGTCTTGCAGGTCCGTGGAACGCCAACGGTACCCTCAACATCGAAGGGCAAAAGCTCGCGCTCGATCTTAACAGCGGCGAAGCAAAGCCAGATGGTTCATTGCGTCTGCGCGCGCGTATTTCGCCCGAAGCTGTACCTGCATCGTTTGAAACCGACGGTGACATCACGCTCGATGATGGCAGATTGAATTATGCCGGTAATTTCTCACTGCGCTCTGCTGATGCGATGGCACCTGCTGCCAAAAACCAGAAGGCTCCAATCGAGAAGCCATTCTTCAGCGATCTTCGCGTTAGTGGAAAATTCGATGCAAACAAGAGCCGTTTCGATGCGAGCGAGTTTCGCATGGAGCAGGGACCTGCCGACAACCCCTATGTTGTGAACGGCAAGGCGCTGATTGATTACGGTGATACGCCGCGCTTTGAGATCAGCGCTGATGGCCAGCAGATTTTCTGGGGTCCGGTCGATACGCAAGAGAGCCAAGCGGAAGTGCAGACCATTCCGATTGTCGATCGAGTCGCGATTGCCCGGCGAATACTGGAGCAATTGCCGATACCTGGTATGCCTGGCAATGTAGATTTGCGTCTGCCTGCGGTAATTGCAGGTGGTACCACAATCCGTTCCGTGACCGTCAGCGCCGAGCCTGATGGCAATGGCTGGAATATCCGCCAGTTCGCAGCCGACCTTCCAGGTCGCACCAAGGTTGAAGCCAAGGGCAGGCTTTCAGTGGGGCGCGATTTCGGGTTCGCGGGTGATATGCTTGTGGCCTCACGTCAACCATCCGGTCTTGCTTCGTGGCTCAATGAAACAGTCGATGAATCGATCCGCAAACTCGATGGCGTCGGTTTTTCAGGCAAAGTCGATCTGCGCGACGGAATGCAAAGCATCGATAATCTCGAAATCGGACTTGGCAAAACGACACTCAAGGGCAGTTTCTTGCGTCAGATAGCAGGTTCAGCTGAACCTGCTATCAGTTTGCGCCTACAGGGTGGTTCTGTCGATAGCAATGCTTTACGGGCGTTTACTGGTTTTTTCTCAGACGGCCACGGCATGGCCTCGCTTGATGGACAGGCGCTTGATATCGGCTTTAAAGCAGGCCCAGTCCAATATGAGGATATGGAAGCAGGCAGCGTCGATCTCGCTGTACGCGTGCATGGTGGCCGTTTTGATTTTGATCGCTTGATGATCAATGACGTCGCGGGCACAACCCTTACTGCAACCGGAACTTATGAGCCTTTTGCGACTGCGCCATCTGGCTCGCTGGATGCGACCTTGTTGTCTTCCGATCTTTCGCAATTCCTGACTTTGGCTGCGCATCGCCATCCGCAGGTTCCGTTCTTCCGCTCGCTTTCAGCGCGCGCGGATAACTATCCGGGCCTGTTCGAAGACACTGAAATCAACATCATCGCAAATGCGGTTGCACCGCCCAGCAACGTTGCCGCATCGGCAACCGCCGCGAGCAAAAATGCGGGCAAGGATAAAAGCGCGCGCACCAAAGAAGCGAACACAAAGACACCAGCCAAAGGTGGAGAAGCCTCGTTCAGTGTGACTGGCAAAGCGGGCGGGATGAAGCTTGATTTATCCGGAACAACGAGTGGTGGCAGCTCCGACAGTGATCCGATGCAAATGCAGCTTAATGGCACAGCATCGTCGCCGAATGGCGAGACAGTGCTTGCATTGCTGGGAGTTCCATCTTTGCCACTTGGCCTTGCTGGTGAATTGACCGCTGATCTGACGATGCAGGGTGCACCAAGCGCTGGTATGCGTACTCAACTCAAGCTTACCGCGCCTGACGGTAACGCGGTCGCCGATGGTATTCTTTCATTGGTTGGCGGCGATATTGCTGCGAGCGGCAAGGCTCAGTTGAAATCGGCCGATTTGCAGCCCTTCATTGCGACGGCCGGTTACACGCTTCCTGGTTTTGGGGAAGGGCTTTCTGCCGATCTCTCCAGTGATTTTCAATTCGCAAAAGGTTTGCTGCGCTTCCCAAATTTCGCAGGAAAACTTGGCGGCGATGACATCTCTGCGCGCATAGAGGCAAATTTTTCTGACAGTGGTCTGCCGCAGATCAAGGGTGAAGCAAAGCTTGCGTCAATTGAGTTGGCGAGCCTTGCTGGGATCATGCTTGGGCAGGATGCGATAGAATCGACAAAGGCGGGTAAAGGGTCCGTTTGGCCGAAAAATACTTTTGCTGTTCGACCGTCATTGCCGTTGCTCATGGACATGAAACTGACCGCAGCCCAGGCGCATATGGGTGGATTCGGAACAGTCAGTGATTTTTCCACGCGGCTGCAAAAAAGCATTGATGGGCTCACGCTTGGTGAACTGACTGGAAATTGGGCTGGTGGCTATCTGGTTGGTAACGTTTCGCTGCGCAATAACGACAAGACTGCGCTGTTGACCTCTGACCTCAAATGGAGTGGCGCAGCACTTCAGGACTTCTACCATCTGCCAGATGGTGGCATCCCGCTTGCCGGGACAGTGAAGGCCGCATTGTCGCTGAACGGTAGCGGCACAAGTGTCGCGGAGCTCGTGTCATCACTTGCGGGTACGGGAAGTGCAGATGTTGAAAACTTCGCCATCAACGGGCTTGATGCTGCTAGTTTCCCTGCGATGTTGACAGCAGCTGATACACTGGCAGATCAGCCTACAGGTGCCACGCAGATTGATGCGAAGCAGTTTGTGGCAATTGCCGATAAAGCAGTTGGCCAAGGGCAGTTTATTGCAGGCATGACCAGATTTGATTTCACCGTCGCCGGTGGCATCGCGCGACTTTCGCCATTTAGTTTGAACGCTGGCGATACGGTGCTTTCTGGTGACTTGCAGTTTGATCTTTCCACGCTTGCTTTGGGTGGTACTGGCAGCTTGTCTTTCAAAAACGCAGATAATGCGGAAGTTGATGGCGCTGCCAATTTGCGTTATTCAATCGGCGGCACTTATGACGCGCCTTCGGCTCAGTTTGACCGTCAGCCGCTGGTGCAATTCCTCACACAGCGTGCGCTTGAGCGTGAGCAGGAGCGCGTTGAAGCGATGCAGGCAAGCATCGTTGAAAAACAGCAGCTGCGTCGCCAACTTGATTTGCTTACTTCCGATGAACAGGAACGCGAGCGTGTGAAGCAGGAAGAGGAAGCGCGCAAAAAAGCTGAAGCCGATGCACGGGCGGAGGCCCAACGCAGGGCTGAGCAAATGCAAAATGATGGCGCTACCATACCTGTGCCAAGTGGCGGCGGAGCACCTCTCAATGGCCAGAATGGTCAGTCGCTTAATGATTTCCTGAAGAGTCTAGAGCCTTCGCCAGATACGCAGCCCAGCCCACAAACTCAGCCTTAAATTAGGTTAATTTATTACTGGCAGTTTGGCTTTAAGCCATTCAAGCGCATGAAGACGCAAAGCTGATGAAAGATTTATCATTCGGTCGCGTTGACTGTCGATTTCCGCGATGAGAGCGGCAACGGCCATCTCACGTTCTTGAGCTATCTCTTCTATGATTTCATAGAAAGGGTCCTCCAGCGTGTAGCTGGTGGCATGTCCACGAATGCTGACGGAATGCTTGCGAAGCCGGGCAGAGACACTCACGCTCCGTCATCCGGTTTCTTGCTCGGCTCCAGCCGATTGAGGGTGAGGAATTTTTCAGATTTTCGCGTTTCTTCTCGCGCGAATTCTTTCTCGGCTTTCGTGCGTCCATGAAGAATACGGTTCTGCTCGGCCTGCTGTTCTTTCGACTGGCGAGCCTTCTGTTTCTTGAACTGGCGCAGATTGACGATATCGCTCATGAAAGCCTGTTATTCGATTAGTGGGTTAGGCTTGTAACCGCCCCTGTTATTTTCTTGGCGTTCTGGGGTTTGTAAACCACCAGATGGCCAATGACAGCACAACAAGCATAAGCAAGCCGAACGTCATTTGCCAGAGCGGAAAATTCGGCTCATCCTTTGCAACGAATACCGCAGCAATAAGCCCGCTGAGCCATAAGACTGCCTGTGCAATTAAACGCAGCATAAAACCACCATCCAAATCGTTGCCAATATTTGTATAATTATCGCCTAATTGTCCGTATGCCTTGATTAAAGTCAATTGGGCAAAAAATCTGGCTTATGGGAAGGTCGCTTTTGAGCGCGCAAATGAAAACGCCAGAGAGGAAAACCTGCTCTGGCGCTGATCTCATAAGGAAGGTTTAAGCTTACTTCTTGCGGAAAGAATCAAGCGAAACGACATCCGCAGATGGCTTGGATTCTGCATCATCGCCTTCTGACGCTTCGTTTTCCTTGGCGGCTGCATCTTCCTTTTCCGCAGCAGTTTTGCGCGGTTTTGACTTCGGCTTTTTGGCCGGGGCTTCTTCAGAAGAAATCAGCTCAATCGAAGAAATATTACTGCCTTCGTCATTGTCACTGGTCGGCTGGACGACGGACACGTCGAATTCCAGCTCGAAGTTCACGGAAGGATCGTAAAAACCGCGGATAGCCGAGAACGGAACGGTCAGCTTTTCAGGGACATCACCGAAGGACAGACCAATCTCAAAAAGCTGGTCTGTCACTACCATATCCCAGAACTGGTGCTGTAAAACGATCGTCATCTGCTCAGGGTATTTTTCCTTGAGGCGCGATGAAATGCGCACACCAGGCGCTCCCGTCAGGAACGTGATGAAGAAGTGGTGGTTTCCAGGCAAGCCAGTTGACGCGACCTCCGCAAGAACCTTGCGAATGACGCCGCGGAGGGCTTCCTGAGCCAAAATATCGTAACGGATCAAATCCTGTACCATGATTTGCTTATCCCACGGATTCGCGGGTTGATGTCAAGTTTGTTCTCAATTGAATTGAAAATTATATCGTGAAAAAGCTCAACTCCCACGAGGGTGGGACTGTAAAAGCAATCAGGCCGCGAATGTGAGGGGGAAGGAAGACCTAAGCGCGTTTGCCAAATGCCATCAGAAACGTCCGGACACCATTGATCGAGCTTTTCTCGATAATGCTATCATCCACACTTTGCCCTGTCAGGAGGTGGTAGTGAATGTCAGCATTGATAAGTGCCAGATAATGGCGAGCGGCGAGGTCCGGATCCTCAATCTGCAAATCGCCTGCAAGCGCAAGGCGAGCCAGATGAGCGGCAATTGCTGGCACGGCTTGTGCGGGGCCGCGATTACTGCAAATATCGCTTTTCAACGGCAGAGCATCTTCGTCGGATTGAAAAAGTTTGCGAAGAAAAACAGTAGAAGAGTCATAAACGCAGCTACGACTCATCCTAATGGAAAATGAGATCAGAGCCTTTTCCAGATTTTCGCACGACTGCGGAAAAGTGGCTAAAACAGCAAAAAGGCTAGCAGTCATCCGGTCAAAGGCATCATCAACGACAGCAGCCAGTAGTGCTTCCTTGTCGCGATAATGATTATAGATCGTCTGACGGGATACTCCGGCTTCGCTGGCAATCAGATCTATGCTCGCACCTTGAAACCCATCGCGGTAAAAGACGCGGGCTGCAGCGCAAAGAATGAAGTCGCGCTTCATGCATTGCCCCGGTTTCACTGCCGCAGAATTCATCCCTTTTGAAAGGGTGGCACGTCTGTCCGGCAGAACGGCTATATCGAGCATGTCAGTAGGTTTCATATTCATAACATAAGACGACTTGACGGTTTGGACAATAGTGTCTAATTTTACACTCGTGTCAAAACGGTTTTGACATCTCGTCCATTATGCGGATTGCTACACTGTTTTTAAAGGCTGCGATATCCGGTTGGGGGCCGGTTTGTCACAGATATAATTGAAAATATTCAGCAATAACATGTGGATAGACATCCGGTTGCGATATTTCGACCCTGACCTGCCATCCTCCCAAGCGATGACCCGGGGCCGAAATCGTAACAGGCGACTCACGAAACATTGATGAAAGTGCTCCCCCCATGAGTTCAGGCACCCGTTTAGGATCCTCATCTGGCTCTGCTACTTCCGGTCTCGTGCGCAACGCAATTATTCTGGGTCTTTTGTCAGCAATAGGTCCGTTTGCGATTGATATGTATCTGCCAGCATTGCCGACGATTGCGACTGATCTGCGCGCTGAAACCGGTGCAGTTCAGATGAGCCTTCTGGCGTTTTTTATCGCTTTGGCGATTGCACAGCTATTTTGTGGCCCGTTATCTGACATGGTGGGGCGCAAGGTGCCTCTTTATGGCGGACTTATTTTGTTTGCGATCGGCAGCGTCGGGTCAGCTTTGGCGACCAATATTGATGTCCTTGTGATGTTCCGCTTCCTTCAGGGTCTTGGAGCTGCTGCCGGTACGGTGATCCCGCGTGCTGTGGTGCGTGATCTCCATACAGGCGTGGATGCTGCACGATTAATGTCGCTGCTCATGCTTGTGTTCTCGATTTCACCGATCCTCGCGCCTTTGAGCGGCTCGGTGCTTATCGATTTCTTTGGTTGGCGCGGCGTGTTCTGGGCGGTGCTTGTCGCGGCTCTTGTCGGCATCGTGCTGGTTGCAACAGCTCTGAAAGAAACGAGAGGGGCCGAAGCTCGTCTAGAAAGTAATCTCAGCAGCGCATTGCGCGGCTATGGACGCTTGCTCAAAGATCGTTACTTCATGGGACTGGCTGCCATTGGTGGGTTCGGTATCGCTTCTTTCTTTGTCTATCTGGCTAACTCGTCGTTCATTTTGATCGACCATTATGGCCTGACCAGAAGCCAATATGCTGTTGCATTCTCAGTGAACGCGGTCTCGTTCTTTAGTGTGTCGCAGCTCAATGGTGTTTTGGGTGCCCGTTTTGGGCTGCGCCGCGTGATGCGCGTGGCGGTATCGGGATTTGCAGCTGTTATGCTTGCGATGTTCGCTGCCGTGCTAATGGGTCATCATTCGCTTTGGCTAATTGCCAGCTTCCTGTTTGTCGGTTACGGTTTCCTTGGTCTGGTTATCCCTACAACTGCAGTGCTTGCACTGGAAGACCATGGTGAAATTGCGGGAACTGCCTCAGCACTTTTGGGAACACTGCACTTTGTGATTGGCGGTATCGCAATTGGTATCACAGGTGCTTTCTTCGATGGTTCGGCACTGCCGATGATAGGCGGAATCGCCGCCTGTGCCGTGACGGCTTTCCTGCTTGCGCTGATTGTTTTCTCGCGCAAGGCAGAGCCGGATACAGAAGCAGCAATAGTCTAAAACAGAACGGCTTCAGATTTTCTGGAGCCGTTTTCATTTAAGCCGCTGTAATTTTGTAGAGAAGTGGAGGCTTCTGTTGCCAGGTGCCTCCGAACCCCGCCTTAAGGTGCTAACCCTAAGGGCTTTAGAGTGGGTTTCCCGCACCGCCATTAGGCAGCGAGAGCGTAACCCTGAGCTTTGTTGTCATTTGCAACTACTCAATTGACCCGATAACGGTGGTATCATGCCGAGCAAAAGAGCGATCTTTACACCCTTGTCGATCCTATTTCGCCCCCGCCGCAGCGCAACTCGCTATTAATGCTTCTTGCGTTGTGGTGGAGGCGCCGGGTACCGCCCCCGGGTCCAATAGGTTTATTACATCGTCCATTTATCACCATAGTCAGCTTGCGCTGACACGCCGTATATAGGCGTCCTTCCCTTCGATTGGAAGGGGGTAGTTATGATTTAACAGGTTGTTCGCCGATCTTGCTCTTCGCTTTTAGCGTTCATTTTTATTGACAGTCAGCGCAGGCTGGTCAATCCTCACTCCACTACCGGTGCATGCTGGATAGAAACAGAAATATCCAGCTGTGGCGGAGGTTTAATCGGGGCAGATACCCAATCTAAGGAGAGTGGATATATGAGTGACTATCTCGCGGATGTCCGTCGTTATGATGCTGGCGCTGATGAAGCCGCTGTCGAGAAGATCGTAAAGCATCTCGGCATTGCGCTGCGCAATCGCGATTCCTCTCTAGTTTCAGCAACCGATCCGGAAGAACTCAAGCGCGTGCGCGATAGCTGGGTAGCGAAGAAGCTCGGTGTTGCCGACGCTGCCAAGGCTGAAGAAGTGGTCAACCATGTAGCTGAAGTGATGAAGGGCGACCGCAACAAGCACCGCGTCACCTTCTATTATCTCGTCGCAAAGCAGCTTGGTAAGCTCGGTGACCTCTGATCCATTCACTCCCTTGTGGAGTTTGAAACCTCGGTGCCTCGTCGCGCCGAGGTTTTTCTTTATAGTGGTCCTAAAGCGAATCGGACTCGGAAAGTTTCCCTATGCGTACCTATCTCGACCTTCTCCAGCATGTGCTCGACAATGGCGTTGACCGTGGCGACCGTACCGGAACGGGCACGCGTTCGGTTTTCGGTTATCAGATGCGATTCAATCTGGCCGAAGGGTTTCCGGTTCTGACGACCAAAAAGCTGCATCTGCGCTCAATCATTCATGAGCTGCTGTGGTTTCTCAAAGGCGATACAAATATCGCCTATCTTAAGGAAAACGGCGTTTCGATCTGGGATGAATGGGCCGATGAGAATGGCGATCTCGGCCCTGTCTATGGCTATCAGTGGCGCTCATGGCCAGCACCGGATGGTCGCCACATTGATCAGATTGCGAATCTTCTCAAGATGTTGCGTGAAAATCCTAATTCACGGCGTCTGATCGTATCTGCGTGGAATCCGGCGCTGGTTGATGAAATGGCGCTGCCGCCATGCCATTGCCTGTTCCAGTTCTACGTGTCTGATGGCAAGCTTTCCTGCCAGCTTTATCAGCGTTCGGCAGATATTTTCCTGGGCGTTCCTTTCAACATCGCATCCTATGCGTTGCTGACGATGATGATTGCGCAAGTTGCGGGCCTTGAGCCGGGAGACTTTGTGCATACCCTTGGTGATGCGCATATCTATTCCAATCATTTCGAGCAGGCGCGTTTACAGCTGACCCGCACGCCAAAAGCATTGCCGACCATCCGGATCAATCCGGATGTCAAAGATCTGTTTGCCTTCCAATTCGAAGATTTCGAACTGGTCGGTTATGAAGCTGATCCGACGATTAAAGCTCCGATTGCGGTGTAAGATATGACTGCTCAAAATCCGATTGTATCGATCATTGTGGCTGCTGCGGAAAATGGTGTCATTGGCCGTGACAATGACATGCCTTGGAAACTGTCTACCGATCTTAAGCGCTTTAAGGCTCTCACACTTGGTAAGCCGGTGATTATGGGGCGGAAGACATGGGAATCTATTGGCCGGCCTTTGCCGGGGCGTCCTAATATCGTGATAACGAGAGATGCGAATTTTGCAGCCGATGGCGCTCAGATTACAGCTTCACTCGAAGATGCAATCAATCTCGGTCGCAAACTTGCAATAGAGCTGGGTGTCGATGAAGTCTGCATTATTGGTGGTGGCAAGATCTATGCGCAGGCGCTACCATTGGTCGACAAGGTGCATCTGACGCGGGTTCTGGCCACGATTGATGGTGACACGTATTTCCCAGAAATCGATTCGGATATCTGGCAGGCAATTTCGAGTGAAGACGTGCCTGCAGGCGAAAAAGACAGTCATCCAACACGCTATATTCAGTACGAACGGCGTGTTGCGTAAATTATAACGCAGGAAATTTGCCGCCTCACGTTGAAAGCGGCCCTCGCGATGCCTATAAAACGGTAACATTAGTTGATGACGGGAGGTGGCGCTTGCTTTCCCGTCTCCCGGACGAGAGGTGAGGATGCCCTGGAGTAATCAGAATGGCGGCGGCGGCCCATGGGGTGGCGGCGGCGATAATAATAACGGCAATAACAATAATAATGGCGGCAACGGTGGCCCATGGGGGCAGGGACCGAAGGGACCGCGCGGTGGCGGACCAAACACACCGCCGGATCTTGAAGACATTCTCCGTAAGGGTCAGGACCGTCTGAAAAAAGTTTTTCCAAGTGGCAGTGGCGGCAAGGGCGGCAGCAATCGCGGCGTGTTTTTCCTCATCGGCGCAGCGGTGTTGGGTTTCTGGCTTTTTCAGTCGGTCTATACCGTTCAGCCTGATGAACTCGCCGTGGAACTTCGCTTTGGTAAACCAAAGGCTGAAGTTTCCGAGCCGGGCCTGCATTTCCATTTCTGGCCGATCGAGACCTATGAAAAGGCTCAGATCGTCGAAAAGCAGATCAATATCGGTGGGCAGGGCTCGCGTAACGCCACGCAGGGCCTGATGCTGACGGGCGATCAGAACATCGTCAATGTTCAGTTCTCGGTGCTTTACCGCGTATCAGATCCGCGTGCATACTTGTTCAATGTCGATAATCCGGACTCGATGGTCCAGCAGGTTTCGGAAAGTGCGATCCGCGAGATCGTCGGCCGCCGACCAGCTCAGGACGTGTTCCGTGATAACCGTGCTGCCATTGCGCAGAGCGTTCGCGACATCGTTCAGGCAACGCTTGATCGCTACAATGCCGGTATTCAGGTCAACGCCGTTTCCATCGAAGATGCAGCGCCGCCGCGTGAAGTGGCCGATGCGTTCGATGAAGTACAGCGTGCTGAACAGGATGAAGACCGCTTCGTAGAAGAATCCAACCAGTACTCCAACCAGCGTCTCGGTCAGGCGCGCGGTGAAGCAGCCCAGCTTCGTGAAGAAGCAGCTGCTTATAAGAACCGTGTTGTCCAGGAAGCTGAAGGTGAAGCGCAGCGTTTCAGCTCGGTGCTTGGCGAATATCAGAAGTCGCCGGAAGTTACCCGTAATCGTCTTTTCCTAGAAACGATGGAACAGGTACTCAAGAGCACGAAAAAAGTCATCGTGGAGCCCGGAAAAGAAGTCGTGCCTTATCTGCCTCTGAATGAACTTATGCGTCAGCAGCCGCGTCCCGGTGCAAACGCAACCACGACCGGCGGAGGTGCACAGTAATGTCTCAGAACAGGCTTCCGATTATTGGCGGTATCATCGCCGTCATCCTTTTCCTGGCATACTCGGCCACGTTCATTGTTAACGAACGCCAGCAGGCAATCGTTCTGCGCTTTGGTCAGATTGTTGCTGTGAAGACTGAACCAGGCATCTATTTCAAAATGCCTTTCGGCTTTCTTGATGCAGATACCGTGCAGTTGATCGATGATCGTCTCCTGCGCTTCGATCTTGATGATATCCGTGTTCAGGTTTCGGGCGGTAAGTTCTACGACGTGGACGCGTTCCTCGTTTATCGTATTACTGATGCCCGCAAATTCCGCGAGACAGTTTCGGGTAGCACTTTGCTCGCCGAACAGCGCCTGCGTACGCGTCTTGATGCTGCATTGCGTGGCGTTTACGGTCAGCGTGGCTTTGAAGCTGCACTCTCCGAAGAACGCGGCGACATGATGCGTGAAGTGGCAAACCAGATGCGCGCTGACGCGACTTCGCTTGGTCTCACGATTGAAGATGTTCGTATTCGTCGTACCGATCTGACAGCTGAAGTTTCGCAGCAGACCTACGACCGCATGAAGGCAGAACGTCTTGCAGAAGCAGAACGTCTGCGTGCGCGTGGTCGTGAAGCAGCGCAGCGTATCCGCGCTATTGCTGATCGTCAGGTTGTGGAAACGCTTGCTGAAGCACGTAAGGAATCTGAAATCCTTCGCGGTGAAGGCGAAGCACAGCGCAGTGATATCTTCGCTCAGTCTGCGTCTAAGGACCCTGGCTTCTTTGCCTTCTATCGTTCGATGGCAGCGTATCGCGAAGCTCTCCAGACACCAGACACAACGCTTGTTCTCTCGCCGGATTCGGAGTTCTTCAAGTTCTTCCGTGATGCTGGTGGGAAACTGGCAACGCCGTCTCAGTAAGAGAAATTATCGCAAATGAGCGATTTTCTAGCCGCCGTAGGTCTTCTCTTCGTCTTCGAAGGGCTGCTCTACGGCGGCTTTCCTTTTTTTGCCAAAAAGCTTGCGCGCGATGCATCAGAAGCGCCCGAAAGCATGTTGCGGATTGCAGGGCTTTCGGCATTGGCAATTGGCGTCTTCATTGTCTGGCTTGTCAGGGGATAAGCCGGTTCATTCATTATATTTCTGCTCGTCGCTCTATGCGGGGCCGTAAACAGGCCGTATTTTGCAGCGATCTAAACTTCTGGATTTCTTATCGCAGACAGAAACGGAGCAGAGCTTCATGGCAATTGCACCCAAGGCGAGATTTGCTCGCACCCTTCTAGCAACCGTAGCTCTTGGAGCGATGAGTTTTACAGGGACAGTTGCAATTGGCACCGCACCTTCGTTCGCCCAGCAAACAGCACCAATCAGGCAGGGGCCGGGTTCTGTAGCTGATCTGGCTGAAGGGCTTCTGGACGCTGTCGTGAATATTTCGACATCGCAGACCGTCAAGGAAGATGGTGAAGAAGACGGCGGTGTGCCTATGCCACAGGTGCCGGAAGGTTCTCCGTTTCAGGAGTATTTCAACGACTTCTTCAACGATAAAGACGGCGCAAAGAAAAACGATTCGCGCAAAGTGCAATCGCTGGGTTCGGGCTTTGTGATTGATGCTGAAAAAGGCTTTATCGTCACAAACAACCACGTCATTGCCGATGCAGATGAGATCGAAGTGAATTTCGTTGACGGTTCCAAGCTGAAAGCGGAGCTGGTGGGGAAGGACACAAAGACCGATCTTGCCGTGCTGAAAGTTGATCCAACGAAGCATAAGCTTAAATCCGTGCAGTTTGGTAATTCGGACAAGGCGCGTATTGGCGATTGGGTGCTGGCAATCGGTAATCCGTTTGGCCTTGGCGGCACAGTGACTGCCGGTATTATTTCCGCACGCAAGCGCGATATCCAGTCTGGCCCTTATGATGATTTCATCCAGACGGATGCCGCAATCAATCGCGGTAATTCCGGTGGTCCGCTGTTTGATATGGACGGCAAGGTGATTGGTATCAATACGGCGATCTATTCACCATCGGGTGGTTCTATCGGTATTGGTTTTGCTATTCCGGCTGAAATGGCTGTTGGCGTTATCGATCAGCTTAAAGAGTTTGGTGAAGTGCGCCGAGGCTGGCTCGGTGTTCGTATCCAGCCGGTCACTGATGATATTGCCCAAAGTCTTGGCCTGAAGGAATCTAAAGGCGCATTGATCGCCGGTCTTATCGAAAATTCAGGTGTCGACAATAAAGAGATCAAAGCGGGTGACGTTGTGATCCGTTATGACGGTAAGCCGGTAGAGCGCGCGCGTGACCTGCCGCGTCTTGTTGCCGAAAGCGCTGTCGGGGATGAAGTCGAAGTTGTTGTTGTCCGCGATGGCGAAGAGAAAACCGTAAAGGTCAAGCTTGGCCGTTTGGTCGAAGACGATAAGAGCAGCGAGGAAGCGACCGAAGATCAGGCACCTCCGCCAGATATGGAAGAAGGCGAAGAGGGTGAAGAAGTTCCAAACGCTCCTAAGAAGGAGCAAAAGGAACAGGCTGGCACGTCGGTGCTCGGTATGAAGCTTTCGGAAATCAACGACGATGTGCGTGGCGAATTTGGCATTGCCGAAGATGTGGAAGGGGTGGCTGTACTTTATGTTGCTCCCGGTTCTGCTGCTGGTGAAAAGCGTATCGAAACCGGCGACGTGATTGTCGATATCGGACAGGTTACTGTGAAGTCACCGGCTGATGTGAAGAAGCGAATTGATGCTCTGCGTCGTGAAGGCCGTAAGAATGCGTTGCTGATGCTTGCGTCGCGTTCCGGCGAACTGCGTTTTGTGACAATCCGCATCGACTAAATATTCTTTTCTTAAACAAAAAAGGCGTCGCAACAATTTGCGACGCCTTTTTTCATTGTAGTTTGAATCATTTAGGCGGGGTAGCTCTGAATGTGATTCTGTTCTTCGTGTAGTTTGCTAAGCGGTAGACGACGTGATGTTTGAGGTGAGGCGTTTCGTCAGGCACATTGGGATGATCGAAGTCGCCAGTCTCATCACGAGCCATACCTATACGCTGCATAACAGATGTTGAACGGTCATTGTTAAACACTGCAAAGGATACGACCTCGGGAAGGTTCAGTGTTTCGAAGGCATAAGCCAGAAGCGCGTTGCCAGCTTCCGTTACATAGCCTTTGCCCCAGAAACGATGAGCTAGTCGCCAGCCGATTTCGACAGTACCTTTTGGAAAATGCGGTTCAAGGTCAGTGCAGGCAAGGCCTGCAAATCCGATGCATTGCCCGCTCAGTTTTTCTTCGAGTGCGTAGAAGCCAAATCCAGTTTCAGTAATCATTTTCTGCAGACGCTCAAACAGATCATCCGATTCTGCACGATTGCGCCGAAATGGAAAGAAACGCATCACCTCATCATCGGAGTTGATCTCGTGCATCAATTCACGATCTCGATCTTCCCAGTTACGAATAATGAGGCGAGGCGTTTCCAGAATAATCATTCAACGAAATCCGATTTGCGATAGCCCTGAATATAGAGAAGGGCGGTCAGATCACCATGATCGATACGCACTTTTGCCTGCGCTGCGACAGCTGGTTTTGCGTGAAGCGCGACTCCTGTGCCTGCGAGCTGGATCATGCCAAGATCGTTGGCCCCGTCACCCACAGCAATTGCATCCTGCGGGGTGAGGCCAAGACGGTCAGCGATTTCGACCAGCTTTTCCACTTTTGCTTCGCGGCCGAGGATCGGATCGGAAACGGCGCCGCTTAGATGCGCGCCATCATGAAGAAGTGTGTTGGCGCGATCTTCGTTAAAGCCAATCATTTCTGCAACACGGCGTGTGAAGGATGTGAAGCCACCAGACACAAGTGCCGTATAGGCGCCGTGCTTGCGCATGGTGCGCACCAATTCGACACCACCCGGCATAAGCGAAATGCGGGTCGAGATAACCTTGTCGATCACCGACAGTGGCAGACCTTTGAGAAGTGCTACGCGTTCACGAAGTGCCGGTTCGAACTCAATTTCGCCATTCATGGCACGGGCAGTGATCGCTGCAACATGTTCACGAAGACCGGCTTCTTCCGCCAGTTCATCAATGCATTCCTGCTGGATCATGGTGGAATCCATGTCTGCAATCAGAATTTTCTTGCGCCGGCTTTCCTGTTCCTGCACCACGACATCAACTGGAGCGCCATCAAGGGAAGAGCGCAACGCCTGATCTGCTTCTTCATGGCTTAAACCGGAAGCAAGCGGTATATCGCAGGCGATGCCATCGGCGAGCCAGTAAAGCCCGCTTGCATTCACTGCTGCCGAGGCTTTAATCCCCAAGGAAGGAATAAGCGACGCTTTGGCCGGATTGGCAATCAGTGTAGCAACGAGGGAAGCGGATCGGGACATGAGGAATATTTCCTGCGATGAGTGAAGCGGCAAAGGGTGCAATCCTGATAGCTGGCCCAACGGCCAGCGGCAAGTCGGCTCTTGCTCTTCATATGGCAAAGAAGACCGGCGGCTTCATCGTGAATACCGATTCCATGCAGGTTTATGATGTGCTCGACCTTTTGAGCGCTCGCCCGCAATCTGACGAGCTTCGTGAAGCCGAGCATTTTCTTTACGGCCATGTCGCGCCATCAGTATCCTATTCGACGGGAAAATGGTTTGCAGATGTCGAAGCCCTTTTATCGCGTGCGGATCTCAGAACCCGCACACCGATCTTTGTCGGGGGCACCGGACTTTATTTCCGTGCGCTTTTAGGCGGTCTTTCACAGATGCCGGAAGTGCCTGCAGATGTGCGCGAGCACTGGCGCAATAGAATGAGTGAAGAAGGGGCAGAAGCGCTCCACAGTGCTCTTACAGAACTTGATCCGGAGATTGCCGCCACACTGCGCCCGACTGACAGTCAGCGTATTGTGCGTGCGCTGGAGGTGTTTGAAGGAACGGGCAAGTCGCTGCTGCACTGGCAGAAGAATACCGGAACGGCTCTCGTTGATGATGCAAGCGCAACAAAGATCGTGTTGCTGCCCGACCGCAAATGGTTGGGCGAGCGGATTGCTCAACGTTTCAATCTCATGTGGGACCATGGGGCGCTTGACGAAGTGCGGGTGTTGAACGCTCTTCATCTTGATCCGGCATTGCCAGCGATGAAGGCGATCGGGGTGCGCGAGATTTCGGCATTTTTTGCGGGTGAGATGACGCGTGAACACGCTATCGAGCGATCGATTATCGCCACCCGCCAATATGCCAAGCGGCAATCAACATGGTTTCGCAACCAGCTTGACGAGAGCTGGAAGGTGTTCTCCTCAGGTGAAAATGCCCTGTCAGGGCAATAATCTTATCGAGAGGCGCAGTTTGACAGAAGAAAATATCGCGCTTCATACATTTATGCGTTGACGACACGATTTTCGCTGATTACTCTCGCCGCCATGAACAGAACAGCTCTTATTCTTGTGGTACGTACGCGCATGGGCAGGATGGTGTAACCATCCGGCGAAAGCTCCCATGCGCGAAAGACAGGCTCCCTCGGGGGCCTTTTTTGTTATCTAAACATCAACGAAATTGAATATGTAAAGCAGACGGGAAGTGACGACGATGACGGCAGCAACAAGCGAGGCGGCGACGATCTCCGCGGGGCAACGCGAAATGACCGGCGCGGAAATGGTGGTTCAAGCTATGATCGATCATGGCGTGGAGCATCTTTTTGGTTATCCGGGTGGTGCAGTGCTGCCGATCTATGACGAACTTTTCCAGCAGGACAAAGTTCAGCATATTCTGGTTCGTCACGAGCAGGGCGCTGGCCATGCGGCTGAAGGCTATGCACGTTCGACCGGCAAGGTTGGGGTTATGCTGGTGACATCCGGCCCAGGTGCGACCAATGCGGTTACGCCTTTGCAGGACGCGCTGATGGATTCGATCCCGCTGGTCTGCATTTCCGGTCAGGTTCCAACATCACTCATCGGTTCCGATGGTTTTCAGGAAGCTGATACCGTTGGCATCACCCGTCCATGCACCAAGCATAACTGGTTGGTTCGTGACGTAAATGATCTGTCTCGCGTTCTGCACGAAGCGTTTCACATTGCTTCGACTGGTCGTCCGGGTCCGGTTCTGGTTGATATTCCAAAGGATATTCAGTTTGCGACCGGCATCTACACGCCACCGCAGACATCGCCGCGCACAAGCTATCGTCCAACCATTGAAGGCGACAAGTCGGCTATCGCGCAGGCTGTTGAAATGCTGTTGACTGCAAAGAAGCCGGTCATCTATTCGGGTGGCGGTGTTATCAACTCTGGTCCTGCTGCAACGAAGCTGCTGCGCGAACTGGTTGAGATCAGCAATTTCCCGATCACCTCGACTTTGATGGGGTTGGGTGCTTATCCTGCATCGGGCAAGAACTGGCTCGGTATGCTCGGTATGCATGGCACATACGAAGCCAACATGACCATGCATGATTGCGATGTCATGCTGTGCGTTGGAGCGCGTTTTGACGACCGTATCACGGGCCGTCTGAATGCATTCGCTCCGCATTCGCGCAAGATTCACATCGATATTGATCCATCGTCGATCAACAAAAACGTTCGCGTTGATGTACCGATCATCGGTGATGTTGCGCATGTTCTGGAAGATATTGTTCGCCAGTTCCGTGCTTCAGCAAAGAAGCCTGAGAAGAACGCGATTGCTGCCTGGTGGGAGCAGATCGACCGCTGGCGTTCTCGCAATTCGCTGGCTTATGCGCCAAACAAAGACGTGATCATGCCGCAATATGCGTTGCAACGTCTGAACGAGCTGACCAAAGACCGTGATACATACATCACCACTGAAGTCGGCCAGCATCAGATGTGGGCTGCACAGTTCATGGATTTCGAAGCGCCAAATCGCTGGATGACATCGGGCGGTTTGGGAACGATGGGCTACGGCTTGCCAGCAGCTTTGGGCGTGCAGATTGCACATCCTGACGCACTGGTCATTGATATCGCCGGTGATGCCTCTATCCAGATGTGTATTCAGGAAATGTCGGCGGCCATTCAGTACAATGCGCCAATCAAGATTTTCATTCTGAACAATCAGTATATGGGCATGGTTCGTCAGTGGCAGCAGTTGCTGCATGGCAATCGCCTGTCGCATTCTTATACCGAAGCAATGCCTGATTTCGTGAAGCTCGCAGAAGCTTACGGTGCCCATGGCATTCGTTGCGACAAGCCAGCTTTGCTTGATGATGCAATCATGGAAATGATTGATATCAAAAAGCCGGTCATCTTCGATTGCCGTGTCGCCAATCTCGCCAACTGCTTCCCAATGATCCCATCTGGCAAAGCGCATAATGAAATGCTGTTGCCAGATGAAGCGACTGACGAAGCTGTTGCCAATGCCATTGACGCCAAGGGCCGTTCCCTAGTCTGATCCGGAGTGAAGAATATGAACGCACAAAATCTAGCATCCGGCTCGGCATATTTCATTGCAGCCGATACCCAGACACCGGAAACACACACGCTATCGGTTCTCGTTGATAATGAACCGGGTGTTCTAGCCCGCGTAATCGGCCTGTTTTCGGGGCGTGGCTATAATATTGAAAGCCTGACTGTTTCTGAAACCGAGCATGAACATCATCTGTCGCGCATTACGATTGTTACGCGCGGCACGCCGAATGTGCTTGATCAAATCCGTCATCAGCTGGAGCGTATTGTTCCTGTTCATCGCGTGGTTGACATGACGCATCGCGCTGTCGAGCTTGGCCACGAGCGCCCAATTGAGCGTGAACTTGCGTTGATTAAAGTGGCAGGAAAGGGCGAGGCACGCGCTGAAACTCTGCGCCTGACTGATGCTTTCAATGCGAAGATCGTTGATGCAACGACCGAGCATTTCATCGTCGAGATTACCGGTAAGACGGCCAAGATCGACCAGTTCATTTCGCTGATGAAGCCACTTGGTCTCGTGGAGATTTGCCGGACCGGTGTGGCTGCAATGAACCGCGGTCCTCAGGGACTCTAAGTTACGTAAATCGAGACAATATCGGTTGAAACCGGCACAATGTTTCGATTGTGCCGGTTTTTTATTGGGCTAATTTGTCCTTGTTAGCTGGATCAATCCAATGTCTTTTGAAATTTTCTTAGCGCTTCTCGTATTCGCCTTTGTTTCTTCCGTTACCCCTGGCCCCAATAATCTGATGTTGCTTGCATCGGGGGTGAACTTCGGTTTTCGGCGCACAGTCCCGCATATGTTGGGCATTGGCGTGGGCTTTTTCGTGCTGCTGCTAGCGGTTGGCTTTGGCCTTGGCGCGCTGATCGAAACGGTGCCGTCATTCTATACATCGCTCAAATTCGCGGGCGGGGCCTATATGCTTTATCTAGCATGGAAAATTGCTACCTCGCGCTCCATCGGGGAATCCAAGGCCAGTGATAGCGGCGTGCCGATGACATTTTTTCAGGCTGCTGCCTTTCAATGGGTTAATCCCAAAGCCTGGGTGATGGCGATCACCGGCATTGCGACCTATGCCAACCACGACAACTACTACGTGGCAGTGCTGTTGGTGAGTGCCGCCTTTGCGATTGTGAACCTGCCGAGCGTGTCGGTCTGGGCGGGGTTTGGCACATTGTTGCGCAACTGGCTTGCCGATCCCACCCGGTTGAAGTGGTTCAATCTGACCATGGCCTTGCTGCTCGTTCTGAGCTTGTGGCCGATGTTAAAATAACGAGTTGAAGAGGTGAATGATGTCTGCGCTTCCTACCTATGACGATGTGGTATCTGCAGCTGAACTGATTGAAGGGCAGGCGCATCGCACGCCCGTCTTCACCTCATCGACCATTGATCGCGAAACAGGCGCGCAATTCTTTTTCAAATGCGAGAACTTTCAGCGTATCGGAGCGTTCAAGTTTCGTGGGGCATACAATGCTCTGTCGCGCTTTAGCGATGAGCAGAAGAAGCGCGGTGTCCTTGCCTTTTCGTCTGGAAACCATGCGCAAGCGATAGCTCTTTCGGCGAAATTGCTCGGCATAGCTGCCACGATTATTATGCCTGAAGACGCGCCCGCTGCAAAACTGGACGCAACGCGTGGCTATGGTGCAAAGGTTGTGACCTATAACCGTTATACTGAAGACCGAGATGCGCTTTCAAAGCAGCTTGCGGAGGAGGGCGGTTTAACACTTATTCCGCCGTTTAATCATCCGCATATCATTGCGGGGCAGGGCACGGCAACCAAAGAGCTGATTGAAGAGGTTGGCCAGCTTGACGCGCTGTTTGTATGCCTTGGTGGAGGCGGTTTGCTGGCGGGTTGTGCTCTTGCGGCCAAAGCGCTTTCACCTTCATGCGATGTCTATGGGGTTGAGCCGGAAGCAGGCAATGACGGCCAACAATCATTCCGTTCTGGCAAGATCGTTCATATTGACGTTCCAAAAACCTTAGCCGATGGCGCGCAGACACAGGCACTTGGCGATATGACATTTGCGGTCATTCAGAACAGCGTTCACGATATTTTGGCAGTCAGTGACAATGATCTGGTGCAAGGCATGAAGTTTTTTGCCAGCCGAATGAAGATGGTGGTCGAACCGACCGGCTGCCTGGCGTTCGCTGGCGCTTTGCAGATGGTGCCAGGACTCAAAGGCAAGCGTATTGGCGTGATCGTCAGTGGTGGCAATGTCGATCTGGAAAGATTTGCAGCGCTGGTTGGCAGCTAAGTTGGGAAAGCGGCCGGAGAGTTACTCCAGCCGCTATTTTTCATTTGAGAAGGGCGTAGCCAAAGGTGTGGCACTCATCGATGCCGCATTGAACGCCCACCGAGGCGAAATTAATCACACCAATCGCAATCACATACAGACTGAGAGCTTTTGCCAACACGCGAAGTAGCGACTGATGCGTCAGAGATTTGTGTTGCATTTGCGAGTTCCCGCCCCAAACAATGAGTTGAAAAGCGAAGGCAATCAACAGCGCGACAGCAATGAGAATCGACCAGACGGGCATATGAAGGCCAAAGATTGAGGTGCCGATATATTCATGCCCAGGGCGAGGGTAGATATCCAACAATGTCTGCCGCACGGATACGATCAGCAGAAAAAGTGAGAAAATCATACTCATGCCAGTGTTACGGTATGAGAAACCATGTCGAAACTGCAAAATGATTCCGAAGCAAACACCAAACATCGCAACGCGTTGTAAAAGACAAAGCGGGCAAGGTATTTCGCCATTGGCATATTGCAGCACCATTGCTGCGGTCAAAATTGCTGCGATGACGGCCATCATTCCCAGAAGATAAATCGAGAGAAGAGTGGCGAATGTCTGCTGCTTTTTGGTGTCATGATCTGAGGCTAAATCAATCATGCTGCTGTTCCATCAGATTTTAAGCTCGGCGTGAAAGCAGAAGCGAACTGTTTCTGCATAGGCCGATCGATGACTTCTGTTTGAATCCAAGGCATTCGATAGCCGTATTCAGAACTATATATTTCCCAAAGAAACTGTTTTACGCCCAATACAAGGCAGAGAACGGCAAGAAATATTGCAACGGACTGACGTCCGAACCATGCGAAAATTAATGAAAGTGCCAAAACTGCAAAAACAAGAAGCATCATGATTGCACTCCTTCTATAAGTTTATACTGAACATGATTTATTAAGTTATGATGAAAGCGATTATAGGTACTTATAATTATTTGAATTACTAATTTATTCGTCAATATAATTTGCTTGTTTATTAGCTAACATTGGTGGTTTGTTGTGTGCGGCCTCATAGCTTTGATGCTGTTTTGTTCTCCTATTCACTTGTCTTTAAGTGCCGAATCCTGTCTGAACAGGGTATGCAGTTTTCACCGGAACAGGATCAGGCTTTAAAAGCCGTTGGCAAGTGGCTGAAGGAAGGGCGTTCCCCTATCTTCAGGCTGTTTGGTTATGCTGGCACAGGCAAAACCACGCTTGCGCGTTATTTTGCCGAGCATGTGGATGGTGATGTGCAATTTGCAGCCTTCACCGGCAAGGCCGCGCAGGTGCTACGCTCCAAGGGCGCAAACAATGCGCGCACGCTGCATTCACTGATCTATCGGCCGCGCGGTGAAGAAGCGATTGAAGATGAAACAACCGGTAAGACGTCTATCGCGCCGACATTTTCGCTTAACCGTCAAAGCCCAGTGGCCAAGGCCGCTCTGATCGTTGTGGACGAATGTTCCATGGTTGATGAGCAGCTTGGCCGCGACCTGATGACATTTGGCACACCTATTCTGGTGCTGGGTGATCCGGGACAGTTGCCGCCGATTTCGGGCGGCGGTTTTTTTACTGAGCACGAACCGGATTATCTGCTGACGGAAATTCATCGTCAGGCACGCGATAACCCGATCATCCGCATGGCGCTTGATGTGCGTGAGGGTCGTGAGCTTGCTTATGGCGATGAGGGAAGAGCGAAAGTCATTTCCAAATCCGAGGTTAATCAGGATCTGGTTCTTTCTGCCGATCAGGTTCTCGTCGGCACCAACCGTACACGCAAGCGCTATAATCAACGGCTGCGCGAGTTGAAGGGTTTTACTGCCGAATACCCGCAGGCCGGCGATAAGCTGGTTTGCCTGCGCAACGATCCGGCCAAGGGGCTTCTGAACGGCTCTCTCTGGAAGGTGATGACCTCGTCCAAGGAAACAGTGAAACCGGGAATTAATCTGCTTGTTTCGCCCGAAGACGAAGACCGAGGCGTCGCCAAGATCAAACTGCTCAAAGCGCAGTTTGAGGACCCGGATGCTGAAATTCCTTGGCAGACCAAGAAGCGTTTCGATGATTTTGATTACGGCTATGCACTGACGGTTCACAAAGCGCAGGGTTCGCAGTGGGATAATGTCGTGCTGTTCGATGAAAGCTATGCTTTCCGCGACACGCGCGAGCGCTGGCTTTACACCGCAATCACGCGTGCAGCCGAACAGCTGACAATCGTAAAATAATCATTGTTCCGCTGGTTCGGCGCTTAGCCACTCCCAAGCTTTGGGCTCATCTTCGGATTCGAATGTTTTCATTTCGATGGACAGAAACGGCTGCATGAGCGCGACGCTTGCCTGTATCCATAGCGGGCCGCCAACAATCGCATAACGTCGAAGGTGACGCAGAGATTTTGCACGCATCGACAGCATGCTCTCCGAAAATGCTGAACCCCAATCCACGCCGTCATAGCCGGTCAGGCGGATGAGCAGGTCGATTTCATCATGGCCTTCATAGGCTGCATCGAGCAGTCCATAAAGATTTTCGAGAGAAGCATCATCGAGATGGCCCTCGATAGCAAAAGCAAAGACATCTTCACGATTGGTTGGAATGCGACGGATGACAGGGATGTCCTCGTTGCGCATCGTTGACCTCCGGTTCTTAGAACGTCGTGTTATTTCACTAAAACGCCTCTCAGGGGATAAAGGTTGCGGCAGGTCTTCGAAATTAGCAATCCCTATATTGGTTCGAGGTGTGACAGGAAAACACTCACACTTTTCAATGGCTGACGATATAAAGCCTCATATCGAATTGAAGGAGCGAAGCTCTATGCCTGCAAAATTGTCCGTCAATCTCAACGCCGTAGCCATGTTGCGTAATCGGCGAGATCTTCCTTGGCCGAGTGTGACCGGTCTAGGGCGAGCGGCGCTTGCAGCAGGGGCCGCTGGCTTGACGGTGCACCCGCGCCCTGATCAGCGTCATATTCGTTTTACCGATCTTGGCGATATCCGCGCATTGATCGATGATGAATACCCGCAGGCTGAATTCAACATTGAAGGCTTTCCAACAGAAGCCTTTCTGGAACTGGTTGAAAAACATCAACCTGAGCAGGTGACATTGGTTCCTGATGATCCGATGCAGGCAACTTCCGATCACGGTTGGGACTTTGAAACCAAGTCCGATTTCCTGGAGCCGATCGTTCAACGCCTGAAATCACAGGGAATGCGTGTATCGTTATTCGCTGACCCTGATCCGCTGGGTTATGAAAAGGCCAAGGCAATCGGCGCAGACCGCATTGAGCTCTATACGGGCCCATATGGAGCGACTTACGATGATCCGGCTGCCGCTACACAGGAACTGAGCCGTCTCGGCAAAGCTGCAGATGCAGCAACGGCGCTCGGGCTCGCAATCAATGCAGGGCACGATCTGACAGTTGAAAATCTCCCAGCTTTGGTGAAACGTGTACCGCAGTTAAGCGAAGTGTCGATTGGGCACGGTCTGACCGCAGATGCTTTAATGTATGGTATGCCGGTGACCATTAGCCGATACATTGCAGCCTTGGCTGGATAGGCTTTGCGAAAATGCATGGCTGACAATGGAGCTTTGCGAAATCTGCATTTGTGCGCGGGCGCGACAAGATATAGACCGCCCGCCACAGAATAACCACGCTCGGGGGCGCGCTGGGTCATTTGAGGGAAGCATACATGAAGTTTTCCGCAGTCCGAGCTTCGCGCTTCAGCGGCGAGTTAGCCTACTTTTCTTTAAAGAGTTTAACTTTGACACTTCAGGCATTTGACTGATACCGAACTTGCATGGGAACCTTTGCAGCGATCATGTATTCCCTAGCTGTTGACGGTTTGTTTAACTCCCAGGCGCTCTGATATCCAATCCCGATACTTACGACCTCACGAGGTGTCTGCATATGAGCAGCGAGCAACCAGATAAGAACACGCCAGTCGCAGGAGATGCGCAGGCGGGTTCTCAAAATACGCTGCCTGCTGGCGTTTCTCCAGAGAACTCGATTGCTTCGGAAGAAAACGACCATTCCCATGACAGTATGAAGATGCTGGTGCTTGGTGCTCTCGGCGTCGTTTATGGTGATATTGGTACGAGCCCGATCTACGCCTTCCGTGAAGCATTGCACGCGGCAACTTCGGATGGGTTTCTTTCCAGAAGTGATATTCTGGGTGTCGTTTCTCTGATCTTCTGGGCGCTTCTGCTCGTTGTGACGGTGAAATATGTGATCTTCGTGCTGCGTGCCGACAATAATGGCGAAGGCGGCATTCTCTCTCTGATGGCTTTGGTAAGGGCTGCCCTTAAAGGGCGGCCCGATATCGTTCTGGCCGCTGGTATTTGCGGAGCGGCGCTGTTCTTTGGCGATGCGGTCATTACGCCTGCGATTTCGGTGTTGTCTGCGGTGGAAGGGGTGCAGATTGTTGCGCCCCATATGACGCCCTTTGTGGTGCCCATTACAGTGGTCATTCTCGTCGTTCTTTTCTCAATCCAGAAGTACGGGACGGGCAAGGTTGCGATTGTTTTCGGGCCGATCATGGCGGTGTGGTTTCTGGCACTCGGTGCGTCGGGTCTTTGGCATATTTTTGACGATCCGACCGTAATGGCAGCGCTCAATCCTTATTATGCCCTGCGGTTTCTTGTCGTCAGCCCCGGTGTCGCCTTCATTACTGTAGGCGCAGTCTTTCTTGCCATGACAGGCGCCGAAGCGCTTTACGCTGATCTCGGTCATTTTGGCCGTAAGCCAATCGTTCGAGCTTGGCTTTGGATTGTGTTTCCGTGCCTTCTGCTTAACTATTTCGGACAGGCGGCATTCGTGTTGTCCCATGGTGAAGCGGCGGCGTTGCCTTTCTTCCAGATGATGCCGGATTTTGCACTCTGGCCGATGGTGCTTCTGGCGACAGCTGCCACTGTGATCGCCAGTCAAGCCGTCATCAGCGGCGCGTTTTCTGTGGCGCGTCAGGCGGTTCAGCTTAACATTCTGCCGCGTCTTGAAATCCAGCACACGTCGGAAAAACTGCACGGACAAATCTACATTCCGCGCGTCAATCTGCTGCTTGGTCTTACGGTCATCATTCTCGTTCTCGGCTTTGAGAAGTCGAACAATCTGGCATCTGCTTACGGTATCGCCGTGACGGGCAATATGCTGGTCACGACCGGCCTTCTTTATTTCGTCATGACTCGCATCTGGAACTGGCGTGTCAGCCGCGCTGCTCCCTTGATCGCAGGCTTTCTGGTCATTGATGTGATGTTCTTCAGCGCCAACATCATCAAGGTGCATGATGGCGGCTGGGCGTCGATTACCTTTGCGCTTATTCTTGTGGTCATCATGTGGACATGGGTGCGCGGTACGCGCCACCTGTTCCAAAAGACACGCAAGGCGGAGGTGCCGCTCGATCTCATCGTCGAGCAGATGAACAAGCGTCCGCCGACAATTGTTCCGGGAACGGCTGTGTTTCTGACAGGTGATCCCAAGAGCGCGCCGACGGCACTCATGCATAGTCTCAAGCACTATAAGGTTCTGCACCAGAACAATGTTATTCTGACTGTTGTAACGGCTTCCAAGCCTTGGGTGTCGAGTGCTGACCGTGCGCGTGTTTCGCAGTTCAATGAACGCTTCATGCAGGTCACGCTGACATTTGGCTATATGCAGCAACCGAATATTCCGCGCGCGCTGGGACTTTGCCGAAAACTCGGCTGGAAGTTCGACATCATGACGACGTCTTTCTTCCTGTCACGTCGCTGGCTCAAGGCTTCCGCACATTCCGGTTTGCCGCTCTGGCAGGATAAGCTTTTCATCCTGCTTGCTCGTACGGCCTCTGATGCGACGGAATATTTCCAGATCCCAACAGGTCGTGTTGTGGAAATAGGCACGCAAGTTAATCTCTAAGGCATTAAGCCAGATATCCATGTTTTTAAAGGGCGCCTTCTGAGAAGTTGATTCCGGAAGGCGCCCCTTCTTTTTGAATTTGTTTGCTTCTTTCCAGTTGTCGAAACGAAGCTCCAAGCGGTGCTCGGATCGCAATTCTAAAATCTTCCATCTTGTTGAAAAATCCTGCTTGACGGTCTGTCAAGCAAGGATTAGTAAACGGAACCGTACCGTACGGTACAAGGTGGAGGGATTGATCCGTGACTGATAAAAGCGACGAATTGCAGGCTCAGAAGCAGCCGTCTTTTTCGCCGCGTCAGAACGATGTTCTGGAGCAGGCGTTGCGCCTTCTTGTCGAAGGCGGGGACCGCGCTTTGACGACGGCGAGCATTGCGCGTGCTGCCAATTGCTCCAAGGAAAGCCTTTATAAATGGTTTGGTGATCGCGATGGTCTGCTAACCGCAATGGTTCGCTGGCAAGCATCGAAGGTTCGTGTCGTGCCGGTAGCTCGCGAGAAGCTTGACGCGGAATCGCTTTTCTCAAGCCTAGAACATTTTGCGCGTGACTGGCTGCTGGTGCTGTCTGGTCCAACATCGATTGCATTGAACCGTCTGGCTGTCAGCCACACGGCATCGGGCAAATCGGCACTTGGCGACATCGTTCTCGCCAATGGTCCGGTGGCGATGGCAAAGCGTCTCAAGCCGATCCTCGAAATGGGTCAGGAAGCAAAGCTTCTGGCTTTTGACGACATCGACGAAGCTTTTCGTGCATTTTTCGGACTTGTCGTTCGGGACATGCAGATCCGGTTGCTGCTTGGCGACCGGCTGGAACTGACTGACGAAGTGGTCATCCGGGACGCCCGGCGTGCTACAAAGCAGTTTTTCGCTCTTTACGGGGCATAACCAACGGCCAACGCGAGGAAGCCGCAGAGCAATCTGAAAAATAATCTGAATGAAGGGAATACGAAAATGCGCGTTTATTACGATCGTGATGCAGACGTTAATCTGATCAAGTCGAAGAAGGTTGTTATCGTCGGTTACGGTAGCCAGGGCCGTGCCCATGCACTGAACCTCAAGGACTCCGGCGCTGCCAACGTGCGCATCGCTCTTCGTGAAGGTTCGGCAACGGTCAAGAAGGCCGAAGCTGATGGCTTCGAAGTGATGAACGTTGCTGATGCTGCCAAGTGGGGCGATCTCCTCATGATGGCAACCCCTGATGAACTTCAGGCTGACATCTACAAAGACCACATTCAGGATAACATCCGTGACGGCGCAGCGATTGCTTTCGCTCATGGCCTTAATGTTCACTTCGGCCTGATTGAGCCAAAGAAGTCGGTTGACGTTGTCATGATCGCACCAAAGGGCCCAGGCCACACGGTTCGCGGCGAATACCAGAAGGGCGGCGGCGTTCCTTGCCTCATCGCTATCCATCAGGATGCTTCGGGCAACGCACATGATCTCGCTCTGTCTTACGCTTCGGGCGTTGGCGGCGGCCGTTCGGGCGTTATCGAAACCACCTTCAAGGAAGAGTGCGAAACCGATCTGTTCGGTGAGCAGGCTGTTCTTTGCGGCGGTGTTGTTGAACTCATCCGCACCGGCTTTGAAGTTCTCGTAGAAGCTGGCTATGCACCAGAAATGGCTTACTTCGAGTGCCTGCACGAAATGAAGCTCATCGTAGACCTGATCTACGAAGGCGGCATTGCGAACATGAACTACTCGATCTCCAACACTGCTGAGTGGGGCGAATACGTCACTGGTCCACGCATCATCACTGCAGAAACCAAGGAAGAAATGAAGCGCGTTCTGAAGGACATTCAGACCGGCAAGTTCACTTCCGATTGGATGCAGGAATACCGTGCAGGTGCAGCTCGCTTCAAGGGTATCCGTCGTAACAACGACAGCCACCAGATCGAAGAAGTCGGCGAAAAGCTCCGCGGCATGATGCCATGGATCGCAGCGAACAAGCTCGTCGACAAGGCACGCAACTAAAAATCTGCAATATTCAAGCTCTGGCCGTCTGCAAATGGCATTTTGTTTCACTTCCGGTGCTCACGTACTTTATGTACGCTCCGCTCCGGTTCTCACAAAACACCATTTTCGCCAAGCCAGAGCCAGAATCTTGCTAGATTTTGGGTGCTCGATGATCAGACAAAAAGGGGGCGTTTCTTACGCCCCTTTCATGCATAGGGATTTGGTCGTGTGAAATGTAGCGCACGAAAAGATCGTCGGATGCTTTTGGAATTTGTGTTTTGTGCGTCATTTGGCCAAAACAATTCAGAATATCTTTATTCCGTCTCAGCATGGAAGAAAGTGTTCTCGTTAGCAAAAAATTGCGCTATCGCTGGAACTTTATCTGGCAAGGTTTGAGGAGGCTTTGCCTCCACCGTATTGAGGAGATTTCCCGTGTTGGACTGGGAAACTGTATTTGCAACGCGCTCGAAACGTATGCGCGCTTCGGAAATCCGTGAACTTCTAAAACTGCTGGAACGTCCGGATATTATTTCCTTTGCTGGCGGTATTCCCGATCCGGCGCTGTTTCCACATACTGAATTCCAGAGCGCTTATCAGGACATCTTTGGTGGCCCTGAAGCCAATGCAGCTCTGCAATATTCGGTATCCGAAGGTTACAAGCCGCTCCGTACCTGGTTGGTGAGTGAACTTGCCAAGATCGGTATTCCGTGTACCGAAGACAACGTCTTTATCACGTCCGGTTCGCAGCAAGCACTTGACTATCTAGGCAAGCTTTTCATCTCGCCAAATGACACGGCGCTGGTGACTGCCCCGACCTATCTTGGTGCGTTACAGGCGTTTAACGCCTATGAACCGACCTATGACATTCTCTCGCTGAATGGCAATCGCACACCGGATTCCTATAAGCAGGCAGCGGAAAATGCTGGCGGTCAGGTTAAGTTTGCCTATCTTTCGGCAGATTTCAGCAATCCGACCGGCGAAACGGTCGATCGTGCGGGCCGTGAAAAGCTGCTGGCCGATGCTGATGAGTTGAATGTGCCGATTATCGAAGATGCCGCTTATCAGTATCTGCGTTACAACGGGGAAGCGATTGCGCCGATCCTGTCGATGGATATTGCGCGTCACGGCGGTGATATCGAAAAGACCCGCACGATCTATTGCGGCTCATTCTCGAAGACTCTCGCTCCTGGCCTGCGCGTCGGTTACGTGGTTGCTTCGCAATCGGTTATCCGCAAGCTGGTTCTGATGAAGCAGGCGGCTGATCTTCATTCTTCGACGATCAACCAGATTGCCATCCATCGTGTTGCTTCGACTGGTTTTGACAGTCAAGTCGCTAAGCTGCATAGCGTTTACAAGCACCGCCGCGATAAGATGCTGGAAGCACTTGCTAAATACATGCCGGAAGGTACTGACTGGACCAAGCCGGAAGGCGGCATGTTCATCTGGGTCACGCTTCCAAAGGGCATGGACGGTGCTGCATTGCTTGCCGCATCGATTGAAAGCGAGAAGGTAGCTTTCGTTCCGGGCAAGGCCTTCTTTGCGGATGGCACGGGTGCCAATACGCTGCGTCTGAGCTATTCATGCGCTAATGATGAAATGATTGATGAAGGTATCATGCGTCTGGGTCGTTTGATCCGCACGCATTCCAAATCGAAAGCTGCATAAGAAATAAATGAGCCGGGCACTGCCCGGCTTTTTTATTGAAAAGGCGAATTACAGCCAGTGCGTGGCCCCGCCAAGGGCTGGTATGTGTTATCCGAAGTGCGATAACTGCGGTAACGATTTGAGCACCATGAAATATGGTTGCTGCTTGGACCGAAGGTGGTGACAGGCTTGCGATTGGATGGGCGAACTTGAAGCGGGTCGCCATTCTTGTAGATCGGGATGCCTTCGCGCGAGATGTAATTGCCACTGTCGCGGCACCCCACGCCGTAACACTTACTTGATCCTGCTTGTGGCTGATAAGTCCGCGGCAGCCCGCCAGCGATAGGGGGCGTGCTTGGACGCAAAGACGGCACATAAGGCGTATTCAGGTCAACCGCTGCAGCGCTGCTAACAAGGCTTGCTGCAAAGAGGCCTGAGCAAAGTGCGATGTACCGAATCTTATCAAGCATTTTTGGTGTCCTGATTTCCAGACTTTATATGGTGGCTTTTCTGATCAAAACCAGCGTGGCTGTGCAATTTTGAAAAGAACCACTTGCCAATCATAGCGCAAGTGGTGAGATTGCGCGGGCATGTTTACGATAGCAACCTTCAATGTCGAAAATCTGATGCGCCGGTTTGATTTTTCCGGCTTTCGAAATGAATTGCATCAGGATCGCTCGCTCAAGCTCTTCGAGATCGGCGATGAAACGCAATACCGTCTGCTGGAGCAGGCGCGGGCGATTGCCCATACCGACGACACACGGCAGATGACGGCTCTGGCAATAGCCGAAACACGGGCCGATGTGCTTTGCCTGCAAGAAGTCGATAATCTCGCTGCCCTCAATGCGTTTGAATATGGCTATCTTTTCAAGATGGTCGGCCAGGGTTATCGCAATAAGTATCTGATTGACGGCAATGATAGCCGAGGCATCGACGTTGCCGTGATGGCACGCGATACGACGCGTGATGGCCAGCGGATTGAAGTGCTGGAAGTCACCAGCCACGCGCATCTGACCTATAAGGATCTTGATCTTTATCAGCCGGTGCTTGCTGAGCTCGGACTTGAACCGAATGATCGCATTTTTAAGCGCGATTGTCTTTGTCTCGATATGCGTATCGACGGCAAGCAACTGACGCTTTTTGTTGTCCATCTGAAATCAATGGGCGGTGCACGTAACGGGCTTGATGGTCGCACTGCATCCTTGCCGGTCAGACAGGCAGAAACGCGTGCGATCCGTCACATTATCGAAGAGAAGTTTGGCGCAGGGCACACTTCGGGTAAGCGCTGGCTCATTTGCGGTGATTTCAACGATTACCGTGAACGCGTCATCATCGAAGGCGATGAGTGGAACGGTTATCAATTCTCGCCTGTGAAGGAAGCTGCCAGTGCGCTGGATACGCTGCTGAGCGATGGCTTCGCCATCAATCTTGTGGAGCGCCGCCCTGAAATGGACCGCTGGACGCTCTATCACACCCGCGGACCGCAGGAACGCCATCTTTGCGAGCTTGATTACATTCTTGCGTCGCCAGCTCTGGCTGACAAAAACGGTGGTGCGATTCCGCAGATTATCCGCCGTGGCCAACCCTGGCGCACGGTTTTCCCGCCGGGACAAGAAGTTGATCGTTATCCACGGACTGGATGGGATCGTCCTAAGGCCAGTGACCATTGCCCTGTGGCTGTGACGCTGAACATTGTTTGAGAATGAGACGGCTAATGCAGCATGTGAAAGAAAACACGGTTTATGAAATTGATCGTGTCGATGTCCGGATTTTGCCGGGACCGCTCGATTATGCGCAAGCCAATAAAACCGCAATCGCTGAAAACTGGCAGCGCGAGTGTCAGGCTAATCCGACTTTATTTGATGGTGAAATTTATCTTGCACCACAAGCGAAACTGGAAGGCCAGTCTTTTTCCGCCGGTTTCCATCGCACGAGCTTTGCAACTCTTATGTATTGGCGCAAAGATGCACAGCCTTTACGTCCCTGGCATATTTTTGGCGTCGGTATCATGGTGTCCGCTGAAGGGCATTTGATAGCAGCCCGTATGAGCGCGCATAATGCGGTCGCAGGACGGGTCTACTTTCCGGCAGGTTCCATTGATGACAATGATGTCGTTGATGGTCGCGCCGATTATGAAACCAATATGGCTCGAGAAGTCTTCGAAGAAACTGGAATCAATCTTGGTGATGCCAAGGCGGAAGCAAAGACCCATCTGGTAACTGCCGATGGAAGCATTGCGCTTTTCCGCCGACATTACTTTGATCTTTCGACGACGGAATTGTTGAAACGAATAGAGGCAAATCTCGCTGCTCAAGCAGAGCCGGAATTGTCGGAAATCATTCCGGTTAAGCAGGCAGGAGCCATGGGGCAGGCGACGCCATCCTATGTGCGCGCATTTGCCGATTGGCATTTTGAAAATCAACAGTAACGATCAGTTCTTGCAGATGACAGCGCCACGAAATTGACTATGCTCGCAAAGCAAGGCTTATGGCCTTACTGAAGTGAGGGAGAGGTGAACGATGACCGAAGCTGCCAGTGCTGGCCGGTATTATGAGATTTTCGACGTTTTCGCCGATAAGGCTCTGGCTGGGAATCCGCTGGCTGTTGTGCACGAGAGTGAAGGGCTGACTGACGCGCGTATGCAGGCCATCGCGCGCGAATTCAATCTGTCCGAAACGGTCTTTATCTTTCCGCCTGAAAATCCGATGCATGAGGCAGCCGTCCGCATTTTTACCCCGGACTACGAGTTGCCATTTGCGGGTCATCCGACGGTTGGTGCTGCGGTATCGCTGGCACGTCATCGCAGAACAGGCGACGAGTCGGATCGGCTGGTGACGCTTGAAGAGAAGGTAGGTATCGTTCGCTGTGGTGTCATATTAGGTGAAAACAGCGCCTTTGCCGAATTTGATCTGCCGCGTTTGCCGGAAAAGCTCGATATCAAGATCGAGAAGGAAGAGGCAGCCGCCGCAATCGGGCTAGGAACGCATGAGATCGGCTTTGAAAACCATATTCCTGCTGTCTGGAGCGCAGGCACACCCTATCTTCTTGTGCCGGTTCATAACCTGATCGCTGCAGCCAAAGTCTCCATCGATCCTGTCTATGTGAGCGAAAGTCTGCCGCATGTGGGCGATCGACCATTGCCGATTTATGTCTATTGCCGCGAAACAATTCTGTTCGACAGTAATTATCACGCACGCATGTTTGTGACAGGCTCGAATGTTTATGAAGATCCCGCGACGGGGTCTGCAGCGGCGGCTTTTGCGGGCATGATCCTGGCCAAAGACCAGCCGGTGGATGGAAGTTCGCAATGGTGGATCGAGCAGGGCATGGAGATGGGGCGCCCCTCGCGTATTCGCCTTGAACTTGATGTATCAAATCAGACACTCACCGGTGCTCGTATTGGCGGTACGGCAGTCAAGATTGCTGAAGGACGCCTGTTCGTCTGATTTTCATGTTTTGATTGCGGTCAAAGCGCAATCGCCGCCCTATAGTAATCTAACAACAGATTAGCTGAACGAGGGACGCTTGCCATGATAATCAAGGAAATGTCTGAAATTGATGTCCGTGATATGATCCAGCACACCCAGATCGGGCGGTTGGGTTATGTTCTTGGTGATCGACCATTTGTGGTGCCGCTCGGTTTTCGATTCAGCGGTGGGGCGCTTTATTCCTTCACTACCGATGGTCAGAAGACTGAGGCTATGCGGAAAAATGATGCGGTCTGCATTTTGTTCGATCACATCATTTCAAAAACGGAATGGCGTAGCGTTGTGGTGAACGGTCATTATCGCGAGATCACGCGCGAGGAAGAAAAGGCTGCGATCGTCAATATGCTCTCAAACGAGCCGACATGGTGGGAGCCTGCTTATACCAAGACCATCACCAGTGGCGGCGAGCAACGCAAACTGGAACCTGTTTTCTTTCGCGTTGATATTGAAAGCGCCACTGGTCATCAGGCCGGTTGAATCTAGCGAACCACCAGCACCGGAACAGTGCTTCGCGTAACGACTTCATAGGTCTGACTACCGAGCAACATGCCTTTCAGCCCACGACGACCATGTGACGCCATCACAATCAGGTCGTTGCGCAATTCTTTTGCGGTTTCAATGATTGAGGTGGCGGGATGCTGTGCCACGACATGCAATGTATGGATTTCAACGCCAGCCTGACTTGCCAGTTCACGGGCGCGGGAAAGTGCAGCATCGGCGTAATCGTTCCATTCTTCTTCATAACGCTCGATAAAGGCTGGACTGTCAGTAAAGCCGCCAGGCAGTCCGGAAAGCGAATAGGGGGCGGTCACGGTGAGGACAGTCACCTTGCTATCCATGGCTTTCGCGGTATCAAATCCATGAGTGAGACCGCGCTCTGCAAACTCTGAACCATCTGTGGTGACTAGGATATTCTTATACATCGTGCCCTCGCTTTGACTTTATGCATCTTTAAAGTAGTTACCCAGTTGATCATATCAAACCAGATATGGCGTTAATATTAGAATAGAACGGGACTGCGATAATCCATGCCTCTTGATTGCGATACTTTTCATGCGAGCTGGGTTGCGACTGTTCTTAATCTGGATTGGCCATCCAGAGCTTCCACACAGATTGAGGATGATTCCGAACGCGTGAAGCGCCAGAAGCAGGAACTGGTGCGAATGTTTGAAGAAGCATCCGAACATGGCATTAACGCCGTGATCTTTCAGGTTTCACCTGCTGCGGATGCTTTCTACAAATCCGACTATCTGCCGTGGTCATCTTATCTGACAGGTACGCTCGGAAAAGATCCAGGCTTCGATCCACTGCGCTTTGCGATCGCGCAAGCGCATAAGCGTGGGATCGAGCTACATGCATGGCTCAATCCTTACCGTGTTTCTATGGATGTGCGACCGGCAACGCGAAAAGAACTGAATAATTCTTCCAGCGATTCTCCGCCTAGTGTTTATAAAACCAATCCGGGTTGGGTAGGCATATCTGCGGATCGCTATGTGCTTGATCCCGGTATTCCGGCAGTGCGCCAGTGGGTAACTAACATCACGGCTGAAGTTGTCCAGAAATATGATGTCGATGGAATCCAGTTCGATGACTATTTCTATTACGAAACGCAGGGCTCGCCACTCAAGGACGACAAGACATTCAAACGTTTCGGGACAAGTTTCTCAAGCAAGCATGACTGGCGGCGTCACAATACCTATACGCTGGTGCAGGAAATCTCGCACAAGATCAGAGCCATCAAGCCGCATGTTCGCTTTGGTATCAGCCCTGGCGGCGTCTGGCGCAATCAGATTGACGATCCGCTTGGTTCGCCAACGCGGGCGGGTAAGACCAATTATGATGGAGACTTTGCTGATACGCGTGCCTGGGTGAAAGATGGGCTGATCGATTATATCGCGCCGCAGGTCTATTGGTCGTCAGGCCGCAAGGATGTGCCTTATGGCCCTATCGTCAAATGGTGGGCGGATACAGTTAAAGGCACAAATACTGATCTTTATATAGGTATGGCACTTTATCGCGCTGGCACCTCGAGTAAGGCTGAGCCTGAATGGGTTGCGGGAAATGGCGTAGATGAAATCAAGCGCCAGCTTGACCTTAACAACGCTATACCGGAGGTCAAAGGCAGTATTCTTTTTCGACAAGGTTTCTTGTCTGATCCGACGCTCAAGAGCGTATCGGCATACTTGAAAAAGACCTGGGGCAAGTGTCGACCTAAAAAATAGCGGCACATTCAGGTTATTTATTATCTGGTTGATTTAAATCAAAGAAAGCCTCCGCCAGCGGATGCTAATGATCGCTTGTTGCCGAGTTCCACCAGAGTCGGCAATCTCCGGGGCGTCGAGGCCCAACCAAAGCGACGCCCCGGCTAATTTTAAACAATTCAAGGATCTGTCGAGCGCACCAGCGCGATCTTTTTGCAATGTTGTACTGTCGACAGCCAGCGGGTGCTGTCAGCATTGCCCTCCATCTCACTAAATCGGCACCCGCGAATTTTCTTATATTTATTATTTAACGCATGAAATTACGGTGCATTTGAGTATAGTTGATTTTAATCAAGGCACGCACTCCCAAGTGAAAATACAGAATTCAATCTGACTGAGTAGTATCGTTTGCCGCATAGCTTTGCTTTGCGGGCCCGCAAGATGATGACGCAGAGGATGTTTCGGCATGGGGTTTAATCGCAAGCAGTGGATCGCAACTGGTGTAGTCGTGGCTTTGGTAGCTGGAGGCTACTATGCCTGGAAAGCACTGAGCGACCCCGGACTGCCGGAAGGCATTGCTGGCGGAAATGGGCGAATCGAAGCCGTAGAGATCGATGTATCCACCAAAAGCCCCGGACGTATCCGCGAAATTCTTGCCGACGAAGGACAGTTTGTTGAGGCAAACGCGGTTCTGGCGCGCATGGATACTGCCCAACTTGAGAGCCAGCGCAAACAGGCTGAAGCGCAGCTTCGTCGCGCTGAAATAAGCATTGAGACAGCGAAAAGTTTGGTTGTCCAGCGTGAAGCCGAGCAAACCGCCGCTCAGGCCACGGTCGCACAGCGCGAAGCGCAACTGGACGCTGCAAATCGCCGTCTGGCCCGTTCGCAACAGCTTTCAGAATCGCGCACAGTCTCTCAGCAGGTGCTGGATGATGATCGCGCAACCGCGCAGGGAGCTGAGGCAGCCGTGGGTGCTGCAAAGGCGCAGCTCGCCGCGACAGCGGCCGCGATCAGTGCTGCAAAGGCACAAGTTGTTGATGCAGAAGCTGCGGTTGAAGCTGCAAAGGCTGCGATTGCCACCATCGATACAGATATCAATGATGCCACATTGCGTTCGCCAAAGCCTGGCCGCGTGCAATATCGTGTTGCGCAACCGGGTGAAGTATTGTCGGCTGGCGGTCGCGTGCTGAATCTGGTGGATGTCAGCGATGTCTATATGACTTTCTTCCTGCCGACTTCGCAGGCTGGACGCGTGGCCATTGGTGCGGATGCGCGCATCGTGCTTGATGCAGCTCCTCAGTGATCCCTGCCACGATTAGTTTCGTAGCCGATGTTGCGCAGTTCACGCCAAAGTCGGTTGAGACGGAGGAAGAGCGTCAAAAGCTCATGTTCCGCGTTAAGGCAAAAATCCCGCAGGAATTGCTTCAGAAATATATTCAGCAGGTCAAAACCGGGCTTCCGGGTATGGCTTACGTGAAACTTGATCAAAATGCTGAATGGCCGAAGAATCTCGCGGAAACAGTAAAATGAGTGCGGCTTCGATAAAGGCTGGCGTGGACGGCGACAGCTTTGTCGTTCGGGCCGACGGCGTGAAGCTGTCCTATGGATCGACTGAAGCGTTGCGTGATGTTTCGCTCGAGGTGCCTGCCGGCTGCATGGTCGGGCTGATTGGGCCTGACGGCGTTGGAAAGTCGAGCCTTCTGTCGCTGATTGCTGGCGCTCGCGTTATGCAGAAGGGCAGGATTGAAGTGCTCGGCGGCGATATTGCCGACAAGCGTCATCGCCAGTCGGCATTTCCACGCATTGCCTATATGCCGCAAGGATTGGGGAAAAACCTGTATCCGACGCTCTCCGTGTTCGAGAATATCGAATTTTTCGGGCGGCTATTTGGCCATGACAAGCATGAGCGCGAACGCCGCATTGCAGACCTTCTGGCGCGAACAGGCATGTCGCCTTTTGCTGATCGCCCGGCTGGTAAGCTTTCGGGTGGTATGAAGCAGAAGACAAGTCTTTGCTGCTCACTGATCCATGATCCTGATTTGCTGATCCTTGATGAGCCGACAACGGGCGTTGATCCTTTATCGCGGCGTCAGTTTTGGGAGCTGATCGACGATATCCGCAAAGATCGTCCGGGGATGAGCGTTATTGTTGCCACGGCCTATATGGAGGAAGCCGAACGCTTCGACTGGCTGGTTGCGATGAATGACGGCCAGATTCTTGCAACCGGCACGCCTCAGGAACTGCTTGAGAAAACCCAGACGCCTAATCTCGATGCGGCCTTTATCGCGCTTTTGCCGGAGGAGCTTCGGCAAGGGCACAGCGAAGTAGTAATGCCACCGCGCAATATACAGGTAGACAGCGGCATCGCTATCGAAGCCGAGCATGTAACGGTGCGATTTGGCAATTTCACTGCCGTTGACAATGTAAGCTTCCGTATTCCGCGCGGCGAGATTTTCGGCTTCCTCGGCTCTAACGGTTGCGGCAAATCCACGACGATGAAGGTTTTAATCGGCTTGTTGCCTGCGAGCGAAGGCACGGCAAGGCTGTTTGGACGCGAAGTTGACCCAAAGGATATCGATATACGCCGTCATGTTGGTTACATGTCGCAGGCGTTTTCGCTCTATTCCGAACTGACAGTTCATCAAAATCTGGAGCTTCATGCCAAGCTGTTTGGCATGGCGGAAGAAGATACCAAGCGCAGAATCAAGGAACTGGCCCAAAGGTTTGATTTGGCGGGCGTTATGGATGATCTTCCCGACTCGATGCCGCTCGGCATCCGCCAGCGCCTGTCGCTGGCTGTCGCGCTGATCCATTCGCCGGATATTCTTATTCTCGATGAGCCAACTTCAGGCGTTGATCCGGTTGCGCGCGATGCGTTCTGGCAAATCCTTGCCGATCTTTCGCGCAACGACAATGTCACGATTTTCGTCTCGACCCATTTCATGAATGAAGCGGAACTGTGTGATCGCATTTCCTTGATGCATGCTGGTAAGGTGTTGATCAGCGACACGCCAAAAGCCAACACGGCAAGCCGCAATGCAGCAACACTTGAAGACGCTTTCATCGCATATCTCGAAGAAGCAATTGGCGAAACAGCGCCTGAGAAAGGAGTTCAAGAGTCGGTGAAGGTTCAGCCTGAAAAGGTTGAGAAAAGCACGACGGCCCGCGCGGGCTGGTTGCCAAATCCTCGGCGAATGCTAGCTTTCTCGCGACGCGAGGCGCTGGAGTTGAAACGCGATCCGATCCGGGCGACATTGGCCATTCTGGGCACTGTGATCCTGATGTTCGTGATCGGATACGGTATCAATCTCGATGTCGAGGACTTGACGTTTGCGGTTTTGGATCGCGACGATACGACGATCAGCCGTGATTACACGCAGCAACTTGCTGGTTCCCGGTATTTCACTGAAAAAGCACCCATAATCGATTATGACGACCTTGATCGGCGTATGCGCGAAGGTGAAATCAGCCTGGCAATTGAAATCCCGCCGAATTTCGGAAGCAATGTTGCGCGTGGTCGTCCCGTCGAAATTGGTGCCTGGATCGACGGCGCCATGCCGACGCGAGCGGAAACCGTGCGTGGTTACGTTCAGGGAATGCATGCCAATTGGCTGACACAAAAAGCGCGCGAGCTTTATGGAAGCAACGCCACTGTCGGCAACTTCAATCTGGAAATTCGTTATCGCTATAATCCGGACGTCCAGAGCCTTGTGGCCATGGTGCCAGCGGTTATCCCGCTGCTTCTGCTGATGATCCCTGCAATGTTGGCGGTTCTGAGCGTTGTACGTGAAAAAGAACTTGGCTCCATCATAAATTTCTATGTGACGCCGGTGACTAAGTTCGAGTTTTTGCTAGGCAAACAGCTGCCCTATATCGCGCTTGCTTTTCTCAACTTCCTGATGCTGACGGCCTTTGCTGTTTTCATATTCCGTGTGCCATTCACAGGCAGTTTCCTGACCTATGCCACGGCGGCGCTTCTCTATGTCATCATTACGACCGGCATGGGCTTGGTGATCTCAACCTTTATCAATAGCCAGATTGCGGCGATCTTCGGTACTGCATTGCTGACACTCATTCCCGCAGTGCAATATTCTGGCATTATCGATCCAGTCTCGTCTTTGCAGGGGGCAGGTGCGTTTATCGGCAAGATTTATCCGACGACCTATTTTGTGACAATTTCGCGCGGGACTTTCTCAAAGGCGCTCGATTTCTCCGATCTCGCCGGATCATTCCTGCCGCTGCTGATTGCCATACCGGTTCTTACCGTTCTCGGCATTGTACTTCTCAAGAAGCAGGCGGGCTGAGATGCGGATTTCCAATATATTCCAGCTTGGCGTCAAGGAACTGCGCGGACTGGCGCGTGATCCGATGCTTCTGCTGCTTATCGTCTATGCCTTCACACTTGCGATCTATACCGCTGCAAAGGCTATGCCGGAAAATCTCAACAATGCGGCAATCGCAATCGTTGATGAGGATCAGTCACCGGTTTCGGGTCGCATCACGACTGCGTTTTATCCGCCGTATTTTGTGCCGCCAAAGCTCATCTCATCTCATGAGATGGATAAACGGATGGATTCTGGCCTCGATACCTTTGCGCTCAATATCCCGCCGAATTTTCAGCGCGATCTGCTTGCCGGGCGTTCGCCAACGATTCAGCTGAATGTCGATGCAACGCGCATGAGTCAGGCCTTTACCGGCGGCGGTTATGTTCAGTCGATAGTTTCCAGCGAAGTGAACGAGTTTCTCAATCGCTATCGCGGGGATACGCAAACACCGGTTGGACTTAACCTACGTGCGCGCTTCAATCAGGATCTGAACAAAGGCTGGTTCGGTGCGATCACCAATGTCATTTCATCGGTAACTATGCTTTCGATCATTCTGACGGGCGCAGCTCTCATCCGCGAGCGCGAACATGGCACAATCGAACATCTGCTGGTCATGCCGGTGACGCCACTTGAGATCATGGTCTCTAAGGTCTGGTCAATGGGGATGGTGGTGCTGGTGGCGACTGCCTTTTCACTGGTTGTTGTTGTGCAGGGCATTCTCGCGGTGCCGATCAATGGTTCGCTGACGCTGTTTTTGGCGGGTGCTGCATTACAGCTTTTCGCGACAACGAGCCTTGGCATCTTCCTAGCAACGATTGCTGGTTCTATGCCTCAGTTCGGACTTCTCCTGATGCTGGTTCTGCTTCCGTTACAGGTTCTCTCGGGCGGTACAACGCCGCGCGAAAGTATGCCGGAAATTATTCAGAATATCATGCTGGCGGCACCCAACACGCATTTCGTGATGCTCGCGCAATCGGTGCTGTTCCGCGGTGCGGGATTGAGTGTCGTGTGGCCACAATTGCTGGCCATGATTGTAATCGGAAGTGTTCTTTTCTTCTTTGCACTGCGTCGTTTCCGCGACTTCCTGAGATGAAAAATCCATACAATTCAACCATCTGAATCACTTGGCTCTGAATGTGATTCAGATGGGGCACATTGTTGCAGTTGATAATCTGCCATCCCCTTGCTATCGCTCGCCACAGGAAACGGTTCTGTCCGCAAGGATGGATGAAAAGGGAACACGGTGAGGCTCATTTGAAGAGCTGAGACCGAGACTGCCCCCGCAACTGTGACCGGCGAGTCATCCTCCCATGATCGTAAGTTGCGATCATAGCCACTGAATATTCACGTTCGGGAAGGCGGAGGACCGATGAAGACCCGGAAGTCAGGAGACCTGCCGTATCCAGTCACCCATGGCTGACACGAGGGGTGTCCAGTCGCGGCCGTCCGTAGCGGTGACATTGTGAAATGTTGCCGTGGGACAAAGACAAGGCGCTTCCGCCCTGATTTCTGACACCTGCGGTGAAGCAAGGCTTGCACGCAGGAAGTAGAAATAATGCATATTCTCAAACTATCGGCATATCTCACATCCACCGTTCTGGTGGTTACGCCGCTCGACGTATTCGCTCAGACGAAGGCAAGCGTGCAGGATGGAGTTGTGCTTGATACGATTGTCGTCACACCGTTGAGGCGTGCAACATCGTTGCAACGTTCCACATCGTCCGTCACGGTCATTGATCGGGAGGAAATCGACCGATCAGCAGCGCCTGATTTGCAATCGCTTCTTCAGTACTATCCGGGAATTTCGATTACCACCAATGGCGGGCAGGGATCGTCTTCCAATCTCTACATTCGCGGTATGTCGTCAAAACAGACGGTTGTTCTCGTCAATGGTGTGCGAACCGCATCAGCAACGACCGGAGCAACAGCGCTTTCCAATATTCCACTGAGTTCAATTGATCGTATTGAAATCGCGAAAGGCGCGCATTCCTCGCAATATGGTGCGGATGCGATGGGTGGTGTGATTAATATCATCACAAAGCAGGGTGGAGCCTGCGGGGAGCGCTCCTACTGCGGAAGTCTGACAACGGGGGTTACGCATCCATGGGGCGGTTATGCGTCCGGTTCGCTTCAGGGACGCAGCAAGGACGGCATTGATTACGCCTTTGGTGCCGCTGTCACAGGCACACAGGGATATAATTTTACGACACCAGATTCTTTTGGCTATGAGCCTGATCGTGATGGTTTTCTACAGGGTTCGTTTAACTTCTCGCTGTCGAAGGATTTTGATTGGGGGAAGATTTATACTGATGGCCTCCTGAGCCGCGGCCGCAATCAATATGATGCCAAAGCACCGTCTGCTAATGAAGCGTACACAACAGCATTTAGTGGCAAGCTGGGTGCGCGTATCGATCACACCGCTGACTGGTCTTCGACGATCGAGTTCAGCTCTGGTCTCGATCGCAGTCGAAATTTCCGTAAGGGTGTTAGCGGGTCTGATCTGTTTGAAACCAAGCGTTACGGCATCTTTGCTTCGACGGAAAAGCAGTTTGAAACGGGCAATGTTTCGCATGTGTTGACCGGTGGCGTTGAAGCTTACCGCGAGGAAGTCAGCGCTACGACCGAATATGCCAAAACCAGTCGTGATCTGGCTGCGGTATTCGGGCAATACTCGCTCGAATATGATGCGCTGCGCTTTGATGGCGGTGTGCGCTACGATTATAATGAGCAGTTTGGTGACGTGGTCACGTATAATCTCGGCGCGAGCTACGAAATTCTGCCGGATCTCGTGCTGCGTTCTTCGTTTGGCACGGGCTTCCGTGCGCCGACCTTTAATGAGCTTTACTATCCCGGCTTTGCGAATGCCGATCTGCAGCCGGAAAAATCCCGCTCGTATGAGATTGGTCTGAACTGGCAAGCAACAGCCGATACAAGTCTCGATTTGGCTTTCTATAAGACATGGCTACGTGATGCGATCATGAGCACGGCACCTTCCTATCTGCCTTACAATATTGCGCGTGCAGAAGTGACGGGTTTCGAAGCGGCGCTGTCTCATCGCTTCAACGAAACTTGGGCGGTGAAAGGATCGCTAGACCTCAAGAAGCCGATTGATGAGGATACCGATAACGATCTGCCATATCGCGAGCGGGTGAAGGCGACAGCTGAAGTGAATTTCAAGCCTATCGACAAGCTCGATCTAACGGCTCGGTTGCTTTACGGCGGTTCGCGCTACACAACTGCCGCGAATACCAAGAAGCTTGATCCTTATGTGACGGCTGATTTCATCGCACTGTATGACATCGACACACAATCGCAGTTGAAGCTTTCGGTAGAGAATATTTTCGACAAGGATTACCAGACAACGTCCGGCTATAATGCGCCGGGGCGCAGCTTTAATATCGGGCTGACGCGGAATTTCTGACGAGATGCGCAACATGAAAACGCAGTCCGGGTTATGGAAAATCAGGTTTGGCCTTTTGGCCGGCCTGTTTCTGACTGCGTTTCATCCCGCGCATGCGAATGGATTGCCCAAGCGTGTGGTGTCGATCAATGTCTGCACAGATCAGCTGGCGATGTTGCTGGCAGATGCCACGCAGCTTCGGTCGGTGTCGTATCTTTCGCGTGACCCGCTTCTGTCTGTGTTGACCGAGAGAGCAAAACAGCTGCCGGTCAACCATGGGCAGGCTGAGGAAGTGTTCCTCATGAAGCCTGATCTGGTGCTGGCGGGCACGTTTTCTTCGCGTGCCACGGTTGGATTGTTGCGGGATTTGGGTGTGCGGGTAGAGGAATTTGCGCCTGCACGCTCTTTTGACGATATCAAGGCGCATATGAAGCGCATGGGCGAATTGCTCGGCCGTGAAAGCGAAGCAACCCGGCAGATTGCAGACATGGATATGGCTCTTTCAGCAATCCAAAAGCCTGACCATAAACAGACCGTCGCGCTCTATTATGCGAATAGTTATACGTCGGGACGCGGCACGCTGATTGATGAAGCAATCCGTCTGGCCGGGCTTGATAATATCGCCGATAAGGCGGGTGTTCGTGGTTCAGCTATGCTGCCGCTGGAAATGCTGGTTATGGAAAAGCCTGATACTTTGGTGCGCGGATCGCGGGGACGACCGCCCGCACTGGCCTTTGAGAATTTCGAGCATCCGGCATTGCGCGCGCTCGAAGGGCACACGCGAAGCGTGGCGCTCAACGACAATCTGACAGTATGTGGCGGGCCGTTCAGCGTTGAAGCTGTTGCGAAGCTCGCGGAGGCTGCGCGTGACTGAAACTGGTCGTTTTTATCTCCTGCTTGTTGTTCTTGGCTTGATGGTTCTGGTGCTATTTGCGCTTTCGCTGTTGGTTGGTCCGGCATCCATCAGTGTGGGTGAGAGCATTCGGGCGCTATTTGCCGGGCAGGGGGATGTGATCGTGTTGGTTATGCGCGAAATCCGGCTGCCGCGCGCTTTGCTTGCCTTGCTGATTGGTGCTTCGCTAGGCCTTTCAGGTGCTGCTCTTCAGGGCTATCTGCGCAATCCGCTGGCCGAGTCAGGGCTGCTTGGCGTGAGCTCGTCGGCCTCACTTGGTGCGGTGATTGCGATTTATACGGGGCTGTCGCAGGTTTTCCCGTTGGCTTTGCCATTACTGGCGCTGGTCGGGGCATTTCTGTCAGTCTTTTTGGTCAAGGCTCTCGCGGGGCGTCACGCCGGAACACTGACTGTCATTTTGGCAGGTGTTGCCGTCACCAGTCTCGCCGGAGCGATGACAGCACTGGCGCTTAATCTGTCGCCTAATCCATTCGCTGCCATGGAAATCGTGTTCTGGATGCTGGGTTCTCTTGCCGATCGGTCGATGACGCATGTATGGCTTGCCGCACCCTTCATTCTGATCGGTTGGGCGATGTTGTTTTCACTGGGGCGTGCGCTTGATAGCCTAACGTTAGGATCGGATGCCGCAGCCAGCATGGGCGTCAATCTCTCGCGCGTTCAGATTCTCGCTGTTCTTGGCACTGCAGCTTCCGTTGGCGCATCGACTGCGGTTGCGGGAGCAATCGGTTTTGTAGGGCTTGTAGTGCCACATCTGTTGCGCCCGCTGGTCGGTTCGCGACCGTCACGTCTGCTTGTTGCCAGTACGTTTGGCGGTGCCGCCCTTCTGTTGGCTGCCGACGTGCTGGTGAGATTGATTATGCCGGGGCGCGAATTAAAGCTGGGAGTGTTAACGGCAATCATTGGCGCCCCGTTTTTCCTGTGGCTTGTCTTTAAATATCGGAGACGGCTGGTATGAGCACTCTTTCAGTCCACAATCTTGATGTCTCGCTGGGGCGCAAAGCGGTGCTTGAAGCTGTCGGTTTCGAGGCCGGTGAAGGTGAGTTTATCGGCTTGATCGGTCCAAATGGTGCAGGCAAGACCACGCTGCTGCGTGCGCTTTTGGGCCTTACGTCTTCGACGGGTGAAATTCTGCTGGATGGCTCGGACCTCCGAAGAATGCATGTTGCTGATCGCGCCAAGATCATCGCTTATCTGCCGCAGGAACGCGATGTTGCATGGCCGGTAACAGTTAGGATGCTGGTATCGCTTGGGCGGTCAGCACTGAAGCCTGTGTTTGCAGGACTGGACCGTGACGATGAAACTGTGATCGAGACTGCCATGCAGCGCATGGGTGTGGCTGAACTTGCGTCACGTCCTGCTAACGAGCTATCGGGCGGTGAAAGAGCGCGCGCCCTGATCGCACGGGTATTGGCACAGAACACGCCGATCATCATGGCTGACGAGCCTGTAGCTGGGCTTGATCCGGCCCATCAGTTGGAATTGATGGAGCTTTTTGCTGGTTTGGCAACCGAAAAGAAGACGGTGATCGCCTCGCTGCACGATCTTGGTCTGGCCGCGAAATATTGCACCCGGCTGATTGTGCTTAATCGTGGTCGGCTCGTCGCCGATGGTGCGCCGGAAGAGGTGCTCAATCCAGCGCTCCTGAAAGAGGTCTATGGCATCGACGCGCAGCTGATGAAGATCGAAGACGAATTCATCCTGCATACGCGTAAGCGCTTTCGGTAGATTATATTGGTTTCCACTGCCGCTCGCGGCTGGATGCGTAGATGGCTTCGATAGTTTTTTGCACCTCATAGCCTTCGCGGAAATCGGCGTGACCAGTATTCTGTCCGGCAATACTTAACAGGAAGTCGCGCACCTCAATCGTTTTCAGATCATTGAAGCCAATCTGATGCCCGCCCGCCACGCAAAACGCGCCATAAGGCTCGTGGTCTGGGCCTGCAAAAATCTTGCGGAAACCCTGTTGCCCTTTCTTGTCAGAGAAAAGGAATAGGTCGAGTTCGTTGAAGCGCTCTTGCGAGAAAAAGATCGAGCCCTTTGAGCCCGATATCTCAAAATCATGTTGCATTTTGCGGCCACTGGCGAGCCAGTTCGCTTCGATAGTGCCGGTTGCGCCATTCTCGAACGATAGAAAAGCATGGCAGATATCATCCACTTCGACTGCTTTCATCTGCGATGGGTTGTTGTGGTCGGGACGCTCTGCAATTGCTGTCACGCTTTTGCCCATCACCTCGGCAACCGGACCAACCAGATAGCGTGCCGCGGCAATAATATGGCTGCCTATATCGGCAAGGGCGCCGCCACCACCTGCCGGATCAAGTCGCCATGACCAAGGAATTCGATGATCGGCCATGAAGTCTTCGGCATGGATGCCGCGAAAATTTCTGACATTGCCAATTTCGCCGCTCTCGATGATGTCTCTAGCGAGCTTAATCATCGGGTTCTTGAGGTAATTGAATCCGACTGCGGTTTGAATGCCCTTCCGTTCGGCAGCGAGTGTCATTTCAAGGCATTCGGCGGCAGTTGGAGCTAATGGCTTCTCACAGTAGACGTGCTTGCCTGCATCAATGGCAGCAAGCGCCATTTCTTTATGAAAGCGATTTGGGGTTGTGATATCGATCAGATTGATGGCTGGATGGGCGATCAGGTCACGCCAACTGCCTGTGGAATGAGCAAAGCCAAGCTGACACGCTGCGCGTGAGGCGGTTTTCTCGTCCACATCGGCCAATGTGTGAAGCTCGACCGTCATCGGCAGGTCGAAAATCCGGTTTACATTCGCAAGGGCGAGAGCATGAGTTTTGCCCATGAAACCCGAGCCGATCAGGCCTGCTACAACTGCCATTCTCTCCTCCCAGAGCTAAATTGCATGTGCATTTTGACTGCTGCTTATGTGATTGACATGAGCTAACAGAAATGGAATTATAATTCCACGAGAATTTTCTAATGAATGTTTCATTCTATTAAATGACAAAGATTGCAGCGAAATTGCCGGGATCAAATGCGTGGAGGCAGCCCCGGAATTAGCTCTGAACGAAGTGCAGACAAATTAACAAACCGGCGGGGAGTGCCGGGCAGGGAGGAGTGAACATGAAATCTCTATTGAAATCGGCAGTTGCTGGCGTTGCGCTGATGGCTGCGTCATTTGCGGCGCAGGCACAGGATGTCAGCATTGTTGTTGTCAGCCACGGCCAGGCATCCGATCCTTTCTGGTCGGTTGTGAAGAATGGTGTTGCGGAAGCAGCCAAGGATACAGGTGCAAAGGTTGATTATCGCGCACCTGAAACATTCGACATGGTGCAGATGGCGCAACTCATTGATGCTGCAATCAACCAGAACCCGCAGGGCATCGTTGTTTCGATTCCAGATGCCGACGCGCTCGGGCCGTCGATTGAACGTGCTGTTGCAGCCGGTATTCCGGTTATTTCGATGAACGCAGGTTCGGATGCTTCCAAAAAGCTTGGTGCGTTGCTGCATGTCGGTCAGGATGAGTTCGATGCTGGCAAGGTTGCCGGTGAAGCACTTAAAAAGGCTGGTGGCAAGAAAGGCATCTGCGTCAATCAGGAAGTCGGTAACGTCTCGCTTGATCAGCGTTGTGCGGGCTTCAAGGAAGGTTTTGGCGATGTGACGGTTTTGCCCACCTCGGCTGATCCGACTGAAAATGAATCCAAGGTGCGTGCAGCACTCGCATCTGACACGGCGGTCGATACAATTCTGACGCTGAACGCAACGCTGGCCGGTGAGCCAGCAGTTAAGGCAGCTTCAGAAAGTGGTCGCGAAGGCATTCATATTGCCACTTTCGATATGTCGGCTGGCTTCCTTGAGGCGGTTGAAAACGGAAAAGCGGATTTCGCGATTGATCAGCAACAGTTTCTGCAGGGTTATCTGCCAGTTGCGTTTCTGGCGCTCAATGCGAAATACGGCCTGATGCCGGGCGGCAATGTGCCGTCGGGCCCGAACCTGATTACCAAGGACAAAGCCAAGCAGGTGGTTGAACTGTCTGCCAAGGGCATCCGCTAAGCAGCAACGCATAACTTTTGAATATCTCACCCCGCCCATGAAAATGGGCGGGATCGAGTATCCATACCCATAAGTTCGCGACCTTCATGTCGCGTTGTCTAGAGCGCGTTTCTCTCAAATTGAATCAAAATGGTGCTCTAGAGAATTGTTTTAATGCGTATTTTCGCGGATACGCTTGAAGGAGGAAAGCATGAGTGAGCCAACTTCATCAGAGCAGCCCGCTCAGACTGCAGCAAATGATCCGGCGATCGCAGCTGCGCAACGGGATGAGCGGCTGAAGAACGCCAGTGCACTCCAGCGGATGCTTAGTCGTCCTGAACTGGGTGCGGTTTCAGGTCTCGTGCTCATCACGATCTTCTTCCTGTCGACAGCCAATCCGGCAATGTTCACCGCCGCCGGTATTATGAATTTCATGGCGCCTGCATCGCAGCTTGGCATTCTTGCTGTGGCTGCCGCGCTACTCATGATCGGTGGCGAATTTGATCTTTCTATCGGCTCAATGATAGCCTTCGCCGGCCTAATATTCGCTGCTGCCCTCGTCGTTTGGCAGGTACCGCTCATCGTTGCCATCATTCTGACACTGGTTTTCGCGGCGCTTGTGGGGGCTGTGAACGCGCAGATTGTGCTTAAAACCGGCTTGCCCTCCTTCATCGTTACGCTGGCGTTTCTGTTCATCCTGCGTGGGCTTTCGCTGGTCGGCCTCAAATGGGCGACGGGTGGTGCAACGCAATTGCGTGGTGTGAAGGAAGCTGTCGGCACGAGCTATCTTGCGGGATTGTTTTCTGGTGATGCTTTTCAAGGATTGTTTGAATGGCTTGCGGAAAAAGACCTCATCGCGAAGTTCCCAAATGGCCAGCCGACGGTGAAGGGTGTACCCGTCGAAGTTCTCTGGTTCATCGGCATCGCTCTCGTGGCGACCTACGTTCTGGTGCGAACCCGCTTCGGTAACTGGATTTTCGCCTCTGGTGGTGATGCGCTGGCTGCGCGCAATTCGGGTGTGCCTGTGCGTCGTGTTAAGACAATTCTTTTCATGTGTACGGCAATGGCAGCAGCACTTGTTGCCATTCTTACTGTTCTTGATGCGGGGTCGACGGATGCGCGGCGCGGCTTCCAGAAGGAATTCGAAGCGATCATTGCAGCTGTTATCGGGGGCTGTCTGCTTACTGGCGGCTATGGTTCGGCCATTGGGGCATTCTTCGGCTCCATCATCTTCGGTATGGTGCTGATTGGCCTGACTTACACGACGATTGATCAGGACTGGTACTTGGTATTCCTTGGCGGAATGCTGCTGATCGCCGTTCTCTTCAACAACTTTATCCGTAAGCGCGCCACCGGCGAGCGATAGGTTTCAGCATTCACGCAGTTCCAGGGAAACCGCTTCCAAACTTTCCTGAAACTGCGTTGATAGGGAGTATGCACTATGACAACCCCGATCATTGAGGTTCGCAATCTTGTCAAACACTTCGGCCCGGTTATTGCGCTGAACGGCGTTTCACTCAGTGTGGAACCGGGGCAGGTACACTGTCTGCTTGGTGACAACGGTGCCGGTAAGTCGACGCTGATTAAAACACTGTCCGGCGTGCACAAACCAACAAGCGGAGAGTTTTTTGTAGAAGGCAAACAGGTTGTCTTCAACAGTCCGCGCGATGCGCTCGATCACGGCATTGCGACGGTCTATCAGGATCTTGCGATGATCCCTCTTATGTCGGTCATGCGAAATTTCTTTCTCGGTCGGGAACCGACCAAGGGGATTGGGCCAGTTCGCTGGTTCGATACGCAGTTTGCGGAAGATGTGACCCGTGAAGAGATGAAGAAGATCGGTATTGATGTCCGTGATCCGCAGCAGGCCGTTGGCACGTTGTCGGGCGGCGAACGACAATGTGTAGCGATTGCACGGGCAGTCTATTTTGGGGCGAAAGTGTTGATCCTCGATGAGCCAACCTCGGCACTTGGTGTGCGTCAGACAGCTATGGTGCTGAAGTATATCAACCTTGTGCGTGAGCGAGGGCTTGGTGTGATCTTCATCACGCATAATGTGCGCCACGCTCATGCCGTAGGCGACAAGTTTACCGTGCTTAATCGCGGTGCCACGTTTGGAACCCGCACCAGAAGCGATGTGGACATGGATGAGCTGCAGAGCCTTATGGCAGGCGGCCAGGAACTGGCTGATCTCTCATCTGCGTTGGGTGGACGGGTTTAACTTATATTTGGAGCCAGAAATGAGCGGACAATTGAATGGCAAGGTTGCGGTCATCACTGGCGGCACCCAAGGTCTTGGTGCGGCTACAGCACAGCTTTTTGCCGAACGTGGCGCGGAGGGCATAGTGATCTGCGGTCGCTCAGCCGAAAAAGGCAGGGCGCAGGCCGACACGCTGGAGCAGCTCGGTGTGAAGGCCGTGTTTGTTCAAGCCGATCTGGAAAAGGTCGAAGATTGCCGTCAGGTGATTTCGGAAGCGGATCGGGCTTTTGGACGGCTTGATATTCTCGTCAATGCAGCCGGATTGACGGACCGTGGCGATATACTTGATACGTCGCCTGAACTGTTTGATCGGCTTTTTGCGGTCAATACGCGTGCACCTTTCTTTCTTATTCAGGAAGCGATCAAGCTTTTCCGGCGTGAAAAGGTTGAAGGAGCGATTGTCAATATTTCGTCCATGTCCTCCATGGGCGGCCAACCATTCATCGCTGCTTATTGTGCGTCCAAGGGTGCGCTTGATACGCTCACGCGCAATATTGCCTATTCGGTGCTGCGTAATCGCATCCGCGTCAACAGCCTCAATATCGGCTGGATGGCATCGGATGGCGAAGATCGTATCCAGCGCGAATTCCACGGCGCACCCGCCAATTGGTTGGATGAAGCGGTCAAGGCCCAGCCATTTGGACGTCTGATTGATCCCAGGGAAGTTGCGCGCGCGATTGCGTTTTTGGCGTCGGAAGAATCCGGAATGATGACTGGTGCAATCGTGAATTTTGACCAGTCGATTTGGGGTGCATACGATTCGTCTCCGCATCCAGCAAACCCGCTCTGAGGCTCTTCTGCACCAATTTCTGCAAAATCCTTCCAGAATGTGCAGGATTTTTCACATCTGGTGGCCGAAAAAATCTTAATCTTTACCGATCCTGCTTGCTCTTACAATTTCTTGTGATTAACCAATCATCTATCAGATCCCGTTGAAATTGCGCTGAAAGGATGAGAAATCGTGGAGCAGGCAACGAGCGGAAAACGCAAGGGCGGACGCAAAGCGCTTTGGGCAGCTGTCGCAGTCATAGCCATCGCGGCTGCAGGTGCAGTCGGATACAAGATCACACTCGAAAAGACGATTAACGCCCAGCTTGAGCGGCGTGGCGGCAAGGCTGCCTCTGTTTCGGCAGATTTTCTCGGCCACATAAAGCTGACCGATGTGGTCCTGCCTTTGAAAAACGGCACGAACGTCACCATCGCTTCGATCGAAGGTCGTCCAAAAGTACTGTTTCTGAATGGCATGCTTGATGCCAAAGGTATCAAGACGGAAATCGCTCAGTTTAAGATTGAGATGCCGAGTGTTCTTATCGACGATGCGAATTTCGATATCCAGATGCTGCGCGATACGTTCGGCAATGGCGAGTTGAGCCTTGCTGAACGCGTTGGGCGTGTTTCTGCCAAGCGCATGTTGGTGCCTGAAATCAACATCGTTCAGATGTTGAACGATAAGGAACAGAAGACATCTTATAAAGATGTCGCGCTGGAAGACATCGTTCATGGCCATGTCGCACGCTACACTTCAAGTGGCGCGACATTCGATCTTGATCTTTCGTTGCCCGATGAGAACGGCACGATTAATGAAGAACGTATGGCTGGTACGATCGGCGCATCAGAAGGCAAGGATATTGACGGCGTTTTTATAGCGCGTCTTTATACTGAGAAGGCTGGCCCGAGCGATACCGAAGCGAAGCCAGTTTATGGACCGTTTTCTGCGAAGAATATCGCCGTAAAGGGCACAAAGTCGAGCTTCAGCTATGATGAAGTTCGCAGCAACGGCTTTACCATGCGCCTGCCTGCAGAGCCGTTTACCGAAACACTACAGAAACTGGAAGCAGCCAAGGACATCGAATCTCTTTCGCAGGAAGAACGTAAAGAGTTCTTCATGCGCCTGATCGGTCTCTTCGACACGATTGGTAAGGGCGACGTCGAGTTACTCGGGATGAAAATCCAACCGGGTGATCCAGAAAAGGGCGAAGGCAAAATCGACAAGATGGCGATGTCCTTCGACAATAAGAAGCTCGACATGTCGCTTAATGGCTTCTCGGCTGGTAACGGCACCGACTTCGTGAAGCTGGACGAATTCTCGCTTAAAGGCTTCAACTGGGCGCCGTCGGCAGAGGCCGTGACAAAGTTTGCAGGTCTGAGCGACCAGGAAATGGAGAATTTCCCGTTCACGACCATGCTGCCTGAATTCGGCACGATGGTCGTCAAAGGTGTTGATGCTGACCTGCCGGGCGACAGTAACGCCAATGACGATGTTGATGTTGAGGAAGATCAGGACACCACTGCAACGCCGCCAGCAACCGGTTTGCCTGAGCGCATCAAGTTCAGCATGAAGAGCTACGAGCTGGCATTGAACAAGCCGTTCAACGGTATTCCGACTGATATTCGTGTTGCCTATGAGGATATGTCTTTGCCTGTTCCTGCGAACAGCCGTGAAGAAATGTATCAGCAGCTGCGCAAGCTCGGTTATGACCGTGTAAACGTTTCATCCAATCTGGAAGCAAATTGGGATGAAGCCAGCCAGAGCCTCGTCATCAAGGATCTGTCGGTCAGCGGTCAGGACATGGGAAAAATTTCCATGTCTGGTCTATTGGGCGGCTTCACCAAAGAGTTCTTCTCCGGTGATAAAGTTTTGGCACAGGTTGCACTTCTCGGCCTCAAGGCTCGTGAGGTAAAGCTCAAGATTGAAGAACAGGGTCTGATTGAAAAGGGTCTCAAGTTCTACGCAGACGAAAACAACATGACTGTCGAAGATGCCCGCAGCGCTTTGACCATGATTGCTAATGCAGTTCTGCAGGAACTTGCTGCCGACCAACCGCAGCTTCAAGATGCGATCACTGCTTTTTCGACATTCCTTGCTAAGCCAAATATCTTTGAGGTGACGGTCAAGTCCAAGTCAGACAAGGGTATTGGTGCGCTGGAAATGGTTGCGGCATCGCAGAACCCGCTAGCGCTGCTTGATAAGGTCAATATTGAAGCGAAAGCTGAATAACGGTACGTTTCTTTTTAAGTGATCAACTGGAAACGCCGGCTTTAATCAGCCGGCGTTTTTTGTCGCTTGTGATCACCATAATGAGTGTGGACACGACACTTTCGCTTCTTTTATCTTTGCCCCGTGTCTCCAGAAACCGATATCGGTTATTACGGTGATGCTATAGGGTGCGCGCATTCAAACTCCACCATTCGGATTTACCCAATGCTTAAAAATCTAAACCCACTGCTGACCGGTTCGCTTCTTGAAGTGCTTGCGGATATGGGCCATGGCGACGATCTTGTTATCGTTGATGCCAATTATCCAGCACAGGCTTCCGGTGTGCAGGTTCTGGACTTTCCGGGGATCAGCGCGACAGATATTGCAGACGCTGTGCTTTCACTGCTGCCGCTCGACGACTTTGTTGATAAGCCAGCGGCTGTGATGGAGTGCCCTAGCGAGACGCCTGCGATTTTTGGTGAATTTGAAGCCATCATTGAGAAGGCAGAAGGCCGCAAAATTGCTGTTGATCCGATTGATCGCTTTGCGTTCTACGATCGGGCGAGTGCTGCCTATGCAGTCATCCGCTCTGGCGAAAAGCGTCTCTATGGCAATATCATTTTCAAGAAGGGCGTTATTCGCTCATAATGGAAACAAAAAAAGCCCCGCATTGCGGGGCTTTTTCGTAATGTCCATTTTACTGCTGTGGCTTTGGCTGGTGGTGTTCCATTTTGCCTTTGCCACCGTGATGCGGACCCTTTGGGCCATGGTGGTGGAACTTCTTGCCCGCACGTAGTTCGTGGCGGTCTAGCTTACCATCTTCGTTGCGATCAAGCGCTGCAAATTCCTTCTGTCGTTGCTTTTCAATCGCTTCCAGAGTGATTTTGCCATCGCCCTTTACATCAAGGCGACGTTCCATGCGGTCTGCTGCGCGGCTGACCATGCGCTTGAGCGCGAGTGCTTCAATTTCATTGCGAGAGAGGACGCCGTCGCCATTTGTGTCGGCGGCTTTCAATTCGTCCATGCGGGAGAATTTCTCGAGATCGATTGGTCCGCGCTTGCCTTTAGATCCATCATTCTGTGTAATGGAAGTATCCGTCGCTGACTTGTCTGTATTTTCGCTGGCCTTTTCCTGTGCGAATGCGGCGGTGGAAAGCAATGCAGAAGCGATAACTGCAATATACAAGGTCTTCGATTTCATGGTTATTTGACTCCATTACTCTATACACGGCGCCATTTATTGGCGTGTGAGCAATGTCAGCCATTTTAGGTGAACCTGATATGAACAGGCCAATTAATAATTCGTAATGTTACGATGCCTTGCTTGCGAGCTTTCTCTCTCGAAACATCGAGAAGAGGCCAGCCGCGACGACAATGCTTGCACCGGTCACTACATTCCAGGTCAGATGTTCGTTGAAAACAAGAACTGCAATGAACGCTCCAATCACGAGCTGGAGATAGGATAGTGGTTGCACCTCACCGGCTTCAAGAATGTCGTAGGCGCGGATGAGGCAATAATGGCTTGCAATGCCACAGGCGCAAAGCGCCGCCATCCAGGGCCAGTCATTCTGCGCAATTGGTTCCATATGAAAAAGACCGACTGCGGTTAGTACAACAGCGCCGCCAATGCCCGTATAGAAGAAGCTGGTCATGGAGTTATCAGATTTGCTGACTGCGCGTGTCGCAATCGCATAAATTGCAAACATGGTTGTTGCAGCCATGGGAAACAGCAAGTTCAGGTCGAATTTTACATGAGTTGGATTGATGATGAGAAGAACACCGAACAAACCCACCACAATCGCGGTCCAGCGACGCCAGCCTACTTTTTCGCCAAGGAAGGGCACTGAGAGCATCGTGACGAGTAATGGGCCTACCTGAAAGATTGACTGCGCCATGGCCATGCCGACCCGGCTAAGGCCGAATACGAAGATAACGATTTCCGTTGCCAGCAAGACGCCGCGGAAGATCTGCAAAAATGGACGCTTAGTCGAAGCAGCGCGTGCAATTCCCCCGGCGCGCATCGCAAGTAGAATCACGAAAACGGCAAACGCCCAATAACGCACCATCGTTATGAAGATGGGCGAGTAATGTGATCCGAGATACTTCGAGATGCCATCTTGTGCCGCAAAAATGGCAACGGCTAGAAGTGTGAATGTGTAACCAAGGCTCTTGGGCGTCATGTGGCACACTCATAGTACCACCTTATTGGTTTCGCCATGCCTATTTGCGCACTTAGGCTGCAATATTGCTGGATATTTACAAGTAGCAAGGAAGAAGATTTTTAACGCAATTGAAACTTGAGCCGGTTCGTCCGGCTATCGTGTAATCAGCGGTAACTCTTTGAAAGAAGAGGAGAAAATGGTGGGTGATGTAGGGATCGAACCTACGACCCGCTGATTAAGAGTCAGCTGCTCTACCAACTGAGCTAATCACCCACTCGCTTCTCCGAGGCAGCGGCCCCGGTGAGGTGAGCGGTTCTATAAAGGCCGCTTTTCTGTCTGTCTAGCCTTCAGTGATAAAAAAATGAAAAAAAGTTGCGGAGATTTCAAAAAGCCCGGAAATGCGGAGTTCTTAATTAAATACTCAATGCACCTATTCCGCGTATAAGTGAAAACTAATCGTTTTGATTGCTAAAATAAATTTCTGCCAGTGGAATCATTCTTGTCATGATTCTGATTTTGAATCATTTTTTCCAAATGACGTTGTAAGTGGACGCAGGAATTTCCATATTCGCAACGCTCGATTTGGACTTGCTAATGCTTCGCTCAAGAGGGGACTGGCATTATTCGTTCGAGCTAAATGATTTGCGCAGCAAAATTCGCAGCCATGTCATCAATTTTTGATGCTTGTCTGAGATGGTTCGGCATATAAAAGACTTGATAGGCAAATAAGTTCTTTGCCATTGAGAGAATGCTGCAAGCGTTTGTTACGCGCAGGCAGGCGAGGGGTTCACGCACCGGATTGTCCTCGTTTAAGAAAACCCGAAGTCACCCCACGGTTGGGGTCTGACTTCAGAATCCGGTTCGCGGCATTTTGAGGACGGAATGGAAAGCATAATTAGCGATCTCGGACAGTTCATTTCCGATCATCGGGTATGGGCGGGTCCTATCGTAGGCATTATAGCCTTCGGCGAGTCTCTCGCTATTATCGGAATGTTCATTCCTGCCACACCTATCATGCTCGCCATTGGCGGTCTGGTGGGCGCCGGAATCGTGGAGCCTTGGCCAATTATCATCGGCGCCATCATCGGCGCGGTCATCGGCGATATCGTTTCTTATTTGCTTGGCTGGTGGCTTGGTCGCAGCATTATTCACAAGTGGCCGCTCAATAAGCACCGCACCGGCATTGCGCGGGCACGATTGCTATTTCGCCGCTATGGCTTCTCGGCTGTTTTCCTTGGTCGCTTCTTTGGGCCGGTCCGTTGTACCGTTCCGATGGTTGCAGGCATGATGTCGATGGATCAAAAGCGCTTCCAGACCGCAAACGTGCTTTCTGCGGTGGTCTGGGCGCCGCTCATGTTCCTACCAGGCTGGCTCGCTGGTCGCGGCATAGGCGTATTTGCGAAGATGGATGGCGATCACATGTTCTGGTCCGTGATAGGCATTACGGCCTTGACGATCGTGGTAACGGTGATCGGTATGCGTTATTTCAAAGGTCGTCCACGTCGTGAGCGCAAGCGCGGCGTGCATGTTTCTCCGGCTGAATAGTATATGGTCTTGCGCGTAAGCCGCGCGTCTGCATAATGCAGCCGTTCTGGAGCAGACAAAGGGTCTGCTTCGTGTCTCTTTAAAAGGTTCATCGCGCTTTATGCCCGACGACAGTTCTGACGATTCGTCTTCACGAAGTCCCGCTCCCTGTATGGGAGCATTGGACTTAAAAGGCTTTGAGCTTTCTCACGCCGTTTGCAATTCCTTCTGGCCGATCCGCTTTTCTGTGGTTCGGGAGGGAAACGCAGGCGGCGTTTTTTCTGTTTCCTCTTTTCTCTGATTTTACAGGAGCCGACAAATCATGGATTGGTCCATGGACTGGATTGCCGACCCCAATGCCTGGGTAGGACTCGTGACATTGGTGGTGCTAGAAATTGTTCTCGGCATCGACAATCTCGTCTTTATCGCCATTCTGGCCGATAAACTTCCGCCTCATCAGCGTAATCGTGCGCGTATAATCGGTCTTTCATTGGCCTTGATAATGCGTCTCGCATTGCTGGCTTCGATCTCGTGGATCGTGACGCTGCGCGAACCGTTGATTGCCGTGATGGGACTTTCCTTCTCCGGTCGCGATCTCATAATGCTGGTTGGTGGTCTGTTCCTTCTCGCTAAGGGTACGATGGAGTTGCATGAGCGCCTTGAAGGTGCGCATGGACCTAAGAACACGCGCGTTGCCCATGCGATCTTCTGGCAGGTTATCGTTCAGATCGTCGTGCTTGATGCGGTCTTCTCGCTCGATAGCGTGATCACGGCTGTTGGTATGGTGCAGCATCTGCCGGTTATGATGATCGCGGTCATTATTGCGATTGCAGTCATGATGCTGGCTTCGCGTCCGCTGATGGACTTCGTCAACAAGCATCCAACAGTGGTTATCCTCTGCCTTGGCTTCCTGATGATGATCGGCTTCAGCCTTGTCGTTGAAGGCTTCGGCTTCCATATTCCGAAGGGCTATCTCTATGCCGCTATCGGCTTCTCGGTATTGATCGAGGCGGCCAATCAGATGGCGCGTAAGAATCGCGAAAAGCTCGTGACCACAAACGATCTTCGTGAACGCACAGCGGGCGCTGTTCTGCGCCTGCTCGGTGGCCATCGCGGCGATAACCCACTTTCGGACACAGTTGACGTGATTGCGCAGCAGACGGCTGCCAGTGACGTCTTCCTGCCGGAAGAAAAGGAAATGATCCGAGGCGTACTGGATCTTGCCGATCGCCCGGTTCGTTCCATCATGTCGCCGCGTAATGAGATCGAATGGCTTGATTTGGATGAGGATGAAGCTGAGCTTCATGAAGCGATCCGTAAGCTTTCGCATTCTCGCGTAATTGTTGCCCGTCGTCAGGTTGATGAGTTTGTCGGTGTCGCTTCGGTCAAGGATCTGCTGCTTGATATGACCGACAAGAAGCAGATCAACTGGGATGAAGTGGTCAAGCAGCCGCTGGTGGTTCATGAAAATGCGAATGTGCTTCGCGTCATGGAACAGCTTCGTGTTTCGCCGGTGCAGCTTGCTGTGGTGGTGGATGAGCATGGCTCGTTTGAAGGCGTAGTCACACCGACCGACGTGCTTGAAGCCATTGCCGGTGAGTTCCCGGATGAAGACGAAGAGGCTGCTGTTGCAGAATCAGACGGACAGGGTGGCTATCTGGTTGATGGTTTCACTGATATTCGCCGTCTCAGCAGCATCCTGCAGCGCGATCTGGTGGATGATAGCGATCGTTACACAACGCTTGCGGGCTATGTGCTTTGGCACCTCGGCCATCTGCCGGTGGGCGGTGAAAGCTTTGTCGAGGATGGATACCAATTCACCATCGAAGCGATGAGTGGTCGTCATGTTGAAAAGGTCCGGATCAGGCCCGTCGACGACTACGAAGTGTAAAATAGAATAATTTTGCGAGCATCCACATGGTTGCTCGCAAAATATTTCGCGATGTTAACTCCCATAAAATAAGTGGGATATTGACTTTATCGCAGAAGCCTTCAAAATTAACACATCGTTCATTGCTGCGGCGAAAGCGTGGCCCAAATTGGGCTTCAGATTGCAGCTTGAGTGGTGAGCGTGAAATGGAGGCTCTTATGAACCGTAAAATTCAATTGCTGGCGCAAAGCATAAAAGATGCTGTGCTGCGCATGACGGCCTATCTGGAGCAGCCTTGGCGCGGCATGAAGCTAAGCGCTGATGAAATTGCAGAGCGTCGTCGTAATCGCTTGGAGCGTGGCGAGCAAAATTTTCTCTGGTGCTGGCAGCACCGTGGGTTTTGGTAACATCTAAGCAATGAAAAAAGTTTCGAAAGCCGGGAGCGAAAGCTTCCGGCTTTCTCGTTTTTATTGCGCGTTTCTGCCTGTCTTTGGAAAAATATTCTCAGACCAATTTTTCCGTTAGGCGAGGTTTCCAAGAATGGTTATGAAAGTAGTTTATATATTTAAATCAATGATTTAGATTGATTCTTGCTTGTCTCTCTGTAGATTTGTTTCCCAACAGAAGTCGATTTACGGGCGCTTTGCGCAAGCAAAGTGAGAAGGGTGCGATCTATGAAGAAAATTATTCTATATGCGGCTGTTGCTCTCGGTTTGGGCGTAGCTCCGGTCAGCGCGCAGGAGCCAAAGGAAATCCTCAACGTTTCCTATGACATCGCACGCGAGCTTTACGAGCAGGTCAACAAGGCATTCATCGCGGATTGGAAAGCCAAGACTGGAGAAGACCTCACTGTCAATCAGTCCCATGCCGGTTCATCCAAGCAGGCTCGTTCCATTCTCGAAGGTCTGGAAGCTGATGTTGTAACCTTTAACCAGGTGACGGATGTTCAGGTGTTGCACGATAAGGGCGACCTTATTCCTGCTGATTGGCAGAAGCGCCTGCCAAACAATTCTTCGCCTTATTACTCGTTCCCGGCTTTCCTTGTGCGTGAAGGCAATCCAAAGGGCATCAAGAACTGGGATGATCTCGCTCGTGACGACGTGAAGGTTGTTTTCCCGAACCCTAAGACCTCTGGTAATGCGCGCTATACCTATTTAGCAGCGACGGCTTATGCCAACGAAGCTTTCAAGGGCGATCAGGAAAAGGTTCACGAGTTCATCGGTAAGATTTTCAAGAACGTACCAGTGTTCGATACAGGCGGTCGTGGTGCAACGACGACCTTTGCTGAACGCGGTATCGGCGACGTTCTGGTAACGTTTGAAGCGGAAACGCGCGGTACAGCCAAGGTGCTCGGCGAAGACAAATATGACGTGGTTGTTCCAGAAGTCAGCCTTCTGGCTGAATTCCCGGTTACTGTCGTTGATAAGGTTGTCGACAAGCGCGGCTCCCGCAAGATTGCCGAAGCTTATCTAAACTATCTCTACGCGCCTGAAGGTCAGGAAATCCTCGCACAGAATTTCAATCGCGTGCACGACAAGGACGTGATTGCAAAGCATAAGGATATCTATCCAGATGTGCGCCTTGTAACAGTCGAAGATGCTTTTGGCGGCTGGGAAAAGGTTCAGAAAGAGCATTTTGCCGAAGGCGGCGTACTTGATAAGCTCTTTACTGCTAAGTAAACAAGACTACCCGGCGGGAGCACCCAGCTCTCGCCTTTCTTTTGGAAAAATCCAGTGTCGCTTCTGAGCATGAAACGCAATTCGGTGCTGCCGGGGTTCGGACTGACCCTTGGCTGCACTTTGCTTTATCTGGCGGTCATTGTCGCCTTGCCTCTACTGGCAATGATCCTGAAAACCGCCAGTCTTGGATGGAGCGATTTCTGGAACATCGTAACTTCGGATCGTGCATTGGCGACGTTTCGCATTACAATCAGTGCCGCAGCCGTAGCTACGGTGTTCAACGGTCTGTTTGGGCTTCTGCTTGCATGGGTTCTGTCCCGCTATCAGTTCCCTGGAAAGCGACTGATCGATGCGGCAGTCGATCTGCCTTTTGCTTTGCCTACTGCGATAGCCGGTCTGGCACTGGTGACGCTGTTCGCACCCAATGGCTGGTTTGGTCGCTTTCTTGAGCCGATTGGTATCAAGGTTGCTTATGCGCCACTTGGCATTATGATTGCGATGTTTTTTACCAGTATTCCCTTTGTCATCCGCACCGTACAGCCGGTGCTGGAAGATATGAGTGCTGATGTGGAAGAGGCTGCGCGCAGCCTGGGTGCTAGCCCCTGGCAGGTTTTCTCGCATATTATCTGGCCGACAATCTTCCCGGCGTTCCTGGCTGGCGCTTCGTTGTCCTTTGCCCGCAGTCTCGGTGAGTTCGGCTCCATCGTTTTCATCTCCGGCAATCTGCCGTTTGAAACGGAAGTCACATCACTTCTGGTTTTCATCAGGCTGGATGAATATGATTATCCAGCTGCTGCAGCACTCGCTTTCATGATGCTGCTCATGGCGTTCTTTATGCTTCTTGTGACTAATATCATTCAGGCAAGGCGGCTTCGTTATGCAGAGCGCTAGTGCAAGCGCGCAGGCGCGCAACAAGCCGGGCTCTGTGCGTAGCCTGCTGATCGGAATGGCTGCCATTTTGTCAGCAATCTGCATTGGCGCGCCGCTGGCCGTCATCTTCTCCTATGCCTTCAGCAAAGGGGTGGATGTCTTCTTTGGAGAAATTCTCAAGCCTGATACGCTTCATGCGGTGTGGCTGACGATCCTGACCGCGATTGTGGTTGTGCCGATCAATATGGCATTTGGCATTTGTGTGGCGTGGCTGGTCACAAAATTTCGCTTTCCGGGTCGCCGACTGTTGATCACATTCGTCGAAATTCCGTTCTCGGTCTCTCCGATCGTCGCTGGTGTTACGTATCTTTTCCTGTATGGCTCGCAGGGACTGCTCGGACCGTTGCTTGAGAGCTACGACGTCAAGGTCATGTTCACGGTTCCCGCGATCTTTCTGGTGAGCCTGTTCGTGACGTCGCCTTTTGTGGCACGCGAGCTGATTCCACTGATGGAAGTGCAGGGCAGCGATGAGGAAGAAGCGGCTCTTACGCTTGGAGCGAATGCCTGGCAGACATTTTTTTATGTCACGCTGCCCAATATCAAATGGGCGCTGCTTTACGGTGCTGTGCTTTGTAATGCCCGCGTGATGGGCGAGTTTGGCGCGGTGTCCGTTGTGTCAGGCGCTATTCGTGGCAAGACCAATACATTGCCGCTGCAGGTTGAGCTCTTGTTCAACGATTACAATGTCGCGGGTGCTTTTGCTGCCGCTTCGACACTGGCTGGCTTAGCGTTGCTGACGCTTGTTCTAAAAATCTGGCTTGAGCGGAAACAGCACGGCTAAAAAGAAACCGCCTGCTTTTTGAGAGGCAGGCGGCTAGCGGTCACGCTGCTTGGGAGAGCGTGTGTGTTATTGGTTCGCGTTGCAGGGATGAGGCGAGGATTGCGCCTTCCGGCCAATGCGTGAAGCCACTTGCCACGTTGATATGGCCTGCATGGCCGACGTCGACAAAGCCAGAACCCCAGACATTCGCAATGGCTTCTGCCTTGGCAAAGCGCATATATTCGTCATCGCGGCTGGCAACGACGATGGATGGAAAAGCCAATTCATGCCGAGGCAAGGGTGCAAAGCTCGCAAAGCGGCTATCGCGACGCGACATAGTTTCAACGTCTGCCGGGGCGACCAGAAGTGCGCCAGCAACGTGAGCCGCAGCCGGACGGCTTGCGAGATGCGAAACAAGAATACAACCAAGACTATGGGCAACCAGAACCGCACCGGGATTTTCGGCGAGTTTGGCTTCAAGCGCGTGCATCCAGTCGGATAGCACCGGATAGTGCCAGTCATCTTGTTCGACGAGCACTGCTGACGGATCGTCATGCAACCATTGGCGCTGCCAGTGGCCTGCTTCCGATCCCTTGTAACCGGGGATGATCAATGTCGCAGGCATGCGTTAGTTCCTCTTGGAATGTGCCTTGGGAGGCGTTTCTGCTCTGCATCGGGAGGATATGCGAAGCAATTTCCAAGATAGGGGCTATTTCATATCAATTTAAGGAATATAAATTCAAATTGAGGCGGGTGTGTAAAAATTAATCCCGCCTCAGATTGATTACTTCTTTTGTTTGTCGTTCCAGCGCAGCACAAATTGCGATTTCTCGAAAACTAGAACCACGATCAGCGACATGGCAAATGGAATGAGAAGATAAAGCAGGCGGAAGACGATAAGTGCCGCCAGAACGTCAGCCTGATCCATATCCGGCAGGCCGGTGAGGAAAACCAGCTCAAGCACACCAAGGCCGCCCGGAGCGTGCGATATAAGTGCTGCCGAGAACGATACCAGGAAGATACCGAGAATAATCAGGAAGCCCGGATTGCCTGCTTCTGGCAGTGCGAAATAGATGATGCCTGCGGCACCAATCAGTTCTAGCGGGGCTACAATCAGCTGCTGTGTAACAACTGGCAAACGCGGATATTCGAGGCGGAATTTGCCGATCTGAAGTGGGCGTAATTGCAACCAGCTGCCGAAGATATAAAGCAGTACAAAAGCCAGCATCAACAACGCGATGACTATCGACACAGTCGGCGTCAAGTCCGAGTTGAACCGCATCAAAATATGCGGTTCCAGCAGCAGGACAATGCTGGAGGTGATGATTACGCCGAGAATGAATGTGAATGAGCAGAAAGCGATAAGGACAGCGATTTCACTGCCTGGCATTCCTTGCGAGGAATATGCGCGATAACGCACCACTGCACCTGAAACGACCGACGCGCCGATATTGTGCGACAATGCGTAGGTCGTAAACGAGCAGAGGGCGATGAAGAGCCAGGAAATTTTGCGACGCAAATGGAGAAGCGCAATGCGATCATATCCGGCCAGCGAGCTATAGGCGAGGAGCGCTGCTGCTGTTGCCAGCAACCAATGATGCGCGCGGATCGCGTAAAGACTATCCAGAACGTCTTCAAGCGAGATACTGCGCAGCTCCCGATAAAGAAGCCAGGCTGAAACAATGACTGCTAGAATGCCTATTACCGGCCAGATGTAATCCTTGAACTTCATTAACCGATCACCGCACCTTCAACTCGCATCTAATTCCCCTTTATCGATCTCTCCGGTTCTTGCATCAGGTTGCTTCCGGTTCGATCCCCTTCAAATCAACCATGGTCTCGGACGAAGGGCGATGTTGCTGAAAACCCTCGTTTCGTCTCTCGTTTATAATTGCTCTCTCCATTGCTCCGGCGATTTCGGCTTCGCCCAGGATAACGGAGTCTGCACCTAGATCGTGCAGGTATTGTGCTTCAGCTGGCGAACAGGCTCGCACGATGATGCGCAGGCCCGGATTTGCAGCCCGGGCAAGTGATGTTGCGCGCCCGGCTTCAAATGCATTCGGGATAGCAATCACCAGATTGATTGCTTTCTCAGGATTCGCCGCCTCCCATATTTCAGCATCAGAGGCATTGCCCGCAATAGCTTCAATGCCGATTTCTTTCAATCTGAAATAAATCTTGGGCGAATTTTCGATCACAAGGAAAGGCATTTGCTTTTCCTGCAAGGCCGAAGCCACTCGTTTACCGATTTGGCCATAGCCCACAATGATTGTGTGAGCTATCAATTTGGTGCGCGGTAGCGGTTCGGGTTCCGAGATATCGAGGCTTGTTTCACCCAAATCATTGGTTGAGCCTTCAACGCCCAGACGCTTTTCGATCCAAGGTCGTAGTCGCTCGGCAACAATGAACATGACCGGGTTGAGGAAGATCGAAAGAATTGCACCGGCGAGGATCAGATCGCGCCCTTCAGGCGGGAGAAGGTTGAGGCCTACTCCCAACCCTGCGAGGATGAATGAGAACTCGCCGATCTGAGCAAGACTTGCGGAAATGGTAAGAGCTGTTCCAACGGGACGTTTAAATGCGCGGACAATGAAGAATGCTGCAACCGATTTGCCGACCAGAATAATCAGGAGTGTCGCAATCAGGGGCAGGGGATCACGGATGAGACTCATCGGATCAAACAACATGCCCACGGAAATGAAGAACAGAACCGCGAAAGCGTCGCGCAACGGCAGCGATTCCTCTGCGGCGCGATGGCTTAGCTCAGATTCGCTCATCACCATGCCAGCAAAGAATGCACCAAGCGCGAAAGATACGCCGAACAGATGGGCGGCGCCAAAGGCAACACCAAGCGCTATAGCCAGAACGCCAAGGCGGAACAGTTCACGCGAGCCTGTCTGAACAATGACGTTCAGAAGCCATGGGATCACCTTTCGCCCCACCACCAGCATAAGCGCTACAAAAACTGCAACCTTGGCAATGGTCAGAAGAATGATGCCGCCAATGCCTAGCCCCAGCCACTCGGCGATAGGATCGTTGGCTGCGGCATGTCCAGCTTCAGTGCCGACACTGGCTAGAGCCGGCAGAAGCACCAGCGCCATGACCATGGCGAGGTCTTCAACTATCAGCCATCCGATGGCGATGCGGCCGCGATCTGTATCGATAAGTCGCAGATCCTGCATCGCACGCAGGAGAACGACGGTACTGGCCGTTGAAAGTGCCAGCCCGAAGACAAGACCGGCTTTTACGTCCCAGCCAAGTGCAAGACCGAGAGCTGTGCCGAGTGCTGCTGCTGTCGCGATCTGTGCCAGCGCGCCGGGAACAGCAATAGCTTTCACAGAAAGCAGGTCTTTGAGAGAGAAGTGCAGACCAACGCCGAACATCAGCAGGATAACGCCGATTTCCGCGAGCTGGAGAATGAGGTCTTGATCGGCAACAAAACCTGGCGTGTGCGGGCCAGCGATGACACCAGCAAGCAGATAACCGACGAGGGGGGAGATTTTGAGACGGGTGGCAATCGCGCCGAAGATAAACGCCAGACATAACCCGATGACGATTGTCGCAATCAAAGGCGTGTCATGGGGCATAGGGGTGCCTTCCCGTTCTTCAGTCTTATAAAATTTTTATGGAGAGCCGGGCATGATCGTAACCATGCCCGGCAATGGAGTTATTTTTGTGCAGCCGTGTTGTCTTCAAGCGCCTGATGCGCTTCCCGACGATGCTGCCACCAGTTGCCCAGCAACAGCAGGATCGGTGCAGCGATGAAGATCGACGACGTCGTTGCGATGAAGATACCGAACAGCATAGGCACGGCAAAATTATGAACGGCGCTGCCGCCCCAGATTGCCATTGGCAGAAGGCAGAGGAACGTCACAACCGATGTATAGATACAGCGGACGAGTACCTGATTGATACTCATATCGACGATCTCACGCAGAGGCTTCGTTTTGTAGAGACGCATGTTTTCACGCATACGATCATAAACAACTACCTTATCGTTTACCGAGTAACCGATAGCGGTCAGAAGCGCTGCAATGGCGGTCAGGTTGAAGTCGAGCTGAAGCAGCGCGAAGAAGCCAACCATCTTGGTGGTATCGAGTATCAGTGTGATAATCGCGCCCACTGCGAAGAACCACTCGAAACGCCACCAAAGATAGATGAGCATACCGAGAGCCGAAAGCACAACCGCTATGAAGCCAGAACGGGCCAGTTCGCCGGAGACCTTTGGTCCCACAACTTCGGTACGTTCAATCTTCACACCCGGATCGATTTCAGTCACAGCGTCGCGCATCTTGTTGACCGCAACCGTTTGTGCTTCTTCGCCGCCATCCTGACGCTGAATACGGATCAGCACATCATTCGGGCTGCCAGCAGACTGCAGGGCAACTTCACCAAGGCCAAGTCCGCCGAGCTTCTCGCGCAATTGCGCCAGATCAGCAGGTTGCGACGTGGTGATTTCGGCTTGAATGCCGCCCTTGAAGTCGATGCCGTAATTCAGCCCCGGCTTGAAGAAGAGCGCGATCGAAGCAATCGATAGGACGATAGAAACGCCGATGCCGAAGAAGCGCGCATTCATAAAGCGGAAGTTAGGGTTTTCAGGCGCGATCCTTACCAGTGGCTCAATGCGAAGCACCTTGAGCTTGCGACGACGCACATACCAACCCATCGCCATGCGAACCAGCGTCACGTCGGTAAACATCGAGATCACGATACCGAGCATCATGGCAACAGCAAAGCCGCGTACCGGGCCTGTACCGAACATAAAGAGAAGCAGGGTCGAAATCAGCGAGGTAACGTTGGAGTCAACGATTGTAGCGAAAGCGCTATGGAAGCCTCGGTCGAGGGCTGCCATGGCACCAAGGCCTCTTTTGGTTTCTTCTCGAATACGTTCGTTGATGAGAATGTTCGCGTCAACCGCGATACCGATACCCAGAATAATACCGGCGATACCGGGCAGCGTCAGTGTCGCGCCGATAAGGCTCAGTGCTGCGAAGGTCAGCAACGTGTGGAGTAGAAGCGCTACGTTGGCAATCAGACCCCAGACGCCATAAAGGAGCTGGATGAAGATCGCGACGAGGATAAAGCCAGCGATACCGGTGATCAGACCCATCTTGATGGCGTCGCCACCAAGGTCAGGACCAACCGTACGTTCTTCGATAACCGTCAGCGGGGCAGGGAGAGCACCTGCACGCAGCAGTGCTGAGAGAACAACACTGTCCTGAACCGTGAAGCTGCCGCTGATCTGGCCGTTACCACCGGTAATCGGCTCACGGATGACCGGCGCGCTCAGCACCTTGCCGTCGAGAACGATAGCAAATGGGCGATTGACGTTCTTGGTGGTGATGTCAGCAAACTGACGGGCCCCGAGGCTGTCGAAGCGGAACGAAACGATTGGTTCGTTGGTGCGCTGATCAAATCCTGCACGCGCATCGGTAAGACGCTCACCGGACAGGGCAACCTGGTCTTCAATTGGGTATTTGATGTTTGGATCTTTGGAATCCGGCAGGATGCTGACACCCGGAGGCGGTGCATCATTCGGATTCGCGTCAGCCACCATGTGGAAGCTCATCTTCGCGGTGCTTCCGAGAAGCTGGCGAAGCTGTGCTGGGTCCTGAAGGCCCGGAAGCTGAACAACGATACGGTCGGAACCAACGCGCTGGATGGAAGGCTCGGCAACGCCGACCTGGTCAACACGCTGGCGAATGATTTCAAGGCTCTGCTGAAGCGCTGAATCAAGGCGATAGGTGAAACCAGCCTGTGTCAGTGTCAGACGAATCTGATTGTCGCTGGACGTGACGTCGATATCGTTGATCGCCGCGCCGAAGCCGCTCGTGTTAACCTGAGAAATCAGGGTTTTGAGCGCGGTATCGGCCTTTGCACGCTGATCGGCGTCAGGGATCGTCACGATGACGGAATCACCAACGGCGCGGATCGATTGTGGCTGAATGCGTTCAGCGCGCAGCTTGCCGCGCGCATCATCAAGCAGCGCACGCATACGATCTTTTTTGAGACCAGCTGCATCCACTTCAAGAACAAGGTAGGAGCCGCCACGCAGATCGAGGCCGAGCGTTACCTGTCGTTTAGGGAACCACGACGGCATCGCGTCGAGATGCTGCTGTGTGAAGAAATTGGGCAGGGCGATAATGACGCCGATCAGAACGATCAGGCCATATAGCACAGCGACCCATTTAGAAGTACGCATGAGTTGAAGTTCCGGATATTGAGCGCATTCAAATTTCGTAATGAATACAAAAATTTAAGGCGCATTTCTTCGTAAGTGATTCAGGATTGGCTATGACCAATCTCAATGACGACTTTCAGGCGCTCCTTGGTGGCGCGCGTACGGGAGCATATGTGCTCCGCGAAAGTCTCAAAATCGCGTTTGTCCTTGCGGATTCGACTGGTTTTGCGTCGAAAAATGCAAGATCACGCGGCATTGCCGACAAGCCTGCACCATTTCCGTCGGGATAGGTTGCCTTGATTTTAGCAGCAATCGCTTCGGCCAGAACGGCGCGTAACGGCTGCGTCGCAGGCGTGGATTGCTGGCGTCCAGGTATCGCAGGCGCGTCTTCGACCTGCTGGGCTGCCATGCTTTTGGGAACAGTGCGGCAGGCTTCATCGCCAAGGGCAGAAAGGTCCACCGCAAACATAAAGGCTGCAAACGACAGGACGCACGTTACAAACAGCATGAATCCATGCTGATGATAACGATCAGTGCGCTGATCTGTGTTGTTCATGCCCTTAATCAAAACGCTTGGACTTTCCTCTACAGTCTTTCCGCAGAAATGAGCCAGTGCCAGAGTGGTTTTCCGATTGGCCTAAGCCACTCTAGTTATTCGATTTTATGCAAAGCCCGATTCAAAAACTTTGTATTTTTATCGGGACTTAGCGTTGACACCTACAGCATCGATTCACAAATTGGAATCTATTTCTGTCACCTGCTGCCCCTCGGTTCGCATGAAAGGGTTTGCGATGGTTCCTGATCTGCTGCTCACACAACCAAAATCCTGCGTCGATTAGGCTCTGTTGGTCATAAAACCGATTTCGATTTTCGGCCCAATGTTGTAGGGCTTGCTTCCGCTTCAACGCGCTTTATGTTGAAACAGTGATCGTGAAACTGGCAGAGCTTAAATTGGCATATTTACCGACGTTCCGCGCAATTGCATTTGCAATGACCACTTTTGCTGTGTCGCTTGGGGCGCTGGATCATTCGTTTGCTCAGGATAACAAACCGCAACAGGCTCAGCCTCTCGCTCAGCAATCGGCGCCTGCTCAAGCTCCTGCACCGGTAGCAACAGAACCTGCGGCAGCTAGCACACCCGTTTCTGGTGTGGTGCAGCAACAAAAGCCGATCATCAATGATCTCAAGCAGCAGACCAAATCGATCAACGATCAGCTGCAAAAATCTTCGACCAGCGATGAGACGCTCGCAAATCTCAAGCTACAGCTTGATGGTCTTTCCAAGAAGCTGCTTGATGCGGGTGTTGCGTTTCGTCCAAGGCTGACGGAAATCAACACACGTCTGGAGCAGTTGGGTGCCGCCCCCTCCGGCGATCAACCGGCAGAGCCGCAAATAGTTGCGGATGAACGCGCACGACTGACTGCTGAAAAGGCCGAGATCAACGCCGTTATCGGCGAGACGGAAGATGCATCGCTTTCGGTCAATCAGATGTCGGCGAAAATCGGCAATATGCGCCGTGACCTGTTTGCGCAAACCTTGTCTCAGCGCGTCAATCTCGATCTTACACTCGGATCTGAAGTAACCTCGGCTGCTGGCGATCAGATGGTTTCGCTGTGGAGCATCGTGAAATCATGGTGGCGCTTTGTCTCCACCTTCAAGCTGAATTCGTTTCTGGCAGCGGCCTTTTTTGCCTTTGTCGCGGCACTGATCATCCAGCTCGGCGCGCGCCGTGTTCTCGGTACGCTTTACGAACGTGATCCGACGATTGAAACACCCTCTTATCTGAGCCGTTTGTCGGTTGCATTCTGGTCGACAGCGATCCCATCGGGTGCGGTCGGTGTGTTTCTGGCAACGACCTATTTCTTTCTCAATTACTTCAATGTTTTAAGACCTGATATTGCAGGGCTTCTACAGTCGCTCTTCGTCGTTTTGGGCATTGTGTTCTTTATCAGCCGGCTGGCGTTTGCCTGTATAAGCCCATACACACCAGCATGGCGGTTGGTGCCGGTCGCGCCACGCCCAGGTCGGGTTCTCGTCTGGCTGATCACAGGTATGGCATTGATTAACGGGCTCGACTCGTTTTTCAGCAAAGTAAACCAGGTTCTTTCCTCGCCGCTCTCTTTGACGATGGCGAAAAGCTTGCTTTCGACGGTCGTGATCGGCGTTCTGATCCTCATCGTCGCCTTTGTGAAGCCAATAGAAAAAGACGGAGAAGAGGGCGTCCGCCCCTGGCCTAAAATGTTCAGGATATTCCTGGTCGTCCTTGGTCTTTTGCCGATTATAGCAGCTGGTCTTGGCTTTATCGGACTTGCACGCTTTGCTGCACAGCAGATCGTTGTTACCGGGGCGTTCCTCGTTACGATGTATCTCGGGTTTTTGACCGGTCGTGCAATTTCGGAAGAACAGGCCTTTGCGTCCAGCCCGATTGGTCGGGTTATGCGTGACCGCTTCCATTTTGATGAAGCGACACTTGACCAAATAGGGCTTGGTGTCGGCATTCTCATCAATTTTGCGGTGGCGCTGGTCGGCATACCGCTCGTGCTGATGCAGTTTGGTTTCCAATGGTCGGAGCTGAAAAGCACTTTCTATAACTTGATGACGGGCATCCCTATCGGCAATATTTCCATTTCGCTGATGGGTATTCTGACGGGTATTGCGCTTTTCGTCGTTGTCTATCTGATGACGCGTTGGTTCCAGAACTGGCTTGATAACAGCGTTATGGCGCGTGGCCGTGTAGATTCCGGCGTTCGTAATTCGATCCGCACGGTGGTCGGCTATGTGGGGCTGGTACTTGCGGCGCTGGTTGGTGTTTCGGCAGCTGGCTTCAATTTATCCAGTCTCGCACTGATTGCTGGTGGTCTGTCACTTGGTATCGGTTTTGGCTTGCAGAACATTGTCCAGAACTTCGTTTCGGGCCTTATTCTTCTGGCTGAACGTCCTTTCAAAGTGGGCGACTGGGTCGAAGCAGGCACCGTTAGCGGTATCGTAAAAAAGATCAGCGTTCGTGCAACCGAAGTTGAGACTTTTCAGAAGCAGTCGATTGTCGTTCCAAACTCGACGCTTATCAACGGCAATGTCGGTAACTGGACCCTTCGTAACAAGCTTGGCCGAATCGATATTAATGTGCAGGCAGCCTATACCGATGAGCCGCGTCGCGTTCACACGTTGCTGCTAGAAATCATCCGCAGTCATCCTTCAATTCTAAAAAATCCGGAACCGTTCGTGGCGTTTCAGAGCATGACGGATTCTCTGCTGGTGTTCGATATCTACGCACATGTTGCAGATATTACATCGACGGGCGGTATCAAGAATGAGCTGCGATTCCAGATCGTTGAACGTTTCCACGCAGAAGGTATCGAGCTGGCTTCGTCTTCCACTGATCTGGTTCTTGGTGTTACTGAAATCGAAAAGCTTTCCGAGCTTATGAATAAAGATACCCCACGCGCTACAAAGACGCGGAAGGAAAAGCCTGCTGAGTCTGAGAAGGGCGAAAAGCCTGAACATGACGACAAAGTCTGAACGCTTTAAATTACTTCCAGTTTTCACTGAATCGTTGGAAACTCTCTATCTATTCGTTTTTGCGTGCATCCTGTTCCGAAAACTGCTTCGTACTTTTTGGGATGCGCTTTAATGCGAATTATGAATATGTCGTTCAGTTGCAGTTCAGTTTTGAAGTCTTATAAATGATTACGAAAAGAGGCAGGCGAACTGTCTTAGAGCAATGGGGCCGTATACTCGGCTTGTAGCGGGAGCAGCGGAAACGCTGAAACGATATGAACAGAACTCAGGTCAATTATGCTGGCAAGGTCGCTATCGGTGCGATGCTCGCGATTTCGTTCTCCGTACCGAGCCTTTATGCTGCAACTGTTGCCAACAACGACAGCTCGGCTCAGACCATTGTGGTGACTGAAGGCGCTTCGAAGCGTGAAATGCTGGTGGCACCTGGTGAAACAGTCGATTTCTGCAATGGCGGTTGTTTTGTAACGTTCCCGAATGGTGATCGTGAGGCGCTGAAGGGCGACGAAACCATTACGATTTCGGGTGGTAAGGCGACCATTCAATAAATAGATCAACACGAATTGAGAAAGCCGGGGCACAACCCCGGCTTTTTATTGAACTTTACGATTAGAGCGTCTCCCATCTTCATTGAACCATTGGGAATTCTCTATCTATTTGTTTTTGCGCGCCTCTTGTTCCGAGAACCGCGTCGCACTTTTCGGTCTGCTCTTTAACTGCGGGGCTTGAGATTTTCCGGGTCGTAGAGTGGCTTGTAACCAATCGATACCACTTCGACCGGATAAGTCTCGCCAAAATACTCCACATTCAACTTCCGGCCTTCCTGGCAGTAGGACCAAGGCAGATAGGCAAGTGCGATATTCTTGCCGATGGTTGGGCCGTAGGCGATGGACGACGTGAACGAGCGACGTCCGAGTTCATCAACCAATGTTGCACCCGTTTCAGGGTCGAGCACCGGCAGAATGCCGACCGGGTAGCGTTTGACGCCTTTGGAGTCGACATTCTCGCTCATAACCAGCGTGCAAAGCATGGCTGGCTGATGCTCACGAGCCTTGTACTCAAGATGCTTCGCCTTGCCACGGAAGTCTGCTTCCTTGACCTTCGGGCGAGCCAGATCAGCTTCAAGCAGATTGTATTCAGTGAGCAGATCTGCATTCTGAAGGCGTAGGCTTTTCTCCATGCGGCGTGTATTCGCATAGGTCTCAACACCGACAGCAATTGCCCCGGTTGATCGCAGCGCATCCCAGACAGCGAGGCCGTCTTCATAGCGCATGTGCAATTCCCAGCCCTGTTCGCCGACATAGGAAATACGGAACGCTGTTACGTCCTTGCCTGCAATACGGATTGGCTTGATGGCGGCAAACGCGAAGTTCTCAAGGTCAAGACCCTCCGGGTTCTCGACAACCTTTTTGAGATTGTCTCGTGCATTAGGTCCCCAAATGCCGATGGTGACATATTTCTCAGTCACATCGGTAATAGTGACATCAAAGCCCTTATCTTCAGCCACGCGGCGCATATAATGGAAATCGCGCGGACCGGCATCCGCGCCGTTGATCATGCGGATGCGGTCTGCCATGCGGATGGCCGTGAAATCGGCGCGCACCATGCCTTCATCATCGAGAAAATGCGTATAGATGCCTTTGCCGATATTGGCATCGCCGCCGATCTTGGCAGCGCATAACCATTCCATCAGCTCGACATGATCCGGACCTTCGATGTCGTACATGGCAAAATGCGACAGATTGATAATGCCGCAATCTTCACTCAGTGCGAGATGCTCAGCGTTGGAAACGCGCCAGAAATGGCGATTGTCCCACTCGTTCTCACGGACCGGAATGCGGTCGCCATATTTCTCAAGCAGATGTTCGTTGGCCGCGTAGCCGTGCGCACGCTCCCAGCCGCCCAGCTCCATGAAGTGACCGCCAAGTTCCTTTTCACGCTCATAGAAAGGTGAGCGACGAATATTGCGGCCTTTGGAAAACGGTTCGCGCGGATGCACTGCCGGATTATAGACCTTCATCGCCGTTTCGGTGCAGCGATCCCAGATGAACTGCTCGGTCATCTGATGCGGATAGAAGCGCGAATAGTCGATAGCGTGGTGATCGATTGCTGTACGGCCATCTGTCATCCAGTCAGCAATGAGCTTGCCCATGCCGGGGCCGTCTTTGACCCAGATTGCAACTGCATACCAGAGGCCGCGCACCTTCTGGCTTTCGCCCATTGAAGGACCGCCATCAGTCGTGACCTGAAGGAAACCATTGAAGGAATGGCTTTCATTGTAACCCAGTTCGCCGAGGATAGGTGTCAGTTCGATGGCGCGCTCGAGCGGTTCGAGTACCTGTTCCATGTCGAGATCGCGCTGTGATGGCGACAGACGTGCTTCGTGCTTTTCAAGCAAATCACGCGGATGGCAGAGGCGCGGATTGGTTTCTTCGTAGTAGCCCCATTCGATCTGACCGCCTTCGGCCGTCTTCGGGTCGCCGGTGTCGCGCATATAGGCTGAGTTGCCCTGATCGCGCATGAGCGGCCAGCCGATTTCCTTGCCGGTTCCTGTAAATTCATTATAGGGACCGAAGAAAGTGAGCGGATGGTCAATCGGCATGACTGGCAGGTCTTCGCCAACCATCTCGGCAATCAGACGGCCCCAGAGACCGGCACAGACCACAACATAATCCGCTTCGATCGTACCGCGATGGGTGACAACGCCCTTGATGCGCCCATTTTCAACAACAAGCGACTGTGCGGGGGTATTGGCGAAGCTCTGAAGCTTGCCAGCTGCTTCGGCTTGGTCAATCAGCTTGCCTGCAACTGTTTGCGAACGCGGAATAACGAGACCTGCATCCGGGTCCCACAAGCCTCCCTGAACGAGACTTTCTTCGATTAGCGGGAATTTTTCTTTGACTTCCGCAGGCTCCATCAGGCGGGCGCGTGTGCCGAAAGCTTTGCCGGATGCGACTTTGCGTTTCAGTTCTTCCATGCGGGAATCGTCGCCGACGCGAGCAACTTCGATGCCGCCGACGCGAGCGTAATGGCCCATCTTCTCATAGAAATCGATGGAGTAGAGCGTTGTCCAGCACGACAGAAAATCATGGCTGGTTGCATAGCAGAAATCAGATGCGTGTGCGGTGGAGCCGATATCGGTGGGAATGCCGGATTTATCAATGCCGACAATATCGTCCCAGCCACGCTCGATCAGGTGATGGACGACGGATGCGCCAACGATGCCGCCCAGCCCGACAATGACTACTTTCGCTTTCTTAGGAAACTCTGCCATTTTATGCGATCCCATTTTTCATTTGATAGAAACATAGTGATTGGCAGGAGCTTACAATTGTCATTCTACGACATAATCACGGCGTGAGGCGACCGAAGCTCAATGGCTGTTTGATCGTTTTGACGGACAGGAAATCCGGAACCTTAATGTGTTGAGAATTTGATTCACAGGGCAGGGCTATCACTATGATTTAAAAAGAAAAGCCGCATTGTGAATAATGCGGCTTTTATGCTTGTTTCTCCGATCAGGCTGCTATCAGCATTTTGCGGTCAGCCCGTTCCTGCTGCGGCGAACGCCCGTAAAGTTCGCGGTAGCACTTGGAAAAATGCGACGCGGAAACAAAGCCACAGGCAACGGCAACTTCAACAACCGGCATGGATGATTGCAGCAGCAGATGCCGGGCCCGGTCGAGACGAATTTCGAGATAATAACGCGCTGGTGAGCGACCCATTTCCTGACGGAACAGACGTTCGACCTGGCGACGCGAAAGCCCGATATTATGCGCCACATCGATAAGCGCTTCCGGTTCTGAAAGATTGGCTTCCATCATTTCGATGATCGTCAGAATCTTCGAGTTCTGGATACCAAGACGAGCGCGAAGCGGCAGACGCTGGCGATCATGCGGATTGCGCACGCGGTCCGTGAGAGCCTGTTCGCAAATGCGGTTGACCAGATTATCGTCGAAGTCATCACCGATGAGCTTTAGCATCATATCGAGTGAGGCGGTTCCGCCTGCACAGGTATAGATGTTGCCATCGACTTCGAAGAGATCGGCATAGACTTCCGCTTTTGGAAAAGCTTCGGAGAAGCCGGGCAGGTTTTCCCAGTGAATGGCGCAACGTTTACCAGAGAGAAGGCCGGCAGCCGCCAGAATGTGCGCGCCCGTGCAAAGGCCGCCAACCGCGACGCCGCGGTTATATTCTTCGCGTAGCCAGGCAAAGACTGACTTGTTGCGAAATTCTTCGACATAAACGCCCGAGCAAACAAACACCATGGAAGGGCGCTGTTCGCGCTGAAGGAAGCGTCGCTCGTCCTCCAGCGAAGCATTGACAGCGCATTCCACGCCGTTCGACGCTGTTACCGGTTTGCCGTCGGTGGATGTCAACCGCCAGCGATAGGCTTCATAGCCCAGCATTCGATTGGCAATGCGCAGCGGTTCAATTGCTGTCGCAAATGCGATCATCGAGAAGTCAGGGACCAGAAAAAAAACAATAGACCTCTTAACCGATGAAGCTTGATTCATAGCCTGATCGTTCCCATTCTCGAAAGCCCGAACTGCGGTTCCCGACGCAGTTTCCGGCTTTGTGCCTCCGTCATGACACCGGGGCTTTATCAGACCCTGTCATCCGGTCGCTTTCTGACCGGCCATCCTGTTGCTCCAGCCCGGATTTATAGGGGGTAGGCTATGACGCAAACAGGACAGACATATTGAGACATAGAACTTTCAGATTGCATAGTGCGGCTAAATGCCTGCCGTAAATTGGCATCTATATGTCGTTTAATTGAGGGCAAGGAATATCCTGCCCTCAACTGACGATGCTATCTACTTCTTTCGGCTGATGCGTGTGGAAGTTGGAAGTCGATCATCCACACAAGGCCAGCCGATATCGTGTAGAATGTGTTCCGGTAACGACTCCAGCACCCTGCGGCTTTTCTTTACGCGCCGCTGATAAGCCCATTCGGCATAGAAAGCGACGACCGAAACAATGTTCGCTTGCAGCCAGCTTGGGATGACAGATGGGCGCGAACCAGATTCGTTTTGCAGTGCTTCACATTGAATGCTCATTTTCGTTCTCCTGACAAAAAGTGAGACCAAGTGGTTGGGTGGAGATGTTCTGATCTCGATGATGAGAGCTTGCGACCATCTTGACGTTCAATCAAACGAAATATAGAAAGGTATAAGATCAGAAAAATTGAACTAACGGAAATCGCGGAGTTCAACATGACAGCGCCGGTTCAACATCCTCTGCCAATGCTCGATATTGATGTGTTGCGCACATTCGCGTCCATTGCCGATACAGGCAGTTTTTCGGCAGCGGCAAATGTGGTTTTTCGGACGCCCTCGGCTGTTTCGATGCAGATCAAGAAACTTGAAGAGCAGCTCGGGGTTGCCGTTTTTGAGCGAGATGCGCGTTCGGTTACGCTGACGAGTGATGGTGAGATATTGCTCGGCTACGCACGGCGACTTCTTGCGCTCAATCGCGAGGCCGTGGCCAAATTTGTTGCTCCGACGGTTACAGGCGTTGTTCGCTTAGGGTCGCCTGACGATATTGGCGAATGTGTTTTGCCTCTGGTTTTGAAGCGATTTGCTGAGACCCATCCGGGCGTCACTGTCGATGTCGTCATTGATCAAAGCACCAATCTGCGTAAGCGGTTGGATGAACGCCGTCTTGACGTCACGCTGGTCAATCTCTCTCATACCGTTCCGGGCAGGGGTGACGTTGAAGTGTTGCTTGATGAGGAGCTGGTCTGGGCAGGCGCAAAATGTGGTACGGCCTATCGTCGTGATCCGCTCCCGCTTTCCATATGGGAAGAGGGCTGTGCATGGCGTGGAAATGCGCTGGAAGCATTGGAAAAGTCAGGCCGGTCTTATCGTATCGCCTATATGAGTTCTCATTCTACAGGGCAGCGCGCTGCCATACAGGCTGATCTCGCTATTGCACCTTTCGGTAAAACATTGCTGGGAGAGGGAATTGTAGCGCTCGGACCTGAACATAATCTGCCGCAGCTTGGACGTTATCAGCTCGGAATGATCATTAAACCGGACGCGCGCCAGCACATTCAGGTGGTCGCTGAACATTTACGCAATGTTTTTGAAAGCTATCGCCGCAGCGGTCGCTTCGATACATTTCGCGCAGGTTGAGCCGTGCAATGAAACTTTAGCAGTTTACTAAATACCTCTCTTGCCAGCGAAAAAAGCTGCGCTAGATTTTATATGTGACAGCCGAGTAACGGCTTCACCGCCAGAATACCGGGCAGCGCGCGTCAGGTAGTTTGGGAGGCATATTTGGTTGAATTGAGCATCTCAATGGAGAGACTGTTATGAAGCTATCCCGCATTGTCCCCGTTGCCATCGTTCTGTGTGCTTTCACGCTGGCGTCTTGCGCAAATACAGTCCGCGGCGTCGGGCGCGACGTCAAAGGCACCGCACATGCGGTGCAGGAAACAGTAGAATAAAATGAAAAGGTCCGGGTAATTACCCGGACCTTTTTTATTTCTGCAGGAAGTAACTCACAGTGATGTTCATGTCTGGACGGGTTCTGTAGGCGATCTTGGTCGTTGTAATACCCGTTTCAGGAATATGAATCTGCGCCTCGTTTATAAGCGCCGATACACGCTCATTTGGAACTGCATCTCCGAACCACATAACCAGCGTAGGTCTCGCTGCATTGGCCGCACCAAACGGTGTTTCAGGATGAATAATCTGGAGAGACGGGTCGAAGAGACGGAAGTTACCGGGGATCTGTGCGTTGTCCGTCAAGATCGTTTTAAACTCGCCCTGCTGTCTCACTTCATCGTAAAGACGCTGATATTCCAGCTGGCCATAGGGCGGCGTGCTTGAGCCATATGTGAGATAATAGGCAAGGACAGGTGGCACGATTAGGGCCGCAACGATACTTACAGTCGCGAAATCTATCAGTGCTCGTGTTCCGGTTCGATAATGTGCAAACCAGGCAGCGGTGGCTGCAGGCAGAAGGAAAAGAACCGGCTGCAACCAGCGGTCTTTGATATTGCTGACACCGGCCAGCACGACACCGGCAAAAACAATTCCCATTCCGATGATAAGCAGGCGACGCATAAAAATCTCGCCTGAAGTGAACGGTTTATTTGGTGATGTCCGTGCTTTCGAGTGGATAAGCGCAATAATGCCCGCAACCGCGAGTGCTACAATCGAAAATAGAAAGGCTGCTTCAATAAAGCTGCCGACACCGTTGAGGCGGTCAATAAAGAGATTTCCCGAAGCGCCTATCTGGAGTTTGCCAGAGCGAGCAATGACGCTCGATTTATGCGCGAGCATCCACATGCCCGTGGGGGCGAAAGCCGCGCCAAAGGCAATGATTGTGACGATAGAGAGCTTTGAAAGGAGAATTTTTCTATATTCGGGGACTGAAAGAGCGGTGACAATCAGCATAATTATGAAAAGCGAGGCATTGAACTTGCCCAGAATCGCTGCAGCCATAGTAATGCCAAGTACGGCCGCCGAACCCACATGACGGGCGCGCATGTGCCAGGCAAGAGCCAAAAAGGCCCAACCACAGCCCGCTGTGCCTGCAACAGAGTGTGTGAGTGCGCGCTGCGATTCCCATCCAATCTGCGGAATGAGAAAAAGCCCAAGCATTGACGCCGAGGCAACGATACGTGAAAACCCGAGCAGCCGCATTGCGGCGAATACACTTAGAAAAAGGCTTGCGAGTACACCGAACTTGACGATCTGCAACGTCAGCATAGAAGTGCCTAGCACCGACGCCGTAATATTTGTTATCCAGGTGTAAAGCGGTGGCTGAGAGCCGCCGTAACCCCAATCAAGATAGCCGATATTGGCGAGCTGTTCCGCATCGTCGAGACCTGCACCGTTTGATACAAACGTGACCAATATTGCCTGGAAGGCGAAATAACAAAGGACAAAAAGCACCGCCGCCGGTAAACCGAACGTGTTTTTTTCGGCTGGAAGTGCCGTTATTGGTCGTGTTGCACTCAAAATCTATAGATCCCAGAAAAAATTACGCTTTATCTGCGTACCAAGCAGCGGTTAGCTTTCACAGGATTATGGCCAGAATTCAATCTTTGGGACCAGATCTAATATAAAAATCACGCATAATTTATGAAATGAACAATGGCAAAAACCGCGCTGCCTCTGAAGGTGCACGGTTTTGCCAAAAACGCATGGCGTTCCCGCCAAACAATACACAGGCGGGAGAGACTGAAGCTCCGGTACGCAGTACCAGATCCGGAGCGTCGAGAAGGTTTGCACCGTCTCTGGCTCCTTTTTAGCGCAACATCGTTACCGGACAGTTATCAGATACTTAAGCAAATCTAAACAAAGCAAGTTTTTCGCTGCTTTGGCGAAGAATTTCTCAATTGCCTGCTTTGGTTGAGCGCAAGAAATTTATTATGCCCGAAAAGTCGGCTCCGCCGTGCCCTTCATTGTCGAAGCGGCTGTAAAGTTCTTCTGCATGAGCGCCCAACGGCGTTGCAGCACCCGAGCTTTTTGCCGCTTCCTGCGAAAGCTTGAGGTCTTTGAGCATCAGAGCTGCTGCAAATCCGGGCTTATAATCCCGGTTGGCAGGCGATGTTGGTACTGGTCCGGGCACCGGGCAATAGGTCGTCAGCGACCAGCATTGCCCCGATGAGGTGGATGCCACATCAAACAGTGCCTGATGCGAGAGGCCTAATTTTTCAGCTAACACAAAGGCCTCGCTGACGCCGATCATCGAAATGCCGAGAATCATGTTGTTGCAAATTTTTGCAGCCTGACCTGCGCCATCGCCGCCGCAATGCACGATCTTACCAGCCATCGGCTGAAGAAGCGGCTCAGCCTTTGCAAAGGCATTATCGCTGCCGCCCGCCATAAAGGTGAGGGTACCTGCTGCGGCGCCACCTGTGCCGCCCGAAACCGGTGCATCAATGGAGAGGTGGCCATGGCGGGCTGCGATTTCGTGAGCTTTGCGCGCCGAATCAACGTCAATCGTCGAGCTATCGATGAAGAGTGAGTCTTTACGAGCCTTAGGGGCAATGTCTTCATAAACAGAAAGAACATGTTTACCAGCAGGCAACATGGTTATAACCGCGTCTACATCGCTGACCGCTTCTGCAGCATTTGCCGCGATCTGAAGGCCGTTGGCTTTAGCTTCTTCAAGATGAGCATGCAGCAGATCAAAGCCTATGACCTTGTGTCCAGCCTTCACCAGATTGGCGGCCATTGGGCCGCCCATATTACCGAGGCCGATAAACGCGATAGTGGCCATGATTTCCTCCCATTCAATATTTGTATCAGCGTCCGATCAGCTGGCGAGCAATGATGACGCGCATGATCTCGTTGGTGCCTTCGAGAATCTGATGAACGCGCAGATCGCGGACAAGTTTCTCGATGCCGTAATCATGAAGATAGCCATAGCCACCCAGAAGCTGCAGCGCGTCATTGGTGACGTTAAAGCCTGTGTCGGTGACAAAGCGTTTGGCCATCGCTGACCATTTGCCGGCATCATGCGTTTTGCGGTCAAGCTTGCTCGCAGCAGTGTAAAGAAGCTGTCTTGCTGCTGAGAGCTCGGTCTCCATATCAGCAAGGCGGAACTGCAACGCCTGAAACCGGTCAATTGTCTGGCCGAAAGCCTTGCGCTGCCCCGTATATTCCAAAGCTTTATTGAGTGCAGATTGTGCACCACCGAGCGAGCAGGCGGCGATGTTTAGTCGTCCACCATCAAGGCCGGCCATGGCGATTCGGAAGCCCGTACCTTCGTCACCCAGACGGTTGGCGACAGGCACGCGGCAATTGTCGAAAATCACTGTGCGGGTGGGCTGCATATTCCAACCCATCTTGTGCTCATTGGCGCCAAACGACAGGCCGGGCGCATCTTTCGGCACAACGATGGTAGAAATTCCTTTCGGACCGTCCTCGCCGGTACGCACCATAGTTACATAAAGATCGGTAGCTCCCGCACCGGAAATAAACTGCTTGGTGCCGTTAAGTACATAGTGATCGCCATCCCGCTCTGCGCGGGTGCGAAGTGCGGCTGCATCGGAGCCTGAACCGGGTTCAGTCAGGCAATAGCTCGCAAGCCATTCCATCGACGTAAGTTTAGGCAAAAATGTCTGACGCTGGCTTTCATTGCCAAACGTATCGATCATCCATGCTGCCATATTGTGGATGGAAATAAACGCTGAAAAAGCTGGGCAAGCCTCGGCAAGCGCCTCGAAAATAAGGACCGCATCAGAGCGTTTAAGTGCCGATCCACCTACGTCTTCGCGAACATAAATGCCACCCATGCCAAGCGGTCCGGTTTCCTTTATAACGTCAATCGGGAAATGTTTGTCGCGATCCCATCGCAGTGCATGAGGCGCAACAAAATCCGATGCGAAGCCGCGCGCCATATCTTGAATGGCGAGTTGATCTTCATTGAGTTCAAACTGGTTCTGGTCGGCAGTATCCATGGTTTCCTCCCTATGAGCACCGCACCCTCCTGAGGCGACTAGATCACAATGGCGCGTGGCTGCCAACGCTCCATTGGAATAATGTTGCTCACTTTTGTAATAAACTGATGCGCATTTTTGCATATAAGGTTGCCGCAACTGCTGGCGATTGCCAGTCACATGAAGTTGGGATAGGCAAGCTCGCATGACACGCGCAATCATGTTTCAGGGAACGGGTTCGGATGTCGGCAAAAGTGTGCTTGTTGCCGGTCTTTGTCGCGTTGCACGCAATCGCGGGCTGAAAGTTCGGCCGTTCAAACCGCAAAACATGTCGAATAATGCAGCCGTCAGCGATGATGGCGGCGAGATTGGGCGCGCGCAATGGCTTCAAGCTCTGGCTTGCGGCGAACCGTCATCGGTTCATATGAACCCGGTTCTACTGAAGCCACAGACTGACATGGGCAGTCAGGTGGTTGTGCAGGGTAAAGTGCGTGGCGAGGCGCGTGGGCGCTATTATCAGCAGTTAAAGCCGCAACTGATGGCGGCGGTGATGGAATCCTTTGATGTTGTCAGTGAAGGCGCCGATCTGGTGTTGATCGAAGGTGCGGGGTCGCCTGCCGAAATCAATCTGCGCGCCGGCGATATCGCCAATATGGGCTTTGCCACGCGTGCAAATGTGCCAGTCGTCTTGGTGGGTGATATTGATCGCGGCGGGGTGATTGCCTCGCTGGTCGGTACGCATACAATTCTTCCAGATGAGGATCGCGCCATGGTGCGCGGCTTCCTGATCAACAAGTTTCGCGGCGATATTTCGCTGTTCGATGACGGTCTGGAAGCGATTACCCGCTTTACGGGCTGGCCTTCTTTTGGGGTCGTTCCATGGTTGAAAGCCGTGTCACGACTGCCTGCTGAAGATTCGGTCGTTCTGGAACGAGCAACGCGCGGCGATGCCAAGGCGTTGAAAGTAGCAGTCCCCATGTTGCCGCGTATTGCGAATTTCGACGATTTTGATCCGCTGAAAGCAGAAAACCAGGTTGAGGTTGTCATGGTTCCGCCGGGACAGCCTTTGCCGCATGATGTAGGGCTTGTGGTTTTACCGGGAACAAAATCGACGATTGCCGATCTGATTGCATTTCGCGAAAACGGATGGGAGCGTGATTTGCAGCTCCATGTGCGGCGTGGCGGGCATGTGCTTGGTATTTGTGGTGGGTTCCAGATGCTTGGCAACCGGATAAGCGATCCGGGCGGTATCGAGGGTCAGGTGCGCGACATTGACGGGTTGGGGCTGCTGGACGTCAACACTGTGATGGAACTGGAAAAAGTCGTGCGCAATGTTGCGGCTCACTCGCAACTTTATGATGCAGCACTTGATGGATACGAGATTCATATAGGGCGTACAAATGGTCCCGATGCTATCCGCCCATTCGCGCGGATCGGCGATCACGATGACGGTGCAGTCTCGGCGAACGGTCGGGTGATGGGCACCTACCTGCATGGTGTTTTTGGTGCGGATGAGTTCCGTCGGCAATTTCTTGCAACGCTCGGCGTGAGCAGTTCAGGCGAGAATTATCGTGCTGGCATTGAAGAGGCACTTGATGAGCTGGCCGACGGCCTTGAAAACTGTCTTGATATTGATGCGTTGTTTGCACTCGATTGACGCCGCATTGGCGAAAGCCTAGTGTCGATTTACACAACAGGTTTTGCCGGGACGAATCCCGGCGATACCAAAAGGGAATGCGACGGACGGACCCAATCCGGGCGTCTTTATCGCAGCCGACCCCGCGACTGTAGAGCGGAGAGGGATGAGGCAAGCCGGTTAACCGGCGGCCACTGGAAACATCAGCGTTTCTGGGAAGGCAGCTTCAAACCCTACGACCCGTGAGCCAGGAGACCTGCCTGTTGCGTGAAGGACATTTTGTCCGCACCCCATGGGAGGTCTTTCCCGGCTGCCTGCACGGAGGTTGTCATGGCTGCACGTACACAAAATTCTGTTCCCAACACTTTAGCTATGCCACTCGCAACGCGTCTTGGTACGGCTGTCGTCTCGCTCCTTCTCGGTGCATTTCTGATCTATGGGGTCGGTCTTGCTCATTCCGATGCGCTGCACGATTCTGCGCATGATACGCGTCATTCATATGGGTTCCCCTGTCACTGAGCACTTAAGTCATTTTCGCACGATTTGATGCTTTGTAGCGACCGGTGGTGGACGGCCATCGGCGTGGATTGTTGTTGAGGGACGCAATATGTTAATTCGTTATCTTTTGGCCACGCTTGCTGCGGGCCTTCTGGCGGGGCTTCTTGTAACGCCTGCCATGTATTTGAAAACCGTGCCGCTTATTCTGCAGGCTGAAACCTATGAACAGGCCAATGGCGGTCATAGTCATGGAGCAGAAGCCGCTGCACCACATGATCATGGTAGCGCAGAGGCACAGCCACATGATCAAGCCGCATCTGTTGCGAGCGAAGGCGAAGAGGCGGGGGCCGAGCTACCGTTTGGCCGTTTAGGCAATACTATTCTCGCCAATCTCGTTGCGGGCGCAGGTTTTGCATTGCTGCTGGGCGGTGTCGCTTTGTTGCTTGGTCGCCGTATTACGCCGCAGAACGGTATTTTCTGGGGTGTGGCCGGTTTCTTTGCGGTCGCTTTCCTGCCAGCTTTGGGGCTTTCGCCGGAACTGCCTGCGATGCCCGCCGCTGATTTGGCGCAGCGCCAGCTCTGGTGGGTTTTGACCGTGGTGTTAAGCGGTGTCGGCATTTATCTGCTGGTTTTGCGTAATGAGATCATCTCCAAAATCCTCGGGCTTGTGCTGATTATCGCTCCACATCTTTATGGTGCACCGCATCCGGAAGATATTGCATCGCCAATCCCATCGCTGCTTGCTTCGCAATATGCTGTCGCATCGCTTGCGACAAACCTGTTCATGTGGGCGGTCATTGGTCTTGCACTGGGCTGGTTCATTCAGGCTTATGCGAAGTCGGATATTGAAGGCTGATACCTATGGCTCCGCCCAGAAATGAAAATGCAAAAATTACATTCGTTCTTGGCGGAGCCCGTTCTGGTAAGTCGTCGTTTGCGGAGAAACTGGTTGAGGACACATCGAAAGAGCTTGGACTTCAGCCAGTTTACCTCGCAACAGGACGTGCATTCGACAAGGAAATGGAAAGCCGTATTTCTATTCATCGCGACCGTCGCGGGAGTGAATGGCAGACGGTGGAAGAACCACTAGACCTTGTTGGGGCGCTTGAAAAACACGCGGGGTATGACCGCTTCATGTTGGTCGATTGCCTGACGCTCTGGATCACCAATTTGATGATGGCAGAGCAGAATATCGCTGCTGAAACTAAGACACTGATAGCGGCATTGCCAAAGCTTTCAGGTCCGGTTGTTTTCGTTTCCAACGAAGTTGGCTTGGGCATTGTGCCGGAAAATCGGATGGCGCGGGAGTTTCGCGATCATGCCGGTTTTTTGCATCAAGCCGTGGCATCAGTGGCGGATGAAGTCTATTTTCTGGCGGCAGGCTTGCCGCTCAAAATGAAGGGATAATTCGATGCAGGGAGAAAAGATTCCAGCGACCGTCATCACCGGCTTCTTAGGTTCCGGCAAGACGACGCTGATCCGCAATCTGCTGGAAAACGCCAATGGCAAGCGCATCGCGCTTATCATCAATGAGTTTGGTGATCTGGGCGTTGACGGTGGGATTCTGAAAGGCTGTGGTATTGAAAGCTGCCGTGAGGAAGACGTGATCGAGCTTAACAATGGTTGCATCTGCTGCACTGTTGCCGATGACTTCATTCCGACCATGACCAAGCTTCTGGATCGTGCGGATCGTCCTGATCATATCGTGATCGAAACTTCTGGCCTGGCACTGCCTCAGCCGCTGGTCGCTGCTTTCAACTGGCCTGAAATCAAGACGCAGGTGACGGTCGACGGCGTGGTGACAGTTATCGATGCTGCTGCCGTTGCCGAAGGTCGTTTTGCTGACGACCACGACAAGGTGGATGCACAGCGCGCGGCGGACGAATCTCTTGATCATGAAAGCCCTTTAGAGGAACTTTTTGAGGATCAGATTCATGCGGCTGACCTTATCGTTCTGAACAAGGCCGATCTCGTTGATCCGGCCAAACTCGATAGCGTGAAGGCCGATGTGGCTGAACGCTCAACGCGCCGCGTCAACATGGTGCCAGCAAGCTTCGGCAAGCTTGGTGCGGATGTTCTGCTCGGCCTTGGCGTGGGTACGGAAGACGATATCGCCAACCGCAAGTCGCATCATGAAATCCATCATGCTGATGGTCACGAGCATGATCACGACGAGTTTGAAAGCTTTGTGGTGGAAGCAGGTTCGGTTGCTGATCCAAAGGCATTTACCGAAAAGCTCAAGGCCGTGATTGCGGAACATGATGTTCTGCGTCTCAAAGGTTTTGTCGATGTGCCGGGCAAGCCGATGCGTCTCGTTGTGCAGGCCGTTGGTCCACGGATTGAGCATTATTTCGACCGCCCGTGGGGCAAGGATGAAGCGCGCAATACGCGTCTTGTCGTCATTGGCCTGCATGAGATCGATGAACAGGCAATCACCAAAGCCGTGAAAGACGCTGTTTCGTAATGCATCTTTTACTTGCCCAGAAAGGAACGATAAGCGACGGCAATGAGGCCGTCGACCTCGGCCAGACGCCGGGTGACATATTGTTCCTTTCCGCTGCCGATACGGAACTGGCAAGCCTTGCTCAAGCACATAAGCTTGGGCAAAGCGGGCCAAGTCTCCGACACAGTGTGCGACTGGCCAACTTTCTAAGCCTCACGCATCCCATGTCGGTCGACGCTTATATCGAGCGCACGGCACAACATGCGAAGCTTATCGTCGTGCGGATTATTGGTGGCGAGACCTATTGGCCTTATGGGCTTGAGGCGCTTCATGCCTGTGCGGTTTCGCACGGCATCAAGATCGCCGTGCTGCCGGGTGATGATAAGCCCGATTACGGGCTGACAAGGTTTTCGACCGTGCCAGCGCAGGAGCGGGATGCTCTCTGGCAATATCTGATCGAAGGCGGGGCCGCCAATACGTCGCGCTTTCTCGATTATTGTTGCGCACTGATTGATGAGAGCGAAAAGCCGGAAGAGGCGGCACCGCTTCTAAAAGCTGGGCTGTGGTGGCCCAATATGGCCGCGCCTTCGCTTGATCTCATCCGCCAGCAATGGAAGGTCGCTGATGCGCCTGCTGCGGCAATCATTTTTTATCGTGCGCTGGTGCAGAGCGGACAGACACAGCCGGTCGAAGCACTGATCAGGGCATTGCAGGCCAAGGGCCTGAACCCGGTTCCGATCTTTGTTTCCAGCCTCAAGGACAGACTTTCGGCAGCAGTTGTCGATGGACTGTTTGAAGATTGCTCGCCGGATATTGTGCTCAATGCAACCGGCTTTGCGATTTCGTCGCCGGGTGCCGAGCGTAAACCGACCGTGCTGGATAAGCGTGGCAATATGGTTTTGCAGGTGATCTTTTCCGGTACGCCAAAAGCGACATGGAAGGCCTCGCAGCAGGGGCTACTGGCGCGCGATCTCGCGATGAATGTGGCGCTGCCGGAAGTGGACGGTCGCGTGCTGTCACGTGCGGTGTCGTTTAAATCTGCAAAGCAATTCGATAGCGCCGTTGAAGCCAATATTGTTACCCACGAGCCGGATGCCGGTCGCGTGGCTTTTGTCGCGGAACTGGCGGCAAACTGGGTGCGCCTTAAGCGCAAATCGCGGCAAGAACGCCGCGTTGCGTTGATCCTCGCCAATTATCCAAACCGCGATGGCAGGCTGGGCAATGGTGTTGGGCTTGATACGCCTGCGGGAACGGTGGAAGTGCTCCTGGCTATGGCGGGCGAGGGCTATCAGGTGGGCGATGTGCCTGCCAATAGTGATGCTTTCATGCAGCTTTTAATGGCTGGCCCAACCAATGCCGCGCGTGACGGGCGTGTAATCCGCGAAGTCATTTCTCTGAATCAATACAAGGCTTTCTTTGCAAAGCTTCCGAATGTGATTCAGAATGAAGTGACAATGCGCTGGGGAGCGCCGGAAGGTGATCCATATTTCGCAAATGAGCTTAATGTTTTTGCACTGCCGCTGATGAAACTGGGCGAAACCATTGCCGGTATTCAGCCAGCACGCGGCTATAATATCGATCCGAAAGAGACCTACCATTCGCCTGATCTGGTGCCACCGCATGGCTATATCGCATTCTACGCCTATCTGCGTGACGTGGCGAAGATCGATGCCATCGTGCATATGGGCAAGCATGGCAATCTGGAATGGCTGCCCGGTAAAGCCTTAGCGTTATCGGAGAACTGCTATCCCGAAGCGGTCTTCGGTCCAACACCGCATGTCTATCCGTTTATCGTCAATGATCCGGGTGAAGGCACGCAGGCCAAGCGCCGTGCGGGTGCGGTGATCATCGATCATCTGACACCGCCGCTTACACGTGCCGAAAGCTATGGCCCGCTTAAAGATCTGGAAGCGCTGGTTGATGAGTATTACGAGGCTTCGGGCGTTGATCCGCGGCGTCTGTTGCGGTTGAAAGCGCAGATTCTTGATCTGGTGCGCGATATTGGTCTCGACCGCGACGCGGGCATTCACGACCATGACGATGAAGATATGGCGCTGCAAAAGCTTGATGCCTATCTCTGCGATCTCAAGGAAATGCAGATCCGTGATGGGCTGCATATTTTTGGGCTGGCCCCTGAAGGGCGTTCGCTCACTGATTTGCTGGTAGCACTGGCACGCGTTCCGCGTGGCATTCCTGTTGCGCTGGGTGGTTTGCCGGGCGAACAGAGCCTGCAACGGGCAATCGCAAAAGATGCAGACCTTGGCGAAGAATTTGATCCGCTTGATTGTGCAATGGCTGATCCGTGGATCGGGCCGAAGCCTGCACTGCTGGTGGCTGTAAGTCCTGCAAGCTGGCGTATTGCGGGCGATACCGTTGAACGTATTGAATTGCTTGCTGCTCAGTTTGTTGAGGGCGAAGTTGAGTGCCCGGCAGATTGGATGCAGACCAATGCCGTGTTGCAATCGATCAATGATCATTTGCGCCCAATGGTGACATTCTGCGGACCTTCAGAGATCGAAGGTTTTCTGTCTGCTATTTCAGGGCGCTTTGTGCCGCCGGGGCCATCGGGTGCGCCAACGCGTGGACGGCCCGATGTCTTGCCAACCGGGCGTAATTTCTTCTCGACCGATAGCCGTGCCGTGCCTACACCAGCGGCGTGGGAATTGGGGCGCAAGTCGGCGGAACTGCTCATCACGCGTTATACGCAGGATCACGGCGAGTGGCCGACCTCGTTTGGTCTCACCGCATGGGGAACCTCCAACATGCGCACTGGCGGCGATGATATTGCGCAGGCGCTTGCGCTCATCGGTGTGAAACCTGTCTGGGATATGGCTTCGCGGCGCGTCACCGGCTACGAGATCGTGCCGATTGCCAAGCTTGGTCGCCCGCGTGTGGATGTGACTTTGCGTATTTCCGGCTTTTTCCGTGATGCATTCCCTGAGCAGATTGCGCTGTTTGACAAGGCCGTTCGTGCAGTGGGCGCACTTGACGAAGAGGCGGATGATAATCCGATTGGTGCACGGATCAAAGCAGAGCAAGCACGGCTTATCGCAACGGGTGCCGATGAAAAGACCGCCGAGCGTCGCGCAGGCTATCGTGTGTTTGGATCAAAACCCGGTGCCTATGGTGCTGGATTGCAGGCACTGATTGACGAAAATGGCTGGGCTGGTCGCAACGATCTGGCAGAAGCCTGGCTCGTCTGGGGTGGCTATGCCTATGGCGCGGGCGAAGAGGGGCAGGCAGAACGCGGGCTGCTTGAAGAGCGGCTTCGCTCTGTTCAGGCAGTGGTGCAAAATCAGGATAATCGCGAGCACGATTTGCTCGACAGCGACGATTATTATCAGTTCGAAGGTGGAATGGCTGCGACTGTTGAGAACCTGACGGGCGCGATGCCGACCGTCTATCACAACGATCATTCAAAACCTGAGAAGCCGGTTATCCGTACGCTCGAAGAAGAGCTGGCGCGGGTTGTGCGTGGCCGTGCGGCAAACCCTAAGTGGATCGCGGGTGTTATGCGTCACGGCTATAAGGGCGCTGCGGAAATTGCTGCTACCGTCGATTATCTTTTCGCTTTCGCGGCAACGACTGGCAAAGTCGGCAATCATCATTTCGAGGCTGTCTATCAGGCCTATATCGCTGATAGAGCGGTGCATGATTTTATGCTTGAGAAAAATCCGGCTGCGCTGAGTGAAACCGCTTCAAAGCTCAACGATGCAATTGAACGTGGCTTCTGGGTGCCACGTTCCAATTCAGCACGGTTTGAGCTGGAAAACCTTATGGAGTACCGCACGAAAACGATGATGTGACGTGCCACTCTTTGTTTGTAAGCAAAGTCCGATCTGGAAGATCTGTCATCTTCCATGGACCTTGCTAAACTTAAAAAACTGATTCCGGAAAGGGCATTAAATGGCTGAGAAATCTGCGAAACTTCTTTCGATGACGGAAGAGGAATTGAATGCCCGTCATGCGGATAAGATGCGCAAGAAGAAAGCGGCGCGTGATAAGATTCAAGCCACTAAGACCGACGAAAAAGGTTTGGTCATTGTCCATACAGGCAAAGGCAAGGGTAAGTCGAGCGCAGGCTTCGGTATGGTTTTCCGCGCACTTGGCCATGGTATGAAGATTGGTGTCGTGCAGTTTGTCAAAGGTTCATGGGATACCGGCGAGCGCTGGGTACTGGAGAAGTTTCCGGAGCAGGTGACGATCTCGGCACTCGGTGAAGGCTTTACATGGGAAACGCAGGATCGTGCCCGCGATATCGCCATGGCGCGCGATGCATGGGAACAGGCTAAGGCCCTGATCCTCGATGAAAGCTATGACATGGTGCTTTGCGACGAGCTCAATATCGTGCTTCGCTATGATTATCTGCCTGTCGAGGAAATCATCGAAGTGCTTGCCGCCAAGCCTGAGATGAAACACGTCATCATCACTGGCCGCAATGCCAAGGATGAGCTGATCGAGTTTGCTGATCTTGTCACCGAGATGGAAATGATCAAACATCCGTTCCGTTCAGGCGTGAAGGCGCAGAAGGGGATCGAGTTCTGATTATGATAGCGAGCTGGCAATTCTGGGCATTGATGTCGGCAGTTTTCGCTGCCTTGACGGCGATATTCGCCAAGGTCGGCATTCAAGGCATCAATTCTGACTTTGCCACGCTGGTTCGCACGCTGGTGATTATCGGCGCACTGTGTCTTTTTCTGACCGTGACAGGCCAATGGCAGAAGCCCGGCGAAATTTCCGCAAAGTCTTGGGTGTTTCTCGTGCTATCCGGTCTTGCGACCGGTGCGTCATGGCTTGCCTATTTCCGGGCGCTGCAAATTGGTGATGCGTCACGCGTCGCCCCTGTCGATAAACTGTCAGTCGTATTAGTCGCGCTTTTCGGTGCAGTATTTCTTGGCGAACGCATGTCTACGATCAACTGGCTTGGAATTGCGCTGATCGGCTGTGGTGTTGTGCTGGTAGCGCTGAGGATTTAGAGCGCATCCCGAAAAGTGCGAAGCGGTTTTCGGATATAGATGCGCGTTGAAACAAATAACTAGAAACCTATCATCTGGCGAATGGGATTGCTCGGCTCCATGAGAAGCCGCACGGCAAGCGCGAGGCTCACCACAATCAGCAGGGGCTTTATGATGCGTGAGCCAATCTTCATGGCAAGGCTTGCACCGATCTGAGCGCCGATGAACTGTGCAATCCCCATACAGATGCCTAGTTTCCAGTTGATCGTGCCAACGAGCGCAAAAGTGGCAAAGCCGCCGATATTGGATGCGCAATTGAGCAGCTTGGTATGAGCGGTTGCTTTCAGTACGCCGTAGCCTGCCAGTGCGACGAATGCCAGCATGAAGAATGAGCCGGTTCCCGGACCGAACAGCCCGTCGTAAAAGCCAATCAATGGAACCAGCGTGACGCCAAACAGGAAGGGTCCTATCCGACGTGCGCGATCCACATCACCAAGGCTTGGTTTCACCGCAAAGTAAATGGCAATCGCGATCAGCAGAATTGGCAAGGCTGCCCGCATGATATCGACTGGCAGGACAGTTGCCAAAAGCGCACCAAAAACTGAACCGACCAGCGATGCAATGGCTTCGGGCCATTGTTCCTTGATGTTCACATGGCCTTTGCGCGCGTAGGCAATGGTTGCAGAGGAAGAGCCGAACAGGCCTTGCAACTTGTTTGTGCCAAGCGCTTCGACAGGTGGCACACCTGCCAGAAGCAATGCCGGGATCGTAATCATACCGCCTCCGCCTGCGATAGAATCGATAATGCCCGCAATGAAAGCGGCCATGGTCAGGAGGAGCGTCAATGTATCGAAAAATTCAAGCATGGAGGGGGTCCGGCAAAAGTTGATGCAACATAGAGCAGACAACCTGATTGCGCCAGACGCGTTTCTCCTGCTTTTTCGGGTAAAGACGAGGGCGGGAACTTGCTGGCGCTTGCGTTGTTTTTTTGTTCAGGCATCATTATTGATGCAGGTCAGGTTGGTAACAGGAGACGGTCATCCATGAGCGAAAGCATTTTCGAACGCATTACTGCGTTTCTCAGCAAAAAGAGTGCTGTGCAGCGTGTCGCCGAAGATCCGGCACTCGCTTCGGAACTGCTTCTTCTGCTTCATGTGGTTTTTGCCGATGGCGATCGTCATCCGGCAGAAATTGCAGCTTTCAGAGATATCGTTTCCGAGAATTTTGGTATTTCGGCGGAAGAGCTGCCGGAAGTTACCGAGTATCTTAAAGACTTCGGCTATGAGACCACCACCAAGCAGGCGGCTTCTATGCTGGCTGAAATGGCCCCTGAACGCCGTGCATCACTACTGCGCGATCTGATGCGCATTGCGCGTGCAGATAATCATGTTGATCAGTCCGAAACAGCGATGATCAAGCGCATTGCCGACATCCTTGGCGTTACAGCGGATGATTTGCGGCAGGCTCAGCAGCTGGCCCCGCAGTCGGCACCTCGTGCAGTCTAAGGAAAAATGGGCTGCGCTTGGGATGGGAAGTTCGTCAGGCGTAAGTCTCGAGGAACTCGTTTCATTAGCAGACAAGGTTTTGCTTAAAGCCGGTTTGAAGCGACCTTCTGTCATAGCGACAATTTCCACTAAGCAAGGTGATCCGGTCTGGGCCAAGCTTGCTCAACATTATGGTAGCGAGCTGCTCTTCTTTGATGCCGTGCGGCTTGAAGAAGAAACGCCAAAGTTGAAGCACCCGTCGGACGTGGTTTTCGCTACGGTCGGATGCCATGGCGTTGCAGAATCTGCAGCGCTTGCTGCGGCCGGAGATGATGCAGAATTGCTGATCGGAAAAACGACCAGTGAATGTGCCACCGCAGCGATTGCGGTGACACGGAGCGTATGAATTACGCGATCTTCACCTTGCGACGTTGCACGATGTAGGTTGCAACAGTCGCAACGAGCAGCAGGGCAGCGGTTGCAACGATGACAGCCACATAGGCATTTTCGAATGCCTGCGATGCGAGGGTAGTCAGAGTATAGGCATCCGCTTCCGGCATCGATTGTGCAGCGAGAAGCGCTTCATCCAGGCTGTCGCGGACAACAGATGGAATGCTTGAGCCTGCAGGCAGGATAAGGCTGGCGGTATAGAATGCCGACAGGATACTGCCGAAGATCGTCACACCCAGCGCATTGCCAAGTTCAAACGAAACTTCCTCGACAGATGCCGCCATGCCAGCCTTTTCGGCCGGTGCATTACCCATGATTGACGAGGATGCGCCGGTCATTGCACAGCCAACACCAAAACCGAGGACAGCAAGCCCTGCCAGATAGAAATGCGTCGAGAGCTTATAGGTCAGGATATAGATCACCACACCGAGAGCGGTGATGCCGAGCGACGCCCAAAGCACCTTGCCTGCGCCAAGGCGCGGCAACATCATGCCAGCCAGCGGTCCAGCTACAAAGGCCGCAAGCGGAATAGGCAAGATCATCAGGCCAGCCTGCAAAGGCGTCATGCCTTCGATCAGCTGCATGCGCTGGCTGAACACCAGTTCCATACCAGTCATCGAACCTGATGCAACGAGAGCCGCAAACACACCTGTTGAGAACAGCCTGTTGTTAAAAAGCGAGAAGTCGATGAGCGGCTCCTTGCTTGAAAACTGACGGCGCACGAAAATGGTCGTTGCGATGAGGCCGAGAATCAAAGCGCTCGCAAAGACAGTCATCGATGCATCGCGCTTGGCAAGTTCCTTGACGGCATAGGTCAATGCGATCAGGCCGATCATAATCTGGATCGAGCCGACGAGATCCCATTTGCGCTTGGAGCCAAGGGGACGATTTTCAAGGTTGAAGGCTGAAAGTGCCAGGGCCACCAGTACAACAGGCACGTTAATCAGGAACACTGAGCCCCACCAGAAATATTCGAGCAGTACACCGCCCGCGACAGGGCCGATGGCAGCGCCACCCGAAGCAATCGCCGCCCAGATGCCAATGGCAAGCGAGCGTTCTTTTTCATCGGTGAAGGTCAGTCGAATGATGGAAAGCGTAGCAGGCATCATCATCGCCGCGCCACAAGCGAGAAATGCGCGGGCTGCGATCAGCACTTCCGGGTTTGGCGAATAGGCTGCGCAAAGCGAAGCAAGGCCAAACACCACCAGGCCATTCATGAACATGTGCTTGTGGCCGAGCTTGTCACCCAGCGTGCCGAGGCCCGGCAGCAGGCCTGCCACCACCAGCGGGTAGATATTCATGATCCAGAGCTTTTCGGAAGCACTTGCCGCCAGATCATGGGTGAGGCGTGGCAGCGCTGTGTAAAGCACTGTCATATCCACAACGATCAGGAACAACGCGCTGGAAACAATTGCGAGAACGAGCCAGCGATTTTGCGGCAACATCGGATTATACCTTTTCAATACGAGCGTATTCAAACTTGTCAGGGTGGCTGACATAATATAAATCCGTCCGTATGGAAAGTAAGAAATTGCAGAAAACCGGCCGTCCGCGCTCAATCGACCGTGACCACGTCCTGGATATGGCCGAGAAGCTGGTTGCCGAAGGTGGTATCGTTGCGCTGACCATGGATGCGGTGGCACAGGCCTCCGGTGTTACCAAGGGCGGCGTCCAATATTGCTTTGGTAACAAAGACGGGCTGATGAAAGCTATGATCGAGCGGTGGGGCGACCGGTTCGACGATTTGGTGACAGCGCGCAAACAGCACAGACAAGATGCGATTTCACATATTGCTGCCCATATCGCGGTGACGCGCGAAAGCGATGCTGAGGACGATTCACGATTTGCCGCCATGATGGCGAGCCTTATTCCCAACTCCCATTATCTCGATGAAACGCGGACCTGGTATCGCAAGCAGTGGGATGGACTTGATGTTTCGACACCTGCAGGCAGGCGCGCGCGACTTGCTTTCATTGCCAATGAGGGTGCATTTCTGCTCAGAAGCTTCAACTTCTTCGAGCTGACACCGGAAGAGTGGCAGTCGATCTTCAATGATATTCAAGGACTTTTGCCTGAAAAAGATTGACTCTTCTGCCACCTGAAAGGCATTCGAAACGCCTGAACAGAGGAAGAAAACGTGACAGTTCATTTCATTGGAGCCGGTCCCGGTGCCGCCGACCTCATCACCGTGCGTGGTTTGCGACTGATCGAAAGCTGTCAGGTCTGCATTTATGCAGGATCGCTGGTGCCAAAAGAAGTTGTTGCATCTGCACCCAAAAATGCGCTGCTGATTGATAGTTCCTCTCTGACCCTATACGAAATCATTGCGGCGATTGAGGCGGCGCATGCCGAAGGTCATGATGTTGCACGCGTGCATTCAGGCGATCCGTCGATTTATGGCGCGATGGCCGAGCAGATGCGCAGGCTTGATGCGCTCGGCATCCCTTATGACGTGACGCCGGGTGTCCCGGCTTTTGTAGCGGCTGCAGCTGCAATGAAACAGGAACTGACAATTCCGGAAGTTAACCAGAGCATTATTCTGACGCGGACTTCGGTAAAATCATCTGCTATGCCGGAAGGTGAGGATCTCGCCACACTGGGTAAATCTGGCGCGACATTGGTCATTCACCTGTCGATCCGGAACCTTGCGAAGATCGAAACCGAGCTGACGCCACTATACGGTTCTGATTGTCCGGTGGTCGTTGCATACCGAATTGGGTGGCCAGACGAGCAGATATTGCGCGGAAAACTGTCTGATATTACCGAGAAAGTGGAGCTTTCTGGCGTCAAAAGAACGGCGATGGTGTTCATTGGACGTAGTCTTGACCCGAAGAACTTCCGGGATTCAGCGCTTTATCATGAAGCGCATAGCCATGTTGCGCGCTCAAAACCTTAAAGCTGAACGCGCAAATTCAATTGCTTTATCCGCAGTGGCGACAACAGTTTTGGCTTCAACGGGTGGGCGTGCGATCATCAGTATAGGTAAGGCGAGATCGCGCGCTGCCTCGATTTTCGCATAGGATATGTTGCCACCAGAATTGCGGTTGACAATCAGGCCGATCTTTCGCCCGCTCAGGAATTGCTTCTCAGATTCATAGTTTCCGGGTTTTGCCAGAACGATTTCACAATCGCGTGGAAGTGTTACTTCCGGCGGGTCGATCATCCTTATGATGAAGTGGACATCGCCACGATCTGCAAAGGGTTTGATATGTTGGCGGCCCAGTGCGAGCAGAACACGCTCACCAGCGGGGATCAAGGTTGCAGCCTGCGCTTCGTTCTCGACCTCAATCCAGCTATCGCCGCTTGCCTTTTCCCATGCTGGACGTTCAAGCCGCAGTAGCGGAATATTTGCCATATCGGATGCCACGACAGCATTGTGTGAAATGCGCGTTGCATAGGGATGCGTCGCATCGATCAGAAGATCGATTTTCTCGATTGCCAGAAAATTGGCCAGACCTTCTGCGCCTCCAAATCCGCCAATCCGCAGCTTGCCGCTGACTGGAGCAGGGTTGGCCGTTCGGCCTGCAAGCGAGGTGATAGCTTCGACGGGGAGGGCCTCCAGTAAGGAAGCAAGCTTTGATGCTTCAGCAGTGCCGCCAAGAATGAGTATTTTAGAGGCAGGCAAGGATATTGCCTTTGCGATCCGTCACAATGATTTCGACCTCAACAGGTGCGCCGCGCAGGGTTTCGAGCGCCACCTGCTTAGCTTTTTCAGCGATCGGTGTAGCCATGTCGATGTCAACGCTTTGAGTCATTTCAAGCACTTCCAGTGCAGTGTTCGCAAAAAGAATCCGGTCCTTCATGTCGCTTGGCGCGCCAGCCTTTTCAGCAATAGTCCAGAGGAAGCTTTTATCGACCTGTGAGCGCGCGGAATGAAGATCAAGTTCACCCTGAGCAAGTTTTGTCAGCTTGGCGAATCCGCCTGCAAGGGTAAGTTTATCGATGGGATGCGCTCGCAGATATTTGAGTACGCCACCGGCAAAATCACCCATGTCGAGAATTGCAAAATCCGGCAGATCATAAAGTGCTTGTGCTGCGTCTTCAGAGGTTGAGCCGGTCGCAGCGAGTACATGTTTTTGCTTTTCAGCACGCGCTACATCTATGCCGCGATGGATAGAATGGATCCATGCTGAACACGAAAATGGATGCACAACGCCTGTCGTACCCAAGATGGAAATACCGCCAACGATACCAAGGCGCGGGTTCCACGTTTTCTGCGCAATTTCTTCGCCGCCCGGAACGGAAATCGTAATCACCAGATCAGCAGGCAGACCATATTCCGCACATATCTGTTCGCAGATCTCTGTCATCATGCGGCGCGGAGTTGGATTGATTGCCGCTTCGCCCGGCTGAATTTGCAAGCCGGATCGGGTTACGGTGCCTACGCCTTCACCAGCCTGAAACACAATGCCTGTGCCGGGAGGGGCAGGGAAAACGGTTGAAATGATTGTTGCGCCGTGCGTGACATCTGGATCGTCACCCGCATCCTTGACGATACCCGCCATGGCATAGCCTTCACCCAGCCCTTCATATTCAAGCTGGAAATAGGGAACTTCGCCTTTGGGTAGGATGATGCCGACAGGATCGGGGAATTCACCGGTGATGAGCGCAGTCAGCGCTGCCTTGGTGGCAGCTGTGGCACAGGCGCCCGTCGTCCAGCCGCGACGCAGTTCGGCTTTTTCTGGTAGTTTATTAGTAGGGGCGGTTTCATCGTTCATGGACGCCTTATAATGTATCTGATAGCTGTGCCGCTAGTGGATTGAATTTTACGTTTGTATTTCTGCTGAAATAGGCGTCGTAACAAACGTTAAATTCGAAAAATCCACTAGATAGAATTATGGTTGATGACGATGAATAAGCCTGAACATGCGCCGGAATGTATTGTTGCGAAGAGCAAAGTCAGCTTGCCGGCGATACAGCCCGGGCATGTCTGGCTTGTTGGTGCCGGTCCGGGTGATCCGGGCCTTCTCACATTGCACGCGGTGAACGCGCTGCGAGACGCGGATGTTATTGTCTATGATGCGCTGGTTGATGAAGCCTGTCTTTCACTCAAGCGCGATGACGCAATTGTTGAATACGCAGGCAAACGAGGTGGCAAGCCTTCACCAAAGCAGCGCGATATTTCGCTGCGACTGGTTGAGCTAGCTCAGGAAGGCAAGAAGGTTCTGCGCCTGAAAGGTGGTGATCCATTCGTCTTTGGGCGCGGAGCCGAGGAAGCGCTGACGCTTGTTGAACATGGCGTGCCGTTTCGCATTGTGCCAGGCATTACAGCGGGTATCGGCGGTCTTGCCTATGCAGGAATTGCGGCCACGCATCGCGATATCAACCAATCAGTTACATTCCTCACGGGCCACGATGCAACAGGGCTGATGCCAGATCGTATTAATTGGGAGGGCATTGCTCAGTCTTCTCCGGTTATTGTGATGTATATGGCGATGAAGCATATCGACCTCATCACAGAGCGTCTGATGACAGCAGGACGCTCGCCAGATGAGCCGGTCGCATTTGTCTGCAATGCCAGCTTGCCTGAACAGGTGGTTCTGGAGACAACATTGTCACGCGCGGTTGTAGATGTAGAAGCATCGGGTCTCAAGCCACCGGCAATCGTGGTTGTGGGAGAGGTAGTGAAGCTACGTGCTGGGCTTGACTGGGCCGGTGCATCTCAGGGTCGAAAACTGACAAGCGATCCGCTTCATCTTAGCAGAGAGAAGAGCGCATGAAGGGTTTCATGATTGCAGCGCCGGCTTCCGGTTCAGGCAAAACCACTTTGACGCTTGGGCTGCTGCGCGCTCTAAAGCGGCGCGGCGAGGCGCTTGCACCCGCGAAAGCTGGCCCTGATTACATTGATCCTGCCTACCATAAGTCTGCGAGCGGTGTGGATTGCTTCAATCTTGATCCATGGGCCATGCGGCCAGAGCTTATCAGTGCCATTTCATCCCGCATGACTGAGGGCAACAAGCTGCTGGTTGTCGAAGGCATGATGGGGCTTTTCGACGGAGCGCTCGATGGAAAGGGTTCGTCAGCAGATTTGGCGCGAACTCTTGATCTGCCAGTGGTTCTGGTGGTCGATTGCGCCCGCCAATCCCATTCCATTGCTGCACTCATTTCGGGTTTCAGCCAGTTTCGCAAAGATGTGCTGATTGCCGGGGTCATCCTCAACCGGGTTGGCAGCGGCAGACATGAGACCATGCTGCGCGAAGCGATCAAACCGCTCGGTATTGCCGTTCTGGGCCTAATTCCGCGAGATGAAGCGCTGGTTCTGCCTTCAAGGCATTTGGGTCTCGTTCAGGCCGGTGAACATGCCGATCTGGAGCGTTTCCTAGAGCACGCTGCGGATGTGGTTGATGCGCATATTGATTTAAGCGCATTAGAGCATATCTGGTCGCGGCCAAAGCATCATGAGGCTATGGCGAATGTTCCTCGCCTCACGCCGCTTGGAAACCGCATTGCAGTCGCGCGAGACGACGCCTTTGCCTTTGCCTATGCGCATCTGCTTGCAGGCTGGCGCAGGCGTGGTGCGGAGCTTTCATTCTTTTCACCGCTCGCTAATGAAACGCCCGATGAAAGCGCTGACGCCATTTATCTGCCGGGAGGCTATCCTGAGCTTCATGCCGGAAAATTAAGCCAAGCGAAGTGTTTCCTGCAGGGCATGAGGCGCGCTGCGGATCGTGGTGCGCGCATTTACGGCGAGTGTGGCGGCTATATGGTGCTGGGTGAGACGCTGGAAGATTCGTCATCGGTTAAGCACGCTATGCTTGGGCTGCTTCCGCTTGAAACAAGCTTTGCCAAACGCAAAATGCACCTTGGTTATCGCAAACTGGAACCTTTGTCGGGTTCGCCATGGCCATTGCCGCTTTCGGCTCATGAGTTTCACTATGCCAGTATTGTGCTTGAAGGTAAGGCCGAACGGCTGTTCCGCGTCCGCGATGCGTTGGGTGAAGAGTTGGGAGAGGCGGGACTTCGCGTTGGTTCAGTTGCTGGCTCCTTCATGCATGTGATTGATTTTTCCGGAGAGAATGCCTGAACATGACTATTGAGCATGGCGGAGCGCTGGATAAGGCTATTGCGCGCTTTGGTGGCAAGGCCGAAGACTGGCTTGATCTTTCAACGGGTATCAATCCCGAACATTTTCCTCTGCCGGAACTGGCTGCGCCCTTGTGGAACCGTTTGCCGGATGAGGGGCTATTGTTGCGGGTTCTGACTGCGGCGCGTTCCTATTACGAAGCGGGTCAGAATGCGCCAATCGTTGCCAGCTCGGGAACGCAGGCGCTTATTCAGCTTATTCCGACATTGCTTGAACCTGCGACGGTCGCCATTTTGGGCCCGACCTATCAGGAACATGCGGCAGCTTTTGAAGCGGCAAACTGGAATGTGATCGAATGTGCGACGCTCGACGACATCCCAGAGAATGCGCTGGTGGTCACAATCGTCAATCCGAACAACCCGGATGGCCGGACTATTGCGCGGCCTGATTTGCTGGGGCTTGCGCGAAAGTTGGGCGAGCGGGGTGGTTTTCTGGTTGTGGATGAGGCTTTTGCCGATCCGCATCCGGAGGTGAGCATTGCAAGACATGCTGCGAATGCGCCGCTGGTCGTGTTGAAATCCTTCGGCAAGTTCTTTGGCCTTGCAGGCGTCCGGCTTGGGTTCCTGCTTGCAAATGATGAGCTTGTGAAGCGCGTTGCAGACAGGCTCGGTCCATGGGCTGTGGCGGGACCAACACTTGCGATTGCACTCCATGCTTTCGAAAGTGGTGTTGAGCTTGAGGCCTTTCACGGACGCATTGATACAAGACGGGCTGAACTTGCCGCGACGCTCGCACATTGTCAGCTCTTGGAAGTAGGTGGCACAGCGTTGTTTTCGCTCGTTGAACATGAAAATGCTCATGCAATTTACGATGCACTTTGTGAGCAGCATATTCTTGTCCGAAAGTTTGCCTATGCACCAAGCTGGCTGCGCATCGGACTCGCGCCTGATCAGGCGGGCCTTATGAGATTTGAACAGGCATTGCGGGATATTCTCCGCTTGAAAAAGTGATTCAGGAAAGCGCATCAAGTCCATGGAAATAAAGCTGATTATTCTTGCTTTAGCGCTTGTTCTGGACCGGGTGGTGGGTGATCCGCCACAGCTCTGGCAGAAAGTTCCGCATCCGGTGGTTCTGTTTGGCAAGGCAATCAGCTGGGGTGAAAAACGTCTCAACGATCACAGTCTTTCCGTCAATGCACTGCGCAGCAATGGCATGTGGCTGATAATCGGACTGGTAATTTCATGTGTTGTGGTGGGGTTGGTGCTAGACTATTTGCTGCCTTATCTGGGGACAGCGGGCGCGCTGGTTGAAATCACCATCGTCGCAGTGTTTCTGGCTCAGAAAAGTCTTGCCGATCATGTGCGGGCGGTGGCCTCTGGGTTGCGTGAAGACGGTATTGAAGGTGGTCGCAAAGCGGTTTCGATGATTGTCGGACGTAACCCGGATCAGCTCGATGAAGGCGGTATCAGTCGCGCAGCGATCGAAAGCCTTTCCGAGAATGCGTCGGATGGCATTGTTGCTCCTGCTTTCTGGTTTCTCGTCGGCGGATTGCCGGGGCTGTTTGCGTATAAACTCATCAACACGGCAGACTCGATGATCGGGCATCTCAATGACCGCTATCGTCATTTCGGGCGCTTCGCTGCCCGTCTTGATGATGTTGCAAACTATATTCCAGCACGATTGACTGGTTTGCTGACTGCAATAGCTGCTGCGTTTACGGTTGATAAAAAAGCCGGGAAAAGAACACTATCCGTCATGTGGCGCGATGCGCGGCTGCACCGTTCGCCCAATGCTGGATGGCCGGAATCGGCCTTTGCAGGTGCGCTTGAGCTGGCACTTGCCGGACCGCGCCAATATGGATCGGAAAAGGTCGAAGCACCACTGTTTTATGGTGAGGGTAAGCGGGAAGCTGATGCAGACGATATCGATGCTGCGCTTTCGCTTTTCTGGTCGAGTATGAGCGTTATGACCGGGATTATTATCGCTGCAAGCCTGATCGGGCTTATCAGTCAGCTGTTATAAAATGCGTTCCATCATAGCGCTGCAGGCGATTTGGATTATCGCTGCGCATACCGTTACCATCGAATTTGATTGTGCCAAGTGCGGTTTCAAATGAGCTGTCGCGCAAGATATCAATAAGCGGCTGCTTTTGTTCCGCAGCTTTGCTGATCGCGGAAGTCGCGAGTTCAATGCTAGCAAAACCGGTGACGGAATAAGCTTCCGGCAGTTTGCCTGCCTGACTGATGGCCTCGACTGCCGTTTTTGCCGTCGAAAGATCCTGCGGCTTCAGAGGTGCAATCATCAGGGTTTCAGTGCTCAGTGGTTGAGCGCCCGGCGCTGCATTGAGGACGCTGCCGCCCGCGATCACCAGTGGATATTTAAGTGCCACGGCACTTGTGCCAATAGCTGCAATGTCGTCGCGTTCCCCACCGACATAAACATGCGTTGCTCCTGCACGACGCAGGCGCGCAACAAGCGCGTTTTGGTTTTCGAGGCCGGGGCGATATGTATCCGTGAAAACTGGCTGAAGCTGCTGGTCCTTCAGGTGAGCCAAAACCTGTCCAGCACGTTCGCGACCTTCAATCGTACCATCGTCTATGACCGCGAAGGGCTGGGAGCGCCATAGGCTTGCCAGAAAGCTACCCGTAGCACGCGTTTCCTTGTCCAGCCCCGTCGTAATGCGGTAAACCGGAAAAGGCGTTGCTGCACGCTTTTCTGTAAGGGTTTGTTCGCTGACGCCTGAGGCGATAACAGGGATATTGCGCTGGCCCAAAACGGGAAGTGCTGCTTCCAGCGCTTCCGAACAGAGAAACCCGGTTACGATCTGGACGTTTTCTTTGATGAAGGTTTCTGCGGCGGCTTTGCCACCTTCTGCATCACAGCGATCATCTGCAACGACGAGCTGCGCGTTTTTCGCACTGGCCGCCACGCGGGCGCCTTCGATCAGCTGGTTTCCAAGCGGGGCAAAGCCGCCACTCAAAGGCACTGCCATTCCAATGCGAATTTCAGTCGCATTTTCCTGCGCTGATGCTGGAAGGCAAAGCATTGTGAAAGCCGATAGCGCGAGGGCGAAGAGTTTCGTCCGGTTGAGAACGCGCAATTCCGGGCGGAAAACCGCTTCATGTCTATCCGGTAATTGCTCTGGCTTGATCACGCGATTTATCTTCTTCAAACATTTCATGGCTAATTGAACGAAAAGTGGGTAGCGGTTTCCTCGCCTTTGTGCAATGCCCGTATATGTATACAGGCAATCAGATATTGATTTCAGGAAGCCTGTCAGACAATACGGATGCTTGCTGACGTGCAAACGGATAAAAACACTACCTCAAATACTGTATCGCTCGAGCCGAAGACTTACCGCGATGCGATGAGTCATTATGCAGGTGCGGTGCAGGTTGTTACCACCGCAGGTGCTGCCGGAAGGCGCGGACTTACTTTAACTGCGGCCTGTTCAGTTTCGGATAACCCGCCAACTCTGCTGATATGCCTGCAGAAAATGCACGAAGAGAATCTGCTTTTCATCAAGAACGGCGTGTTTGCGGTTAATACGCTGGCAGGCTCACATCAGCAGCTTGCCGATGCGTTTTCAGGGCGCATAGGGCTTACGCAAGACGAGCGTTTCGAGCTGGCACAATGGGACATAATCGATACGGGTGCACCTGTACTCAAAGGCGCGCTGGCAGCTTTTGATTGTCGTGTGACAAGTGTGCAGGAGCATTCCACGCATCATGTACTGTTTGGCGAGGTCGTTGGCTTGCGTTCGAATGCAGACGAAGAAGCGCTGATTTATCTCAATCGCCGCTATCATACGCTGGAACTCTGAAATTGTTTGAGGGAGGGAGAATGAACAAGCGGGCTGGATTATTGGTGGGTTTGTTGCTGTTGACTGCAACATCCGCTTTTGCCCAAGGATCGCTCCCCCCGTTCAAGGATGACTATTTCGCCTATCCGGGCGTGCTAAGCAGCGCCGATAATGGCGACTATAAAGTCATCGATTACAACGAAATGCGCGATATCAATGGTCGCGATTCCGTGCCTGAAAAGCGCGTTAAAGACGCTTATGTTTCGCTAAAAGCGCGTGCATATCAGAAAGATGTCGTCTTCCAGACGGCGGCAGGGCCGGTAAAGGCCATGGCTGCTGGAAAGCAGAGCGGTGCGTCGTTTATCGTCATTTATCTGCACGGGCGCGGCGGTAATCGTCTGCAAGGCATGAATGATTTTACATTTGGCGGCAATTTCAACCGCTTGAAGAACCTTGCGGCGACCAATGGCGGACTTTATCTGACGCCGGACTTCAAGGATTTTGCGGCAACGGGCGAAGCGCAAGTTGCAGGGCTCATCGAAGCGGCGAAAGCGACTTCACCATCTGCACCACTTATACTGGCTTGTGGGTCGCAGGGTGGGGCGCTTTGCTGGCGTATCGCATCGAATGATAATGCGGGCAATCAGCTCTCCGGCCTGATACTTTTAGGTTCACTGTGGGATGAGGGCTTTTTCAAATCGCCGGCTTTCAAAAAGCGTGTGCCGGTGTTTTTCGGCCATGGCAGTCGCGATCCGGTTTTCGCAATCGATAAGCAGGAAGGCTTCTATCGAGAAATCCGCAAGCGCTCGCCCGGTTATCCCGTTCAGTTCCGTCGTTTTGAAAGCGGCAATCATGGAACGCCGATCAGAATGAGCGACTGGCGCGAGATGTTGAACTGGATATTCACGAAACAATGATGACGTCGTTGGGGATGCTCAACGAAAAACCGGCATTGTGGCCTTCCTGCCACTCGACAATCTGTCAAAAGCGAATAGTTATCTCAGTTAAAATTTTACCTAATCAGCAGATCGTAAGAGGTTGATCATGTACGGACGCACCCGCAACGGAGCCCGTTTGTTTGTTATTGCCATGCTGGCTCCTTTGGCTGCCGCTTGTACAACAACTACGCAGAATGCGACGGTTCCAGGCAAGTCTGAAGCGCCAGTAACAGCTTCGACTGTTTCGCTGCCACGTTTCATTCCAACGTCGACGGTCGATTCATCTTTGGCACAGCCTTGCATCACTGCTGCTGCCAATAAGTATTTCTTGCCTGAACGCGTGATCAGCGCAGTTAATTCGCGTCCGGGCGCCGGTGGTGGTACGGATGTTGACCTGAAGGTCGACCTGCGCACTGCAGTTTGTCAGGTTTCTGCAAATGGCTCGGTTCGTTCGGTTGTCGATACGTCGCCAAAGAGCGCAGATCAGATTGCAGCGGAAGCTGCTGCTGCTCAGGCTGCATCGGCTGCACCAGCACCGAAAAAGTCGAAGAAGAAGTGATTCAATAAAACTTCATAGCTTACTAAAAAGGCAGGGATTTCCCTGCCTTTTTGTTTTTCATTTATTTGGTCTTTTCGCCATACCAGCGCGGCGTGTAAACCCACTCTCCGCCTCCCGCGCGTGGAAAGCGGGCAGTGTGCGATGAGCCGACAATCACCACAGTTCGCATGTCGACATCGTCAGGTCTGAGTTGCCCGAGCGAAACAACGCGAGTTGTTTCCGCAGGCCTGCCAATGTCGCGACCAAGCACGACTGGCGTTTCAGCATCGCGATACTGCCGGAGGATTTCCAGCGCTCGACCAAGCTGATGCGGGCGGGCTTTGGAAATCGGATTATAGAAAGCCATGGCGAGATCGGCTTGAGCTGCCAGTGCGAGACGCTTCTCGATCACATCCCAGGGCTTGAGATTGTCCGAAAGCGAGATGATGCAGAAATCGTGCCCAAGCGGTGCACCGATGCGGGACGCCGCTGCCATCGCCGCCGAAATACCGGGCTGGATAACCAATTCAACGCCGTGCCACGCCACATCAGATGATTCATGCAGTGCCTCAACAACCGCTGCAGCCATTGCAAATACGCCCGGATCGCCGGACGACACCATCACGACGTCGCGGCCTGAAGCTGCAAGTTCAAATGCATGGCGTGCGCGCTGCATTTCTTCGCGATTGTCGGTCATGTGAATGATCTGATCGTCGCGGAAGGGTCCTGCCATGCGAACATAGGTTTCATAGCCGAGTACGTCTTCGGCCTGTTCAAGATCACGCTGCACTGCTGGGGTCATTAGATCACGGGTACCGGGGCCAAGTCCAATAACCGTGAGCTTGCCCCGCTTGCGACCGATAAAAAGAACATCGGCAGGTGCTGATGCAACAGCCAGCTTTAGGTTTTCAGTCGCTATGTGTCGAACAGGGTTTTCGACCGAGGCGGCTGAAAGATCGGCATCACCTGCAACAAAGCGCAATGGCGCTTTCAGTGCTTTTGATGCCTGATGAATGTGCGGTGATGCGCAATCTTTCTCGTGAGCCAGAAGCAAAGCAAGTGAGTCTATAGACAGGCCCGCATCGTCAAAGGCTTTCCCGATGAGGCTTGTCAGTTCTTCAGTCGGCTTTTCGATAGCGATGGCAATTGTTCGCGGATGATAGATCAGCTCATTTGCCTGTGGCGTGCGGGTTTCGGGCGTGATGCTGATTGTGAGCTTCCCATCGTCGGCAAGCGGCAGCTTTGATGCCGTGAGCCAACGAGAATTACCATTGATTAGTAATGATTGACCTGCCAGCAGGTCGGACATGAAAGTCTTGGCGTCGTCCTGATTGGCGAGTTTCAGTTCTGCCGGAGGATGAAGCAGGTTGATGCCAAAGCGCAACTCGCCAGTCGTGGTGATCGCGGGCGCGACTTCCAATGCATGAGCTATTGTCCGCGCCAGGTCGTTGACACCCGACAGACCGCCAAGCAATGGCACGACGGCGCTGCCATCTTCTGCAACGGATAGAACTGGCGGTTCGATGCGCTTGTTTTGCAGAAGGGGTGCAAGGGCGCGGATGATGATGCCTGAAGCGCACAAGGCGATCACAGGTCGGCCTTCTTCATAAAGTGCGCGGATTCCATCGCCAAAATGAGCAAAGCTTTTGTCGGCGCTTTGAACTCGGTTTTCCAGTCCCAGCACTTCCGCATTTCCAAGTGCTGATTGCACGTTCCGCGCCGTGGAAATTGCAGCTTCGCTCAAGATCAGAATAGCAGGCTTCATGCGCCGTTCCATTTGCTGCCCGGAACGAGAATGATCGAGAAATAAGGGCAATCGCTACCACTTACCTCGGTCAATGGTGCAATACGCTGGTTTTGCATGGTTGCACGCTCGATATAGAGGGCACGATCCATCAGCCCAAGCTCGTTCAGCACATCACGCACCTTGTCGAGATTTTTGCCGAGTTTCATGATGGCTGCGGCCTCAGTGCCAGCGAGACGTGTTTTGAGTTCTTCTGCGCTCGTGACGCCCGAAAGGATCGACAGGGTCTGGTTGCGATAGACCAACGGTGCGCCAAGCACGGCAGCAGCGCCCAGAACAGAACAAACGCCAGGCACGACTTCCGTTTCATATTTTTCGGCCAGTCGGTCGTGGATATACATGAACGAGCCATAGAAGAACGGATCACCTTCCGCGATCACGGCCACGTCGCGGCCCGCATCGAGATAGCTGGCAATCGTTGTAGTGATCTCGGCATAGAAATCGCTGACGATCTGCTCATAATCCATGTGATCGGGCAGTTTTTCCGTTGTTACCGGATAGATGAGCGGAACCAAAGTCTGTTCTGAAGACAGATAGGTTTCGACGATCGTCAGTGCGTTGCCCTTTTTGCCCTTGGCTGCGTGGTAGGCGACCACAGGAGCGGATTTGAGCAGTCGAAGCGCTTTGAGTGTGATGAGTTCGGGATCGCCGGGGCCTACACCCAGACCATAGAGCTTGCCTTTGAGGGCCATTATTCGCGCTCCGAAGCAAGTGCATTAACGGCAGCTGCGGTCATAGCGCTACCGCCACGACGGCCGCGCACAATGACGAAAGGGACACCACGGCTGTTCTCAGCCAGCTCGTCCTTGGATTCGGCAGCACCCACAAAGCCGACCGGCATACCAATGATAAGGGCAGGTTTGGGCGCGCCATTGTCAAGCATTTCAAACAGGCGGAAGAGGGCGGTTGGCGCGTTGCCGATAGCAACGATGCTGCCTTCAAGGTGTGGAAGCCAAAGGTCGAGGGCTGCGGCAGAGCGTGTATTGCCGATCTTTTTCGCCAAATCCGGAACCGATGGATCGTTCAGTGCGCAGATAACATTATTATTGGCTGGCAGTCGCGAACGGGTAATGCCTTCTGCAACCATGCGCGCATCGCAGAGGATTGGTGCTCCTTTGAGCAAAGCATCACGTCCGGCCTGTCCTGCGCCATCTGAGAAGACGATGTCTTCAACGATATCGACCATGCCAGATGCGTGAGCCACGCGCACGGCGAGCTTTTCGAGATCCGCAGGTATGCGGCTCAGATCGGCTTCGGCGCGGATGATGGCGAAGGAGCGGTCATAAATGGCCTGCCCGTCGCGGATGTAATCTGTCATGGCGTCCGCTTTTGCTATTTGTTCAGCAGCTTTGCTGCCTCATCAATGGTGATGTTTGACGCAAATAGCCGTCCGAAGCGTGCTGGTCCAGCTTTGTCTTGCAAAAATAGGTCGTAATGCATTGGGGAGCGGGCGAGAAGCGTGTGTGGCAAGGGAGAAAGTGCGGCGCAGGATTTGGCGCAGCCCGTGATGTGAATCTGTGCGGTGTCGCTGCGTAGCTTACGCGCAAGCTTTTCACTGTCTGCCTGTGTATCTGCGAGAGCCGAGGCGCAGCCTTTGGAACCGGAACAGGCCCGAAGGCGGGCGGCAGGTGAGGTAGGATCGGAGGAGAACCCAAGGGCATGTAGGTGGCTGATGATGCTCTTGCCTTCAGCTTCCACAATATGTGGGATCAGAATGCCTTGCCATGGGGTGAGATGCAGTTCTTCGTTTGCAAGCTTTGTAAGTCCACGCAGTTGCTGCGGTGTCAGGCGACCAAGCAGCGGCATGGCACCGACATAGAAGTTGCCGTCGAGCTGGCGATTTAAGCCAAGATGGGCGTGAGCGGTGGGTGCTTTGCGCTGCCAGCTTGCTGATGCATCAAATGCGAACGGAAGTGTTTGCAGAAACTCTGCGACTGGCATCACCTCGAAGAGGTGCTTCATGCGAGCAATGCCTTTTTGGCTCGCGCCAAGGAAATGCTGTAGCAGAGCTTCGATAAAAGGCAGGGCGTGGTCGTTTGAAATTGTGCCAAGCGCCTGTTTGTCAGGCGAGGAAGCCAGTCCAAAAGCATAGGCCTTGCCACCTTCAATTGCTGAGAGCCAGATATCGCCTGGATGCGAAACCATAGCGCAACCTTCGCCACCGTCGATCTGGAGCGAGAATTTGGGCGACAGCGCGTGATAAGTTTCGTTGTCCTGCAAAACGGAAAGCAGCTTAGCCGCTAACCCGGTCACATCACTGATTTGGTTGGGGTCAATACCAGCAGTGGGGCTTACCATGACATTACGAACATCATCAGCCGCCGCGTTTTCTGGACCAAGTCCGGCCTCATAAAGTGCGCTAATTACATTCGGCCAGACGTCGGGATGAATGCCGCGAAGCTGAATGTTGGAGCGAATCGACAATTCAATCGCGCCCGTTTCAAATCGTTCGGCGATATCTGCGATAGCATGAGCCTGTGCCACGCTGAGCCTTCCGAGCCGGAGCTTGATGCGGGCGATTGCGCCATCCTTGCTCATCACCATGCGCGAAAGTCCCGGACAGGCGCTACGCCGGTCGGGTCTGATAGTAATGGTCTGGCTATTTTGCTGGCTCAACATATTGGCCTTATACGCCTTCGCGCTTGCACTTGCTACTGCCCCGCCATACGAACAAAGAAAAGGAGCAATGCTTATGAGCTGCTGGCTGACGGTTATCGGTATTGGTGAGGACGGGCTGGCGGGTCTTGGAAAGAACGCTCGCGACGTACTCAACCGTGCTGATGTGATTTTCGGCGGCAAGCGGCATCTGGCCTTGCTCAATCCTGACGTTGAAGCCGAGCAGATTTCATGGCCGTCACCGTTCGATAATGCATTTCCAATGATTGAAGCCCAACGCGGCAGGCAAGTTGTGGTGCTGGCTAGCGGTGATCCGATGTTCTTTGGCATGGGCGCATCGCTGAGCCGTCATTTCTCGACACAGGATATGCAGATCATCCCGTTTCCATCGTCATTGTCGCTGGCGGCAAGCCGTATGGCGTGGCCTTTGCAAGAAGTACGCATAGTCAGCGTGCATGGTCGTCCGTTTGAACTGCTGGCACCGTATATCCTGCCGGGCGAGAAGATCCTCGTATTGAGTAATGATGGTACGACGCCTGCGAAAGCTGCAGCACTTCTAAAGGCCAAAGGCTTTGGCCAAAGCCGTCTGACAGTGCTTGAGCATCTCGGCGGAACAAAGGAAAAATCTATCATTGGCAGTGCTGATGGCTGGTCACATGAAAACTGTGCCGATCTCAATGTTTTGGCAATTGAATGCATCGCGGCGCCAGATGCGGTTGTTTTTTCGCCTGTCAGCGGATTGCCAGATCATGCTTTTGAAAATGACGGGCAGCTGACAAAGCGCGATATACGTGCAGTGACACTGTCACGGTTGCAGCCGCTGCCGCATGAGCTTTTATGGGATGTAGGTGCTGGTTGTGGCTCGATTGGCATTGAATGGATGCGTGTTCATCCTTCTTGTCGGGCTATCGCAATCGAAGCTGATGAAACGCGGCAAGCGATCATTGAGCGCAACGCGCGTGCTCTGGGCGTGCCCGGTCTGCAGCTTGTGAAAGGCGAAGCGCCTGAAGCGTTGAGTGGCCTCGAAGCACCGGATGCGATTTTCATTGGTGGTGGTGTTACAGATGCGGGCGTGATCGAAGCTTGCTGGAAAGCCCTAAAGCCCGGCGGGCGCTTGGTTGCCAATGCTGTTACATTGCAAAGCGAAATGCAGCTTTTCAACTGGCAGCAGCGATATGGCGGTGAACTGACCCGGTTGCAGGTTGCGCAAGCAGGGGCGCTTGGTTCCTTTGATGCATGGCGTCAGGCACTGCCCGTCACGATTTATTGCGGCGTTAAAGTTAAATGATGACTTGAACCCTCATGTTAAATTCGGGTATGGCTGGCTCACATTCCATGATGAGGAGAACAGGCATGTCCGAATTGAGCCTGAACGCCAGCACACGTTTCATCGTCAATAATCCATCTCGTATTCTTGATCAGGTTCTTGATCATTTTGTCGAACATGCTGATGTAGAGCGGCAGGAAAACAGTGCGCGACTTGTGTTAAGCTTCGGACAGGCTGATGTTCAGTGGGACAAGGACGCAGTATCGGTCGATGTGAAAAGCCGCGACGAAACTAGCCTAGCCTATATGAAATACTCCATCGTTGAACATGTGATGGAATTTCTTGAAAAGGGCAGCCCAAAGCCTCGGATCATCTGGGAAGGTGACGGTGCAGCAGGTCTGCCACTGCCTTACTTCCGCGAAATGCAGGTAGTCGCTGTCAGCAATGTTACGCCGCACATGCGCCGTGTCCGCCTGAAGGGAAACGAACTTGCGCGCTTTGCCCATACGGGTCTGCATATCCGTCTGTTGTTCCCACCAAAAGGTCTCGCTACGCCGCAATGGCCTGTGTCCGGTGAAGACGGTCGCCCCGTCTGGCCGGAAGGCGAAGCCAAGCTCGCTACCCGTGTTTACACGATCCGCCAGATTGATGCTCAAGCTGGCTGGGTTGATATCGATATGGTTGTTCATGGTGACGATTGCGATGCGCCGGGTTCCGGTTGGGCTATAAGCGCCAAGCCGGGCGATATTGTTGGCATGACAGGGCCTGGGGGTGGTGATGCTGCCGCTGATGCGAACTGGTATCTGCTGGCGGGTGATGAAACGGCTCTGCCGGCAATCGGACGGATTCTGGAGCGTCTTCCAGAAGGTGCCAAAGCTGTCGTACGCATTGAAATCGACAGTGATGCGGAAGAACAGGCCATTCAATCGCGTGCTGACGTTGATCTGCAGTGGCTACACCGCAAAGGTGCTGAAGCTGGAACCACGACGCTTCTGCAGGATGCCGTACGCGCAGTTGAACTGCCCGAAGGCGAAGAGAGCATCTATGTGTGGGCGGGATGCGAATTCAACGCATTCAGGTCCATCCGCACCTATATGCGTAAAGAGCGGAATATTCCAAAGGATAAGCAGCTGATCGTTGCCTATTGGCGCCGTGGTCTGGATGGCGATAGTGCACGCCGCGGTGCAGACGACTAAAGTACCAACCGTGCATTGATTTACAGCGTTTCCAACGATTCATTCTTAACTGGAACCGCTGTAAGCCGGTTTTATCCGACGTGCGTTTCACGCTTTTCAGAATGGCTATTGAAAAAGGGGACCTTTTGGTCCCCTTGTTTTTAGCGCCTGAAGCCTTCACTGGCCCTCATCAGGTTCTTTGTATAGTCAGCATTGATATTGCCTCTGACAAGATCCCCGGCTTCAAGCTGCTCGACAACTTCACCGTTGCGCATCACCGCCAACCGATCACACATATGCGTAACGACTGCGAGATCGTGGCTGACCATAACGAAGGTCAGCTTGCGGTCGCGCCGCACTTGTTCAAGCAGGTTGAGTACCTCAGCCTGTACGGAGGCATCGAGCGCAGATGTAGGTTCGTCGAGAAGCAAAATACTTGGCTCGATGATGAGTGCGCGTGCAATGGCGATACGCTGACGCTGACCGCCCGATAGCTGGTGCGGATAGCGGAAACGGAAGCCTGAACCCAGGCCCACCTCATCAAGCGCGCGAACGATGCGCTTTTCTGTATCACCTATGCCATGCACTGCAAGCGGTTCAAGCAGCAGGCGATCGACCGTCTGACGTGGATGCAGAGAGCCGTAAGGGTCCTGAAACACCATCTGAACATTGCGGTAGAACGCTTTGTCGCGCGGTGTCTTAAGTGGCTTTCCGTCAATACGGATTTCACCGTCGTCGACAGGTGCAAGCCCGGCTACTGCACGCAGAAGCGTGGATTTACCGGAGCCGGACTCGCCCACCAGTCCATAAGATTCCCCGCGTGCGACATCGATGCTGACCGATTTGAGCGCGTGGAATTCGTCGAAAAATACGTCGATCTTGTCGACGCTGAGAGCTGGTGCGGTGCTCATAGACGCCATGCCTCCTCACGCTGCAAGGTAGGTAGCGGATGGCGGTCAGCTCCGAGTTTGGGCATGCAGTTCAGCAATCCTTGCGTATAAGGGTGTTTCGCATTTGCAAGATCACTTGCCGCAAGTTCCTCAACGATCTTACCAGCATACATGACGATGACGCGGTCGCAGAAGGACGATACGAGACGCAAATCGTGGCTCACGAAGATGAGGCCCATGCCGCGCTCTGCCACGAGCTTGTCGAGAATGCCAAGCACTTCGAGCTGAACTGTCACATCAAGTGCAGAGGTTGGCTCATCTGCGATCAGCATTTCCGGTTCCGCGACCAGCATCATAGCGATCATGACGCGCTGTCCCATGCCGCCCGAAACTTCGTGCGGATAGAGTTTCATCACGCGTTCAGCATCTCTGATCTGTACGGCTTCCAGCATGGCAATTGAACGAGTGCGGATTTCCGAACTCGAAAACTTGCCATGTGCTTTCAGCGTTTCCGCGATTTGCTTGCCGATAGTCATGACAGGATTGAGCGAATATTTCGGGTCCTGCAACACCATGGCAACCCGGCCGCCGCGCAAGGCGCGACGTTCACGAGGTGACGCATTGAGAAGATCGATTCCGTCAAATTCAAGCTTCTTGGCGGTGATCTTCGCGTGCGGTGGGGTAAGCCCCATGATCGCGCGTCCGGTCTGCGATTTGCCGGACCCGGATTCACCAACGATCCCGAGACGCTCGCGACCAAGCGTAAAGCTTACGCCACGTACTGCTTCAATCGCGCCTGTGCGGGTAGGGAAAGTGACGCGGAGGTCTTCAACTGTCAGAAGTGGCTTCATTGGTTGTTACCCCGCGGATCGAGTGCATCACGCAGGCCATCGCCAAGGAAGTTGAAGCCAAGGCTGACCACGAGAATCGCAATACCCGGCATGGCTGCTACCCACCACTGGTCGAGAATGAAGCGACGGCCAGACGCAATCATTGCGCCCCACTCAGGCAATGGTGGCTGAGCACCAAGGCCAAGGAAGCCAAGGCCCGCTGCTGTCAGAATGATGCCAGCCATATCAAGCGTTACGCGCACAATCAGCGAAGATGTGCAGAGCGGCATCACATGGCGCAGGATGATGCGGAAAGGTGACGCGCCCATCAGACGCACGGCGGAAATATAATCCGAGTTGCGAATCGTAAGGGTTTCAGCGCGCGCAATACGCGCGTAGGGCGGCCATGAGGTGATCGCGATTGCGATGATGGCGTTTTCAATGCCCGGTCCCAAAGCTGCGACAAAGGCGAGTGCCAGAATGAGCTTCGGGAAAGCAAGGAAAATATCGGTGATGCGCATGAGAACAGCATCGACCCAGCCACCGGCGTAACCAGCAACTGTACCGACGAGAAGGCCGATAGGCGCAGCAATGACGGCAACCAGCAAGACGACGTAAAGTGTCAGGCGTGAGCCATAGATCAGGCGTGAGAGAATATCACGTCCCTGATCATCGGTTCCAAGCAGATAGCCCGGTGTGCCCGGAGGCAGCAGACGAGCATTGGCCAAGTCGCCACTATAAGGCGAATGCGGTGCCAGTAAATTGGCGAAGGCTGCAACGAGCAGCAATGCAATGATGATAAGCAGACCGAGAACGGCCAGCTTATTGGCCGTAAAGCGGCGCCAGACCATGTAAGAACGGCCGAGGCGTGCCTGCATACGCGATTGCGGACGCTCGGAGAGCAGCCAGTCGCGCCACGAAAGATTGGATGTTTCTGTCATTTGGCTCATCGTGCGCGCGTCCTTGGATCGAGAAGCCGATACAGCAGATCGGATACCAGGTTGAGCGCGATAAAGACCGACCCGATGATGATTGTGCCACCGAGGACGGCATTCATGTCAGCATTTTGCAGCGAGTTGGTGATGTAAAGACCAAGACCCGGCCACGAGAAGATTGTCTCGGTCAAAACTGAACCTTCGAGCAAGCCTGCATAGGAAAGCGCAATCACCGTCACAAGTGGCACTGCGGCATTGCGAAGAGCATGGCCCCATATGATGCGGGTTTCCGAAATGCCTTTCGCGCGCGCTGCTACGATATATTCCTGTTCAAGCTCGTTGAGCATGAAAGAACGCGTCATGCGGCTGATATAGGCCAAGCTGAAATAGCCTAGCAGAGCCGACGGCAGAATGAGATGCGAAACGATGTTGCGCAGTGCTTCCCAATCGCGCTGGATGATGGCGTCGACAAGGTAGAAGCCAGTGATCGGTGTGAAGGTGTATTCGAACGTGATATCGATGCGTCCGGGGCCAGACGTCCAGCCGAGGCGCGCATAGAAAATCAGAAGTGCGAGCATACCGAGCCAGAAGATTGGCACAGAATAGCCGACAAGGCCGATCACGCGTACGATCTGGTCAATGATGCTGCCGCGCTTGACTGCCGCCAGAACACCGAGCGGAATTCCGAGCAGGGCGCCGATGATCGTTCCAATGGTTGCGAGTTCCATCGTTGCTGGGAATACGCGGCGAATATCAGTCATGACCGGATTTGTGGTCAGTACCGATGTGCCGAAATCGCCTTGCAAGACACCTTTCACATAAAGGTAGAACTGCTGGTAATAGGGGAGGTTGAAGCCCATCTCCTGACGCACGCGCTCGACCACATGTGCGGGTGCGCGGTCGCCGACAATGGCGAGAACCGGATCAATCGGCACAACGCGGCCGATGAAAAACGTGACGGCCAGAAGGCCGAGATAAGTGGTAATAACGATGACCAGAAAGCTGGCAATCGCTTTAGCGATGGAAGAGGAGCGCCGTCGGGCGCCCCTCTTTTTAGTTACAGTTGTTGTCGTGCTCAATTGTCTGACCGTTCTTCAGATCAGTCTTTGCTGATCGGTGCGAGGAAGTTCGAGTCGAATGTCGGGCCGAGCTTGTAGCCCTTCACACCGCCACGAACGCCGGCAACTTCGGTCTGCTGGAACAGCATTACGAATGGGCTCTGATCAAGAGCTTCCTGCTGAAGCTTCTGATAGATTGCGGCGCGCTTGTCGTTGTCGCGTTCCAGAAGTGCAGCCTTGGTTTCCTCGGTCAGTGCAGGAATGTCCCATGCATTACGCCATGCGAGCGTCTTGTTGGAAGCATCGTCGCCATTGTCCGGGTTGGACGTGAAGGCTTCAGCATTGGAGTTTGGATCCCAATAGTCCATGCCCCACTGGCCGATGTAAAGATCGTGGTTACGCGCGCGATACTTGGTCAGCGTCTGCTTACCGTCGCCCGGAATGATCTCGATCTTGACGCCAGCCTTGGCGGCGGACTGCTGGAAGGATTCGGCAATGCCGGTCACAGGCTGTGTGTTGCGAACGTCGAAGGTGATCGAAAGACCGTCCTTGAGACCAGCTTTTTCGAGCAGTTCCTTCGCCTTTTCAACGTCGAGCTTGTAGGGGGCAGCGTCAAGAGCGCCGAGAACACCCTTTGCCTGATAGGTCTGGCGAACTTCGCCGATGCCCTTGATGAGAGTAGCGCCGATTGCATCGTAATCAACCAGATATTTGAAGGCTTCGCGAACTTCTGGCTTAGCCAGGTTCGGATTTTTCTGGTTGAGCGAGATATAATAAACGGTACCCTTTGGAGCACTGGCGACGGCCAGATCCTTGTTTTTCTGAACTGCTTCCAGATCGCCCGGCTCAAGATTGCGCGCGACATCGACGTCACCCGATTCAAGCATCAGACGCTGCGTGGCGCTTTCCTTGACGTGACGATAGAAGACGCGGGCGAGCTTCGGCTTTTCGCCATAGTAATTGTCGTTGCGTTCCAGAACGACAACTTCATTGGCGCGCCAGTCACGGATCTTGAATGGACCCGAACCTGCATAGCCGGTCTTGAGCCATGCTGCGGCATAGTCGGTTTCGTACTTATAATCGTCAGTCGGAGTGACCTTTACAGAATGCTCTTCAAGCAGCTTCTGATCCACAACCGCGCCAATCGTAGCGGTGAGACAGTTCAGCACGAAGCTTGGAGCATAAGCCTTGTCGACCTTCAGAACGAAGGTGGTGTCGTCAACCGCCTTGGCATTTTCCGTGACGTTTTCACCATTGAGACCGAACTGGGTCAGAATGAACGCCGGGCTCTTGTCGAGACGAACAGCGCGTTCGAACGAGTAAGCCACGTCCTTTGCAGTCAGCGGGTTGCCGGAAGCAAACTTGATGCCCGGCTTCATCTTGAACGTGTAGGTGAGGCCGTCATCAGAAATGGTCCAGCTTTCTGCCACGCCCGGCACAACTTTCGATGTGTCGTTGATGTCGAGACGAACCAGCATGTCATAGGCGTTGCCGATGAATTCTGCTGGCGAAAGTTCGAAGGATTCGGCCGGATCGAGCGTGATGGTGTCATCGATAGCCCAAGCCTGAACGAGTGTATCGGCCGGCGTTGCCGACAATGCCGGATTTGCAGCCATAACTGCAGCAAGAGCTGCACCGGCTGCAAGAATACGAAAACGTCCGAAATGCATCATTTTAGTTCCCTTTCTGTCATTTTGTTTTGGGATTTTGTTATCGAGCGATCAGGCTGCTTCGTGCCAAGCCTGTTTAAGCACTCTTATCCAGTTGTCGCGGCAAAGCTTCGCGAGTTCATCTTCACTATAACCTGCTTCCCGCAGCGCCGTGACGAGATTTTGCGTACCTGCTGCATCACCGATTTCGTTTGGAATGGTTGCGCCGTCGTAGTCAGAACCGAGCGCCACGCAATCGATGCCCATGCGCTCAACCATGTAATCTACGTGGCGTACCATATCTGAAAGCGGTGTATTTGCATTCTCGATGCCATCGCTGCGCAGCATGGTGGTTGCGTAGTTGAGACCGGCAAGGCCTTTACTGTCACGGATCGCATCAAGCTGACGATCTGTCAGATTGCGTGCGACAGGGGTGAGAGTATGTGCATTGGAATGGCTGGCAATAAGTGGCTGATCGCTAAGCTTTGCCACATCCCAAAATCCTTTTTCGGTGATGTGCGCGAGGTCGATGAGGATGCCTTTGCGATTGCATTCCTTGACCAAACGTTCACCGGCTTCTGTCAGGCCTGGACCTGTGTCAGGGCTCATAGGGAACGCAAAGGGTACGCCATGTGCGAAAATATTGTTTCGGCTCCAGACCGGGCCGAGCGAGCGCAGTCCTGCGGCGTAAAAGACGTCTAGTGCTGCCAGATCGGCGTCGATGGCTTCGCAGCCTTCCATATGAAGAACTGCCGCGAATGTGTCGCTCGTCAGTGCCTCGTCTAATTCTTTGCCGTTGCGGCAAAGTTTCCAGCCGCCAGCTTCTTCGAGGCGGAGTGCCAGCGAAGCAAATTCAAGAGCGATGTCAAGAGATGGAGCGCGTTCCAGTGGAGGCGAAAGCGGCGTTTCGTAATGTCCGTTCTGATCTGGCTTGCCCAGTTTGATATGGTGGCCAGATGGGATGTAGATGGCGCAGATACCGCCAGCCAGACCGCCCTTCAGCGAGCGGGGGCGATCTATGTGGCCAATCGACGTGCCGTCGATGAATTCCTTGATTGGGTCGCCACCATTGCGCTGGTTTTCCCAAAGACGCAGAAGGACATCATTATGTCCGTCAAAAACGCGCTGCATTTTCCATTCCTAGCTGAACGGCGAAGATATGTCTCGCCACCCAATTGAAAGCCGGTTCCCAATAGGGATTCAACGCTGCCGGAATTCACTTGAGAATTACTGGTGATGAGCGCCCCACTCGAACCGTTGATATATAAGAAGTTGGGAGCTAGCGAAGTCAAGTGGCATGAGGGGTGGCACGATAGCCGCTGCAGCCTTTCCAGCCTGAGAAATTGTGCAAAAGAAAAGGCTGCGCCGGTAAGCGCAGCCTTTTGTGCAAAAGCAGAATGAGCTTATGCGAAAATGGACTGAAGTGTCCTTCGTCAAGAATCAGAAGCGGTAGTTTACACCGGCCTTGATCGAATGATTCTTCAAATTGTTCGTCTGGCTAACGCCATTTACCTTCGACTTCACATCGTTGAAGCGCTGGAAGTCATATTCAGCCTTGATGGAAATTGGACCAGAAAGTGCCTGTTCAACGCCTGCGCCGATCAGTGCTCCGCCTTCCCAGCCTGGAGCGGACGTGGTTGCATCCTTGGCCTTGAACTTCGTTACGCCATAGCCAGCAGTGCCGTAAACCAATGTTTTGTCGAAAGCATAGCCGACTTTGCCCTTGGCATTTGCATTCCAAGACTGCTGGAGGCTGCCGCCATTGCCGATACGATGTTCAGCTTCTGCGAAGTTACCCTCGAGCTCACCACCGAAAACAACATTACCGCTCTGCATATTTTTGCCGACAACCGCGCCACCAAGGAAGCCAGTACGGTTCGTGAATGGGCCAGGAACGCGGGACGACGAAGCGCCGATCTGTGCGCCGACGTAGTTGCCCGACCAGTCATGAGGACCGGATGCAATCGGCTCGTTGTAGGTGTAATCCGCGCCGCCCATCATGTCAGCAGCAAAGGACGGGCCAGCAAAGGCAACGATTGCGGCACCGAACGCCGCGGCGATGTAAGAACGCTTCAACATTTTTTACTCCAGTTTTCCCGCCGAAAACGCTGACGAGAAATATACTTTAACTCTTATGACAGGGGCGGATTTGAAGCCCCTTGAACTATTCGCTTCGTCGCTTGTGATTGTGTCTAAATTTAAGAAAATTCGAGCTAATTTGTAGAGGTAAGCCCGCGTTTCCGTTCATATGCTTAATGAATGGTAACCATTCACAGGTCCGAGAATAGAGCATTTCCAGTTTTGATTGAGTTATTGGAAATGCACTGTTCATTTGTTTCTACGGCATCTTTTTCCGAAAACCGCGCCGCACTTTTAGGGATGCGCTCTAAATCAGTTTCAGGCCTCGCATACTGATATGACCGTGCTTGCCGATAATGATGTGGTCGTGGATCGAGATACTCAAAGCTTTGGCCGCATCGATCAGAAGTTTCGTCATGTCGATGTCAGCCCGCGATGGTGTCGGATCGCCAGACGGATGATTGTGAACGACGATTATCGCGGTTGCAGAAAGCTCCAGTGCTCGTCGTACGACCTCGCGCGGATAGACTGGCGTGTGATCGACCGTTCCCTGTTGCTGCACTTCGTCTGCGATGAGGCGATTTTTCTTGTCGAGGAAAAGCACGCGGAACTGCTCTCGCGTTTCATAGGCCATTGCGGTCGTGCAGTATGCGATTACTTGGCTCCATGAGCCTAAAACTTCGCGCTCCATCACCATGCTACGTGCGGAACGTTTGGCTATTGCCTCAACTATTTTGAGTTCAAGCGCTATGGAAGGGCCAACGCCCGGCGTTTCGGCAATAAGTTTTTCGGGTGCACCAAGAACTTCGGCGAGAGAGCCAAAACGGGTAAGCAAAGACTTTGCGATCGGCTTGGTGTCGGCCCGCGGAATAACGCGGAACAGAAGAAGTTCGAGCAATTCATAGTCCGCGAGCGCATCTGATGCCGCCTTGAAACGCTGGCGAAGCCTGTCACGGTGGCCCAAATGGTGCGGTTTTTCGAGCCGCAGGCCGATCTGATTGCCTTCATTGAATCCGGGGAGGTCTAAACTCCCCGTTTTTTTATCTTTCGGTGCCATTCTGTTTAAACCCCCGCAGAAACAGACAGACAATATTTACTTACGCTTACCGCATGGATGGCGGGCCAAAAACATTCTTTGGTGACAGTGTGAATATTTCACAGCCATCTTTAGTAACGCCGACAGTGTGTTCGTATTGTGCCGTCAGCGAACGGTCGCGTGTAACTGCCGTCCAACCATCCGACAGCACTTTCACGCCCGGCTTGCCCAGATTGATCATTGGCTCGATCGTGAAGATCATGCCTTCCTTGATTTCGACGCCTTCGTTGACAGTGCCATAATGCAGAATGTTCGGTGCATCATGGAAAAGCTGACCAACGCCGTGGCCGCAAAAATCGCGCACTACAGAGCAGCGCTCGCCTTCGGCATAGGTCTGGATGGCTGCTCCAATTGCGCCGGTTTTTGCACCGGGTTTTACCGCAGCAATGCCGCGCAGCAGGCTCTCATAGGTGACTTCCAGCAGGCGCTCCGCCGCACGCTTGATTTCACCTACCGAATACATGCGGCTGGAATCGCCGTGCCAGCCATCGAGCAGATAGGTGACGTCGATGTTGACGATGTCGCCTTCACGGAGAGGCTTATCGTCCGGAATGCCGTGGCAAACGACGTGATTGATTGAGGTGCAGGTCGATTTTGTATAGCCGCGATAATTAAGTGTCGCCGGGAAGGCGCCATTATCCATGCCGAATTCAAAGACGAAGCGGTCGATTTCGTTGGTAGTGACGCCCGGCTTGACAATGTCATTCAATGCATCAAGGCAACGAGCGGTGAGGTTACAGACCTTGCGCATACCTTCAAAGGCATCCGGGCCATAGAGCCTGATCTGCCCAGTATATTTCATCGGCGCGCTCGTCGCTTCGATATAAGTCACCATTTCGATCCGTCTTTCTCAAGCGCTTTAAAATCCGTTTTTATCAGACCGGCGCTCTAATCATTTATTCTTACTCATGCGCTGCCCGGAAACCGTTTTAAACAATTCGGGATGCGCTCAGTATTCAATGGGCACCAGAGTTTCAGCGGTGATGCCATTTTCTGTTATTTGGCATCGAATGGCCCAAGCCTCAACCCCGGCCGCTCGTGCGCGTTCAAATGCGCGGGCATAAGCCGGATCAAGATCGCCTGAGATGCTGAATCTGTTGCAATCGCTTCGCTGGATAATAAACACCATCACGCCCCGATATCCAGCGGATACGACATCAACAAGTTCATCAAGATGTTTTGCACCGCGCGCGGTGACAGTATCGGGAAATTCGGCAAGGGAAGGTGTGCGGATGAAGTGGACATTTTTCACTTCGACATAGGCGCGGGGCTGCTCACCTTCATCAAGTAGAATGTCGATCCGCGAGTTTTTGCCATATTTCTGTTCGCGTTTGAGAAGCCCGTAGTTTTTTAGATCAGGAATCATGCCGCAAAGAATGGCTTCTTCCGCGATCTTGTTTGGGAGTCCCGTATTGACGCCGACCAGTGTGTTGTCTGCTTCAACGATCTGCAACGTATGTGGATATTTGCGGTGAGGGGCGTCTGAGACGCTCAACCAGACGCGGGAGCCGGGAGCAGTCAATCCGAGCATGGAACCAGTGTTGGGAACCGATGCGGTGATGAAGCGCCCATCGTCGAGCGTGACGTCGGCGAGAAACCTTTTATAGCGCCGCTCTAAGCGACCGGTGACAAGGGAGGTTTGGAAAAGCATGAGCCGGTGTAGGCTCATGATTGCTTTGTTGCAAGTATGTGCGGAGGAGGATCAGAACAGTACCTTGGCGACGTCTGCCCAGCTCATATCTGCGCCGAGTACCAGCATTGCTGCAATAAGGCCTGCACTGAGCAGTGTCAGTGTCGTTCTTGTTTCACTGTTCATCTTCACCGCCACCAAATCATCTCTGTGTTGGTGAGAATTTTGCGTGGGATTTAGCCCGCAATGTGATGTGAAGATGACTATTCGGGGCAATTTGCGGGCAATTTATCGGAGGGCTGAACGGGCGCCAAAGCGCCTATTCCTTCACCCAGTTGAAGACCAGTTCTTCGCGGAACGCAAAGCGCACGATGTGGCTTGCGACGACGTCTTCCATTTGAGAGAGGCTTTCTTCAGGTGCCTCGACCGTTGCGACGAGATTTTCCGGATTAGCGTCCATCAGAACCAAGCGATTCTCGCCAAGATCGATTCGACCATGCTCGGGTGTGAATTCAACAGTGAATTTATGAGCCCAATGTTTGCACAGCTGCTGTAAATAGCGACTGGCATGGGCGGTCGGTACGATTGCTTTGGTTTTAGCCATAATCTTGCTGTCCATTTTCAAGTTTTACGGACAGTGCGTAACATTGCTGTCGAAGCTATGTCACTTACCAAGATATCAACTTTTCGGGAGAAAAACAAAACCAGCAAATGGTACGCCCAAGGGGAATCGAACCCCTGTCTGCGCCGTGAAAGGGCGCTGTCCTAACCGCTAGACGATGGGCGCCTGTTGCTGGTGTGGGTCGGCTTATAGGCAGGAAATTTCAGACGCGCAAGTCCTTTTTTAGAAAAAATCAAAGAAAATTTTCGAGGACGAACTTTCCGTATGATTCTTTGAAAACAACGAGATAGGGCGGCTTGTGCAAAAAGAACATGAACAACGAAAAGCGTTGGCGGCCATTGTGGCCTTCAACGTACAAGCTGCGAATTATAGTATTCTGGAAAAGAAAAACCAGCAAGTGGTACGCCCAAGGGGAATCGAACCCCTGTCTGCGCCGTGAAAGGGCGCTGTCCTAACCGCTAGACGATGGGCGCCTGTTGCCGGTGTGAGTGGGCTTATATTCAGGAAGATCCTGACTCGCAAGCCCTTAATATAACTTTTCTAAAAAAAACTCGTCTGATTGTCGTTTTCATCTGGAAAAGCGGAGTGGGGAATCTGACAACTATATGAAAAATAACAAAAAAGCCGGACTTTTGATCCGGCGTGATTTGCTGTGATTACTTTTTACAGCTCCAGTTCCAGTCACGTTCCGGACCTACATCGACGTGGACTGAGGTTGTATGGCAATAGGTGCCGACACCGCCGCGGCCTGTCATGTTGCGCGCATATCGGGCGATTTCGTGCTTTGAAACACCATCGATCTGAATGTCGGCTGCTGCACAAATCATATGAAGCGATTTGCGGGCACCATTGACCTTGCGGTTGTAGGAAGGGCTACGATAGCCGGAAGTGACCATGACAGGTTTGCGGAAGTGCCGTTCCATGGTCTTCAGCATAGTGACAAGCTGAGGCTTAAGGCAGGCAACATCGACTGTTTCGCGCTGAACCTTCAGGCCATTTGGTGCGAGCCGCGCAAGACCCGGTGCCGATGCTAGCTGAACGGATGCGTAATCGTCATATTCGTTCGCATCGATATCGCTGTCGTCATAGATGCTCTTGCGATGCTTGATCTCGAAGCCGCCGTTCGGACGCACGCCAGGGAGGGCGTAATTATATTCGTGCTTCGATTTTCCGGCTGGCCTTATAACTGCGAGCTTCTTGTTCTGCGACGTACCAGAGCTGTTCGCTGATTCATCGGTGAAGAGACGAGCGATGCTGCCTTGGCTTGCTGTTGTGTTGGGGCGCTGGGGCGCTGCATATGCATTGGCATTTTTTGCAGAGCCAAAAAGCGATGTCACTTGAGTAGGTTTCTCTGATTCTGCAGGTTTTGGCGCTTCGGCTTGTTTGGCTTCTTCCGCAGTAGGCTTAGCTACCTGTGCGGCAGCCTGCTCTTTTGTCTCTTCAGGTTTTGCAGTCTCAGTTGTTTCGGGCGCCGTTGTTGAATTTACAGGCGGCTCAGCTGGCTTTTTGCCAAACATGCCAAACAGGGAAGTGGATTTCGTCTGTGGTGCGATAGCTGCAACCTGAATAGAGCCGTCTTGGGTCGGTTGCGCGTCGTTTGCGGCTGCTGTTGCTGGCTTTTGTTCTGTATCAGTTGACCTTGTTTCGGCGACAGTGGCTTTCGCCGTTTCAGTCGTTGCATCAGCCTTTTTCGTTTCAGCCTTACCTGCGTCTGCCGCTGCTTCGGCGGCAACTGTCTGATCGGCAGCACTTTGAAGAGTGTCAGCAATCATGGAACCATCGGCGTTGTTCGTCATTTGTAAAGGCGAAGTGCCGTTGCCAGTCGATGTGCAGGATGCGAGTACAAGTGCGAGCAAAGCTACGCTGCTTGTCAGCAATCTGCCGGTCTTCCGGTGTGAAGGTTCTGCAAATTTCAATGTCTGCTCCAGCTCGACGTCCCGGCTGTTTGATCAGCTTATCGGGATTTATCAGTCTGACGAACCGGAAGCCCGTGCCCGCCTGGTTTCGGGAGATCAAATCCCCCATGTGAGTCTCGCCAATTTTAAAGAAGGCGATTTTACTCACGGAAACCGGTCATTTGTACCGGGGTAGATAAACCAAGATTTTCAGCACTTTATAGCGATTACACCACATATGTAGGCGCATTTAAGCGTGAATATACAAATCACTCAGTGATAAGTAGTAACTAATTTTTAGGATTTTTAACTACCAAACGCAACTATTGAAAGTGCTATGTGTTTCAAAAGCGCTTATTAGGTCGTTCAATTACAGAGATATAACACAATATTACTGCTTGTAATTTTTGGTTATACTTATTTATCATTCATACATCCGTCGCCGCGGAATGAAGCCAATCGCAACTCACTTGTTGACATGATGCATCGAGTTAGTGCTATCCATTCCGCACCATACTATCTGTGACGCGCTAAGTAATGTACTAGCGTCTTCAGAGCACCAGGATCGGAACCGGACATATGACCAAAAGCACACGGAAGTTTGCCAATCTCATGCTGGCAGCAACAGCCGTGGTGCTTCTCGCGGGTTGTGCCGGTGGGCCTGAGTTTCAGGGTACGCCTCAGGAAGGTGCCAAGCGCACCGATACCTATCCGACCTTTGGCCGAATGCCAAAAGCTGCGACTACACAGATTACGCCTGAAGAGAAGGCGCAGATGATGTCCGGCCTTGATTCTGACCGCACGCGTCTCGCGGCCACACGTTCTTCCAATGCGGCTCTCACGCCAGCTCAGGCTGCTGCTTTGCGCAAACAGGCGCAGGAAGAAACAGACGCCACCCTCAAGCAGATCGAAGCCGGGGAATAACGGGCTTTTCTTTCTATAAAAGCTTCGTCGCAGAACTGTAACAAGTCTCGACCCGATTCGATAACAGGTGTATAGCTCCTAACCCGGCGCATACGCGCCGTTTCATTCAACTCCCTTCTGGAACAGGATCATGTCGGAAGAATTTCATAAAGTCCGTCGCTTGCCACCTTATGTCTTTGAGCAGGTAAATCGCCTGAAGGCATCGGCGCGAGCGGCCGGAGCCGACATCATTGATCTCGGAATGGGTAATCCTGATCTGCCGACGCCAAAGAACATCGTCGACAAGCTTTGCGAAGCTGTTCAGGACCCGCGCGCGCATCGATATTCGTCGTCGAAGGGCATCCCCGGTCTTCGCCGTGCGCAGGCACAATATTATGCGCGTCGTTTTGGTGTGAAGCTCAACCCGGATACACAGGTCGTTGCGACGCTTGGTTCCAAGGAAGGCTTCGCCAATATGGCGCAGGCGATCACGGCGCCCGGCGATGTCGTGCTTTGCCCGGATCCAACCTATCCGATTCATTCGTTCGGCTTCATCATGTCGGGCGGTGTGATCCGTTCGATTCCTGCAAAGCCGGATGAGGATTTCATTCGTGCGCTGGATCGTGCGGTCAAGCATTCTATTCCAAAGCCGCTCGCGCTTATTCTTAACTTCCCGTCGAACCCGACCGCTTATATTGCTACCCTTGATTTCTACAAGGATGTGGTCGATTTCGCGCGTAAGAACGATCTGATCATTCTGTCGGATCTGGCTTATTCGGAAATCTATTTTGACGACAACAACCCGCCACCATCGGTTCTTGAAGTGCCGGGTGCGATGGATGTTGCTGTCGAGTTCACTTCGATGTCGAAGACGTTTTCGATGCCGGGCTGGCGCATGGGCTTTGCGGTTGGCAATGAACGCCTGATTGCGGCACTGACGCGCGTTAAATCCTATCTGGATTATGGTGCATTCACGCCTATTCAGGTTGCAGCAACCGCAGCACTTAACGGCGACGGTACTGACATTGCTTATGTTCGGAATGTCTATAAGCAGCGTCGCGATGTGCTGGTCGACAGCTTTGGCCGTGCAGGCTGGGATGTGCCGCCACCAGCGGCAACCATGTTCGCATGGGTTCCGATTCCAGAGCGGTTCCGTGCGCTGGGCTCGCTCGAATTCTCCAAGCTTCTGGTTGAAATGGCCGATGTGGCTGTTGCGCCGGGCGTAGGCTTTGGCGAACACGGTGATGAGTATGTTCGTATCGCATTGGTCGAGAACGAACACCGCATCCGTCAGGCTGCTCGTAACATCAAGCGCTTCCTGTCCGCCAAGGACGAGAATGTGCAGAACATCATTCCGCTTGAAGGTCGCCGTTAAGCGATTTTAACCGGACAAAGCAGGGGCCGTCTTCTGGTCGGCCCTTGTTTCCCACCACATAGAAATTCAACGAATCGGAAAGACAGAACAATGAGTGATGCATTGCGGATCGGCGTTGCCGGACTGGGCACCGTTGGTGCTTCGGTGTTGCGTATTCTACGTGACAAGGCCGAAATGCTCACTCGTCAATGCGGCAAGCAAGTTACAGTTACTGCGGTGAGCGCACGCGACCGCACTCGTGATCGCGGTATCAATCTTGATGGCATTGAATGGTTTGACGATCCCATCGAGCTTGCCAAAAGTGCTAATATTGATGTTTTCGTTGAGCTGATCGGTGGCGATGAAGGTCCGGCCAAAACGGCTGTTGAAGCTGCATTGCGTGCGGGTCATCATGTTGTGACTGCCAATAAGGCACTTCTTGCAAAGCACGGCGTGGCGCTTGCCAAGATTGCCGAAGAGAAGGGCGTTCTTCTGAATTTTGAAGCAGCCGTTGCTGGCGGCATTCCCGTCATCAAGGCGATGCGTGAATCATTGACCGGCAACACGGTTTCGCGCGTTTACGGTATCATGAACGGCACCTGTAACTACATCCTCACCCGGATGTGGGAAGAGGGCATTTCGTTTGAAGATTGCCTCGCAGACGCGCAGCGTCTCGGTTATGCCGAAGCTGATCCGACCTTTGACATTGAGGGCAACGATACGGCGCACAAACTTGCGCTGCTCACAAGTCTTGCATTTGGCACTCAGATTGCTGCCGACGACATTTATCTTGAAGGCATCAGCAATATTTCACTGGCCGATATTCGTGCTGCTGACGAGCTTGGCTATCGTATTAAGCTGCTCGGCGTTGCGCAGAAGACCGATACCGGTATAGAACAGCGCGTGCATCCGACCATGGTTCCAACCTCGTCGGTAATTGCACAGGTCCATGGCGTGACCAATGCAGTTGCAATCGAAACTGACCTCCTGGGTGAGTTGCTGCTTTCCGGCCCGGGCGCCGGAGGCAATGCCACGGCTTCGGCTGTGATCGGCGATCTGGCAGATATTGCCAAAAGCCGTCCTGGCTTCCAGCATGGCCCGGTTTTCGGTACGCCTGCGAAAGCCTTGCAGCCATATAAGCGTGCAAAGATGCGCAAACATGCAGGCGGTTATTTCATTCGCCTGACGGTTTATGATCGTATCGGTGCATTTGCTGGAATTGCCAAGCGTATGGCTGAGAATGACATTTCGCTTGAGTCAATCGTTCAACGTCCTTTGATGGACAGCGACGTAAGTGATGGCATCAAGACTGTTATCCTCGTTACGCACGAAACGACTGAATCCGCTGTGAAGAAAGCTCTTGAAGCAATTCTCAAGGATGATCATCTGGTCAACAAGCCACAGATGATCCGTATCGAACGCGCAGGCTGATTATATCCAATAGTGTTGCCACTCTTGAAGGGCGGCAACGACTTTGCTAAGAAGCACTCATCGGAATAGTCCGGTTTAGAGACAATATGGAAAAGGAGGGCTGTAATATGGATGTGACGCGTCACGACCGTCATCGTCAGTATGGCCCTGATTTTGCCCTGCAACATTAAATTGTGCAGGGCCGATTAAGACTGAAACAAAGGTCTTTTTCTGCCTTTTCTGAAGGCTCAGCTTCAATTGCTGTAGCCGCAAATTTGCAAGCATGTTGATTGAAGCTGTTTGAGAACTGCTCGTCAGTGCTTGGCCAAATTGGGCCTATCGTAATGTCTCTTATATCTGTTCAGAATCTTTCGCTTAGCCTCCATCAGACCTTGTTTGCAAACCTCGATTTCGTCGTAGGCGATGGCGAGAGGCTTGGTATCGTTGCCGCCAATGGTCGTGGAAAGACCAGTCTTTTACGATTGATCGTCGGAGAGGGTGAGCCCACCAGCGGTACGATCACGCGCTCGCGTGGGCTCAAAATCGGTTATGTCAGCCAGTATGTCTCAGACGATCTGATGGATCTGTCTTTCTATGACGTCGTGCTCAGCGGACTGGATGAAGACGCACGCGCTTATGAAAGCTGGCGTGCTGATATCGTGCTTGACGATCTCAATGTTCCGGTCGAATTGCGTGAACTTGCAATTCGGCAGTTGAGTGGTGGCTGGCAGCGGCTTGCGCTTCTGGCACGCACATGGGTGTCCGAGCCTGACGTGCTATTGCTGGACGAGCCGACAAACCATCTCGACCTTGAGAAAGTGCATTTGCTGGAAAACTGGCTTGATGCGCTCCCGCGTTCAGTAGCCGTCATTGTTTGCAGTCATGACCGCGCCTTTCTTGATGTGGTCACGAAACGCACGCTTTTCCTGCGTGCGGATAAGTCGTTCGTCTTTGCGTTGCCGTACAGCCAAGCGCATGTGGCGCTTGACGAGATAGATGCGGCTGACGCCCGCCAGTTTGAAAAGGACATGAAGACTGTCCAGCAATTGCGCAGACAGGCCGCGAAGCTCAACAATATAGGCATTAACTCGGGAAGTGATTTGCTGGTGGTGAAAACCAAGCAGTTGCGTGCGAGAGCCGAGAAAATCGAGGAAAGCGCGAAAGCAGCACATGTCGAACGCTCTGCTGGCAAGATAAGGCTTGATGGTCGGGGTAGCCATGCCAAGGCACTGATCGTAATCGATCAGGCCGAGATTGCGACCCCTGACGGTCGCCCCCTCTACAAAGCCGGGCAGTTGTGGGTCAATCCCGGTGACAGAATCGTGCTGCTTGGCGCTAACGGTACGGGTAAGACGCGATTGCTTACACTGGTTCGTGAAGCAATCCTTCAGCCGGAACAATCGCTTGCGGGCATCAAAGCGACGCCTTCACTCGTGTTGGGCTATAGTGATCAGGCTTTATCCGAGCTGAATGGTAACTGGACGCCATTTGAGACGATCATGAAGCGTTTCGATGTCGGCGACCAGCGAGCACGATCCTTGCTTGCCGGCGCCGGTATGACGCTTGAGATGCAGGCCAAACCTTTGTCGCGGCTTTCGGGCGGACAAAAGGCGCGGCTTGCCATGCTGGTTCTGCGTCTGACCAAGCCGAACTTCTACATTCTCGATGAGCCGACCAATCATCTGGATATCGATGGGCAAGAAGCGCTGGAAGCAGAACTGTTGAGCGATGAAACAGCAAGCCTCATCGTATCACATGATCGCAGTTTCGTGCGTAACGTTGGAAATCGTTTCTGGGTAATCGATAGAAAAAAGCTGGTCGAAGTTGATAGCCCAGAGTTTTTCTTCGAAGCAGCTTTAGGTTGATCTGCAGAAGCTTCTTCTGGTTGCTTTCAGCTTTCTGGTCTCAATGGTTGGGTGTGTTCGTTCACGCCCGACCAAGACATGAAACCAAGTGTGTGACCTTAAATCGATTAAGCGCTTGAGTGCAAAATCTTTTTACCCTTCATTCTCTTGCAGGCGGCAGGGGACTTTGACAAAAGATTTGCATATTGTCGCTATAAGTGACGACACTGTCGTTCTGTCGACGCAGCAACCTCATTCGAATTCAGGACTTTGTTCACATGGCCAAGACCGCAGAGCAGCAACCACATGGATCAGCCCAGGGACTGGATCGCATTCTCACACTCGAACTCGTTCGTGTGGCAGAACGCGCGGCAGTGGCTGCAGCACGCCTTCGTGGACGTGGCGATGAAATGGCTGCCGATCAGGCCGCAGTTGACGCCATGCGTCAGGAGCTTAATCGTCTGCCGATTGCTGGTACCGTCGTAATTGGTGAAGGCGAACGCGATGAAGCGCCGATGCTCTATATCGGTGAAGAAGTTGGCACCAAGCAGGGGCCTGATGTCGATATTGCGCTCGACCCCCTGGAAGGTACGACGATTTGCGCCAAGAATCTGCCGAACTCGCTGGCTGTTATCGCCATCGCTGAGAAGGGGAATCTACTCTATGCGCCAGATGTTTACATGGAAAAGATTGCTGTTGGTCCGGGTTATCCGAAGGGCGTGGTCGATCTCGATGCAACACCGACCGACAACATCATGGCCATTGCAAAGGCCAAGGGCGTAAAGCCACATGAAATTACGGCCTGCATTATGGATCGTCCACGCCACGCGCGTCTGATCGAAGAAGTGCGTGCGACTGGTGCGTCCATTCGTTTGATCGGCGATGGTGACGTTGCGGGTGTTATGCACACGACCAATCCGGATGAAACCGGCATCGATATTTATATCGGTATCGGTGGTGCGCCGGAGGGTGTGCTGGCAGCTGCTGCATTGCGTTGCATTGGCGGCCAGATGCAGGGCCGACTTCAGCTTAATTCTGATGAGAAAATCGCACGCGCGGCCAAGATGGGCATTTCCGACCCGAAAAAGGTCTATACGCTGGAAGAGATGGCGAAGGGCGACGTGCTTTTTGCTGCAACCGGTGTGACGGATGGTAATATGCTTTCTGGCGTCAAGTTCGCCCGTGATTATATCCAGACCCACACAATCGTCATGCGCTCAAGTTCGCAGACGGTTCGTGAAATCAAGGCACGGCATCAGGATTTGTCGAAGTTCTAACAGAGCTATCATAGGGTTGTTTAAAAGGCGGCATTGCAAAAATGCCGCCTTTTGTGTCTTTAAGAAACCATGACAACAGAACGTTTTTTTCTTGGCATCCGTAAATCTGTCACTGGCCAGAAATGGATGGATCGGCTCGGCCCGCGTGAGGCCAATACGGCGCTCGCAATCGCGCAGCATCATGGCATTTCCGATCTGGTATCGCGCGTGCTTGCAGGGCGCGGGGTTTCTGTAGAAGGCGCGCCGGAGTTTATCGATCCGAGCCTGCGCAACCTGATGCCAGATCCAGCCATGCTGACCGATATGGATGAAGCCGCAAACCGCATCGCCGACGCTATTATGCGGCGCGAGACGGTTGCTATTTTCGGCGACTATGACGTTGACGGTGCATGTTCATCCGCCCTCATGGCGCGGTTTTTGAAACATTATGGTATCACGCATTCAATCTATATTCCGGATCGTATCTTTGAAGGATATGGCCCGAACCCCGATGCCATGCGTGAACTGGTCGCAAAGGGTGCCTCGTTAATCGTGACGGTTGATTGCGGCACCAACAGCGCGCCGTCGATTACGGCTGCAAAAGAAGCTGGTGCCGATGTCGTGGTTATCGACCACCATCAGGTAGGCGGTGATCTACCGGATGATGCGGTGGCCATTGTCAACCCGAACCGCGAAGACGATATTTCACAGCAGGAGCATCTGTGCGCCGCGGGCGTTGTTTTTCTGACGCTTGTTCAGGTGACAAAAGTTTTGCGCGAACGCGGGAAGGGGGCAGGGCCGGACCTTCTCTCGCTGCTCGATTTGGTGGCACTTGCGACAGTTTGCGACGTGGTTCCGCTGAAAGGTGTCAATCGCGCCTTCGTCGTGAAAGGACTCCTGGTTGCGCGTAGCCAGAGCAATGCGGGCCTGGCAGCGCTTGGCAGGGTTTCGCGCATTGGCGAGCCGCTCAATGTTTTCCATCTTGGCTATCTGATCGGCCCACGTATCAATGCCGGGGGACGTATTGGTGATGCAGGGCTGGGCGCTCGGTTGCTTACACTGGACGATTCAACCGCTGCTGATCCAATTGCCGCAGAACTCGACCGACTCAATCAGGAGCGACAGGCTATGGAAGCCGAAATGCTGATTGAGGCCGAAGCGGAAGCTTCACTTGAGCTTTCAGGCGGTGCAGGTGCATCGGTGATTGTGACGGCAAGTGATCGCTGGCATCCGGGTATCGTCGGATTGCTGGCATCGCGGCTCAAAGAAAAGGCGCGTCGGCCTGCCTTTGCCATTTCATTTAATGCGAATGGCATTGGCTCGGGGTCGGGGCGTTCTATTTCCGGACTTGATCTTGGCAAACTGGTTCGCGGTGCGATGGAGCGCGGGTTGCTGGTAAAGGGCGGTGGTCACGCCATGGCAGCTGGTATTACCATTGAGCGCGGCAAGCTTGGTGCGCTTCGTGCATATCTTGAGGAAGAATCGGCTGATACGGTCGCAAGGCTTCGTGAAAATCAGAGTCTTTCGATTGACGGGGCGGTTGCTGCTTCGGGCGCGACTGTTTCGCTTTATGAATCGTTGCAGAAAGCTGGTCCTTTCGGCTCAGCGCATCCACAGCCGGTGCTTGCACTTCCGCATCATATATTGGCAGATGTGCGTTTAGTTGGACGGGATCATGTGCGTGTTGCTCTGCGTGGCGCAGATGGCAAACGCGTCAACGCGATCGCCTTCCGCGTTGCTGAAGGCGATCTGGGGCGGTTTTTGTTTAATAATATCGGTCAGAGTGTCCATATTGTTGGGAATCTTTCGCTCAATCACTGGAACGGTTCAGTCACTCCTCAGATACAGATTCTGGATGCAGCTGTGCCTATTTGAATTTTCTCAACTTTTTTGTCTTCACGCTCTTGTGAAAACGGGGAGCGAATTCCCATATAATCACGGACTAAAATATTCTGTGATTACTCTATTGGGAGATACTTATGCCGGGTTCCGGAAACCGCCTGACCAAACTGACCGCTGCAATGGTCCTTGGGCTTATAGCCTCTTTTGCCGCTGTTGATTTCGCCGAGGCTCGCCGTGCTGGCGGGGGCGGTTTTGGTAGCCGTGGTGCACGTACATATCAGGCGCCTGCACCGACACGCACCGCACCAAACAATGCAGCGCCTATGGAACGGTCAATGACGCCAAACACTGGCGCAACCCAGACCAATCGTCCGGGTGCAGCGGCAAGCACACAGAATGCAGCTGCGGCTCGTTCTGGCGGCATGTTTGGCAATTTCGGCCGTTCGATGCTTGGTGGTCTCCTTGTTGGTGGTCTGATCGGCATGTTGCTGGGTAATGGGCTTGGCGGTATGGCTGGCATGTTAGGCCTTCTGCTGCAGGTCGCTGTCATTGCGCTGATCGCGATGTTCGTTATGCGCATTATTGCAAATCGTCGTCAGACGGCAGCAGCGGGTGCAGGCAACGCCGGTGGCCAGCCTTTTAATGCTGCACAGGTTTTTGGTTCTGCAAAGACTGCTGCACCACCGTCAAATACTGCAAGCCGCACGCCTTCGGTAAATCCCTTTGGCGCTAAGCAGGAAGAAACCCCGGTTGCAGCTGCGGTTGAAGAAGAGCCAATGGATGTTGGCCAGGAAGAACTGGATCGCTTCGAGCAGATGTTGTCAGAAATCCAGACCGCTTATGGCCGTGAGGATTATGCAGCACTCCGAAAGCTCGCAACACCGGAAGCCATGTCTTACCTGGCTGAAGAATTGGGTGAGATCGCTTCCAGCGGTATGCGTAATGAAGTCAAGGACGTGAAGCTGCTTCAGGGCGATGTTTCCGAAGCATGGCGTGAAGGCAATGTGGACTATGCGACTGTCGCCATCCGTTACTCGGCTATCGATGTTATGCTTGACCGCAATACAGGCGCAGTCGTTGAAGGCAACCCTGATGAGCCGGTTGAAAGCGTCGAAGTCTGGACGTTCACCCGCGTTGATGGTGGCGACTGGTTGCTCGCAGCGATTCAAGGCACCGAATAAGCCTAACAGTTTTAATGAAAAGGCCCGGTCGAGATACCGGGCCTTTTTCTTGATTACCAGCTGCCGATATTTTCGGCCGAAGCCCATGGCTCCTGCGGAGCGAGGCGCTCACCCTTCTGGATCAGTTCGATGGAAATGCCGTCGGGTGACTTGATGAAAGCCATGTGGCCGTCGCGTGGTGGACGGTTGATTGTGACGCCAGCGTCTTTCAGCTTCTGGCAAGTCTCATAGATATTATCGACCGCATAAGCGAGATGGCCGAAGTTACGGCCACCGGTATAGGTTTCCGGGTCCCAGTTGTAGGTAAGTTCCAACTCTGGAGCGCGTTCTGCCTTGGCCTTATCCTTGTCTGATGGCGCGGCAAGGAAGATGAGCGTAAAGCGACCTTTCTCATTTTCAGTCCGGCGAATTTCTTCAAGGCCAAACTTGTTCACGTAAAAATCGAGCGATTCATCAATGTCGCGAATTCTAACCATCGTGTGCAGATAACGCATAGTCTTCTCCTGGTTCGCATGTTTGCCGGTTGTAGGATTTAACGCTTTCCCCAGACAATGGTTCAGCTTTTCGTATCCTTCCGCCCGGTTTCCATTGCACGGCTTGAAAGAGCAATTTCGTGGATAGGCGGCTTACGTGAAAACGCAAGTACACAAGTTGTCGAATTGCCATGCTGCCATATGTTTTCGACGAGGTGCTTGATACGGCAATTTTCAATTTTAGAAATTGGCAAATTAACGCTGAGAGCACAAAGCCTGTGATCATCTTCATGACAGCAAAAGTTTAGGCTTGCCGCCTCCGGTTAAGGAAGTGTTATTCTTTGGGCAAGAATCAGGACAGAATCGCAACGGAACAACAGAGGAGGGACGAGCGCATGGCGGACAAATCTGTGTCGGATGACCAGTTTCGCAGTCAGGCCTCCTCAGAAGAGCTAGGCGAACTTATTGAAGTGTCCGGCCACATCAAGTGGTTCGACGTTGCAAAGGGGTACGGTTTCATCGTGCCCGACCAGCCTGGGCTTTCCGATATTCTCCTTCATGTCACATCGCTTCGCCGCGATGGCTTTCAAACAGCGCTCGAAGGCGCGCGTATCGTTTGTGAAGTGCGCAATGGCGATCGTGGTATGCAGTGCTTCCGCGTTCTTTCCATGGATACGTCTACAGCAGTTCATCCTGCTCAGATGGCGCCACAACGCACGCATGTAACGGTTACGCCATCAAGCGGACTGGAGCGCGTGATTGTGAAGTGGTTCAACCGCACCAAGGGCTTCGGCTTTCTGACGCGCGGCGAGGGCACAGAAGATATCTTCATTCATATGGAAACGCTTCGTCGCTTCGGCATGATGGAACTGCGCCCCGGTCAAGTCGTTCTGATCCGTTTCGGCAATGGAGACAAGGGCCTCATGGCTGCGGAAATCCATCCAGATATTGGCACGGCGATTCCGGTTTCTCATTGAGCAGCCCACCAAAGCTCATAGAATCACTCTATCTCTTCGCTTAATGCATCATCCAACGCAAAAACGTTTCGCACTTTTGCTGGAGATGATCGAACTCCCATTTCATATTCTGTAACAACCGGGTGATGCTGGCGACTTAGTCTTGCCGTACTACAACCTCGTTGTTATCTTCGCGGCTCAATCGCACCATTCGTGAGCGCCCGTGACAGCGCAATTGGCACGAACGCGCAGCACGAGAGCAGGGTATGGGACGGATTCTTTTCGCATTCGCTTTTCTATTTTTTGCTGTTTCTGCCCATGCGCAGGAAACCAAGCCAATGCTATTGCCTTTGGATAAAGAACCGCTGACCTTCGTTACCTCAAAGGGCAAGGTTTCATTCGGGTTGGAGATTGCTGCTACAGATGAAGCGCGTATGCGTGGCCTGATGTGGCGAACCGATTTTCCGAAAGACCGCGCTATGCTCTTTGTTTTCGGCGAAATGCGGAGCGTGATGATGTGGATGCAGAACACGCCTTCGCCGCTGGATATGGTTTTTCTTGACGATACCGGCCATGTGTCGGCGATCCATGAAAATGCAGAACCGTTCTCCGAGGCCATCATTTCTTCGCAAGGGCCTGCGGCTTATGTGGTTGAACTTCTGGCCGGGACTGTTAAACGAACCGGTATCAAGCGTGGTGACAGTGCGATCCACAGGGCCATTTGTGGCGAGTGTCGCAGTTAAGCCTGTCAAAAATCCCGCATTCTGAAATTCAAAAGGAATACAAAATTGAGCGCGCTCGATATCGAATATTTCGAACATGATGGTCTGCGTCTTGCGTATCGTCAGGACGGAGAGGGCGATCCGATCCTGCTCATCCACGGCTTTGCCTCGTCAAGCCTCGTCAATTGGGTGTCGCCGGGTTGGTTCCGCACTTTGACTGAAGCAGGTTATCGTGTGATCGCCATCGATGATCGTGGCCACGGATTTTCTGCAAAGAGCCATGAGGCAGCGGATTACACACCGAGCGCCATGGCGGGTGATGCCGCGGCTCTGCTTGATCATCTTGGCATCGAAAAAGCGCATGTCATGGGATATTCGATGGGCGCGCGCATCACTGCGTTTCTGGCAATCGAGCACCCCGAACGTGTTCATAGCGCCGTGTTTGGCGGCCTTGGCATCGGCATGGTGACGGGCGCAGGCGACTGGGAGCCAATTGGTGAAGCACTTCTTGCAGAAGATCCATCGACCATCACGCATCCGCGCGGGATGATGTTCCGTAAATTTGCCGACCAGACCAAGAGTGATCGAATTGCGCTCGCGGCTTGTGTCATTACATCCAAGGAACTGGTTTCTGCCGAGGCAATTGCGCGCATCATGCAGCCGGTCCTTGTAGCGGTGGGTACGACAGACGATATTGCAGGGAGCGCTCAAGAGTTGGCAGATATGCTGCCAAATGGCCGGGCGCTCGATATTCCTGACCGTGACCACATGTTGGCGGTGGGTGACAAGGTTTATAAGAAAGGTGTTCTGGCCTTTCTCGAAGAAAACCCTCTCTGAGTTCGGGCGCGATACGCTAACGACAGCGATAAGATTTATGCGGTGTAAAGGCACGGCATTTTGAGATATGTTGTCTGCCGAACTCGCATTGCAATGCAGGCTTTATGGGCAACGGGAGTGTTCAATTGTCTGCAATGAGCAAAATTGGAGTATGCATGATGTCCGTTCGTTCGAACGCAAAATTGTCCCCTTCGTTGGGGCAGGTTGATCCGATCTGGCATTCCATTCGCGCTGAAGCGGAGGAAGCGGCCAAGAACGATCCCGTGCTTGGAACGTTTCTGTATGCGACGATCCTCAATCAATCGACGCTCGAAGATGCAGTGATGCATCGCATCGCCGAACGTCTTGGTCATGCGGATCTGAGCGCGGATATCCTGCGTCAGACTTTTGATGCGATGTTTGAGGCCAATCCGGAATGGTCGCATATCGTGCGCGTCGATATACAGGCCGTGTATGACCGCGATCCGGCTTACAGCCGTTTTATGGACCCAATTCTTTATCTGAAGGGTTTTCATGCCATCCAGACGCATCGTCTGGCTCATTGGCTTTATAAAGAAGGTCGTAAGGATTTTGCTTATTACCTGCAAAGCCGTTCGTCTTCGATCTTCCAGACTGATATTCATCCGGCTGCAAAGTTTGGCAGTGGGTTGTTCCTTGACCATGCGACCGGGCTTGTGGTGGGCGAAACGGCTGTCATTGAAGACAATGTTTCGATTCTGCATGGCGTAACGCTGGGCGGTACGGGCAAGGCCAGTGGTGATCGTCACCCTAAGATTCGCCATGGTGTGCTGATCGGAGCGGGTGCGAAAATTCTCGGCAATATCGAAGTTGGAAATTGCTCAAAAATTGCAGCTGGTTCTGTCGTACTGAAACCTGTGCCGAATAATGCGACAGTTGCTGGTGTGCCAGCAAAGGTTGTCGGGGAAAGCGGCTGTTCCGAGCCATCGCGCGTTATGGACCAGACGCTGGGCGAAGCAGCCTTTGGTGAGCACATGTACGGCGAAGGTATTTAGCCCGGCATAGTTCCCATAAATCGTAACGATCTGCCGCGTCTGGTCTTTTCATCAGCGCGGACTATATCGACAAACAGTCATCCAAACTAACGGTGTATGCGCTGAGCCGCTCATGCGTTAGTGCTTTACATCAAACAATGCCGGGTGCATTAAACCGGCCTCAATTCAATATCAGGAGAAGCCGGTTGAAACCCGAAGAACTCAAGAAACTCGACGCATATTTCAAGCGGACTTTCAATAATCCGGGCCTTCAGGTGAAGGCGCGTCCACGTAAGGACGATTCCGCCGAGGTATATCTGGATGATGAGTTCCTGGGTCTGGTCTATAAGGATGAAGACGAAGGCGAACTTTCCTACAACTTCTCGATGGCTATTCTTGACGTCGATCTTTAAGATCCGTCTTGATAGATGAACCAGAACGCCCTTTCTGCTTTGCAGAGAGGGCGTTTTTTATTGGCTTGATGGTCCGAGGAGCGTTCTCTACAAAAGTTGGCGCTGATTGAGGAAGGTGGGAGAAATCATGATTGATTCATTTGCGCGCCATGTTTTGGGTGCCGCCGCAGCCCTATGTTTGGGCCTTGTGGCTTCCTCTGCGCAAGCGCAGGCGATTGACGATGACGGTACCTGTCCCGAACTGGCCCAGAAAATGAGCAAGATCTATTTTGGTTTTCCTGAGATTGTTGATGGTTCCATTGAACGTTTTGCCAGCTGGAAGGCATCCTGTGCCGCTAAGGCTCCTGCGGGACAGGGAAATGTCGTCGCTCTTTGTCAGGGCAAGCTTCAAGGTGAAGGCAATGTCTTCTTCTGGATCAAGGCAGCCGTGGAAGCTGAAAGCAGCGGCTATGAAATCTGCGATTGATCATGGCGCAAGACGACAGAGATAAACAGCTGCCTATCTTGCTTAATATCCGCAATCGTAAAACGCGCGATATTAAGCCGGATCCTGAAAATCGACCGCAATCTGAAATGCGAAAATTTTCGTCGGGTTCGCTTTGGGCCAGTACAGTGCTCGGGGGACTGGTGTCGTTCTTTTTGCTTCGTAGTGCTTTTAATAACGTAACCACAGGAAAAATGGCGGTTTCATCGCAGATGGGGAGGCTTCGCAGCACCTATTACTGGCCGGATGATTGGGGATTCTTCTCGACAATTGTTGGCTTCAAAGTGCTCTCCGGTATCATCTTCCTAGCGGCAACACTCTATTGCCTGAAAGCCGCATTCCGTTCCCATGATAATTAGCGCATGTTGTTCGAAGAATTTGTGATGGAGGAAAGCTCATGCCGATCTATGCGTATAATGGTCACAAACCTGAATTTGCCGACCGGGCCAGTAACTGGATCGCACCGGATGCAACGCTGATTGGTAAAATTCTCGTTGGCGAGAATGTCGGCTTTTGGTTTGGAGCGGTTCTGCGCGGCGATAATGAGATGATCTCGGTTGGTGCGAACACCAATGTGCAAGAACACACCATCATGCATACGGATATTGGGTTTCCGCTCAGCATTGGGGAGGGCTGCACGATTGGCCATCGCGCGATTCTTCACGGTTGCACAATTGGCGATAATAGTTTGATCGGCATGGGGGCCATTTTGCTCAACGGTGCGAAAATCGGGAACAATTGCCTCATAGGCGCGGGCGCGCTGGTGACAGAAGGCAAGGAGTTTCCGGATAATTCGCTAATTGTCGGCTCGCCAGCGCGCGTTATTCGCGAGCTTGATGTTACCGCTGTCGAAAAGCTGAAGTTGTCAGCCAAGCATTACGTCGAGAAAGGCCAATCTTTCATGCGTGGCCTGGAACCGGCATAAGCAGAATCTGACAAATATAAAAAGGGACGGGGAATGACGACCCGTCCCTTTTTAATGTGATATTTGATGAAAATCAGTTGCGGATGCTGCTGACGAAGGTTTCGCGGCCATCCTTGATAGAGACCCAGGTGCCAGTGTTGGTCGTCGATTGGCGCTTAAGATAGGTGTAGTCGGTTTCGTTCCAAAGGCGCACACGCTGATCGAGATTGTCGAGAATGAAGTCGCCGCGATCTGTGCGTACCGTCAGAACCGCATGACCTTCGCCATTTGCCTGACGAACGACTGTCATCAGGAGCGTGTTGACCGGGATACCGAGAGCAATAAGCTCGCGGCGCTTGAGCAACATATAGTCATCGCAATCGCCAGCCGTGGTTGGGTATTCCCAATATTCCTCGCGGCCCCAGACGTCCATATCGGTGCGTGGTGCGATTCGTTCATTGACGCTGGCGTTAACAGCGATGATTTCTTGCCAGACTTTCTGATTGAGCGTCAGCGGTGCGCTGTTAGCGCTGGTGATCTTGCACTCTGTGTCATGGCGCTCGCAAAATTCATAATGGCCGATCGGCTGAGATGTACGCTCACCCGTTGGCATCCAGTGCGACTTGGATGCTGGATTCGCTGCTTGCGCAAAAGCCGTACCCAGTATCAGCAGGATTGCTGCGATGATTGTTTGCTTCGTCATTCTTTTGTCTCCCTGTTGGAAACAAGAATGCGTGCAAGACTTTGAGGGCTGGGAAATTCAGACGCGAAAATGCGAATCTAATTTGAATAAAACTGCGCGGAACTCAGCAATGTTTTGTTCAGAAATGGCGCGTTTAAGACCATTTTAGAGGGTTTTATGGCCTTTTGATGCCCAAATTTCCCAAAAATGCGGTTTGCCAATCCGTAACCTTAGTGCGCGTTTACCTTTATATTGCTGACCTTAAATGTTTCCAGTCAGGCTTTGCCGCCATTGATGACCCGGAGAGCTGGCATATTGTGCGCAGGAACCGGCGTACCCCAGCGGCGTGTGCTGTTTGCTACATTGACGGTCATCACGGAAGGTTTGCGGACCTCCTGCTCAATGATTAGATCGGGTGCAAGCGGTTCAACACTGTTAAGATGGCCCAAGACCAGTGGATCAGCACCGGCCCATGCGACATCACTAAGAACAACGATGCTGCCAAGCAGATTGATTCTTCCGCCTTCACCTCTTTCGAGCGGTGCCAGCAACATCTCAAAGGCTAGGCTGCGCCCTGAGAGACTAATGCCGTCATTCTGGCTCAAAGCCGGGACCAACAGAGAATCAATGTTTCTGGCAAGTTCGTTAAGGGCAGAGCGATTGCGTTCAGGCCAGAGTGACAAGAACCGAGTGGCTTTAAGTTCGCGACCGAACAGGGCACAAACGCGTGTGCCCGCGAGGCGGAACATCAGGTCCCCCGTTTCATCTTCTTCAAGAATGAACAGATCCGACAAATGCCGTCCGAGCTTGCGAGGCTGGATCAGTTCGCGCTGCGGCGCATGGAGCGCGTTACCCTGACTTAAAGCCAGTCGCTGCCATTCGCTAAAGATTGCGATCGTGCTGCGGTTTTTCATTATGCGCTGCTTGCCGTTTTATCCTGATTTCGGGCAGTGCCCGTTGGTCAGCGCATTAAAATAGTATTAACGGCGAGGGCGCCAGCTTAACCCTTTCTTCATCCACTAGGGTTGGTTGTTAAGGTTAACAAGAAGTAATAGTTGCAAAAGTTCTTTTATAGCAGTTTGATGGGTTGTCAGTTGAAGCAATTGACTTGGTTGGCTTTTTTCTGATCTCCAGATTCTGTCTCGCAAAAGTCAGACATTTGCGACAAGGCCGTACGGGATACTCCGGCGGCCTTTATTTTTAACGAATTGTCACTTATCAAGAATCCATATCCAGATGAGCGCGGCCGCTAAGAGCGATCAGCGCGACAGGTCTTTCGCAGACGGAAAGTGGCAATCGATGAGCACGCCTCAGCCTGAAATGCGCGGAAACTCCAACGATTCGAGACGTTCGGGCGGCAGCGAACCAATATTCAACATACCAAGCGTCATTCTTGCGCTAATGGCGATCTGCGCTGGCGTCTATATCTATCAAAATTACATTATCAGTGAGCAGCAGAACTATGAGTTTATGCTGAATTTTGCTTTGATTCCCGCGCGGCTCTCACTTGCAGGTGGCTTTACCGATCCGTCCGCACTTTTCACGCTCATCAGTTACTCTTTAATGCATGGCGGGTTTGCGCATATTGCGGTCAATATGATCTGGTTTGCGGCTTTCGGTTCTCCGCTCGCGGGCCGTATCGGTACTGGTCGAATGATTATTTTCTGGATTCTAACGTCGGTGATTGCGGGCCTCACGCATTATGCGATCTATCCCGAAAGCGTAACGCCACTCGTTGGTGCTTCCGGCGCAATCTCCGGCATGATGGGGGCTGCCGCGCGTTACGGGTTCCGCCGTGTCGGCTTTGGGCGCAGGTCGGAATTTGCAGGGCCGGTGCTGCCTATTGGTCTCACGCTCACACTTAAGCCTGTGCTGACCTTCGTGGGTATCTGGTTTCTGATCAATATTTTCACAGGTCTTTATTCTACAGGCGGCGCTGACTTATCGGGAATTGCATGGGAAGCCCATATTGGTGGCTTCATCGCAGGCTTTTTCGGGATTTCACTGCTTGATAAGCCCCGAAGCTACGACGCTGTGATTAGGCGCTGAGCTTAGGTCTCCCAATTTAGTCTGCTTGCAAAGCGGCTAATCAAAGCGCACCATTATTGGAACGCAGCTGGAGGAGTTGCGTTAGAATCATGCAGCGATCCTGCAGATTGGATTGCTGAACCTTGGGAGGGACTTTGGCATGACTGTTAGATCGATTCTCGAGACAAAGGGCAGAGATGTTGTTGTTATAGGCCCTGAGGAAACGCTTTCTCATGCTGTTGCTGTCTTAGCTCAACACAAAATCGGTGCTTTGGTCGTCTGTGATGAAGCAGGTCGGATAAAGGGCATTTTTTCTGAACGTGATGTGGTGCGTGCTATCGCGTCTATGCAAGAAAAGATCGCCGACCGGCTTGTGTCTGAGTTTATGACTACAAAGGTACAGGTTTGTCGGGAACATCACACTGTGAATCAGGTGATGGAAATCATGACTCGAAACAGGTTCCGTCATATGCCGGTGGAAGAAAATGGCAAGCTTGCTGGAATCATCTCAATCGGTGACGTAGTTAAGCGGCGCATTGAGGATGTGGAGCGTGAAGCAGAGGATATTCGGACTTACATCGCCACGGCCTAAATCCGTGTGTCCTATTCTTCAAATCATCTGGAGCGCATGAAACGCTCCAGATAGAAACTTGAATCGCTTTTAAGAACCGTTGCGCGCACGCAGATAGCGTTCCGCTGCATAGAGCGAAATTGCTGCAGCATTGGAGACGTTAAGCGATTTGATTTCGCCCGGTATATCGAGACGTGCCAGTGCAGTCACCGTTTCGCGGGTCTTCTGACGAAGACCTTTGCCTTCTGCGCCAAGAACGAGTGCAACACGACCACCCTCAAGTGTCGCTTCCATTTCAAGCGGACCTTCCGAATCAAGGCCGATGGTCATGAAACCGAGCGAATGAAGTTCTTCGATCGCTTCTGCAAGGTTGCGAACCTCAATATGAGGAATCAGTTCGAGTGCACCCGAGGCAGCCTTTGCCAGAACACCGCTTTCTTGAGGGCTGTGACGGCTCGTGGTAATGATCGCTCCTGCACCAAAAGCCACTGCCGAGCGGATGATCGCACCAACATTGTGTGGATCGGTAACCTGATCCAGCACCAGCAAAAGCGGGCTATCTTTCAATTCTGACAACTTTTTATGACGAAGTGGTTCTGCTTCGATCATGACGCCCTGATGGACGGCATCCGAACCGGTCTCTTTGTCGATCTCTTTTGGTTCGACGATTTCGACTGGGAAGGGGAGGCTTTCTGCTTCGCCAATTTCAAGGCGCGCAAAGCCATTGCGAGTCGCACGCATACGCAAAATCGTGCGTGCGGAATTCTCTACAGCTGCGCGAACCGTATGCAGGCCATAAAGGCGTACGGTTCCATCCGCTACTCGACCGGCCGGAATAGGCGCTCGTTGAGGCCTGTGCGGTGCTTTGCCTTCTGCGGCTGCCTTATGGTCACGATGTTCGCGACGCAGGCGCGCATAATGAGAATCTTTAGGGGTACGGGGTGAGTTTTTATCATTCATGCGGCGCTTATACCCTGTCCACAACATGGAAGATAGCGTGCTCGATTTTATTTAATGTGAGAATTTATATCTCTTTATAGGCGTCGAATCCCGGTTTCGCGCGGTTCTCGGGGGCTGAGGGCGACCTGATCTGTCCAAGCTGTGGAATGTTCTGCATTCTTTTCACTTTTACCCTGTTGACAGGAGCGACGCATATCGGCATAAGCCCGCTCACAGAACGACGGCGGGCCCAGCGCCAACCGGAAACTCTGTGAAAAATGCCTAGTTACTCGACTCTGCTGATAGTGATATTAGGAGGAATGCCCGAGCGGTTAAAGGGGACGGACTGTAAATCCGTTGGCTAAGCCTACGTTGGTTCAAATCCAACTTCCTCCACCACTGTCGGATTAGAGTTTAGAGTGCGCGGGTATAGCTCAATGGTAGAGCAGCAGCCTTCCAAGCTGAATACACGGGTTCGATTCCCGTTACCCGCTCCAGATTTTCAAGAGCGGATAGGCGTGTAAGGAATCATCGACGGGCGGTTCGCCGTTCCGTTTTGGCATAAATGTCGGCCTGGAAATCTGATTGGTTTCTATGCGGGCGCTCGAGCGGTTCTAGAACAAAGAGAACAACGGCGATGGCAAAGAGCAAGTTTGAACGTAATAAGCCCCACGTAAACATCGGCACCATTGGTCACGTTGACCATGGCAAGACCTCGCTGACGGCAGCGATCACCAAGTTCTTCGGTGAATTCAAGGCATACGACCAGATCGATGCTGCACCAGAAGAACGCGCTCGCGGTATCACCATTTCGACGGCTCACGTTGAATATGAAACTGCAAACCGTCACTATGCACACGTCGACTGCCCAGGCCACGCTGACTATGTTAAGAACATGATCACCGGCGCTGCACAGATGGACGGCGCGATCCTGGTTGTTTCGGCAGCTGACGGCCCGATGCCACAGACCCGTGAGCACATCCTGCTCGCTCGTCAGGTTGGCGTTCCTGCGATCGTCGTGTTCCTGAACAAGTGCGATCAGGTTGACGATGCTGAACTTCTCGAACTCGTAGAACTCGAAGTTCGTGAGCTTCTGTCGAAGTACGACTTCCCAGGCGACGAAGTGCCAATCGTTAAGGGTTCGGCTCTTGCAGCTCTCGAAGATTCCTCGAAGGAACTCGGCGAAGACGCAATCCGTAACCTGATGGACGCAGTTGACTCGTACATCCCAACCCCAGAGCGTCCAATCGACCAGCCATTCCTGATGCCAATCGAAGACGTGTTCTCGATTTCGGGTCGTGGTACGGTTGTTACCGGTCGCGTTGAGCGCGGTATTGTCAAGGTTGGCGAAGAAGTCGAAATCGTCGGCATCAAGGCAACTGGCAAGACGACTGTTACCGGCGTTGAAATGTTCCGCAAGCTGCTCGATCAGGGCCAGGCTGGCGACAACATCGGCGCACTGGTTCGCGGCGTTGGTCGTGAAGACGTTGAGCGTGGTCAGGTTCTCTGCAAGCCAGGTTCGGTTAAGCCACACACCAAGTTCAAGGCAGAAGCTTACATTCTGACCAAGGACGAAGGTGGCCGTCATACACCATTCTTCACCAACTACCGTCCACAGTTCTACTTCCGTACGACTGACGTGACCGGTGTTGTTACCCTGCCAGAAGGCACGGAAATGGTTATGCCTGGCGATAACGTCACTGTAGACGTCACGCTGATCGTGCCGATCGCGATGGAAGAGAAGCTCCGCTTCGCTATCCGTGAAGGTGGCCGCACCGTCGGTGCAGGCATCGTCGCTTCGATCATCGAGTAAAGAATTTGACTGGCGGTTATGCCGCCGGTCTGGCATCTTGAATGCCAAATAGGGGTATAGCTCAGTTGGTAGAGCGACGGTCTCCAAAACCGTAGGTCGCGGGTTCGAACCCTGCTGCCCCTGCCATTTAAAACGAGTACTCATGGCTTGACTGTGAGTGCTCGTTTTTTGTATTAAGAGTTAGCGGTTTCGCTGACTATTCTGATTAGCGCTCTGGCCTTTTGGCAGCGAAGTCAGATATCGATAACTTTCCGCCGGTTATTCAGATCGGGCAGGGGAGGTCGCGGCGGCACGATTGAATGGTGCAGCAAGCGATGTTCGTAAGGATCGGATTTCCGATAAGCCTGTATGGTATTCTTTTAACTATTGGGCTTGTTTTTTTTGGGAATCGATTCTATGTAACGTCAACAGACACGCGGTGCGTGGGGCTGAATCTTCAGCTTTACGTGCCGTATACGCATGGGTATCGGGTTCTGATTCGTTTTGAACGGTCCGGTTTCCTCAAGCAAGAACAGAGTGGCAGATGGCATCTAAGACGAATCCGATCACCTTTCTTCAGCAGGTTCGCGCCGAAACGGCGAAGGTGAGCTGGCCGACCCGGCGTGAAACAGTCATTTCCACCATTATGGTGGTTGTAATGGCCTTTTTTGCTGCTGCATTCTTTTTTCTTGCCGATCAGCTTATGGCCTATGGCGTAGAATTTATACTTGGCCTTGGCCGCTAAGCAGGATTGGGGAGTTACGAGATGACAGCGCGCTGGTACATCGTTCACGCCTATTCCAACTTCGAAAAGAAGGTGGCTGAGGATATTCAGGCTAAGGCTGCACAGAAGGGTCTTTCTGGCCTTATTGAGCAGATTGTCGTGCCGACCGAGAAGGTTGTTGAAGTTCGCCGTGGCCGCAAGGTTGATGCTGAGCGCAAGTTCTTCCCGGGTTATGTTCTCGTTCAGGCTACCCTGACCGATGCTGTATTCTCGCTGATCAAGAATACGCCTCGTGTGACTGGCTTCCTTGGTGATTCCAAGCCTGTTCCGGTTTCACAGAAGGAAGTAGATCAGATTCTGAATCAGGTTCAGGATGGTGCAGAGCGTCCGAAGACTTCTGTGACCTTCGAAATCGGCGAAAATGTTCGCGTTTCCGATGGTCCGTTTGCCTCGTTCAATGGCATTGTGCAGGAAGTCGACGAAGAGCGCGCGCGCCTCAAGGTTGAAGTTTCCATCTTCGGGCGTGCTACGCCTGTTGATCTTGAATACGGTCAGGTCGATAAGCTCTGATCGTTTAGCTCGCGAGGGCGTTCACCGTAACAGGTGAAAAGGGTGGAAGGGTAGGTGGCTTTAGCCGGTCGCTGATCTCGAACCACCGAACTGCCAGTCAGTTTTACTGACGTCAGTCGAGAGCCGGATTTCCGGCATTAATCGAGAACGCCGGTTTCCGGTATTTTTATGAAGGCAGAATGCAATGGCTAAGAAAATTGCAGGCCAGCTGAAGCTCCAGGTAGCAGCAGGTGCGGCCAACCCATCGCCTCCGATTGGCCCAGCTCTGGGTCAGCGCGGCATCAACATCATGGAATTCTGTAAGGCATTTAACGCTGCCACACAGGAACTGGAAAAAGGTTCGCCGATTCCAGTCGTGATCACATACTACCAGGACAAGTCTTTCACTTTTGTGATGAAGACCCCTCCGGTAACCTACTTCCTTAAGAAGGCTGCCAACCTTAAGTCGGGTTCCAAGGCGCCTGGCAAGGAAAAGGCAGGCACGATTGCGCGTGATAAAGTTCGCGAAATCGCTCTTGTTAAGATGAAGGATCTGAACGCATCTGACGTGGAAGCGGCTATGCGTATGATCGAAGGTTCTGCCCGTTCGATGGGCCTGGAAGTGGTGAGCTAAGACCATGGCAAAGATTTCCAAGCGTGTAGCTAAGATCCGCGAAGGCGTTGACGTCAACAAGCTCTATGACCTGTCCGATGCTATCGGCCTGGTTAAGGAACGTGCAGTTGCCAAGTTCGACGAAACCATCGAAATCGCAATGAACCTCGGCGTTGACCCACGTCATGCTGATCAGATGGTTCGTGGCGTTGTTAACCTTCCAAACGGCACCGGCCGTACTGTTCGCGTTGCTGTTTTTGCACGCGGCGACAAGGCTGAAGAAGCCAAGAAGGCTGGCGCTGACATCGTTGGTGCGGAAGAACTGTTCGAAATCGTCAACGGCGGCAAGATCGACTTTGATCGTTGCATTGCAACCCCAGACATGATGCCACTCGTTGGTCGTCTTGGTAAGGTGCTCGGCCCGCGTGGCCTGATGCCAAACCCTAAGGTTGGTACTGTTACTGTCGACGTTGCAGCTGCAGTTACCGCTTCTAAGGGCGGCGCAGTTGAATTCCGCGTTGAAAAGGCTGGTATCATCCACGCCGGTATTGGCAAGGTTTCCTTCGACAACCAGAAGCTCGAAGAAAACATCAAGGCTTTTGCCGATGCAGTTATCAAGGCTAAGCCTTCGGCTGCTAAGGGTGAATACGTCAAGCGCGTATCGATTTCTTCGACCATGGGCGTTGGCGTCAAGGTCGACCCGTCAACCGTTAAGGTTGTCGCTTAAGTTATTTAGGCTCCGGCTCGCCGGAGCTTAGCCTTTCTTCGAGAAGGGCGAATGGTGGTACACCTGCATCGTGAAAGCGGTCAAAAGTGCAAGAATTCCGGATCGCAAGATCCGGATAGCCGGACGAAAGTCCGGTTATCCTGTCCGAGATTGCAGGCGGACATTCATCTTCGGGTGATTGTCCTTAAACATATGGCCTGCATGAGACGTGGAATAACCCTGTTTCGCATGAATGTGCATGCAAGGTTTGAACCGTAGTTGCCTTTGAGTGATGCCTGGTTTCCAGGATAGCTGAAGGGGACAGGATCCTCGAACGTCGGACTGACTGTGAAGTTCGTCCGGCAAAGGCAACCCGGCAGGACCATGTGGTCCTGTCTACTGGAGAGAGACAGTGGATAGAGCGGAAAAACGCGAATTTGTCTCGTGGCTGAACGGAGCTTTTAAAGATTCCGGTTCGGTCGTCGTGGCCCACTATACCGGTCTCACTGTTGCGCAGATGAGCGATCTTCGCTCAAAGATGCGCGATGCTGGTGGTACCGTTAAAGTCGCGAAAAACCGCCTTGCCAAGATCGCTCTTCAGGGCACGGAATCGGAAGGTATCTCTGATCTGTTTACAGGTCAGACGGTTGTTGCTTATGCAAACGACCCAATTACCGCTCCGAAAGTAGCCGTCGAATTCGCTAAGGCTAACGACAAGCTCGTTATCCTCGGCGGTGCAATGGGCGCAACGACACTTAACGCCGATGGCGTAAAGTCGCTTGCTTCGCTCCCATCGCTCGACGAACTGCGCGCAAAGCTGGTTGGAATGATCCAGACCCCGGCTCAGCGTCTCGCAGTACTTACCAGCGCACCAGCGGGCCAGATCGCTCGCGTTATTGGCGCGCACGCCCGGAAGAACGAGGCGGCGTAAGGCCGTTTTTCGCTGTCAATTGTTCAAACCTTGAAACTAAGGAAATACCAAAATGGCTGATCTCGCAAAGATCGTTGACGACCTGTCGGCACTGACCGTTCTCGAAGCTGCAGAGCTTTCGAAGCTTCTCGAAGAGAAGTGGGGCGTTTCGGCTGCTGCTCCTGTAGCAGTTGCTGCTGCTGGTGGCGCTGCTCCAGCTGCTGCTGCTGAAGAAAAGACTGAATTCGACGTCGTCCTCGCTGACGGTGGCGCAAACAAGATCAACGTGATCAAGGAAGTTCGCGCAATCACCGGTCTCGGCCTCAAGGAAGCTAAGGACCTTGTTGAAGCTGCTCCAAAGGCAGTTAAGGAAGGCGCTTCGAAGGACGAAGCTGAGAAGATCAAGGCACAGCTCGAAGCAGCTGGCGCTAAGGTCGAACTCAAGTAAGTTCGAAAATTCCGACGGACGGTTTCCGTCCGTCGGTTTCACTCTGGACTTGCATCTGGAGTAAATGCATGAAAAGAAACGAAAAGTGCGGAATTCGCTTTGATTTGTGCATCTTATAATCGGAACGGATATTTGAAGAGCGTTCTGATCCCGTTGAACCCTTTTTCTGATGGCCTTGAAGGGGCTTTCAGAAAACGGGTTTTAGCCCGTTAGAAGGACCGCCGAAAGGCGGCGCACGATAAAGGCCGCAAGGCGTGAGCAAGCCGTAAGGCTATAGAACGAGGAGCGACGATGGCTCAGACCCATTCTTTCAATGGTCGCAAGCGCGTACGCAAATTTTTCGGCAAGATTCCCGAGGTCGCGGAAATGCCTAACCTCATCGAGGTTCAAAAGGCATCTTACGACCAGTTCCTCATGGTTGAGGAACCAGCTGGCGGGCGTTCTGACGAGGGTTTGCAGGCGGTTTTCAAGTCTGTTTTCCCAATTCAGGATTTCTCCGGCGCTTCAATGCTCGAATTCGTTCGCTACGAATTCGATGCACCAAAATTCGACGTTGACGAATGCCGTCAGCGCGATTTGACGTATTCGGCACCTCTCAAGGTGACGCTGCGTCTGATCGTGTTCGATATTGATGAAGATACCGGTGCGAAGTCCATCAAGGACATTAAGGAGCAGGACGTTTACATGGGCGATATGCCGCTCATGACGGACAACGGCACCTTCATCGTCAACGGTACAGAACGCGTTATCGTTTCGCAGATGCACCGTTCGCCGGGCGTATTCTTCGATCACGACAAGGGCAAAACCCATTCGTCGGGTAAGCTTTTGTTCGCAGCTCGCGTTATTCCTTATCGCGGTTCGTGGCTTGACATCGAATTCGATGCCAAGGACGTAGTCTATGCACGTATCGACCGTCGCCGTAAGCTTCCAGCTACGACGCTGTTGATGGCGCTTGGCATGGACGGCGAAGAGATTCTGTCGACGTTCTATAAAACTGTCACCTATTCGCGTGACGGTGATAACTGGCGCATTCCTTATTCGGCTGACCGCTTCAAGGGTATGAAGATCATTTCTGATCTCGTCGATGCGGACACCGGAGAAGTCGTTCTCGAAGCTGGCAAGAAGTTGACCGCTCGCTCGGCAAAGCAGCTCGCTGAGAAGGGCCTCAAGGCTATCAAGGCGACTGAAGACGATCTGTTCGGCTCGTACCTTGCAGAAGACATCGTCAATTACGCTACCGGCGAGATTTATCTGGAAGCTGGTGACGAAATCGACGAAAAGGTTCTCAAGACGCTTCTCGACACCGGTGTTGAAGAGATCAACGTTCTCGATATCGACCATGTCAATATCGGTGCGTATATCCGCAACACGCTCGCTGTCGACAAGAACGAAAGTCGTCAGGAAGCTCTGTTCGACATCTATCGCGTTATGCGTCCAGGTGAGCCGCCGACAATGGACTCGGCTGAAGCCATGTTCCATTCGCTGTTCTTCGATTCGGAACGCTATGACCTTTCTGCTGTTGGTCGCGTGAAGATGAACATGCGTCTTGATCTGGATGCAGAAGACACCGTGCGTGTTCTGCGCAAGGAAGATATCCTTGCTGTGGTCAAGATGCTGGTTGAACTGCGCGATGGCCGCGGCGAAGTTGATGACATCGATAACCTCGGTAACCGTCGTGTGCGTTCGGTTGGCGAACTGATGGAAAATCAGTACCGCGTTGGTTTGCTCCGTATGGAGCGTGCGATCAAGGAACGTATGTCCTCGATCGAAATCGACACGGTTATGCCGCAGGATCTGATTAACGCGAAGCCTGCAGCCGCAGCAGTGCGCGAGTTCTTCGGTTCTTCGCAGCTGTCGCAGTTTATGGATCAGACCAACCCGCTTTCGGAAATCACCCACAAGCGCCGTCTTTCGGCTCTTGGACCTGGTGGTCTTACCCGTGAGCGTGCTGGCTTCGAAGTCCGCGACGTGCATCCGACCCACTATGGCCGTATCTGCCCGATTGAAACGCCGGAAGGCCCGAATATCGGTCTGATCAATTCGCTTGCAACTTTTGCCCGCGTCAACAAGTACGGCTTTATTGAAAGCCCGTATCGTAAGGTTGTCGACGGCAAGGTAACGAGCGACGTTGTTTACCTTTCGGCTATGGAAGAAGCGAAGCACTCGGTTGCTCAGGCAAACGTTGAGCTGGACGAGCAGGGCGGTTTTGTTGACGAATTCGTCATCTGCCGTCACGCAGGCGAAGTTATGATGGCTCCGCGTGAAAACGTGGACCTGATGGACGTTTCGCCGAAGCAGCTCGTTTCGGTTGCAGCAGCTCTTATTCCGTTCCTTGAAAACGACGATGCTAACCGTGCTCTCATGGGTTCGAACATGCAGCGTCAGGCCGTTCCACTCGTTCGTGCGGAAGCTCCGTTCGTTGGAACCGGTATGGAAGCAGTTGTTGCACGTGACTCAGGTGCTGCTATTGCCGCTCGCCGTGGTGGTGTGGTTGACCAGGTTGACGCAACGCGTATCGTTATTCGCGCTACTGAGGACCTCGATCCTTCTAAGTCTGGCGTTGATATCTATCGTCTGCAGAAGTTCCAGCGCTCGAACCAGAGCACCTGTATCAACCAGCGTCCGCTTGTACGCGTTGGTGATCCTATCGGTAAGGGCGACATCATTGCTGATGGCCCATCGACTGATCTGGGCGATCTGGCTCTTGGTCGTAACGTGCTTGTCGCGTTCATGCCTTGGAATGGTTACAACTACGAAGATTCGATCCTTCTTTCCGAGAAGATTGTTTCGGACGACGTCTTCACCTCGATCCACATTGAGGAATTTGAAGTAGCTGCACGCGACACGAAGCTTGGACCTGAGGAAATCACACGCGATATTCCGAATGTGTCGGAAGAAGCGCTGAAGAATCTCGACGAAGCAGGTATCGTTTATATCGGTGCTGAAGTGCATCCTGGCGACATCCTTGTCGGTAAGATCACGCCGAAGGGCGAAAGCCCGATGACGCCGGAAGAAAAGCTTCTGCGCGCTATCTTCGGTGAAAAGGCGTCCGATGTTCGTGACACCTCGATGCGTATGCCTCCAGGTACTTACGGTACTGTTGTTGAAGTTCGCGTTTTCAATCGCCACGGCGTTGAAAAAGACGAACGTGCAATGGCGATCGAACGCGAAGAGATCGAACGTCTTGCCAAGGACCGTGACGACGAACAGGCTATTCTCGACCGTAACGTTTACGGCCGTCTCGCCGACATGATCGATGGTAAGGTTGCTGCTGCAGGCCCTAAGGGCTTCAAGAAGGGCACGACCATTACTCGCGATATCATGACCGAGTATCCGCGTTCGCAGTGGTGGCAGTTTGCTGTTGAAGATGAAAAGCAGCAAGGTGAACTCGAAGCTCTGCGCGGCCAGTACGATGAATCCAAGAAGCTGCTTGAAGCACGCTTCATGGACAAGGTCGAAAAGGTTCAGCGCGGCGACGAGATGCCTCCAGGCGTCATGAAGATGGTCAAGGTCTTTGTCGCTGTTAAGCGCAAGATCCAGCCGGGTGATAAGATGGCTGGCCGTCACGGCAATAAGGGTGTGGTTTCCCGCATTCTTCCTGTCGAAGACATGCCATTCCTCGAAGACGGTACGCATGCCGATATCGTTCTTAACCCGCTTGGCGTGCCGAGCCGTATGAATGTGGGCCAGATTCTGGAAACACATCTTGGCTGGGCTTGCGCAGGTATGGGCAAGAAGATCGGTGAGCTGATCGATGTTTATCGCAAGACGGCAGACATTCAGCCGCTGCGTGATACGCTCGAGCACATCTATCCGGACAATGACCGCAATGAGCCTGTTCGCTCTTATGACGATGATTCAGTCATGATGCTGGCGAACCAGGTCAAGCGCGGCGTGTCTATCGCAACGCCGGTCTTCGACGGTGCGGTGGAAGCTGACATCAATGCGATGTTGACGGATGCAGGTCTTGCGACCTCGGGTCAGTCGACGCTGTATGATGGACGTACGGGTGAGCCGTTCGACCGTCAGGTGACAATGGGCTACATCTACATGTTGAAGCTCCACCACCTGGTTGACGACAAGATCCATGCTCGTTCGATCGGACCTTACTCGCTCGTCACTCAGCAGCCGCTTGGTGGTAAGGCGCAGTTTGGTGGTCAGCGCTTCGGTGAAATGGAGGTCTGGGCTCTGGAAGCATACGGTGCAGCTTACACGCTGCAGGAAATGCTTACGGTCAAGTCCGACGACGTTGCCGGCCGTACCAAGGTCTATGAAGCCATCGTTCGTGGTGACGATACGTTCGAAGCTGGTATTCCAGAAAGCTTCAACGTTCTGGTCAAGGAAATGCGTTCGCTCGGTCTCAATGTTGAGCTGGACGACACACGCGACGAGCAGCCGGCACTTCCGGACGCGGCGGAATAAAAAAACATCAAGGCGCGCCATGGTATTGCCGTGGCGCGCCCGTAAGGTGTTTCCAGACAATGCAAGAAGTGATTTGCGTGACGGAAATGCTGAAACGGAATGTGCAGTTTCAAACTGCTTAATACCGCGATTTCTTTTCAAGATGGCAGGGACTTTCAGCCTGTCATCGACGACACACAGGGCGGCGGATCGCCCTCAAGGAGAACGGCATGAACCAAGAGGTCATGAATCTTTTCAATCCTCAGGCTCCGGCACAGACGTTCGATTCCATCAGAATCTCGATTGCCAGCCCTGAGAAGATTCTGTCCTGGTCATACGGCGAGATCAAGAAGCCGGAGACGATCAACTATCGTACGTTCAAGCCTGAACGCGATGGTCTCTTCTGCGCGCGTATCTTTGGCCCGATCAAGGATTATGAATGCTTGTGCGGCAAGTACAAGCGTATGAAATACAAGGGCATTATCTGCGAAAAGTGCGGCGTGGAAGTCACGCTCTCTCGCGTTCGTCGCGAGCGCATGGGTCACATCGAACTCGCAGCGCCTGTTGCTCACATCTGGTTTCTGAAGTCGCTGCCTTCGCGCATCGGCACACTGCTGGACATGACGCTCAAGGATATTGAGCGCGTTCTGTATTTTGAAAACTACATCGTTACCGAACCGGGTCTGACTTCGCTTAAGGAGCATCAGCTTCTTTCGGAAGAAGAATACATGATCGCTGTCGACGAGTTCGGCGAAGATCAGTTCACAGCCCTTATCGGTGCAGAAGCTATCTTTGAACTCCTGGCTTCGATGGATCTGCCAAACATCGCTGCAGACCTGCGCGTTGAACTTGCAGAAACCACTTCGGAACTGAAGACGAAGAAGCTGATGAAGCGTCTCAAGATTGTTGAGAACTTCATGGAATCCGGCAATCGTCCTGAATGGATGATCATGAAGATCGTTCCGGTCATTCCACCGGATCTGCGTCCTCTGGTTCCACTGGATGGCGGTCGTTTTGCTACGTCCGATCTCAACGACCTTTACCGTCGTGTGATCAACCGTAACAACCGTCTGAAGCGTCTCATTGAACTGCGCGCTCCTGGCATCATTATCCGTAACGAAAAGCGTATGTTGCAGGAAGCTGTTGACGCGCTGTTCGATAACGGCCGTCGTGGCCGTGTCATCACCGGTGCTAACAAGCGTCCGTTGAAGTCGCTCTCCGACATGCTCAAGGGTAAGCAGGGTCGTTTCCGTCAGAACCTTCTCGGTAAGCGCGTCGACTATTCTGGTCGTTCGGTTATCGTGACCGGTCCTGAACTGAAGCTGCACCAGTGCGGCCTGCCGAAAAAGATGGCGCTCGAACTCTTCAAGCCATTCATCTACGCTCGTCTTGACGCCAAGGGTTACTCCTCGACTGTCAAGCAGGCGAAGAAGCTTGTTGAAAAGGAACGTCCAGAAGTTTGGGATATTCTTGACGAAGTGATCCGTGAGCATCCGGTTCTTCTGAACCGTGCGCCTACGCTGCACCGTCTTGGTATTCAGGCATTCGAACCCACGCTGATTGAAGGCAAGGCCATTCAGCTGCATCCGCTCGTTTGTACAGCGTTTAACGCTGACTTCGACGGTGACCAGATGGCTGTTCACGTTCCGCTGTCGCTTGAAGCCCAGCTTGAAGCACGCGTGCTAATGATGTCCACCAACAACATCTTGCACCCAGCGAACGGCGCACCAATCATCGTTCCTTCGCAGGACATGGTTCTCGGCCTCTACTATCTGTCGATCGTGGCAGACAAGGAGCCAGGTGAGGGCATGGTGTTTGCCGATATGGGCGAACTTCAGCATGCACTTGAGAACAAGGTTGTCACGCTGCACACCAAGATCAAAGGCCGTTTCAAGACGGTTGATGCGGAAGGCAAGCCTGTTTCCAAGGTTTATGACACCACGCCTGGTCGCATGATCACTGGTGAGCTTCTGCCGAAGCACGCCAATGTGCCTTTCGATATCTGCAATCAGGAGATGACGAAGAAGAACATCTCCAAGATGATCGACCACGTCTACCGCCATTGCGGTCAGAAAGAGACGGTTATCTTCTGCGATCGCATCATGCAGCTCGGCTTCGCCCATGCATGTCGCGCCGGTATTTCCTTCGGTAAGGATGACATGGTCATTCCAGACTCGAAGGCCAAGATCGTTGCAGAAACCGAAGCTCTAACGACTGAATACGAACAGCAGTACAATGACGGTCTGATTACTCAGGGCGAAAAGTACAACAAGGTCGTTGATGCCTGGGGTAAGGCGACTGACAAGATCACCGAAGAAATGATGGCCCGCATTAAGGCTGTTGAATTCGATCCGGTGACCGGACGTCAGAAGCAGATGAACTCGGTCTACATGATGTCTCATTCGGGTGCCCGTGGTTCGGTCAACCAGATGCGTCAGCTGGGCGGTATGCGTGGTCTTATGGCCAAGCCGTCGGGCGAAATCATCGAAACCCCGATCATTTCGAACTTCAAGGAAGGCCTGACGGTTAACGAATACTTCAACTCGACACACGGTGCCCGTAAGGGTCTTGCCGATACCGCATTGAAGACCGCTAACTCGGGTTATCTGACACGTCGTCTCGTTGACGTTGCACAGGATGCGATTATTTCGGAAGTCGATTGTGGCGCCGAAATCGGTCTCACCATGCAGCCAATCGTTGATGCTGGTCAGATCGTTGCTCCAATTGGACAGCGCGTTCTGGGCCGTACGGCACTTGATCCGATCATCAATCCGGCAACCGGCGAAGTCATCGTCGAAGCTGGCCGCATGATCGAGGAAAAGGACGTTGAAGTCATCGAGAAGGCCGGCATCCAGTCGATCCGTATTCGTTCGGCTCTGACCTGTGAAACCCGTAACGGCGTTTGCGCCAAGTGCTATGGTCGTGACCTTGCACGCGGTACGCCTGTTAACCAGGGTGAAGCAGTTGGCGTTATCGCTGCTCAGTCGATCGGTGAGCCTGGCACTCAGCTGACCATGCGTACGTTCCACCTTGGTGGTACTGCACAGGTTGTTGACTCGTCTTACCTGGAAGCTTCGTATGAAGGCACCGTCAAGCTGCGTAACCGCAACGTGGTTCGCAACTCGGATGGCAATCTCGTGGTGATGGGCCGTAACATGGCTGTTCTGATCCTCGACTCGACCGGCAAGGAACGTGCGGTTCACCGCGTAACCTACGGTTCACGCCTGTTCGTTGACGAAGGTGATGCAGTGAAGCGCGGCCAGCGTATTGCTGAATGGGATCCGTACACCCGTCCAATCTTGACGGAAGTTGAAGGTTACATCGAGTTCGAAGATCTCGTTGATGGCCTTTCGGTTTCGGAAACAGCGGACGAGTCGACCGGTATCACGAAGCGCGTCATCATTGACTGGCGTTCGACACCACGCGGTGCGGACCTCAAGCCTGCTATGGTCATCAAGGACAAGAGCGGCAAGATCGCGAAGCTGTCGAAGGGTGGCGAAGCTCGCTTCCTGCTTTCGGTAGAAACGATCCTTTCGTTCGAGCCTGGTGCACATGTTAATGCTGGTGATGTTATTGCGCGTCTGCCGATGGAAAGCGCGAAGACCAAGGATATTACCGGTGGTCTTCCACGCGTTGCGGAACTGTTCGAAGCTCGTCGTCCGAAGGACCACGCCGTCATCGCAGAGATCGATGGTACCGTTCGTTTTGGTCGCGATTACAAGAACAAGCGTCGCATCATCATCGAGCCAAACGACGATACGATCGAGCCTGTTGAGTATCTGATCCCTAAGGGCAAGCCGTTCCATCTTCAGGACGGTGACGTTATCGAAAAGGGTGAATATATCCTCGACGGTAACCCGGCACCGCATGACATTCTGGCGATCAAGGGCGTTGAAGCACTCGCTTCGTACCTCGTGAACGAAATCCAGGAAGTCTATCGTTTGCAGGGTGTTCTCATCAACGACAAGCACATCGAAGTGATTGTTCGTCAGATGCTGCAGAAGATCGAGATCACGGAATCCGGTGATACCGGCTACATTCCGGGCGATCACGTGGACCGCATCGAACTGGACGAAATCAATGATCGTCTGATCGAAGAAGGCAAGAAGCCAGGTTCGGGTAATCCGGTTCTGCTTGGTATTACCAAGGCGTCGCTTCAGACTCCTTCGTTCATCTCGGCGGCATCGTTCCAGGAAACCACTCGCGTACTCACCGAAGCTGCAGTTGCAGGCAAGATGGATACGTTGCAGGGTCTCAAGGAAAACGTCATCGTCGGTCGTCTCATCCCGGCTGGTACAGGTGGCATGACCAACCAGATCCGTCGCATTGCAACTGCTCGCGACGAACTGATCATCGACGAGCGCCGCAAGTCGACCGGTTCTTCGGAAGCCAACGTGATGCTGGCAGATATGACCAACAACGCCGCCGAGTAATCGGAAAGCAATCAACAAAGAAAAGGCCGCCTTTCGAGGCGGCCTTTTTGTTATGCAAATTTAAAAAAGAAAGGGCGGTTTAAAACCGCCCTTGAACATTATGCAAAGCGGAAGATGCTCCACATTTTTCGGTGTTCGCTTACGTCGAACTTATTCTTCTTCTTCATCGCCTTCGAACTCAATCAGTGCAACTTCGCCGGTGAGGGCGGTGTGCCATGCGCTCTTGTGTGGTTCTTCTTCTGGTTCTTCCGTGATGGTACCCATCTCGACCAGCTCTGCTTCGTGATAACCTTCTTCTGCCAGGATCGCGAGAACCGTCTGAACGAGATCTTCGTCTTCATCGGATTTCAGCAGGATATGGACTTCGATAGATTCCTCTTCACCTTCGTTCCAGACGTCGGCGATCACCAGGTGAACAATCGGCGAATCGTTCTCTGTGGATGTGGTGGTGGATGACATTGAGAATCCCTTAATATTGTGTTGCGTTTCGACTCGGATGTGCTTCAATAGCGACTGTTGATGTCTGGCGCTATGCTGGCATACGAAAATGACAGTTTTGCCGCGAAATATTAGCGATATGAAGCCTAATGCGGCGCAATAACCTGTCCGGCGGACCCCAAAACGCCCCCGAGCGGCCTTTTGGATAAGAAACTTAACGTCCTGCCCTTGACGAAACGCCTGTAAACACGTATCAGCAGCCCATCTGAGCCGATGTGAGGCTGGCATTTTCGGAGCGACGCGCTCTGGAGTTCGCCTCAAACAGGGTTCGTTTTACGATCGAAATGCAACTTGCCGTTCGCATGAAGCTTATGCTTCCTCTGCTTTTGTTCGGGTGGCCGCTGATGGAGTGGCTCGTCCCGAATTTGTGCATGAGCACTCCGGTGAAACGGCCCTTATTGGGCGCCGATACGAGATTTTTTATAGAGGAAGGTTCAATGCCTACCGTAAACCAGTTGATCCGCAAGCCGCGCACTGCGCCGGTAAAGCGTAATAAGGTTCCTGCCCTGCAGGCAAACCCACAGAAGCGCGGCGTTTGCACCCGCGTTTATACAACGACCCCTAAGAAGCCAAACTCGGCTCTCCGTAAGGTCGCCAAGATCCGTCTGACCAATGGCTTTGAAGTCATCGGTTACATTCCTGGTGAAGGTCACAACCTTCAGGAGCACTCCGTGGTCATGATCCGCGGCGGTCGCGTAAAGGATTTGCCGGGTGTGCGTTACCACATCATCCGCGGCGTTCTCGATACCCAGGGTGTTAAGAACCGCAAGCAGCGTCGTTCGAAGTACGGTGCGAAGCGTCCTAAGTAAGAATTTTCCGGGGATACCGGCCGCCGGAATGGCGAGTTGAGCCCGATGTAATTGAAAGTTGAGACGAAATGTCCAGACGCCATAAAGCTGAGAAGCGTGAGATTAATCCGGATCCAAAGTTCGGCGATCTCGTTATCACGAAGTTCATGAATGCAGTTATGCTTCATGGTAAGAAGTCGGTTGCTGAAAGCATCGTTTACGGTGCGCTGTCTGCAATCGAAGCTAAGGCGAAGTCAGAGCCGGTCGCGCTGTTCCATCAGGCGCTCGACAATGTTGCTCCGCACGTTGAAGTCCGTTCGCGCCGCGTTGGTGGTGCAACCTATCAGGTTCCGGTCGATGTGCGTTCAGAACGCCGCCAGGCACTTGCCATTCGCTGGCTGATCAATGCAGCTCGTGGTCGCAATGAAACGACGATGATTGACCGTCTCTCCGGCGAACTGCTGGATGCGGCAAACAATCGTGGTTCCGCTGTCAAGAAGCGTGAAGACACGCACCGCATGGCAGAAGCCAACCGCGCGTTCTCGCATTACCGCTGGTAATCGTCGAACCCTATTCAAAGAGCAAAAACATGGCCCGCGAATATAAAATCGAAGACTACCGCAATTTCGGTATTATGGCTCACATCGACGCCGGTAAGACGACGATGACCGAGCGTATTCTGTTCTACACCGGTAAGAACCACAAGATCGGTGAAACCCATGATGGCGCGTCCACCATGGATTGGATGGAGCAGGAACAGGAACGCGGTATCACCATCACGTCCGCTGCCACGACCACTTTTTGGCAGGGTCAGGATGGCAAGAAGCGTCGCTTCAACATCATCGACACCCCGGGCCACGTTGACTTCACCATTGAAGTTGAGCGTTCGCTCCGCGTTCTCGATGGCGCAATCGCTCTTCTCGATGCGAATGCTGGCGTTGAGCCACAGACAGAAACCGTATGGCGTCAGGCTGAGAAGTATCACGTTCCACGTATGGTCTTCGTCAACAAGATGGACAAGATCGGTGCTGATTTCTACCGTTGCGTAGAAATGGTTGGCTCGCGTCTTGGCGCAATCGCTCTCCCAGTCCAGCTGCCAATCGGCGCTGAAAACGAGTTCGAAGGCGTTATCGACCTTATCGAAATGAAGGCTTTGACTTGGGATGGCACGATCGGCGCAGCTGCGACCGTTAATGAAATTCCTGCAGACCTTAAGGATCAGGCTGAAGAATACCGCGAAAAGCTCATCGAGCTGGCCGTGGAAATCGACGAAGCTGCGATGGAAGCTTACCTCGAAGGCACCATGCCTACGAACGACCAGCTCCGCGCACTGATCCGTAAGGGCACGATCGACGTTAAGTTCCATCCGGTTCTTTGCGGTACTGCGTTCAAGAACCGTGGCATTCAGCCGCTTCTCGACGCTGTTGTTTCTTTCCTTCCAGCTCCAACCGATGTTCCTGCAATTAAGGGTATCGACGTTAAGACGGAAACCGAAACAACCCGTGAATCTTCGGATGAAGCACCCCTCTCGATGCTCGCATTCAAGATCATGAACGATCCGTTCGTTGGTTCGCTGACCTTCGCTCGTATCTACTCGGGCAAGATGACCAAGGGCATTTCGCTCGAAAACACTGTTAAGGGCAAGCGTGAGCGCATCGGCCGTATGCTGCAGATGCACTCGAACAGCCGTGAAGACATCGAAGAAGCTTTTGCAGGCGACATCGTTGCTCTGGCTGGCCTCAAGGAAACCACCACTGGCGATACGCTCTGCGATCCGCTGAAGCCGGTTATCCTTGAACGTATGGAATTCCCAGATCCGGTTATCGAAATCGCGATCGAACCAAAGACCAAGGCTGACCAGGAAAAGATGGGCATCGCGCTCAACCGTCTGGCTGCTGAAGATCCTTCGTTCCGCGTTAAGTCGGATGAAGAATCGGGTCAGACCATCATCGCCGGCATGGGCGAACTTCACCTCGACATTCTCGTCGATCGCATGAAGCGCGAATTCAAGGTTGAAGCTAACGTCGGTGCTCCGCAGGTTGCTTACCGTGAATCGATCACCCGTCAGGCTGAAATCGACTACACACATAAGAAGCAGTCGGGTGGTTCGGGTCAGTTCGCTCGCGTCAAGATTATCTTCGAACCGCATGACGGCGACGATTTCATCTTCGAATCCAAGATCGTTGGTGGTGCTGTTCCTAAGGAATACATCCCAGGCGTTCAGAAGGGTATCGAAAGCGTCATGGGTGCAGGCCCGCTGGCAGGCTTCCCGATGCTCGGCGTGAAGGCAACCCTGATCGACGGCGCATACCACGACGTTGACTCCTCGGTTCTCGCGTTTGAAATCGCGTCCCGTGCAGCATTCCGTGAAGGCGCACAGAAGGCTGGCGCACAGCTTCTCGAGCCAATCATGAAGGTTGAGGTGGTAACACCTGAAGATTACGTCGGTGACGTTATCGGTGACCTGAATTCGCGTCGTGGTCAGATTTCTGGCACCGAAGCACGCGGTATCGCTACGGTCGTCAACGCAAATGTTCCACTGGCCAACATGTTTGGTTATGTGAACAACCTGCGTTCGATGTCTCAGGGCCGCGCCCAGTACACGATGCAGTTTGACCATTATGAGCCGGTCCCAACTGCAGTCGCACAGGAAATCCAGAAGAAGTTCGCGTAACCTCCGGGTTACGCCAAACATTAAAAAGCCTGAGCAGGCTGTAATTTTAGGAGAGCTCAGATGGCAAAGAGCAAGTTTGAACGTAATAAGCCCCACGTAAACATCGGCACCATTGGTCACGTTGACCATGGCAAGACCTCGCTGACGGCAGCGATCACCAAGTTCTTCGGTGAATTCAAGGCATACGACCAGATCGATGCTGCACCAGAAGAACGCGCTCGCGGTATCACCATTTCGACGGCTCACGTTGAATATGAAACTGCAAACCGTCACTATGCACACGTCGACTGCCCAGGCCACGCTGACTATGTTAAGAACATGATCACCGGCGCTGCACAGATGGACGGCGCGATCCTGGTTGTTTCGGCAGCTGACGGCCCGATGCCACAGACCCGTGAGCACATCCTGCTCGCTCGTCAGGTTGGCGTTCCTGCGATCGTCGTGTTCCTGAACAAGTGCGATCAGGTTGACGATGCTGAACTTCTCGAACTCGTAGAACTCGAAGTTCGTGAGCTTCTGTCGAAGTACGACTTCCCAGGCGACGAAGTGCCAATCGTTAAGGGTTCGGCTCTTGCAGCTCTCGAAGATTCCTCGAAGGAACTCGGCGAAGACGCAATCCGTAACCTGATGGACGCAGTTGACTCGTACATCCCAACCCCAGAGCGTCCAATCGACCAGCCATTCCTGATGCCAATCGAAGACGTGTTCTCGATTTCGGGTCGTGGTACGGTTGTTACCGGTCGCGTTGAGCGCGGTATTGTCAAGGTTGGCGAAGAAGTCGAAATCGTCGGCATCAAGGCAACTGGCAAGACGACTGTTACCGGCGTTGAAATGTTCCGCAAGCTGCTCGATCAGGGCCAGGCTGGCGACAACATCGGCGCACTGGTTCGCGGCGTTGGTCGTGAAGACGTTGAGCGTGGTCAGGTTCTCTGCAAGCCAGGTTCGGTTAAGCCACACACCAAGTTCAAGGCAGAAGCTTACATTCTGACCAAGGACGAAGGTGGCCGTCATACACCATTCTTCACCAACTACCGTCCACAGTTCTACTTCCGTACGACTGACGTGACCGGTGTTGTTACCCTGCCAGAAGGCACGGAAATGGTTATGCCTGGCGATAACGTCACTGTAGACGTCACGCTGATCGTGCCGATCGCGATGGAAGAGAAGCTCCGCTTCGCTATCCGTGAAGGTGGCCGCACCGTCGGTGCAGGCATCGTCGCTTCGATCATCGAGTAATTAGATTTGTGCAGGAGCGTCTCTCCGGAGGCGCTCCGCGTAACAAGGAACAGATGAAATGAACGGTCAAAACATCCGCATTCGCCTCAAGGCGTTTGATCATCGGATCCTTGACGCTTCGACGCGGGAAATCGTGTCGACTGCCAAGCGTACCGGTGCCAACGTGCGCGGACCGATCCCACTTCCAACGCGGATCGAAAAGTTCACAGTTAACCGGTCGCCGCACATCGACAAGAAGAGCCGCGAGCAGTTCGAGATGCGCACGCACAAGCGTCTTCTCGATATCGTTGACCCAACTCCACAGACTGTAGACGCGCTGATGAAGCTCGATCTGTCTGCCGGTGTTGATGTCGAGATCAAGCTTTAATCGGCTTGAGGACGGAAGGAACGAACCCGATGCGTTCAGGTGTTATTGCACAGAAGCTGGGCATGACCCGCGTCTATAACGACGCTGGCGAACATGTACCAGTGACAGTTCTCCGTATGGAAGACTGCCACGTGGTAGCTCAGCGTACAGTTGAAAAAAACGGTTATACGGCTGTTCAGCTTGGCGTTGGGCTTGCCAAGGTAAAGAACACAACAAAGGCTCTGCGCGGTCATTTCGCGAAGGCTGAAGTTGAGCCTAAGGCGAAAGTAGCGGAATTCCGCGTTTCGCCAGATAACCTTCTCGAAGTAGGCTCGGAGATTCTTGCCGAGCATTTCGTCGCCGGCCAGAAGGTCGATGTGACGGGCACTTCTATCGGTAAAGGTTTTGCCGGTGTTATGAAGCGCCACAACTTTGCTGGTCATCGTGCTTCGCACGGTAACTCAGTTACCCACCGCGCTCACGGCTCGACCGGTCAGCGTCAGGATCCGGGTAAGGTGTTCAAGGGCAAGAAGATGGCTGGTCACATGGGTCAGACCCGCGTGACGACGCAGAACATCGAAGTTGTCTCTACAGATAGCGATCGTGGCCTTATTCTGGTTCGCGGCGCGGTTCCTGGCTCCAAGGGTGCCTGGATCCTCGTACGTGATGCAGTCAAGGTTTCGCTGCCTGAGAATGCACCTAAGCCGGCTGCCCTGCGTTCAAGCGCAAACAATGCAGCTGCGGATGCAGTCGCGACTGAGGGAGCCGAATAATGGATCTCACGATTACAACTCTTGAAGGCAAGGATGCCGGCAAGGTCAAGCTGAACGAAGAAATCTTCGGCCTCGACCCACGCGACGACATTCTTCAGCGCGTCGTGCGCTGGCAGCTGGCTCGCCGCCAGCAGGGCTCTCATGATGCCAAGGGCCGCAGCGACATCAGCCGCACCGGTTCGAAGATGTACAAGCAGAAGGGTACGGGTCGCGCTCGTCACCACTCGGCTCGTGCACCGCAGTTCCGCGGCGGTGGTCAGGCTCACGGACCAGTAGTCCGTACGCATGATCATGATCTGCCAAAGAAGGTTCGCGCTCTCGGCTTGCGTCATGCTCTGTCGGCTAAGGCTAAGGCATCCGACCTGATCATCATCGATGATCTGGCTGCCTCTGAAGCCAAGACAAAGCAGCTTGTTTCGCAGTTCGCAAAGCTCGGTCTTGAAAATGCACTCCTCATCGGTGGTGCAGAGATCGACGTGAACTTCCAGCGCGCTGCTTCGAACATCCCGAACATCGATGTTCTGCCAGTACAGGGCATCAATGTTTACGACATCCTGCGTCGTGGCAAGCTCGTGCTTTCCAAGGCAGCTGTCGAAGCCCTCGAGGAGCGTTTTAAATGACCGATCTTCGCCATTATGACGTGATCGTCAGCCCAGTTATTACTGAGAAGTCGACCCTTGTTTCCGAACATAACCAGGTCGTCTTCAACGTAGCTCGCAAGGCGACGAAGCCGGAAATCAAGGCTGCAATCGAGGCGCTTTTCGGCGTCAAGGTAAAGGCCGTTAACACCACTGTGCGCAAAGGCAAGGTGAAGCGGTTCCGCGGCATTGTCGGGCGCCAGAGCGATGTCAAGAAAGCGATCGTTACTTTGGCTGAAGGCCAGAGCATCGACGTTTCGACAGGTCTCTGAGAGGCCATGGAGTAAAGACAATGGCACTCAAGCACTTTAATCCGACCACGCCAGGCCAGCGTCAGCTGGTCATCGTGGACCGTTCGGAACTCTACAAGGGCAAGCCGGTCAAGTCCCTGACCGAAGGTCTGTCCAAGAAGGGTGGCCGTAACAACACCGGTCGTATCACTGTTCGCTTTCAGGGCGGTGGTCACAAGCGTTCTTACCGTTTTGTTGACTTCAAGCGTCGTAAGCACGACGTCGTCGCTACGGTTGAACGCCTGGAATACGATCCAAACCGCACCGCGTTTATCGCGCTGATCCGCTATGAAGACGGCGAGCTGAGCTACATTCTGGCTCCGCAGCGTCTGGCAGCCGGCGACAAGGTCATTTCCGGCCAGTCCGTCGACGTTAAGCCAGGCAATGCAATGCCGCTTTCGTCGATGCCTGTTGGTACCATTATCCACAACGTGGAAATGAAGCCGGGCAAGGGCGGCCAGATTGCTCGTTCGGCTGGTGCATATGCACAGCTCGTCGGACGTGACCAGGGTATGGCTATCCTGCGTCTCAATTCTGGTGAACAGCGTCTGGTTCCAGGTGCATGTTTCGCAACGGTTGGCGCAGTTTCCAACCCAGAGCATAGCAACATCAATGACGGTAAGGCCGGTCGTTCGGTCTGGCGCGGTAAGCGTCCTCACGTTCGCGGTGTTGCAATGAACCCAGTTGACCACCCGCATGGTGGTGGTGAAGGCCGCACTTCCGGTGGTCGTCATCCGGTCACGCCTTGGGGCAAGCCTACGAAGGGTAAGAAGACCCGTTCGAATAAGGCGACCGATAAGTTCATCATGCGCTCGCGTCATCAGCGCAAGAAGTAAGAGAGGTAGTCTGAAGTGGCTCGTTCAGTTTGGAAAGGTCCGTTCGTCGATGGCTATCTTCTCAAGAAAGCTGAGAAGGTACGCGAGGGCGGTCGTAGTGAAGTCATCAAGATGTGGAGCCGTCGCTCCACTATCTTGCCGCAGTTCGTTGGCCTGACCTTCGGTGTTTATAACGGCAACAAGCATGTGCCGGTATCGATCTCCGAAGAAATGGTTGGACACAAGTTCGGTGAATTCGCGCCGACACGTACCTATTACGGTCACGGCGCGGACAAGAAGGCAAAGAGGAAGTAACGATGGGCAAGGCCAAGGCTCCCCGCCAGCTTAAGGATAACGAGGCGAAAGCCGTCGCCCGTACGCTTCGCGTCAGCCCGCAGAAGCTTAATCTTGTCGCGGCATTGATCCGCGGTAAGAAAGTAAATGCGGCACTTGCTGATCTGACGTTCTCGCGCAAGCGGATCGCGGAAACAGTGAAAAAGACGCTCGAATCGGCTATCGCCAACGCAGAGAACAATCATGATCTCGATGTTGACGCGCTGATCGTTGCTGAAGCTTATGTCGGCAAATCCATTGTCATGAAGCGTTTCCACGTTCGTGGACGTGGTAAGGCAAGCCGCATCGAAAAGCCGTTTTCGCATCTCACCATTGTTGTCCGCGAAGTTGCGGAAAAAGGGGAGGCCGCATAATGGGCCAGAAGATTAATCCAATCGGTCTTCGTCTCGGCATCAACCGCACCTGGGATTCGCGTTGGTACGCGAATACCGGTGAGTACGGCAAGCTTCTGCATGAAGACGTGAAGATTCGCGAATATCTTAAGAGCGAACTCAAGCAGGCTGCGATCTCCAAGATCGTAATCGAGCGTCCGCACAAGAAGTGCCGCGTGACGATCCACTCGGCTCGTCCGGGTATCATCATCGGCAAGAAGGGTGCAGACATCGAAAAGCTTCGCAAGAAGCTTTCCGAGATGACGAATTCCGATGCGTCGCTCAACATTGTTGAAGTTCGCAAGCCGGAAGTCGATGCTACGCTGATCGCTCAGTCGATCGCTCAGCAGCTCGAACGCCGTGTGGCATTCCGTCGCGCCATGAAGCGTGCTGTTCAGTCAGCAATGCGTCTGGGTGCGGAAGGTATTCGTATCAACTGCTCCGGCCGTCTGGGTGGCGCTGAAATCGCACGTATGGAATGGTACCGCGAAGGCCGCGTTCCTCTTCACACGCTGCGTGCTGATATCGACTACGGTACAGCAGAAGCGCAGACCGCTTACGGCATCTGCGGCGTGAAGGTTTGGGTATTCAAGGGCGAAATCCTTGAGCACGACCCAATGGCTTCTGAACGTCGTGCGGTTGAGGGTGACAATCAGGGTTCCCAGCAGAACCGTCGCCGCGAAAGCGCTTAAAAAGCGGGCCGCGGGCGAGAAATTTGGAGTAGAGAACAATGATGCAGCCTAAGCGCACCAAGTTCCGTAAGCAGTTCAAGGGCCGTATTCACGGCAACTCGAAGGGCGGTACGGACCTTAATTTCGGTGCATTCGGTTTGAAGGCCGTTGAGCCTGACCGCGTCACAGCACGACAGATCGAAGCGGCTCGCCGCGCGATCACCCGTCACATGAAGCGTGCCGGTCGTGTATGGATCCGTATCTTCCCGGATCTGCCAGTAACATCGAAGCCTACCGAAGTCCGTATGGGTAAAGGTAAGGGTTCAGTTGACTACTGGGCATGCCGCGTAGCACCAGGTCGTATAATGTTTGAGCTTGACGGCGTACCCGAAGATGTGGCACGCGAAGCCCTGAGACTCGGCGCTGCAAAGTTGTCGGTCAAGACGCGCTTCATTCAGCGCATCGCAGAGTAAGAGAGGCAGTCATGAAAGCCGCAGACGTTCGGGCCAAAAGCCTCGATCAGATGAACGATGAGTTGGGCGCCCTGAAGAAAGAGCAGTTTAATCTGCGCTTTCAGAAGGCAACCGGCCAGCTCGAAAAAACCGCGCGCGTGAAGCAGGTTCGCCGTGACATTGCGCGTATTAAGACCATCGCCCGCCAGAAGGCGGCCGAAAGCAAGGCATAAGGAACAAGTATAATGCCTAAACGCGTTCTGCAGGGCGTTGTCGTCAGCGACAAAAACGATAAGACTGTTGTGGTTAAGGTTGAGCGTCGCTATTCGCACCCGCTCCTCCAGAAGACCGTTCGCCAGTCGAAGAAGTATAAGGCGCACGACGAAAACAACCAGTTCAAGATTGGTGATCAGGTTTCTATCGAAGAATCCAAGCCAATTTCGAAGGACAAACGCTGGGTCGTTCTTTCGAACGTAACAGCGGGCTAAATTACAAACACGCAGCTTAGGTAGGGCAGGAGCCCTTAACCAGCTGAAGGAAAAGAAGGCGGCCAGTCATGATTCAGATGCAAACAAACCTCGACGTGGCGGATAACTCCGGCGCACGTCGTGTCATGTGCATCAAGGTGCTGGGCGGCTCGAAGCGGCGTTATGCTTCCGTTGGCGACATCATTGTGGTGTCGATCAAGGAAGCTATTCCGCGCGGCCGCGTCAAAAAAGGTGACGTGATGAAGGCGGTGGTCGTACGGACCGCCAAGGACATCCGTCGCGCAGACGGTAGCGTTATTCGTTTCGATAATAACGCAGCTGTTCTCATCGATAACAAGAAAGAGCCTATCGGCACGCGTATCTTCGGACCGGTTCCGCGCGAACTTCGCGCAAAGAGCCACATGAAGATCATTTCGCTGGCTCCGGAAGTTCTGTAAGGAAGCAAGACGATGCAAAAGATTCGCAAAGGCGACAGCGTTGTCGTGCTGTCCGGTAAGGACAAGGGCCGTACAGGCGAAGTTCTTCAGGTTATGCCTAAGGACGACAAAGCCGTTGTTCGTGGCATTAATGTTGTGAAGCGTCATCAGCGCCAGACACAGACTCAGGAAGCCGGCATCATCTCGAAAGAGGCGCCGATTCATTTGTCGAACCTGGCAGTTGCTGATCCTAAGGACGGCAAGCCAACTCGCGTTGGTTTCCGCGTTGAGGACGGCAAGAAGGTTCGCGTCGCAAAGCGTTCGGGAGCAGTGATCTGATGGCTGAAGCTAAGGCACTTCCACGCTTCAAGAAAGTTTATCTGGATACGATCCGCAAGGCTCTTCTTGAAGAATTCAAATATGACAACGCGATGCAGATCCCACGCATCACCAAAGTTGTTCTCAATATGGGCGTAGGCGAAGCGACTTCTGATTCGAAGAAGCCAGCTGTTGCAGCAGAAGATCTGGGCTTGATTGCCGGTCAGAAGGCTGTCATTACTCGCGCCCGTAATTCGATCGCGACCTTCAAGTTGCGTGAAGACATGCCAATCGGTACGAAGGTAACTCTTCGTGCGGACCGCATGTACGAATTCCTTGATCGTCTGATCACGATTGCGCTTCCGCGCGTTCGAGATTTCCGCGGTCTGAATCCGAAGAGCTTTGATGGCCGCGGCAACTTCGCCATGGGTATTAAGGAACACATCGTGTTTCCAGAAATCAACTACGATAAAGTTGATCAGATCTGGGGCATGGACATCATCGTTTGCACGACCGCTAAGACGGATGATGAAGCACGCGCTCTTCTGCGCGCCTTCAACTTCCCGTTCCGGCAGTAACGGCAAGCGTAGCGAGGTATATTAATATGGCCAAGACTAGCGCAGTCGAAAACAACAAGCGCCGCGAAAAGTTGGTTAAGCGTCATGCTGAAAAGCGTGCACGTCTGAAGGCGATCGTAATGGATCAGAGCCTTCCGCTGGATGAGCGTTTCCGCGCTACTATCCAGCTCGCCGAACTGCCGCGCAATTCTGCTAAGGTCCGTATTCGCAATCGTTGCGAAGTTTCGGGTCGCCCGCGTGGTTATTACCGTAAACTGAAGATGTCGCGTATTGCGCTTCGCCAGTTGGGTTCGCTTGGACAGATTCCAGGCATAGTTAAGTCGAGCTGGTAAGGAGTAGCATATGTCTGTGTCAGATCCTATCGGCGATATGCTGACCCGTATCCGCAACGCAGTTGGCCGCAAGAAGACCAAGGTTTCGACCCCGGCTTCAAAGCTGCGCGCTCGCGTACTGGATGTTCTTCAGTCTGAAGGTTACATCCGCGGATACACGCAGAGTGAATTCGTGAACGGCAAAGCCGAGATCGAAATCGAACTGAAGTATTATGAAGGCGTTCCAGTCATTCGTGAACTGACCCGCGTTTCGAAGCCTGGCCGTCGCGTTTACGTGTCGGTCAAGTCGATCCCGCAGGTTGCGAATGGCCTTGGCATCTCGATCCTGTCCACCCCTAAGGGTGTGATGGCTGATCATGAAGCTCGTGAACAAAACGTTGGTGGTGAGCTGCTCTGCCGCATCTTCTGATGCGGCCGACAGTGAACAGATAAAAGACAGGTATAAAAATGTCTCGTATCGGTAAAAAACCCGTGCCGGTCCCGGCGGGCGTGACCGCCAGCGTTGAAGGTCAGACCGTCAAGGCTAAGGGCGCGAAAGGCGAATTGTCTTTCGTAGTGCACGATGAAGTTCTGGTTAAGCTCGAAGACGGCGCTGTAAGCGTCGATCCTCGTGACCAGTCCAAAGAAGCTCGCTCCAAGTGGGGCATGTCGCGTTCGATGATCGTTAACATCTTCGAAGGCGTCGAAAAGGGCTTTGAAAAGAAGCTTGAGATTAGCGGCGTTGGTTACCGTGCTGCTATGCAGGGCAAGAATGTCCAGCTTTCGCTCGGCTTCAGCCACGAAGTGGTCTATGACGTGCCTGCTGGCATCACTGTTGCTGTTCCTAAGCCGACGGAAATCGTCGTCACTGGTATCGACAAGCAACAGGTCGGTCAGGTCGCGGCTGAGATCCGCGAATATCGCGGCCCCGAGCCTTACAAGGGCAAGGGCGTCAAGTATGCTGGCGAGAAGATCGTCCGCAAAGAAGGCAAGAAGAAGTAAGGGAAGCGCGTCATGGCATCGCCAAAAGAAACTTTGCAGCGTCGCGCTGCTCGTGTACGCCGTCAGGTCAAGGCTGTCGCAAACGGCCGTCCACGTCTCAGCGTACACCGCTCTTCCAAGAACATCTACGTTCAGGTTATCGACGACGTTCGCGGTGTTACCATCGCAGCTGCTTCGACCCTGGATGGCGACCTGAAGGGCAAGCTCAAGACCGGCGCCGACTCCGCAGCAGCAGCTGCAGTTGGCAAGCTGGTTGCAGAGCGCGCTAAGAAAGCAGGCGTCAGTGAAGTAGTGTTCGACCGTGGTGCATTCATTTACCACGGTCGTGTGAAGGCTCTCGCCGAAGCTGCCCGCGAAGGCGGACTTAGCTTCTAATAATTTTGTGCTTCCGGAAAAAAATAAAGGAATAGGATATGGCACAGAAAGAACGTAACCGCGAAGATCGCGGTCGTGAGGAGCGCGACAGCGAATTCGTTGACAAGCTCGTTCACATTAATCGCGTCGCCAAGGTTGTTAAGGGTGGCCGTCGTTTTGGTTTCGCTGCGCTCGTCGTAGTTGGCGACCAGAAGGGCCGCGTTGGCTTCGGTCACGGTAAGGCACGCGAAGTGCCTGAAGCGATCCGTAAGGCAACTGAAGCTGCTAAGCGCGACATGATTTTCGTTCCGCTTCGTTCGGGCCGTACTCTGCATCACGATGTGCAGGGCCGTCACGGCGCTGGCAAGGTTCTCCTCCGTGCAGCTCCTGCCGGTAAGGGTATCATTGCTGGTGGTCCAATGCGTGCAGTGTTCGAGACGCTTGGCGTTCAGGACGTTGTTGCTAAGTCGCTCGGCTCCTCGAACCCTTACAACATGGTTCGTGCAACCTTTGACGCTCTGAAGCATCAGATGCATCCAAAGGACATCGCTGCACAGCGCGGTATCAAGTACTCGACCCTTCAGGCTCGCCGCCATGATGTGGTCGGTTCGGAAGAATAGCCGATAGTTTGTGCCAGTCCGGTGCACAAACACCGGATACGCCATAGACAAGGGATTTGAGTGATGGCTGAGAAGAAGGGTAAGACGGTTACGGTCGAACAGATCGGAAGCCCTATCCGTCGTCCAGCCGAACAGCGTGCAACGCTGATCGGACTCGGACTTAACAAAATGCACCGCCGCCGCACACTGGAGGATACTCCTTCGGTTCGTGGTATGATCGCCAAGGTTCAGCATCTCGTCCGCGTTGTGGACGAGGCCTGATAACGCAGGGGATAGAGACATGAAACTCAACGATCTGCGTGATAAGCCAGGTTCAGTAAAGGCGCGTAAGCGCGTCGGCCGTGGTATCGGCTCCGGCACCGGTAAGACCGCTGGCCGCGGCGTCAAGGGACAGAAGTCCCGTTCTGGCGTAGCGATCAACGGCTTTGAAGGCGGCCAGATGCCAATCTACCGCCGTCTGCCTAAGCGCGGCTTCACCAACATCTTTGCAAAGAGCTTCAACGTTGTTTCGCTCGGCCGTGTTCAGGCTGCGATCGACGCTGGTAAGCTGGATGCAAAGGCAGTTGTGAATAGCGATTCGCTTAAGGCTGCTGGCGTGATTCGTCGCGCTCTGGACGGTGTTCGCGTTCTTGCGGACGGCGAACTGAAGGCAAAGGTAGCCTTCGAGGTTGCTGGTGCTTCCAAGGCTGCGATCGAAAAGATCGAAAAGGCCGGTGGTAGCGTAAAGCTTCCTGAAGCTGCTGCCGAATAAGGCATCGACATAAAAATAAAAAGCGGCGGCCCTTGTGCCGCCGCTTGCACATTTATGCCAATGCGCATATCTGGGTAGGGTCTTCTTGTCCGAAGGGATGCGAGTTGGAAAAACGCGCGTCGATGGGAGTGGGGGACCGGAGACTTTTCACCGGAGAAATTTAATGGCATCGGCTGCTGAACAGCTAGTTTCCAATCTCAATTTTTCGGCTTTCTCTAAAGCTGAAGAACTCAAGAAGCGCATCTGGTTCACACTGGGCGCTTTGCTGGTGTACCGTTTCGGCACCTATATTCCGCTGCCCGGCATCAATCCTGATGCGCTTGCGCAGGCTTTCCAGCAGCATAGCCAGGGTGTGCTCGGACTTTTCAATATGTTCGCCGGTGGTGCGGTTGGCCGTATGGCTATCTTCGCTCTTGGCATCATGCCGTACATCTCTGCCTCGATCATCGTGCAGCTTATGACGTCGGTTGTTCCGACGCTTGAAGCGCTGAAGAAAGAAGGCGAGTCGGGTCGCAAGATTATCAATCAGTATACCCGCTATGGTACGGTGCTTCTTGCAATCGTACAGGCTTATGCCATTTCGGTGGGTCTGCAGTCGGGTAATGGGATTGTCACCAATCCTGGACCGATGTTCCTGATTTCGTCGGTGATTACGCTTGTTGGCGGTACCATGTTCCTGATGTGGCTTGGTGAGCAGATCACTGCTCGCGGCATTGGTAACGGTATTTCGCTCATTATCTTCGCCGGCATTGTTGCAAACCTTCCACATGCTATTTCCGGTACGCTGGAACTAGGTCGTACTGGCGCTCTTTCGACTGGTCTGATCCTCGGCGTTATCGTTCTGGCTATCGCGCTGATCGCTATCATCGTTTTTGTTGAGCGTGCACAGCGTCGTCTTCTGATCCAGTATCCGAAGCGTCAGGTTGGCAATCGCATGTTCCAGGGCGATACTTCGCATCTGCCTCTCAAGCTCAATACGGCTGGCGTTATCCCTCCGATTTTCGCGTCGTCGCTGTTGCTTCTGCCTGCCACCGTTGCTGGCTTCGCAAATACAGCTGAAATGCCGGCTTGGGGCACAACTATTCTCAACGCTCTCGGTCATGGTCAGCCGCTTTACATGCTGTTCTATGCGGGCTTGATGGCATTCTTCTGCTTCTTCTACACGGCTATCGTGTTCAATCCCAAGGACACAGCTGACCAGCTTAAGAAGCACTCCGGCTTTATTCCGGGCATTCGTCCGGGTGAACGTACAGCTGAGTACATAGACTATGTGTTGACACGCATCACTGTTGTCGGCGCCATCTATATTGTGCTTGTCTGTCTTCTGCCGGAATTCCTGATTTCCGCGACCGGTGTACCATTCTATCTTGGCGGTACTTCGCTGTTGATCGTGGTCAGCGTAACGCTCGATACGGTTGCGCAAATTCAGGGACATCTTGTCGCCCATCAGTATGAAGGGCTGATCAAGAAGTCCAAACTCAGAGGTGGGAAACGTAATAAATGAGACTGATACTTCTTGGGCCGCCCGGAGCAGGTAAGGGGACGCAGGCTGGACTTCTTACCAAGAAGCATGGAATACCTCAGCTTTCGACTGGCGACATGCTGCGTGCAGCAGTCGCTCAGCAGAGCGAGATCGGGAAGCGCGCCAAGGCAGTGATGGATGCCGGGCAGCTGGTTTCTGATGAAATCGTCAACCAGATCGTTTCAGAGCGCATTGATGCGCCCGACTGCGCAAGCGGTTTCATTCTGGACGGTTATCCGCGTACTGTGCCTCAGGCGCAAGCCCTCGGCGAAATGCTGGTTGGCAAAGGTCTCAAGCTTGATGCGGTCATCGAGCTTAAGGTTGACGAGAATGCATTGGTCAAGCGGATGGAAAGCCGCGTGGCTGAAACGATTGCCAAGGGTGGTCAGGTTCGTTCCGACGATAACCCTGAAGCCTTCCGTAAGCGTCTCGTTGAATACCGTGAGAAGACTTCGCCTCTTTCCAGCTATTACGCTGGAACCGGTGAACTTCGCGTCATCAATGGTATGGCTCCGGTTGAAGAAGTTACTGCCGAAATTGAGAGAATTCTCGTTCCGGCTTGAGGCTTGAAAAAGTCGTTTAAAAATTGCGGACAGGAAGACGTTTAGCGTTTTTCTGTCCGCTTCTCGCTTTCAAGAGTTGCTTTTAATGTCTGTGCAGTTGCTTTGGCAGCTTTACGGACAGTTAAGAGTTGACTTTTTCGGGCGATTCCGTCAAAGACTGCCCCACTTCAATTGGTTTGAATGGTCGGTTCTGGCGGAAATAGTAAGAGGCCGGGACCGGTCAAACAATGCTGTCTGGTTGATCGCATCTGCCAGATCGATTTTTATGTAACTCAAGGAGAACAGACGTGGCACGTATCGCTGGCGTCAACATCCCGACGAACAAGCGCGTAATCATTGCGCTTCAGTACATCCACGGGATTGGACCTAAATTTGCTCGTCAAATCGTAACGAAGGTCGGCATTGCTGACGATCGTCGCGTAAACCAGCTGTCGGATGCTGAAGTACTTCAGATTCGTGAAGCTATCGATGCTGAATACCGCGTCGAAGGTGACCTGCGTCGTGAAGTTTCCATGAACATCAAGCGTCTGATGGACCTTGGCTGCTACCGCGGTCTGCGTCATCGTCGTTCGCTGCCAGTTCGTGGTCAGCGCACGCATACCAATGCACGTACCCGTAAGGGTCCTGCAAAGGCTATCGCAGGTAAGAAGAAGTAATTTTCGGCAGAACCAATCGTTCTGCCGGGCTTGCCCGATAATCGGGTGGGTTCGGTGCTGGTCCTTATCAAAGGGCCGGTGGAGCCGCTGGAATTACGGCGGTGTCGAGATCGAGTTTTGAGAGGACTATCATGGCTAAGGAAGCCCAGCGTATTCGCCGTCGCGAGCGCAAAAACATCTCGTCGGGCGTTGCCCACGTTAATTCGACGTTCAACAACACCATGATCACCATCACAGATGCACAGGGCAATGCGATTGCCTGGTCGTCTGCAGGTGCTCAGGGTTTCAAGGGTTCGCGTAAGTCGACCCCGTTTGCCGCACAGATCGCTGCTGAAGATTGCGCCAAGAAGGCTCAGGAACATGGCATGCGCTCCCTCGAAGTCGAGGTTTGCGGACCGGGTTCTGGTCGTGAATCTGCGCTGCGCGCCCTTCAGGCTGCCGGCTTTGTGATCACGTCGATCCGCGATGTTACGCCGATCCCGCACAACGGCTGCCGTCCGCGCAAGAAGCGCCGGGTCTAATTTCTTTTATATGCCGCATGAACCTCGGACCATGTGTCCGGGGTTCCTCTACGGTTCTTCACAAGATCGCTACGATTGGATGGTAGCGACGGTTGATAGAGGAAAATAAAATGATCCAGAAGAACTGGCAGGAACTGATTAAGCCGAACAAGGTGGATTTTATCACCAACGGCTCACGCACGCATGCAACCGTCGTTGCTGAACCGCTGGAACGCGGTTTCGGTCTGACGCTCGGTAACGCACTGCGTCGCGTGCTTCTGTCGTCGCTGCGCGGCGCTGCTGTAACCGCCATTCAGATCGATGGCGTTCTGCATGAATTCTCTTCCATTCCGGGCGTCCGCGAAGACACCACGGATATCGTTCTGAACGTCAAGGAAATCGCTATCCGTATGGAAGGCGAAGGCCCAAAGCGCATGGTTGTCCGTAAGGAAGGCCCTGGCGTTGTTACGGCTGGTGACATTCAGACTGTTGGCGATGTCGAGATCCTTAATCCGGATCACGTCATCTGCACGCTGGATGAAGGCGCTGAAATCCGCATGGAATTCACTGTCAACACCGGTAAGGGCTATGTGCCTGCCGACCGTAATCGTGCGGAAGATGCTCCAATCGGCCTTATTCCGGTTGATAGCCTTTATTCGCCGATCCGCAAGGTATCGTACAAGATCGAGAACACCCGTGAAGGTCAGGTTCTTGATTACGACAAGCTGACGCTCAACATTGAAACCAATGGTTCCGTGAGCGGTGAAGATGCAGTTGCTTATGCAGCTCGTATTCTTCAAGACCAGCTGGCGATCTTCGTCAACTTCGAAGAGCCGCAGAAGGAAGCTCCGCAGGAACAGGTTGCGGAACTGGCTTTCAATCCGGCTCTGCTCAAGAAGGTGGACGAGCTCGAACTGTCGGTACGTTCGGCAAACTGCCTGAAGAACGACAACATCGTCTATATCGGCGATCTGATCCAGAAGACGGAAGCCGAGATGCTGCGGACTCCGAATTTCGGCCGCAAGTCGCTCAACGAGATCAAGGAAGTTCTGGCGTCGATGGGTCTCCATCTTGGTATGGAAATCCCAGCCTGGCCGCCTGAAAACATCGAAGATCTCGCTAAGCGCTACGAAGACCAATATTAAGACCGGACGTTTCCGGCAGAACTGAGTTAAAAGGAGAAGGCCATGCGCCACGGTAATGGACAGCGTAAGCTGAACCGCACTGCCTCGCATCGCAAGGCAATGTTCGCCAACATGGCGGCTTCGCTCATCGAGCACGAACAGATTGTGACCACGCTTCCTAAGGCTAAGGAAATCCGTCCAATCGTAGAAAAGCTTGTCACTCTCGGCAAGCGTGGTGACCTGCATGCACGTCGTCAGGCGATTTCCGCCATCCGCGACGTCAATCTGGTTGCTAAGCTGTTCGATACGCTGGCTGCACGTTATGCAACCCGCAACGGCGGCTACATCCGCATCATGAAGGCAGGCTTCCGCACTGGCGATAATGCGCCACTCGCAGTTGTCGAATTCGTTGAACGCGATGTTGATGCCAAGGGCAAAGCTGACCGCGCACGCGTTGAAGCTGAAGCTGCTGCAGAAGCTGACGCAGCGTAATCTACGCTTCGTACTTATTGAAAAGGGCTGCCTCGTGCGGCCCTTTTTTCGTTTGCAGATAGTTTTTATTGAATTGTTGCGAGGTTAGGAGAAGCGTAACGTAATTCATTACGAAGCTGTAATGCGCTTTGCCATATTCCAGCCCTTTATACTTGGCCTTGTTAGCTCCATATTGCCGATATTGGCTCCGAGGAATCGGATGCGAGATGAGGAAAACTGGAGTTTGCGAATGAATTGGCGGCGTTATGGAATTGCGGGTCTGCTTATCGCGTCGATCAGCACAGTCACTTTGCCTGCGATCGCGCAGGAAACAGCCGTTCCAGCTCAGGGCAAACAGATCCCTCTAAGCCGTGGCGATATGCAGCTTTCCTTCGCGCCTCTGGTGAAGGAAACAGCGCCTGCAGTCGTTAACGTCTACGCCGCGCGTCAGGTGCAGCAGCAGGCATCACCATTTGCAGGCGATCCGTTTTTTGAGCAGTTTTTCGGGAAGCAGTTTGGCGGCGGTGGCAAGTCGCGCACTGAGCAGTCGCTCGGTTCGGGCGTCATCGTTGATGCGTCTGGTATTGTTGTCACAAACAATCACGTCATTAAGGACGCCGACGAAATTAAGGTGGCGCTTTCAGATGGCCGCCAGTTCGAAAGCAAGGTGCTGCTGCGCGATGAAACGACCGATCTTGCGGTTTTAAAGATCGACGCGAATGACAAATTCCCGGTTCTGTCGCTGGGTGATTCCGATGGTGTTGAAGTTGGCGATCTTGTGCTGGCTATCGGCAATCCGTTTGGGGTAGGCCAGACCGTTACCAACGGTATTGTTTCCGCCCAATCTCGTACGCAGGTTGGCGTGTCAGATTTTGACTTCTTCATTCAGACTGATGCCGCTATCAATCCCGGAAATTCGGGCGGCGGTCTGATTGACATGCGTGGACGCCTGATTGGCATCAATACCGCAATTTATTCCCGCTCAGGTGGATCTGTCGGTATCGGATTCGCTATTCCTTCCAATATGGTACGCGCCGTTGTTGATGCCGCATTGAGCGGGAGCACGAGCTTTGAACGTCCATTTATCGGTGCGACCTTCCAGAACATCACGCCTGACGTTGCTGAAGGTCTCGGCATGGATAAGTCCTTTGGCGTGCTGGTGACAGCCGTCACCAAGGGCGGTCCTGCCGAACAAGCTGGCTTGAAAGTTGGCGATGTGGTGCTTTCGGTACAGGGTGTCAGGGCCGATAATATCGATGTGCTCGGTTATCGTCTTTCGACAGCTGGCATCGGCAATACAGTGACGCTGGATATTGTGCGTAACGGTAAGGACAGCAAACTGCCTGTTAAGCTTGCAAAAGAGCCTGAAGCCAAGCCGCAACAGAAGCAGACCATAGAGGGTGATAATCCCTTTGCAGGTGCCGTGGTTGAAGAAGTAACACCACAAACGGCTTCAAAAATGCGTCTGCGTGATGGGGCGCGGGGCGTTATTGTGACTGATGTCGTCATTAATTCGCAGGCCGCACGACTTGGTTTGCGTCAACGTGATATTATCAGAGGTATCAATGGTAACCCGATCCGCACGATTAATGATCTGACTGCAGCGCTTAATGATGGCCGAGGTTTGGCCTGGAGACTGGAAGTTGAGCGTAATGGCGCGCTGATCCGACAGTTTGTTCGCTGACCTCATCGCCAAGCATTTAAAGTTGCATGTCGTTTCAGGCGGGACTATGCCTGAGACGACATCTGTTTTTCTGGCATTGAGCGAAGCGAAATGAGCGACCTTTTTTCAACTGCGGTTGATCCGAATGCGGACCGTAACAGGCCACTCGCTGATCGCTTGCGCCCGCGCCACCTTTCGGAAGTGACGGGGCAGGAACACCTGATAGGACCAGAAGGTGTGCTGACACGCATGATCGCGTCCGGCTCGCTCGGCTCGATGATCTTCTGGGGCCCTCCGGGCACTGGCAAGACAACAGTTGCCAGGCTGCTTGCCGGAGAGACTGATTTGGCTTTCGAGCAAATTTCAGCGATTTTCTCCGGTGTTGCTGACCTCAAGAAGGTTTTTGAATCAGCGCGCGCACGACGCATGTCGGGTCGCCAAACACTGCTCTTTGTAGACGAGATTCATCGTTTCAATCGCGCGCAACAGGATAGTTTTCTGCCAGTAATGGAAGACGGCACGGTCATCCTGATTGGCGCTACGACAGAAAACCCTTCGTTTGAACTCAACGCCGCTTTGTTGTCGCGGGCGAGGGTGCTGACTTTTCATCCGCATAATGGCGAAAGCATCGCTACGCTTCTCACGCGTGCAGAAGAACAGGAAGCACGTCCGCTGCCGCTGGACGAAGAAGCACGAGCAAGCCTGGTTCGCATGGCCGATGGTGACGGTCGTGCCGCGCTAACACTTGCAGAAGAAGTATGGCGTGCAGCACGGCCCGACGAGGTGTTTGACGCTGCAAAGCTTCAGGATGTTGTTCAGCGTCGCGCGCCAGTTTATGACAAGGGACAAGACGGCCACTACAATCTGATTTCCGCTTTGCATAAATCGGTGCGGGGATCTGATCCTGATGCCGCTCTTTATTATCTCAGCCGCATGTTCGATGCCGGTGAAGATCCGCTCTATCTTGGGCGTCGTCTTGTCCGCATGGCGGTTGAAGATATTGGCCTGGCTGATCCACAAGCGCTTGTTATCTGCAATGCCGCGAAAGATGCCTATGACTATCTGGGTTCACCGGAGGGGGAACTGGCGCTTGCCCAAGCCTGCGTCTATCTCGCGACAGCACCCAAATCCAATGCGGTTTACATGGCTTATAAGGCTTCGATGCGTGCCGCCAAAGAGAATGGCTCATTGTTGCCGCCGAAGCACATTCTCAACGCGCCGACGAAGCTGATGAAAAATGAAGGCTATGGTGATGGTTATGCTTATGATCATGATCAACCTGATGCCTTTTCCGGTCAGGATTATTTCCCGGAAGCCATGGGACGGCAGGTTTTCTATGATCCGCCGGAAAGAGGCTTTGAGCGCGATATTCGCAAGCGGCTTGATTATTGGTCACGCCTAAGGGTTGAACGTCAAACACGTCGTTGAACGGATGGTTTTTTGCGTGACGTCAGAGTTGTGCTTCGATGCCTGCTTTATCGAGAACAGACCAGACCTTGCTGATTTTGTTGTCCGAAAACTCATAAAAGACGTTCTCGGAAAAACGGATATTCCTGCCATTTATGGGAAGGCCGAGAAATTGCCCGACAGGCGTGCAATCAAAATCTAATCTGCTTGCGACAACTGGTGGCTCAACAACCAACAAGCCTATCTTAAACTGTAGATCCGGTATCTGTTGATAATCTCGAATGAGCATGTCGCGATATCCGTCAACGCCCAATCTCTGACCATTATGCTGAGCATCTTCAGCCACATAAAGCTTTACCGATGGCCAATCCTGAGCATTAAGACAGGATATATATGCTTCGTAAACTTCACGCAGCTTTTGCACATTCATGAAAGCTCCTCCGTTGTTCTATGCATGAACACACTCTGCATCAGACACGTTTTAACAGCGTTTTTGACTTTAGTCACAATTCGGCCTTCATCCTGCGAGCCGCAGTCAATGTGTAAGCAATTAAAGGTTGTATTCGGTGGCCGTGCTGAAATTGGTTTTACCAATGAATTCAAACGTTCAGCAACCAACGGAAGAGGCTGTAAACATTGTAGTAACCATAAAGAAATCAATGCCTTAGTTTAAGTCCTCTTTAATTTTTACAATTTATCAATTTTTGTAATTGCAATGAGGTTTCCCATGACGCGCGTTTTGCTTCTCGTCGCGCTCGTTATTCTTGGCGGCTGCGCGACTGCTCCACGACAGGTCAGCAATGTTTGCGCAGTCTTTGATCAACGCGACGGTTGGATAAATAATTGGCAGAAAGACGCGACCCGCGCTTCGCGCGAGTTTGGCGTACCGGTCCATGTTCTAATGGCGACAATTTATACTGAATCCGGTTTCCGCCCTTATGCTCGTCCACCGCGTACCAAGCTGCTTGGATTTATCCCATGGAAACGCGCTTCGAGCGCCTATGGCTATTCGCAGGCACTGAACGGAACCTGGGATCGCTATAAGCGTGAGACTGGTCGCTGGACCGCTTCTCGCAGCAACTTCGGCGACGCGATCCACTTCATCGGCTGGTATCACAATCAGAGCTATCAGAAGAATGGTATCAATCGGGCTGACGCTTACAGTCTCTATCTCGCGTATTACTCGGGACATGGTGGATATTCCCGTGGAGTCTGGCGCGGCAATGCGACAGCGTTGAACGGTGCGAGACGCGCCCAATCCATGGCCAACCGTTACGCAACTCAGCTGCGTCAATGCGGGCGGATTGGCTAACGCGCGGCGATCAAATGTCGGCAAGCTGTTGTAAACAAGCCAAATTGCGTTCTAAAAGTCGCGGATGGGGATTTAAAGACACCATCCGGCCTTAATCGAAGCTATCATTCGCGACGAATCGACAATTGAGGATTACCAATACATGCTGAAGAAAATCGGGATTGCCCTAATTGGTGCCACATTTCTGGCAGGCTGCACCACCGATCCTTATACCGGTGAACAGAAGGTATCAAACACCGCCGGTGGCGCTGCAATCGGTGCGGCTGTTGGTGCGCTTGGCGGCCTCATGGTCGGCGGCTCCAGCCGCGCTCAGCGCAATGCAGTCCTGATCGGCGCCGGTATTGGTGCTTTGGGTGGCGGCGCAATCGGCAATTACATGGATCGTCAGGAATCCGAACTGCGCAATCAGCTGCAGGGCACTGGCGTTTCAGTTACGCGTAATGGCGACCAGATTATCCTGAACATGCCTTCAGCCATTACCTTCGATACAGATCAGGATCAGGTTAAGAGCCAGTTCTACCCAACGCTGAACTCGGTTGCGATTGTTCTGCGTAAGTTCAACCAGACTCTTGTTGACGTTCTCGGTCACACTGACTCGACCGGTAGTGCTAGCTACAATCAAGGTCTCTCGCAGCGCCGTGCGTCGTCTGTTGCAAGCTATCTGGGTTCGCAGGGTATCGATCCACGTCGCTTTGCGGTTATCGGTTACGGCGCTAGCCAGCCAGTTGCGACCAATGCGACGCCGGATGGCCGCGCACAGAACCGCCGCGTTGAAATTCAGATTTCGCCGCTTCGTGGCGCGAGCTGATAAATCAAGAATCAGTCAGATTCTTTTTCAGCGCAGTCCTTCGGAAGAAGGGCTGCGTTTTGTATTTTGAAGAATCGTGTATCAAAAACTTCAGTTTTTCTTAACTAATGCGTGGATAGCGATTCACATTTGCCATTTCTAATATTATAGAACAATAATAGAACAAAAAAATTATATCTATTTAAATCAATTACTTGACTAGGTTGCTAAATTGGAACAAAACGGATACAAATAGATATTGGCGATGAGCCCTATGGGCTTCTAGCGAGGCAAGAGGATGGTGTAAGATGTCTCAGAAATCATTGCGACTCGTTGAGGAAAATTCAGTGGACAAGACTAAAGCACTTGATGCGGCGCTGTCGCAAATTGAACGTGCGTTCGGCAAGGGCTCAATCATGCGGCTCGGTCAGAACGAGGTCGTCGATATTGAGACTGTGCCAACCGGCTCGCTTTCTCTCGATATCGCATTGGGCGTCGGCGGTCTGCCCAAGGGACGTATCGTAGAAATCTATGGCCCGGAAAGTTCGGGTAAAACCACACTCGCACTGCATACGATTGCAGAAGCACAGAAGAAGGGTGGTATTTGCGCATTCGTGGATGCGGAACACGCACTTGATCCGGTATATGCCCGCAAGCTTGGCGTTGATCTTGAAAATCTGCTGATTTCTCAGCCTGATACTGGCGAACAGGCACTTGAAATCACGGATACGCTTGTGCGCTCCGGTGCTATTGATGTTCTCGTTGTCGACTCGGTTGCTGCTCTTACGCCGCGTGCTGAAATTGAAGGCGAAATGGGCGATTCTTTGCCGGGCCTTCAGGCGCGTTTGATGAGCCAGGCTCTGCGCAAGCTTACCGCTTCGATTTCACGTTCGAACTGCATGGTCATCTTCATCAACCAGATTCGTATGAAGATCGGCGTTATGTTCGGTTCGCCTGAAACAACGACCGGCGGTAATGCACTGAAGTTCTATGCTTCTGTACGTCTTGATATTCGCCGTATTGGTTCGATCAAGGAACGTGACGAGGTCGTTGGTAACCAGACTCGCGTGAAGGTGGTCAAGAACAAGCTTGCCCCTCCATTCAAGCAGGTCGAGTTCGATATCATGTATGGTGCAGGTGTTTCCAAGACTGGCGAACTGGTTGACCTTGGCGTTAAAGCCGGTGTGGTCGAGAAGTCTGGCGCATGGTTCTCCTATAATTCCCAGCGTCTCGGGCAGGGCCGTGAAAACGCCAAGCAGTACCTCAAGGATAATCCGGAAGTCGCGAAAGAAATCGAAACGACGCTCCGTCAGAACGCCGGCTTGATCGCCGAGCAATTCCTTGAAGATGGTGGTCCGGAAGCGGATGACGGTCCAGACGCAGCCGAAGCATAAGTTTCCTGGCTCTATAATTTGACAAAAGCTCCGCATGAAAATGCGGGGCTTTTGCTTTTGAGCTGGGGCGCATCGCGTCAGGCATTACGCGCAGCATTTACCGTGAAGCCGAATTATTGGCTCTCCTATGGTTCAACACTGTTGCATAGTTGCCGTTTTCTGGGTTTCCGGGCGAAATTGCTTTTATAGCGCACACTGCTTATCTGGACAGAAAAGCAGCACGCCGCTAAAAGCGGACAACCGAAACTCTACCTCACGGACTTTCCATTATCGGGTAGTCGAAGCGTGGCGGCAGAATGTGCCGTATATCGCCGCATTCCTGCGGGTGGAGATTATATAATTGATGCGTATTTTATTGCGCATCTCATGCAGGGCAGAAAATGTCCAAGGGTGAATTATGGCTGGCGTCAACGAGATAAGGTCCACATTCCTCGACTATTTCCGCAAAAACGGACATGAAGTCGTTTCATCAAGCCCGCTCGTTCCTCGTAACGACCCGACGCTGATGTTCACCAATGCGGGTATGGTGCAGTTCAAGAACGTTTTTACTGGTCTTGAGCAGCGCCCTTACAGCCGCGCGACCACTTCGCAGAAATGCGTACGCGCTGGCGGCAAGCATAACGATCTGGATAATGTGGGCTATACAGCACGCCACCACACTTTCTTTGAAATGCTCGGCAATTTCTCGTTTGGTGATTACTTCAAGGAAGAAGCGATCAGCCATGCCTGGAACCTGATCACCAAGGAATTTGGCCTTAACAAGGACAAGCTGCTCGTCACCGTCTATCACACGGATGATGATGCTGCGAATTTCTGGAAGAAGATTGCCGGTCTTTCGGATGATCGTATCATCCGCATTGCAACGAATGACAACTTCTGGGCTATGGGTGATACCGGGCCTTGCGGTCCTTGCTCGGAAATCTTCTATGATCATGGCGATCATATTTGGGGTGGACCTCCCGGATCAGCTGATGAAGACGGCGATCGTTTCATTGAAATCTGGAACCTCGTTTTCATGCAGTTCGAGCAGGTTACTCCTGATCAGCGCATTGATCTTCCACGCCCGTCGATTGACACAGGCATGGGCCTTGAGCGTGTTGCGGCCGTCCTTCAGGGCGTGCACGATAACTACGATATCGATCTGTTTAAGGCGCTTATCCGTGCTTCGGAAGAAGCAACAGGCGTTAAGGCTGAAGGCGATTTCCGCGCCAGCCATCGCGTGATTGCCGATCATCTGCGTGCATCGAGCTTCTTGATTGCCGACGGCGTTCTGCCGTCTAATGAAGGTCGCGGTTATGTTCTGCGCCGCATCATGCGTCGCGCTATGCGCCATGCGCAGCTGCTTGGCGCGAGCCAGCCATTGATGTGGCGTCTGCTGCCAGCGCTGATCCGCGAAATGGGCCAGGCCTACCCGGAACTCATCCGCGCAGAAGCGCTTATTTCCGAAACGCTCAAGCTGGAGGAAACCCGTTTCCGCAAGACGTTGGAACGCGGCCTCGGCCTGCTTTCCGATGCTTCGGAAAACTTGGTTGAAGGTGATCGTCTTGATGGCGAAACCGCGTTCAAACTTTACGATACCTATGGTTTCCCGCTTGATCTGACGCAGGACGCTTTGCGCCAACGTGGCGTGACGGTCGATACTGATGGCTTCAATGTCGCTATGCAGCGCCAGAAGGCCGAAGCTCGCGCCAACTGGACCGGTTCGGGCGAAGCTGCAACGGAAACCATCTGGTTCGGCATCAAGGATAAGGTCGGCGCGACCGAATTCCTCGGCTATGAAACCGAAAGTGCGGAAGGCGTTATTGCTGCCCTCGTACGCGATGGCGCAGAAGTGGCATCGGCTGCCGAAGGCGAAACCGTGTCCGTCGTAGTTAACCAGACGCCATTCTACGGCGAATCTGGTGGTCAGCAGGGCGATACCGGAACAATTTCCGGGGAAGGCTTTGTCATCAACATCAAAGACACGCAGAAGAAGGGCGAAGGTCTCTTCGTTCATACCGGCGAAATTACCAACGGTTCCGCGAAGGTTGGTGAACCGGTTGAGTTGAAGGTTGATGGAGAGCGTCGCACGCGCATCCGTTCCAATCACTCGGCCACTCACCTCTTGCATGAAGCGCTGCGTGAAACTTTGGGTTCTCACGTTGCACAGAAGGGTTCGCTCGTCGCGCCTGATCGTCTGCGCTTTGACTTCTCGCACCCAAAGCCGATTTCGGCTGAGGAACTGACAGCTGTTGAAAATCTCGCCAACGAGATCATTCTGCAGAATGCGCAAGTCACCACGCGCTTGATGGCTGTGGATGATGCTATTGCCGAAGGTGCGATGGCGCTGTTCGGCGAAAAATACGGCGATGAAGTCCGCGTTGTTTCGATGGGCACGGCGAAGCACGGCGAAAAGGCTGGTAAGGCTTACTCGGTTGAGCTTTGCGGTGGTACGCATGTGCGCCAGACCGGCGATATAGGTCTCGTTCGCATTCTATCTGATAGCGGAGTTGCTGCCGGTGTTCGTCGTATGGAAGCTCTGACGGGTGAGGCGGCTCGTCTTTATCTCGAAGAACAGGACGAGCGCGTCAAGGCAATCGCTGGCGTGCTGAAAACCACGCCATCGGAAGCACTGGAGCGCGTCAATGCTCTGGTTGATGAGCGCAAGAAACTCGAACGCGAACTTACCGAAGCGCGCAGACAGCTTGCGTTGAGCGGTGGTTCTTCGGACGGTGGCAGCGCTGTGGAAACCGTCAACGGTGTCAATTTCCTTGGCAAGGTTGTGACAGGTGTCTCGCCGCGTGATCTCAAGCCACTTGCCGACGAAGGCAAGAAGCAGGTTGGCTCTGGTGTTGTCCTCTTCATCGGTGTTGGTGAAGATGGCAAGGCAAGCGCAGTTGCTGCCGTGACCGAAGATCTGGTTGGTCGTTTCAGTGCAGTTGATCTGGTTCGCACTGCTTCTGGTGCGCTCGGTGGCGCGGGCGGCGGCGGTCGCCCGGACATGGCTCAGGCCGGTGGTCCCGATGGCGCCAAGGCAAATGATGCAATCGCAGCGGTTAGAGCGCTGATCGTCTGATAAATTTTTTATAAAAATGAAAAGGCCGGGATTTTCCCGGCCTTTTTTTATGCTGCGTGAATCTTGCGGCTATCGTCAGGAGCTTCTTCGCGCTGATCGAGCCCGTAATCGCGAGTGACATTCGCAACACGTAGACGGTAGCTTTCAAAAACACCTTCGTGTCCCTTCGTCTGCGCTATCCGATGTGTTGGCAGATTACGCCACTGCTTTACGGCCTCTTCGTCCCGCCAGAAGGAGAGAGACAGCAGCTTTTCTGGCTCAACCAGGCTTTGAAAGCGTTCAATGGATATGAAGCCGTCAATTTTTGCCAAATCGGCGCGCAGGCTTGCGGCGATATCGAGATACTGCTCGCGCCTTTCATCATCTGCTGGCCAGACTTCAAAGATGACAGCGATCATGGCTTGATAAACTCCGCATGTGGAGCTGATTGAAGCTTAAGAAATATGCGTTCTTCAGACCGGATGAATTGCTCGCGCTTCGCGAATTCATAGTTTGCCCGGCCGATTGGGTCTGCGGCCAGACGTGCGCGAAACTGTTCATAGGCAGCAAGGTCTTCGACTGAATAAACGCCATAAGCGGTTGTGGTGGAGCCCTCATGCGGGCCGAAATAGCCAATCAGCTTCGCGCCACAACGGGGGCTTGCCTGTCCCCAGTTGCGTGCATATTCCGCGAAAGCATCGGCTTTGAACGGGTCGATTTGATAGCGGATGAAGCAGGTAATCATTCTTATCTCCTGAAATTGGCTGATTTGCTGGAGACGTTTTAGCGTATTGAACTTCATTCATGCTTCGGTTAGCATCGAAGTATGAAAGACGGACCGATCATAGCTTCTGTCGCAGCACTTTTGGGTGATCCGGCGCGCGCAAACATGCTCACTGCGCTGATGGACGGACGTGCTTTGACGGTAAGCGAACTTGCCGCAGCAGCAGGTGTGACACTTCAGACAGCCAGCGGGCATCTTTCCAAGCTTGATGCTGCCAATTTGCTGGTGGCTGAGAAGCAGGGCAGGCATCGTTATTTCAGGCTATCAGGTACGGATGTGGCGCAGGTTCTCGAAGTGCTTATGGGGCTTGCACAGCGAACCGGCGCCGTGCGTGTTCGCACTGGTCCGAAAGATCATGCGCTGCGTAAGGCGCGGATTTGTTACGATCATCTGGCGGGCGAGCGCGGCGTGGAAATGCTTGATGCATCGTATAAGCTCGGTTTGATCAATGATGCCAACGAGCCACTGCTTACTGATGAAGGAAAGTCATTCTTCTCTTGCATGGGCATCGATGTTGATACGCTGCAAAAGGGCAAACGGCCACTCTGCCGTCATTGTCTAGACTGGAGTGAGAGACGCAACCACTTGGGCGGTGCGCTCGGTGCAGCGCTTCTGAAAAACTTCATCGATAAAGGTTGGGCGCGTCGGGAGGAAGGTCGTGTTATTGCCTTCTCACCCAATGGCGCCCAGGCCTTTGTCAAGGCTTTTCAGCTTTAGAGCGGTTCCAGTTAATAGTGAATCATTGAAACTGCTATATCTCTTTGTTTTTGTAGCATTATCCATGCGAAATCGCTTCGCACTTTTGCTGGAAATGCTTTAACTAATGTTTTGAAGCAGCTGCGGCTGCGGCGGCATCATCCAGTTCATTGGCACGTTTCATCGCAGGACGATCTTTCAGACGATCCCAATAAGCCTTAAAGGCAGGCTTCGCTGGCAAGGTGCCGAAGCGCAAACCCCATCCGATATGTGAGCCGACATAGACATCAGCCGCATTAAAGCGTGATCCGGTGATGTAGGTATGGCGTGACACTGCATTTTCAAGCGTACTAACAACCGTATCGTAATTGCCATAGCCGACCATACCCTGCTTGTCGGCTGGCACTTCATAACCCAGCGCGTGGTTGGACAGAGCGGCTTCGACCGGGCCAGATGTGAAGAAAAGCCAGCGATAGAAATCGGCGCACTCGTCCGGATGCGGGGCAAGACCAGATTCAGGGAAGGTGGTCGCAAGATAGGCACAGATGGCTGCTACTTCCGTGACGATGTCGTTGCCATGACGAAGGGCAGGCACTTTGCCCATCGGATTGATGGCGCAATAGTCTGGCCCTTTCATTGGTGGGCCGTAATCCAGTATTTCAACATCATAGGGTTGCCCGATCTCTTCGAGCATCCAGCGTGCAATGCGTCCGCGTGACATGGGATTGGTGTAAAGCTTCAAATCGCTCATTGCTGATCCTCCCTGCAAACTCTGAGCAAGGATGCTCTTTCTTGCAGCAAAAAGAAACGGGAAACCAGCTTTTTTAGAGCGCCTTGCGATATTGAATGAAACCAGACTCTTGCGCGATGCTGTCATAAAGACGACGCGCTTTCGCATTGCTTTCATGCGTAAGCCAATAGAGGCGGCCAGCACCTTCTTCACGAGCAAGATCGACCACAGCCTCAATCAGTGCGGCACCTGTGCCTTTTCCACGCTGAGAGTTTTCGACATAGAGATCCTGGAGATAGCAGGTCCATTTTGGCAACCAGCAGGAGCGATGAAAGATCACATGGACGATGCCAACAAGGCGTCGATCGTCATCAAACGCGCCCAGTGCGTGCATGGGCTCAGACACATCGTGAAAGCGACCCCATGTAATGTCAGTTGTCTCTACGGGAATGTCGACTTCGTAAAAGACCTGATAGGCTTTCCATAATGGCTCCCACGCAGTCCGGTCTTGTGGCGTTAACGCCCGAATTGTCGACATATCAGTTCTCCCTGTTTCTGAATCAACAGACTATCGGGGAGCATTTGCGCTTACGAGCGATAAATAGTGCGGTGCAAACAAAAAACGGCGGGAAAATCCCGCCGTCTTTATGTGACTTTGCTTGCGTTTAAGCAGCCATTGCCTTCTGAAGGTTTTCGTCGATCTTGTCGAGGAAGCCAGTGGTCGAGAGCCAAGGCTGATCTGGACCGATGAGCAGCGCCAGATCCTTGGTCATGTAGCCGCTTTCGACTGTATCGACGCAGACCTTTTCCAACGTGTCGGCAAAGCGCTTCAGCTCAGCATTGTTGTCGAGCTTTGCACGATGTGCGAGGCCGCGGGTCCATGCGAAGATCGAAGCAATCGAGTTGGTCGAAGTTTCTTCGCCCTTCTGATGCTGGCGATAGTGACGGGTCACGGTGCCGTGTGCAGCTTCCGCTTCAACGGTCTTGCCATCTGGCGTCATCAGAACCGAGGTCATCAGACCGAGCGAGCCGAAGCCCTGTGCCACGATGTCGGACTGAACGTCGCCGTCGTAGTTCTTACAAGCCCAGACATAGCCGCCCGACCACTTGAGGGCCGAAGCAACCATATCGTCGATCAGGCGATGTTCGTACCAGATCTTTGCTTCCTTGAACTTCTCAGCGAATTCAGCCTGATAGACTTCTTCGAAGATGTCCTTGAAGCGGCCGTCATAGGCCTTCAGAATGGTGTTCTTGGTCGAGAGATAGACCGGATAGTTGCGCTGCAGGCCGTAGTTCAGCGAAGCGCGTGCAAATTCGCGGATCGATTCGTCGAGATTGTACATGGCCATTGCCACGCCAGCAGCCGGAGCCTGATAGACTTCGTGCTCGATGGTTTCGCCGTCTTCACCGACGAACTTGATCGACAGCGTGCCCTTGCCAGGGAACTTGAAATCGGTCGCGCGGTACTGGTCACCAAAAGCGTGGCGGCCAACGATGATTGGCTGGGTCCAGCCTGGAACCAGGCGAGGAACGTTCTTGCAGATGATTGGCTCGCGGAAGATAACGCCGCCGAGGATGTTACGGATGGTGCCGTTAGGCGACTTCCACATCTTCTTGAGCTTGAATTCTTCAACGCGGGCTTCGTCCGGCGTGATGGTTGCGCACTTGACGCCAACGCCGTGTTCCTTGATGGCGTTTGCAGCATCAATGGTAACCTGGTCATTGGTCGCATCGCGGTGCTCGACCGAAAGATCGTAATATTTCAGATCGATGTCGAGGTATGGATGGATCAGCTTGTCCTTGATGAACTGCCAGATGATGCGGGTCATCTCATCGCCGTCGAGTTCAACGACCGGGTTTGCAACCTTGATTTTTGCCATTGATAATGCCTCTCATTTAATGCGTCGCGCTCGTATAGCATCGGTAAACGCGAAGGCAAAGCGTAAGAGGCTTATTCTTTGGCCTATAGGCACATTTTCAGGCGGCGTGATGGGTGGATTTTCGCCATTCTGAGCGCTGATCACGATAAGTTTCCTGCTCACGCAGCAATATGGCATCTGCATCCAGTGTCGAGATCGCAGTTGATTTGTCTGTTGGTACCAAACCATTGACTTGTAGTGCCAGATAGCGCCCGCAGCAAACGCGCAGAAACGATGCGAAATTATCGAGGTCGTGGCCTTCCGTGCGGGATTCCTCATAGAGGCGACCGAGAAGGCGATTGACGGTCAGATCGTCACACGTGGCTACTTCTTCCAGCGTCCACCAGAAGAAATTTTCGAGCCGCACACTGGTTACGACGCCATGAATGCGCAGCGAGCGCGTGACGCTTTGCCAGAGTTCGGTATCCGCCCCGATGAACAACCTGCACATATGTTCCTCCCGAAATATCTCCCGTCCCAATGTCGCGCAGTTTGGAGCTGCCTGCAACCAGCTTAGCATTGCAGGCAGCTTACAATCAGGCGTGTATGATTTTGGTACCGAGAACGGCGAGGAATTGTGACAGCCATGCCGGATGGGCCGGCCATGCGGGCGCTGTTACCAGATTGCCATCAGTGACAGCCTGATCCACCGGAATATCAGCATAAGTGCCGCCAGCCAGCTCTACCTCAGGGCGGCAGGCGGGATATGCCGAGCAGGTGCGACCTTCCAGAACGCGTGCAGCCGCGAGCAACTGTGCGCCATGGCAGACGGCTGCAACAGGTTTGCCAGCTTCAAAGAAGTGTTTGACGATGGCGATGACCTTTTCATCAAGGCGCAGATACTCAGGGCCACGACCGCCGGGAATGACGAGTGCGTCATAGCCTTCGGCTTTGACGTCAGCGAAAGTAGCGTTGAGCGTGAAATTATGGCCTGGCTTTTCGGTGTAGGTTTGATGGCCTTCAAAGTCGTGGATAGCGGTGGCAATGGCGTCGCCTGCCTTTTTCCCGGGGCAGACGGCATGGACTTTGTGGCCTACGGCGAGCAGCGTCTGAAACGGAACCATGGTTTCGTAATCTTCGCAGAAGTCGCCGCAAATCATGAGAATCTTTTTGCCGGACATGATTTTCCTCCCTGTAAACGTCAATGTCGGTGCCGACAGTCTGACATGGATGGGAAGAAGACTGGTGTTATTCCGCTACTACACGCGATTTTCGATATGGAATGTAAGGGGAATCTTTGCGATTTTTCGTCAATTATGTCAGGGAAGCGCCGTGTTTATAAAGTAGTGACGGAAATTACCATGGCAGGAACAGACAAACAGCGCCCTTTGATCACCGAGGGACCGGCGATCATTCTGGTGAACCCGCAATTGCCGGAGAATATCGGCATGGTGGCGCGCGCTATGGCGAATTTTGGTCTTGCCGAATTGCGTCTGGTTGAGCCGCGCGAAGAATTTCCTAGTGAAAAGGCACGCGCAGCCGCAAGCAAGGCCGATCACATCATCGACAATGCCGTTGTTTATGACGATCTTCCATCAGCGCTTGCTGACCTCAATTTCGTTTATGCCACCACAGCACGCGAACGCGATGGTTTTAAACAGGTGCGCAGCCCTGTCGAAGCAAATGGCGAATTGCGTCGTCGTTTTACCGCTGGTGAAAAGACTGGCATCATGTTCGGACGCGAGCGTTTTGGTCTCAGCAATGAGGAAGTTGGCCTCGCAGATGAACTGGTGACATTTCCTGTCAATCCGGCTTTCGCTTCGCTCAACATCGCGCAAGCCGTGCTGCTTATGTCTTATGAGTGGATGAAGTCGGGCCTTGAGAGCGATACCGATACGGTTTTCCGTGGCCCGGAAATGGAAGCAGCGCCCAAGCTGGAATTGCAGAGTCTTTTCAATCATCTGGAAGAAGCGCTTGATATTCGGGGTTATTTCCGCCCCGAGGCGAAGAAAGAAATCATGGTCAACAATCTGCGCTCGGTGCTGACGCGCGCGGGTTTTGCATCTGCAGAGCTTAAGCTTCTGCGTGGCGTCATCACTTCGCTCGATGTTTTCACACCAAAAAAGCCGCGCGGCTCAGGCGCACCGGAAAGTCGGGCCCGCAAGCCTGCAACAGAGGACAAGGCTGAATGAAACACGCGCCCGCAGCAGACGTTTCTGCCAAACCGCTGGTGACAGATGAAAGACCCGTTCTGGTCTTCGATAGCGGTATTGGCGGATTGACGGTTCTGCGCGAGTTGCGGGTGATGATGCCGGACCGGCGATTTGTCTATATCGCGGACGATGCCGGTTTCCCTTACGGCGATTGGGAAGAGGAAGCACTGCGCGCACGCATCGTCGAGCTCTTTGGCAAGTTCATCGCCGGGTATGATCCTGAAATCGCGGTTATTGCGTGCAATACGGCCTCGACACTGGTGCTGGATGATTTGCGCCGCGCTTATCCTGCTGTGCCATTTGTTGGTACGGTGCCTGCGATCAAGCCTGCCGCTGAACGTACGTCGTCGGGGCTTGTTTCCGTTCTGGCAACGCCGGGCACAGTCAAACGCGCCTATACACGCGACCTTATCCAGTCATTCGCCACGCAATGCCATGTGCGACTGGTGGGAGCTGACAGGCTTGCAGGAGTTGCGGAAGCCCATATTCGCGGTGAAAAGATCGATGAGGCGCTGGTTGTTGAGCAGATCGCGCCATGTTTTGTCGAAAAAGATGGGGAACGGACGGATATCGTCGTGTTGGCCTGCACGCATTACCCATTCCTCGCAAATGTTTTCCGCAGGCTTGCGCCATGGCCGGTGGATTGGCTTGATCCGGCAGAAGCCATTGCGCGCCGTACTGTATCGCTATTGCAGCCAAGACAGATTGATGAGGAATTGCACCATCACGATGATCTGGCGGTGTTTACATCGCAGAAGCCGGATTATGCCATCCGCCGCTTGATGCAAGGCTTTGGCTTGCAGTTCGCCTGATCTAGCCTATGTTTTCCGTAGTCGCGATTTTATGCGCTTACTGAAGCATCAAGAGGCGAACCATGACCGGACAAATTCCGCAAGTGAAACTGGCGTCGGGCACCCATGTGCCAGCGCTTGGGCAGGGCACATGGTATATGGGTGAGGATGCGCGGCAGCGGCGGCTTGAAGTTGAGGCGCTGCAATGCGGTATAGAACTCGGCATGACCCTGATCGACACCGCAGAAATGTACGCAGACGGTGGAGCGGAAGAGGTCGTCGGCGAGGCGATTGGAGGCCGTCGCGATGATGTATTTCTCGTCAGCAAAGTGCTTCCCTATAATGCATCTGCTGAGGGAACGATTGAAGCGTGTGAGCGCAGCCTGAAGCGGCTTGGCACAGAAAAGATCGATCTTTACCTGTTGCATTGGCGTGGTCGCTATCCATTGGAAGAAACCCTGTCTGCATTTGAAGAGCTACAGCAGGCCGGTAAAATCGGCGCATGGGGTGTCAGCAATTTCGACACGGATGACATGCAGGAGTTGACCAATATTGCTGGTGGCAAGGCGGTCGCGACCAATCAGATTTTGTATAATCTCATCCGGCGCGGACCAGAATTCGATTTGTTGCCATGGTGTGCCGCTCGCGAAGTGCCATTGATGGCCTATTCTCCGATCGAACAGGGGAGGCTTTTGGGCAACAACGTTCTTCATGAAGTTGCGGATGAAATCGGCGTGTCGCCTGCTGCAGTCGCGCTTGCATGGACGATGCGAAATGGCAATGTCATTGCTATTCCAAAAACATCAAAGCTCAGTCATGTTCGCGAAAATCGAAATGCAGCAGATGTCAGGTTAACGGAAGAGCAGCTGACTTTGCTGGATCGGACTTTTGCGCCTCCAACCCGGAAAACGGCATTGGAAATGCTGTAGGTAATTTTACAAGAAAAGACTTCAATATATTGTTTTAATTGCCTCTCTCGATACGATTCCGCTCGAGAGAGGCTTGGATAAAAACGGGATCAGCTGGCGGCTTCCTGTCTGGAATCGCGCTTAGCCTGAGCGACGCTTGCAGCCTTTTTCAGACGGCCACGCTCCATAGGTCGTATCAAGCTATCGGTCTTTTCATTCGGTATGTTGCGCATCCCATGGCGCGCATGACGCGTGTTGAATGTTTTATCCGGCTTTTCATTGGCTTTCTTTGTTGCCAATGCTTTTTGCGCATTTGCCATAAGTTCATTGCTGGCTGACATGCTGCGGCGGCGGTCGACTTCTGCATTGATGCGACGCATGGCCATTGCCAGCACAGACACCTTCAAATGCGAACCTTCATCAGCCTTGGATGCAGAAGCGCCTCTTGCGGCAGTTTTTCCGCGCATCTCACGACGCCGCTGGTGGGCCTGATCGCGCGCCTTGCTGCGACGGTCGCGCAATAGCTTTGCCAATTGTGATAGCTCGGAGTCTGGTACGTCCTGAAGGTGAGGGTGATGAGATTTCTCGACCAGCTCCTTCTCTTCAGCATTGAGGGCGCGGGCTTCTTCCTTTCTTGTGATGGCCATAAGACGTCCTTTCTGTTTTTGATTAATTCGTCCACATTTTTGATATAGGCACGAGTTGTTTCAGGAAAAGGCGGCTGCGTCGTTTCATTCATTCTCTTCCTGCACGGCGGCGGCAGTTGCGCGTTTTTCGCCTTCCTGTTCGAGATGTTTTAAGATCAACTTGAGCTTATCGAGTGGGAGATGCTCTGCACCAATCGTCTCGCTTCGTGTTTTGGAAACGAGGTTTAGGATTTCATCGAGCTTTGCCTGGGTGGCGCTGGCTTCGCGGTCCTGTGAGTTTTGGATAAGGAACACCATCAGAAAAGTGATGATCGTCGTCGATGTGTTTATCACCAGCTGCCAGGTGTCTGAAAAATCGAAAAATGGCCCGCTGATACCCCAAACGACAATGAACAGTGTTGCCAGAATAAACGCAGCATAGTGCCCTGCAAGTTCTGCGGCTTTCTCACTCACTTGCGTGAAAAACTGAGACATCGCTTCCTCCCACAATTTGCCAGAAAACGTTTCAGCATGACACAGGTTCCTTTTCGGGAACTATCGTGGTCGTTTGCCGTTGTTTCAGCAGGTGAAACACGGAGGTAAAAGCCATGGATATCGTTGAAACCCGTGTCAGTTCGCTTGGCGGTTTCGCGACCTATATGGTCGAATTTGTAACCGAAAGCGAAGAACGCATTACCGTCAAGGTCGAGAACGACACAGGTGCCGAGCTTTCACGCGATGCTGTGATCCGCAAAGCAGCACTCAAGCTCGGTGAAGCGCTAAGCGTTGCCTGTATTGAATGCGGTATTGAACCGGCAAGCCAGATCACCATTCCAAGTGCGCGTCGCGCCGGTGATCGTACCGAGCTTGAACGACAGCTGGATGAGGGATTGGAAGATACTTTTCCGGCTAGTGACCCAGTGTCCGTGACAAGTTCTGCCATTGCAGGTTTCGCGGGACCGAAGAACTGATTGGATCTAGACAATGAGAAGCCGGACAATTCATCCGGCTTCTGAAACGGCTCATAAAATGAGTCTCATAGTGCCCGTATATTATTGATAATATTATAAATTGCGCCGCTTGCCTTCCATGAGGTCGAGTACGGCACGTGCGCAATCGAGTACATTGCTGCCGGGGCCGAATACTGCTGATACGCCGTGGTCGAACAGATATTGATAGTCCTGGCGCGGGACGACACCACCACATACAACGATGATATTTTCGGCACCTTTTTTGCGAAGTGTTTCGACTAGCTGCGGCAACAGTGTCTTGTGCCCGGCTGCGAGCGAAGACACGCCAAGCACATGTACCTTAGCCTTGATCGCCATGTCCGCGGCTTCATCGGGCGTCTGGAATAGAGGCCCAGCCAGTACTTCAAAGCCGATATCGCCAAAGGCAGAGGCAATGATTTTCGCGCCACGGTCGTGGCCGTCCTGACCGAGCTTGGCCACCATCAGGCGAGGTTTGTCACCGCTATGTCTGGAGAACTCTTCAAGGCGCTCTACGAGGGTCAGATATTCCGGCTCATTTTCGTAGGCGGTGCCATAAACCTTGCTAACGACCTTCGGCACCGCGGCATAATCACCGAAGGCGCTACGCATGACATCGGAGATTTCTCCAACGGTTGCGCGGGCGCGGGAAGCTTCGACAGCCGCCGCAAGGATGTTGCCTTCTCCGGTTTTCGCGACTTTTTCCAGCTCGGCAAGAGCCGCTTCAACCTTCGTCTTGTTGCGGGTTTCCTTGATCCGGTTGAGGCGCGCTATCTGCGAATTGCGGACGGCGGTGTTATCGATTTCAAGAATGTCGATATTGTCTTCCTGTTCGAGCCGGAACTTGTTGACGCCGACGATAACTTCTTCACCCTTGTCGACGGCTGCCTGTCGGCGCGTGGCTGCTTCTTCGATCAGGCGCTTGGGCAGGCCGCTTTCGACGGCTTTGGTCATGCCGCCAAGACCTTCAACCTCTTCGATCAGCGCCCATGCTTTTTCTGCTAGCTCGTTGGTGAGGCTCTCAATGTAATAGGAGCCCGCAAGCGGATCGACGACTTTGGTGACGCCGGTTTCGTTTTGTAGAATGAGCTGTGTGTTACGCGCGATACGGGCGGAAAATTCCGTTGGCAAAGCAATGGCTTCGTCAAAAGAATTGGTATGCAGCGATTGCGTGCCGCCAAGGGCGGCGGACATGGCTTCAAAAGCTGTGCGGACGATGTTGTTATAAGGGTCCTGTTCCTGCAGTGAGACGCCTGATGTCTGGCAATGGGTGCGCAGCATCAGCGAGCCGGGCTTCTTCGGGTCGAATTCCTTCATGATGCGCGACCAGAGCAGACGCGCAGCACGAAGCTTGGCGATTTCCATAAAGAAGTTCATGCCGATAGCGAAGAAGAACGACAGGCGCCCTGCGAACTCATCGACATTGAGACCTTTATTGAGCGCAGCACGGACATATTCGCGGCCATCTGCCAATGTGAAAGCCAGTTCCTGCACTAGCGTCGCACCGGCTTCCTGCATGTGGTAGCCGGAAATGGAAATCGAGTTGAATTTTGGCATTTCTGTCGCCGTATAGGCGATGATGTCTGCAATGATCCGCATGGATGGTTCCGGCGGATAGATATAGGTGTTGCGAACCATGAACTCTTTCAGAATATCATTCTGAATGGTGCCAGACAGCAGGTCGCGTGAAACGCCTTGCTCTTCACCAGCGACAATAAAATTGGCAAGGATCGGGATCACCGCGCCGTTCATCGTCATGGAGACGGATATTTTCTCAAGCGGAATGCCGTCAAAGAGGATTTTCATATCCTCGACGGAATCAATTGCCACGCCTGCTTTGCCGACGTCGCCTTCAACGCGCGGATGATCGCTGTCATAACCGCGATGGGTTGCAAGATCAAAAGCAACCGATACGCCTTGCTGACCAGCTGCAAGTGCCTTCCGGTAAAAGTTGTTGGACTCTTCGGCAGTCGAAAAGCCCGCATATTGGCGGATCGTCCACGGACGGCCCGCATACATGGTTGCACGCGGGCCACGCAGAAATGGTTCGAAGCCGGGCAGGGTGCCGAGGTGTCCTATCTGATCAAGATCGTCGGCGGTATAGAGCGGCTTCACATCAATGCCTTCGGGCGTGTGCCAGACGAGGCTGTCGGCGGGACGCTTCAGTTCCTTCTCGGCCGACGCCTCCCAATCCGCACGGGTTTTCTGCGTCATTGGCTTATTCTCCATCCCATAAAGCCTTTGTGTCCTTGAGAGGCGCAAGCGCGCTTCCTCAAAGCTTATTCAAATTCCATAATCAGTTCATCGACGGCGAGGCTCGCACCTGCTTCCGTGGTGATTCGTTTGACGGTAGCGCGGCGTTCCGCACGCAGGACATTTTCCATTTTCATGGCTTCAACCGTTGCCAGTGGCTGGCCTGCCTCGACCGTATCACCATCTTTGACGAGAACTGAGGTGATCACGCCCGGCATAGGGCAGAGCAGCATCTTCGACGTATCTGGTGGCAGCTTGACAGGCATCAGCTTTGCGAGCTCTGCCACGCGTGGCTTGCGAACATGAGCGATCACATCAATGCCGCGCCAGCGTAAACGCCAGCCCGTGCCGGAGCGCAAAACCTTGACTGCAATTGACTTGCCGCCGACCGTGAACGAGCCGAGCTGCTTCCCCGGATGCCAGTCACTGGCGACAGGGAGGCTGTTACCATCAGCGAAGTTGATTATCGTACCGCCTTCACCCTCAGCGATCCTGATAGGCAAATTGAAGCCGCCTAGGGTGACGACCCAATCGGTTGCAACAGATTGAGCCTGTGAAGAGATACGGCCGGAAATCAGGCCATTGCGTTGTTCAATAGCCATGTTGATCTGCGCTGAAACCGCCGCCAGCACATGTGCATCTTCTTCAGACACGGCAACGCCTGCAAAACCATCGGGATATTCCTCAGCGATGAAGGCTGTGGTGAGCGCGCCAGCACGAAAACGCGGATGTTCCATAACGGCGGAAAGGAATGGCAGATTGTGGCCGATGCCTTCCACTTCAAATGCATCCAGTGCGTCGCCCATCGCTTCAACTGCGCTGGTCCGGTCCGGTCCCCAACTGCAAAGTTTTGCAATCATGGGGTCATAATACATCGAGATTTCGCCACCCTCAAAGACACCTGTGTCGTTGCGGATGACAGTGCCATTATCGCGCCGACCTTCGACCGGTGGACGATAGCGGGTCAGCCTGCCAATAGAGGGCAGGAAGCTGCGATAGGGGTCTTCGGCATAAAGACGACTTTCGATAGCCCAGCCGTTGAGCTTTACATCGGCTTGGACGATGCGCAGCTTTTCGCCCGATGCCACGCGGATCATTTCCTCAACCAGATCGATGCCGGTGATGAGTTCCGTCACCGGATGCTCGACCTGCAAGCGCGTGTTCATTTCAAGGAAGTAGAAATTGCGCTCGCCATCAACGATGAACTCGACTGTGCCTGCGGAATAATAGCCGACAGCCTTGGCAAGAGCGACGGCCTGTTCGCCCATAGCCTTGCGTGTTGCTTTATCCAGAAACGGCGACGGCGCTTCTTCAATCACCTTCTGATTGCGGCGTTGAATGGAGCATTCGCGTTCGCCCAGATAGATGACATTGCCGTGCTGGTCGCCGAGTACCTGAATTTCGATATGCCGCGGCTGGGTGACGAATTTTTCGATGAAGATGCGATCATCACCGAAAGAAGCTTTGGCTTCGTTGCGTGAAAGCTGAAAGCCTTCGCGCGCTTCGTCATCATTCCATGCGATACGCATTCCCTTGCCGCCGCCGCCAGCGGAAGCCTTGATCATCACCGGATAGCCGACAGTACGTGCGATTTTTACCGCTTCGTCTGCATCCTCGATCAGTCCCATATGACCGGGAACGGTGGATACATCAGCTTCGGCCGCGAGCTTCTTTGAGGTGATCTTGTCACCCATGGCCTCGATGGCATTCACTGGCGGGCCGATGAAAGTGACATTGGCAGCTTTCAGTGCTTCAGCAAAACGTGGGTTTTCGGACAGGAAGCCATAACCCGGATGTACTGCGTCGGCACCCGTCTCTTTGATCGCCGCCAGTATCTTATCGATGACGATATAAGACTGGTTTGAGGGCGCTGGTCCAATATGCACGGCCTCGTCGGCCATTTTGACATGCAGCGCATTGCGGTCGGCGTCAGAATAGACCGCAACCGTTGCAATGCCCATTTTCTTTGCGGTTTTGATAACCCGACATGCGATTTCACCGCGATTGGCAATGAGGATTTTCTTGATCATCTGTATCGTACCCGTGGCTATCAGAGCGGAATCGTGTCGTGTTTCTTCCATGGCGTGTTCTGGCTTTTGTTACGAAGCGCAGAGAACGCACGGGCGATACGGCGGCGGGAAGAATGCGGCATGATCACTTCGTCGATGAAGCCACGCTCGGCAGCAACGAAGGGATTGGCAAAACGCTCTTCGTATTCCTTGGTGCGGGCGGCGATCTTTTCAGTGTCCCCCAGTTCTGAGCGGTAGAGGATTTCGGTGGCACCCTTGGCACCCATCACTGCGATTTCGGCAGTCGGCCATGCATAATTGATGTCAGCGCCAATATGCTTTGATGCCATCACGTCATATGAGCCACCATAGGCCTTGCGGGTAATGAGCGTGACCATTGGGACGGTCGCTTGTGAATATGCGAATAGCAGTTTTGCTCCGTGCTTGATGACACCGCCATATTCCTGGCTCGTGCCGGGGAGGAAGCCAGGAACATCGACCAGCGTGAGGATCGGGATGCTGAAAGCATCGCAGAAACGCACGAAACGCGCTGCCTTGCGTGATGAATCGATATCGAGACAGCCAGCCAGAACCATCGGCTGGTTTGCGACCACGCCAATAGTCTGACCATCCATGCGGATAAACCCAGTGATGATGTTTTTGGCGAAAGCTTCCTGAATCTCAAAGAAATCGCCTTCATCCGCCAACGCCAGGATCAGCTCCTTCATGTCGTAAGGCTTGTTGGCGCTATCCGGGATCAGTGTATCCAGGCGCATTTCAAGACGCGCGGGGTCATCGAAGACAGGGCGAGTGGGTGGCTTTTCCCGATTGTTGAGCGGCAGGAAGTCAAACAGGATGCGTACCTGTTCAAGCGTTTCGATGTCGTTTTCATATGCGCCATCGGCAACGGAAGATTTTTTCGTATGGGTCGAAGCGCCGCCGAGTTCTTCCGCCGTAACGATTTCATTGGTGACTGTTTTGACCACATCAGGGCCGGTCACGAACATATAAGAGCTATCGCGCACCATGAAGATGAAGTCTGTCATGGCAGGCGAATAGACCGCGCCACCAGCGCATGGCCCCATGATCACGGAAATCTGCGGAATAACACCTGATGCATCGGCATTGCGTTTGAAAACATGGGCATAGCCTGCGAGCGAAGCAACGCCTTCCTGAATGCGTGCGCCGCCAGAATCGTTCAGTCCGATCACGGGAGCACCGTTCTGCATGGCCATATCCATGATCTTGCAGATTTTCTGCGCGTGCGTCTCAGACAGAGAGCCGCCAAGAACAGTAAAGTCCTGACTGAAGACATAGACCTGCCGGCCATTGATCGTGCCCCAGCCGGTCACAACGCCGTCGCCTGCTACTTTCTGCTTTTCCATGCCGAAGTCGGTACAGCGATGCGTGACATACATATCGAACTCTTCGAACGAACCTTCGTCGAGGAGCACTTCGATTCTTTCGCGGGCGGTGAGCTTGCCTTTGCCGTGTTGCGCATCGATACGCTTTTGTCCACCGCCAAGACGGGCTTCGGCGCGACGGGCTTCAAGCTGTTCGAGAAGTTCCTGCATTCGCTATAACCTTGAAAGCTATGAATATGTCTAACTGCTTAGAGCCAGTATGCCGCATTCTGAAAGCTTGAAAAGGTACGATTGTGTAATTTATAAATTTGCAAATAGCGAAATGCAAAGTTGCAAACATGGCACCGAAAAAACTCTATGTCGGCAGGAAGATCCGCGAAATACGTGAGCAGCATAAGACGACACAGTCGGGCTTTGCTGAACGCTTAGGTATTTCAACGAGTTATCTGAATCAGATTGAGAACAATCAGCGTCCCGTTTCGGCAGCTGTGCTACTGGCTTTGGCTGAAAATTATCAAATCGATATCGGTGCGATTTCGCTTGGCGATGATGATCGGCTGTTATCGGCAGTATCCGAGGCGCTGGCCGATCCGGTGTTCGATAATTACAAGCCGAATTTGCAGGAGCTGAAACTCATCACGCAAAATGCGCCGGGTTTGGCTCATGCACTGATCGCTTGTCATCAGGCCTATCGGCGCAACAGTGAGCAGCTTGCAAGTCTCGATAACCAGCTAGGGCGCGCGCCTTCTATCGCCGAGCCCGCGCCATATGAAGAAGTACGAGACTTCTTTCATTTTATCGATAACTATGTTCATGAGCTTGATATTGCAGCAGAAAAGCTCGCGGATGAGCTGAAGATACCGGCGCGCGATATCGGTGTTGCCCTACCGCAATATATGGATGAGCGCTATCGTGTTCGTGTTGCACGCGCTGATCCCGATGAAGCTATTCTGCGTCGCTTCGATCCAATTGCTCGCGTCCTTTATCTTAATCCCTATTCGCCAGCTTCGACTCGCAATTTCCAGATAGCGTTTCAGATTGCCGAACTGGAGATGGAAGAGCTTGTGACTGCAATTGCTAAGCGTGCGGATTTCCGTTCGGCAGAAGCGGTCGAGATTTGCAAAATCGGTCTGCGCAATTATTTCGCTGGTGCGCTGGTCTTGCCCTATCAGACGTTTCTTTCAGCCGCCAAAGAGCTGCGGCATGATCTGGAATTGCTCGCCTCGCGCTTTGGAGCAAGTCTGGAGCAGGTTGCGCATCGTCTCAGCACATTGCAGCGTTCAGGCCAGCGCGGCGTGCCGGTGTTCTTCGCGCGGATCGACCGAGCCGGAAACATCACCAAGCGGCACAGTGCCGCCAAGCTGCAATTTGCGCGTTATGGCGCGGCATGTCCGTTGTGGAATGTTCATCAGGCATTCGAGACGCCTGGGCGGATTATTCGACAGTTGGCCGAAACCCCGGACGGTGCGCGTTATCTCTGTGTTGCCACCGAACTCACCAAGAGTGAAGGCGGGTTTCACGCGCCGCAGCGTCGTTATGCTATCGCTTTGGGATGTGAAGTCACACACGCGCAGGATTTTGTCTATGCGGATGGGCTGGATATTGCGACACGCTCGGCATTTGATCCGATTGGTGTTTCCTGCCGTATCTGCGACCGAGCTGAGTGTGTGCAGCGTGCGGTCCCGCCTTTGAAAAGTAGACTGGCGGTCGATCACGACCGCCGTGGTATCTTGCCTTACAAGCTGCTCTAACAATCAGAAGCCGGAATGCTCTTTGAGGAATTCGGCTTCCTCGCTGGTCGTTTCGCGATCCAGAACCTTGTTACGGTGCGGGAAACGACCAAAACGCTCGATAATATCGTGATGCTGGCGGGCAAAGCCCAACGAGAACTCATCACCCAGCTTTTCGTAAAGATCGACACAGCGTTTCTGATCACTGAGATGTTCGCTGTGCATGAATGGCAGGTAGAAGAACTGACGTTGCTCAGCTGAAAGTTTGCGGTCGAAGTCATGATCGAGCGCCTGCGCTGCAACATCACGGGCAAGGCCGTCGCTTTCAAATGAGCGTGGAGAGCCGCGGAACATATTACGCGGGAATTGGTCGAACAGGATAGTCAGCGCGAGTGCGCTTTCCGGCTGCTGTTTCCAGTCTTCCAGCTTGTCAGCGCGAGCATCTTCATAAGCTGCCAGAAACTTTTCGCGAATTTCCGCATCGATGTCATCGCTTTTGCTGAACCAGTTTTCGCGCATCTTTGCTGAAAACCAGAAATCGAGGACATCTTGGGGTTGAATGGCCATTACTGCCTCTTTTCAAGTTATGGATTTTGGTTCGGGTTGTCGGGCTGCGGGCAGGCCGTCTCGCCCTTCATGTTACGAGACATGCAAGCGAATCGATCAAAGCCTTTGCCTGCATCCATTGCCGCTTTTCCGGCACCACAGCCGGAAAGAACGGCCAGCGAGATCAGTAGGACAACTTTGTTCATCTGGAGCGTTTCCGGTTTCAAAATGATGCCAATCACGGGATTTAATAATAAGCATCGTGACTTCTAGCGGCAATAGTTACAGGGATTTGTGATCAACCGCGACCGCGATAATTGGGTACAGACTGTTCAGGAATCCAGACATTCTTTGGTGTTTCGCCCGTCTGATAAAACACATCAATCGGGATGCCGCCACGCGGATACCAATAGCCGCCAATGCGCAGCCATTCCGGGGCTAACAGTTCAGCAAGCCGTTTGCCGATTGTGACCGTGCAGTCTTCATGGAAAGCACCATGATTGCGGAATGAGAACAGGAAAAGCTTAAGCGATTTGCTTTCAACCAACCACTTGCCCGGAACATAATCGATCATCAGATGTGCAAAGTCCGGCTGTCCGGTCATAGGACATAGAGAGGTGAATTCTGGTGCTGTGAAGCGAATGCAGTACGGCGTTCCTGCTTGCGGGTTTGCGACCCTTTCAAGAACGGCCTCTTCCGGAGATTGCGGTATCGTGCTGTTCGATCCGAGTTGTTTGAGATCGGAATATATTGTCTTTTCAGACATTTGCGTGCCTTTTTAAAAGCCACGGTGCAGTCTTCACGCTTGCATATCAAGCGCTTGTCCTTGTTTTGACCGGGTAGGCTGCGACCGGTGGCAGATTGCCAATGGTTTCGAGTAGCAGTCTTGGTCAGGCAGGTAAAGCCCATAGAAAAACCCGCGCTGGGAGGGCGCGGGTTAGTCGGGAGGATTTTTTTGATCAGCGGCGATCGGAGGAGATCACGCAACCAATTGCAACGCCGATTAAAATTCCGAGCACACCGGCGGTGCCGAAAAGCGTCGTTGCCGTACCAGGGTTTTCCTTGACTGTTTCCGCGACAGCCTGACCACGCTCACGAACAACCTGTGCCGCGTGGCGAAAACGTCCGGATGCATCATCAAACGCATCTTCGGCAGAATCCCTCAGATCGCTTGAGCGGGATGCTAAGGATTTCGACAGGCGCTTCAGTTCACCACGAAGATCAGAAATCTGCTGTTCCAGAGCCTGTTGAACGTCGCTAGCAGTCTTATTGTCGGCCATTTGAAACCTCCATTGGAATTGATGCGGATAAAACGTACCGACAACCAATTGGTTCCATTAGAGGAAAGAGATTTTACCTCTTCAATTTGCTTTCAAAGAAAGGCAGGAGGCTCAAGCCTCGGCCTATACAAACGCCCGCAAGGGCACCAACCGCTTTGAAAAGGAAATCGGCAAATTCACCGTGCCGTCCGGGTGCGAGCCGCTGAAGCAGCTCAAACATGCCTGCGCAACCGACCGTCAGTAGCAGGACTGCCAGCCATTGGCGGGGGTAGGCCAGTGCAAAGAGAAAACCGACCAGAAAAAAAGCAGCAAAACGCTCCAGATCAGCAGGCTCGCCGGTGATCGGACGGAACTGGATTGGGCTGATCGTTACCACGAGGATTAAAACCAGAATCGACCAGGCAGCGATACGCAAAAGTCGCGTCATTAAATAAAGGCCTTCTATTCTGCCGTATAGTTGCCGACAGGTTCGTCCTGATTAGGGTCGCCGCAGCGCTGATACATGCGATCGGTTATTGCTTTTTTCAGCCCGTTCGCAAATGGCAATTCATAATGAGCGATGACATCGACGCCCATGCACCATTTTACGTTCTGCGGTGAGAGACCGTAATTGGTTTCGAGGAAGCCAATGGCATAGTTTATACCTTCTTCGCAATTCTCAGTTGTGCAGAAATTTCCATCTTTTGCCAGCTGACGGATTGAGCCTTCGCCGATCTTCTGGACGATTGGTTCAACGGCAAAGGGAGTTGCCCCGGCAAGCGCAACAATAACCAGTCCAATAAGGGTAAATTTGATAGAGCGCCGCATGAATCGCCGTCAGTTATTGATCCTATTGTCATTTCATAACGCATGGGTGGCACTATGATGGCAAGGTCATACGTTAAATGTAGTGGCTTGTATTAGCCAATGTGCGGGATTGTGACGGTTTAATATTGACTTTTACGTAAATGCGGTTGCACAACATTCGCCTGCATATTGCAAGATTGGAATATTGTGGTGCGCGAATATTATACGATCACAGAACTGACGCGGGAATTCGGGATATCGACCCGGACATTGCGTTTTTATGAGGATGAGGGGCTGATCTCGCCGGTAAGGCGTGGTCGCACACGCTTGTTCAGGCCTTCTGATCGGCATCTTCTGAAGCAGATTATGCGTGGAAAGCGTCTTGGTTTTTCAATCGCCGAGATACACGAAATCGTACAGATGTATCGCGAGCCGCCGGGTGAAACCGGCCAGCTCAAGCTATTGATGAAGCGCGTTGAGGAAAAGCGTGCCGATCTGCGCCAGAAGCGTCGCGACATTGACGAAACGCTTTCCGAACTCGATCAGGTTGAAGAAGCCTGCATTGAACGTCTTGCAGAACTTGGTGTTTCTACCTGATTTAAGGCTGATTATCCGGCACTGGTGAGCACATCTCGGCGATCTGCTGAACCGTGCTGTTATTGTTCTGGTCAGCCTTGCCGTTAAAGACGTCGTCGAACAGTTTTGCCTTGTCGAGTTCGCTCACAACACAGCCGCAGAACTGCGTGCATAGCGTTTCACTTCCATTCTGAATGCAGGATGCGACGCAGGATTGCGTAAAGGCTTGGCGTGGCGCTGGCTGTGCTGGCGGCATGATCTGCGAGAACAGATAGACAAGCGCAATCAGCACAGGCTGATGGATCAGATAGAATGCAAGACTGTGGCGACCGATAAAGGTGAGCGGCTTTTGCAGAAAGGCGGGCTTAATGTCGCCGGATAGTATCGGGAGCCAGTTAAAGCGCTTGAAGATACGTGCCGCCGCTATACCAATCAGCACAGCGCCAAACCATGGAAACAGCGGCACGTAATCGTTGGAGCGAGGCGGGACTGTCGAAAGCCCGATCCATGCAAGCCACATCTGGTTGAAAATATCTGACTGCGCATAAAACGGTGCGGTTATGACGAAAGCTGCCACGATCAGTGTAACAACAGGTGGCAGGCGCAAGAACAGTAGACCCAGCACGCTTGCCAGTGCGATCTGATGCAAAATGCCGAAGAAAATGAAGTTATCGGGTGACATATAGAATGTCACAGCGGAAATGGCTGCTGCTGCCGCTCCGATCTGCAACAGACGCTTTCCCATTGCTTCCCAGCGGATGGCTCTGCCATGCGCGAGCACAAGACTAAAACCGACCAGAAACAGGAAGCTTGATGCGATGCAGCGCGCAAAGAGCTTCCATCCGCCATGTGCTGTCGTTGCCGGTGCCATGTAGCCGAAGAACTCAAGATCCCAGCCGAAATGATAGATCGCCATCGCAATAAGCGCGACGCCGCGCGCAATATCAATGCGCGTCAGGCGCGGACGGCTTGCGGGCGTTACAGTCATTTCAGCATTGCTCTGCATGTTATTTCCTGAGCTGTGACACTAAGAGTCGAGCCGATTCCTATCACATGCGATTGCATGGCTGTAGCACTGGCACGAAAATCAGAATGATTTTTGGAAAGCGCGATGCACCGAATTGAACTATGTCAAAGGACCGGATTCGTTCGGTTCGAGTTATATCGTGCAGCTTATCGGTGGAGATCGCGTTGTTTTTCAGTGTTTCCAAGCTTTTCTGGCTGTTTTTTCAGCCGCTGACAATCATCCTCGTATTTCTGTTGATCGCACTTTTGCTGATCTGGACCGGCTTTAGAAAACTCGGGCTTACAACGCTTATTGCCGCTGTATTGGTGTTGTTTATCAGCGCTTATACAACGCTTGGCACCGTGTTGCTTGCGCCGCTGGAAGATCGCTTTGCAAAACAGACCGAGCTCCCGCAACGTGTTGATGGCATTGTAGTTCTGGGCGGCTATATGAATGGTGACATCAATACAGGACGTCCCGGATTTGAATTGAATAGCGCTGCCGATCGAATTTTTGAGACGATGCGGCTTGCACGACTTTATCCCGACGCGAAAGTCATTGTGTCCGGTGGGGACGGTGCTTTTTTTGAAGACACCAAGCCCGAAGCCGATAGCACACGCACAATGTTGTCTGATCTGGGCTTTTCAGGTGATCGCTTCATTTTTGAGAACAAATCCCGCAATACAGTAGAAAATGCGGAGTTTTCCAAGGCGCTCGCTGAACCAAAGCCCAGTGAAACATGGCTTCTGGTGACGTCGGCCTATCATATGCCGCGGTCTATCGGGTGCTTCCGCAAAGCAGGCTTTGACGTTGTTGCATGGCCGGTTGATTATAAGACACCAGCAAAGCAGGGCCTTTCAATCTATCTTGAATCGCCGAACGAAGCCTTGTCGCGCTTTAGTGTAGCAATGCGTGAATGGGTAGGGCTTACAGCCTATTGGATGACCGGCAAGACAGATATGCTGCTGCCTCAACCCTGATGCCCCATTTCTGCCGTGACTTTAAAGCTTTTGTTAAGCATAGCTGTTGTTAAGGTTCTGATACTAAATCAGTTTTTGAATCGTGCTGTTGCGAGATGATGAAATGCGCCGCATTTCCGCCATTTTTCACAGTTGCGTTTCATCTGCGTCAGGATTATATCTCCGGTAACAGCGTTGTGAAGGACGCTGCTTATAAGAGTTGCACAACAAGGTTGTAAAAAAATCTCCATGGACGAAACCGTTCAAAAATCCTGCTGGGGCGTGACGCTCTGGGCAGTCGTTGGCCTCGCTACAATCATTCTCATGGCTTATCTTTTCTCCGCTTGATGCAGATGCATTCGGTCCCGAAAAGTTGAATGGCTTTTCGGATATGGCTTTGCATTGAAAATGGACAGAACGTGCGTTCGTATCTTAATTGAGGTTCGACGTGCTATGGAGTTGCGTAAACCGGAAATTTAATGCCGCATTTCGGCATTCTGTTGGCGTTGTTCCTCTCCTACACTATCTGTTAATGGTGTAATATTATTGCGCATTGGCGCGTGACATTGCGCTGCCCGTTTGCGGGGCGAAATAGGTGTAGAATGTTTCTGTCGGTATTCGATCTGTATAAAATTGGTATTGGGCCTTCGAGTTCGCACACGATGGGTCCGATGACGGCTGCCCATATGTTCCTCGATGAACTGGTCAGCGGCAATTGGCCGAAGCCCGCCAATGCCAAGGTTTATCGATTGAAGGCGAGCCTGCATGGCTCACTCGCCTATACCGGCGTCGGCCACGCCACGGATCGCGCTGTGATTTTGGGCCTTTGTGGTTTCACACCTGATTCGATTGATCCGGATATTATGGATAGCGAAGTCGAGAAGGTTTCGCGTGCCAGGACGGTTCAGCCCGCTGGGCATCCGGCATATCAGTTTGATCCCAAGACCGATTTGGTTCTTGATCGTAAGACGCCTTTGCCCGGCCATGCGAATGGCATGGCTTTCGAGGCATACGACAAAAGTGACCGATTGCTGCTCCGCCGTGTGTACTTTTCGATTGGCGGCGGCTTTGTTGTGACTGCGGAAGAATTGAGCCGCGTGCAGACCAGTGGTGGAAAGCGCGAGGAAAAGGCCAATGTGCCTTATCCGTTCAACAATGCAGCTGAAATGCTCGCTATGGCACGTTCAAGTGGGCTTTCCATTGCCGACATGAAGCGCGCCAATGAAGAGTGCCATATGTCGTGCCTTGATCTCGACGAAGGTCTTGATCGCATCTGGGGTGCGATGCGCGGTTGTATCGAACGTGGCCTGAGCCGCGATGGTATCATGCCGGGGGGCTTGAAGGTCCGTCGCCGTGCGCGTCAGCTATTTGAGCGTCTGGAAGACGATTGGCGCAACAACAAGCTGAATCCGCTGCTCGCAAATGACTGGCTGTCCGTCTATGCGATGGCCGTCAACGAAGAGAATGCTTCGGGCGGGCGTGTTGTAACCGCACCGACCAATGGTGCGGCGGGTGTCGTGCCTGCTGTTCTGCGATATTACCTTCATTTCCACGACGATGCCGATGCAAAGGGCATTCGAGACTTCTTGCTGACGTCAGCGGCAATTGGTGGCGTGATCAAGCACAATGCTTCGATCTCAGGCGCAGAAGTCGGTTGTCAGGGTGAGGTCGGTTCTGCATCAGCTATGGCCGCTGCCGGTCTTGCGGCTGTTATGGGCGGCACGCCTGAGCAGATTGAGAATGCAGCTGAAATAGCCCTTGAGCATCATCTGGGCATGACCTGCGATCCGGTTGCCGGTCTCGTGCAGGTGCCTTGTATTGAACGCAATGCGCTTGGCGCTGTGAAGGCTGTTACGGCTGCATCGCTCGCTGTTAAGGGGGATGGTCAGCATTTCGTGCCGCTTGATGCCTGTATCGAAACCATGCGTCAGACGGGTCACGATATGAGCGAGCGCTACAAGGAAACCAGTCAGGGCGGACTGGCCGTCAATGTGGTTGCCTGCTGAGGATAACATTCTTATCACTTGAAGCCTGCATTCAGCTTGGCTAAATCAGCCTCATGGCACTTAATCTCGTCAAACTTTGCGTCGGCTGCGATAGCATCGAAGATCTCGCAGCCTGGATCGATTTCAGGCTTGCGGAGCAGCGCACTGCCGGGCTTGTCCCGGAACAGTTTCACACGACACGCATGGTTCCCAAACGTATTGATGAACTGCTTGAAGGCGGATCGCTTTACTGGGTGATCAAAGGCAATGTTCAATGCCGCCAGCGCTTGCTCGATATACGTCCGTTTACGGATGAGCAGGGCATCAATCGCTGCCATCTGGTGCTGGAACCGAAAATCCATCCGACTCAGTGGCAACCACGCCGCGCTTTTCAGGGCTGGCGCTATCTCAGTGAAAACGAGGTTCCGCTTGATGAAGCCGCTGGTAAGTCGGGCAGGGCAGCATTGCCGCCAGAGCTTCGACAGGAGCTTGCAGCGCTGGGATTGCTTTAGTTTATAAACAAAAAGGCCCGTCGAAATGACGGGCCTTTTTTGTTGGTGAGATATTTCAGCTCTCAATTGTGATGCGTACTGCCACTTTATCGGACGTAACCGGCAGGGTCATACGCATCATGGTGCGCGGCTGCACCATGCGGCGATTGCGAGCGGCGTGGCCAACCAGCAATCCAACCAGATCACGCGTATGGAAACCTTTTCCATGACGCACATCGGCAAGACGAATCGCAGCCTGCTTAAGAGCCTGAACGGAGAACAGTGAACCCAGTCCGGATGGGCGAGGCGCTTGTTCAGTCCATATGCTGGACTTCAGTGCATATTGTCCGATCGTTTCATTCATATTCGACATCTCGAAACCCTCTACGCAATACTATTTTCGGGTTTAAAGCGGTTACGAGAGAGCTTCCCCTCTCGCTCGGATTAATTTGCGACTGCGTAGCAGCCAAAGTTCTTCTTTTTGAGCGATGCGCATGCATCCCATGCAGCCTGCTTCGAGGAGAAGCCTACAAAGCGAGCACGGTAGAAAGTGGAGTTACCCTTCACGAATGTTTCCGTGTAAGGCGATGCGGAACGAAGTGGCGCACCGACTGATGAAGAGACCTTGGTCAACATATCGCGTGCCTGGCCTTCGCTTGGCAGCGAGCCGACCTGAATGGCCCAACCACCGGAAGCGGGTGCTGATGCTGTCGTTACAGGGTCGATATCGTGTGCTGGAGCCGATGGAACTGCGGCCTTTGGCGTTGGGCGCACAGCTGCCTGCGCTGCCATTGCAGCTGGGCGCTGTGTCGGTGCGGCGAGAGCCAGAACCTGTGGCTGGTCAATATCGCCTTCGCCGCTTTCGTTGTTGATGACATCAGCAACTTCAGTTGTCTGACGAGCAACTGGAACCGGTGCATTACGTGCCTTTGGCAGATCAACCGATGCGACAACCTGTGGAACTTCACCACGCATCGCAACAAGTGGTTCCGAAACGCGACCACGAGTGGCTGCAGGAAGATACTTGCGGATCAGCTGGGTCATGTGTGCATCGCGGCTGGCGCCGGTGTTGCCGCCCATGACAACGGCAACGAGACGACGACCGTCATAGTTGACCGATGAAGCGAGGTTGTAGCCCGATGCATTGGTGTAACCGGTTTTAATACCGTCAACGCCTTCAACACGACCGAGCAGGCGGTTGTGACCATTGATTGTCTGACCACGGAACACGAAGCTACGACGCGAGAAGTATGAAAACTCCTGCGGGAAGTGCTGACGAAGCGCAATGCTGAGGATTGCCATGTCGCGTGCAGTCGTAACCTGCGACATGTTCGGAAGGCCCGACGCGTTGCGGAAAGTGGTGTTTGCCATGCCCAGACGACGGGCTTTGGCCGTCATCATCTGTGCGAAACGCTCTTCCGAGCCGCCAAGGAATTCGCCAGAAGCAGTTGCAACGTCGTTGGCTGACTTGGTCACCATGGCGAGAATAGCATCTTCAACACGGATGGTCTGACCTGGCTTGAAGCCAATCTTTGTCGGTGGACGCGCTGCTGCATAAGAAGAGATAGGAATACGGGTATCTTTATTGATACGACCTGACTTCATGCCTTCAAATAGCATGTACATGGTCATCATCTTGGTCAGCGATGCCGGATAGCGTTTAGCGTCTGCGTTGGATGCAAACAGCGTTTTTCCGGTGTTTGCATCGATCACAATAGCGGCATATCTGTCATTTGCCACAGCAGGAACTGTCGTTGAGGCCGTAGAGCAGCCTGTTACAACAGCGAGAAGAAGTGTGGCTTGCGCCGCTCTTTTCAAGGCATATGCTACTTTGCTGAATGCGGTACGCACGATGATGACCTGCCTGTATTCCGGTTTTTTTGAACTGCGGCGCGAAGGGCACACAGCTGTCTAATTCCGTAACCTTACTGTCATCAGCGTTACCAATCCGTTTATGGTAACTACAATATTCATAAATTTTCAAAAAATGTGTCCAGCGGTTTCGGGTGCCCATTCGTCTTATTGATAGCTATTTTTGATTTTGAACATCTTTCGATGGTTGCCTACTCGTAAAAGTGACTGAGATAACTGTGCCAATGCAGCACCTTGCAATAAGTCTCGGTTGCAAGTGTCGATGAAGGGCTTAAAATCAGATCATGACGCCCTACATATGAGGGCAGGCAGGCCAGATAGTTGGGCATTCGGGTGTTAGGTTTCATGAGGCATTTTAATCCAGTCATGCAGAGCAAGACCAACGGCGGGAACGGACCGGATAACGGTACGGTTGTGGTCACGCGCACGCAGCCTAAAACCAAGAAGCCAAGCCTCTATCGTGTCCTGCTTCTCAATGATGACTACACTCCTATGGAGTTTGTCATTCATGTCCTGCAGCGGTTTTTTCAAAAGAATATGGACGACGCAACGCGTATTATGTTGCATGTTCATAACCACGGTGTCGGTGAGTGCGGTGTATTCACTTACGAAGTTGCCGAAACCAAGGTTAGCCAGGTCATGGATTTTGCCCGCCAAAACCAGCATCCATTACAATGTGTAATGGAGAAAAAGTGAGGTCATATGCCATCGTTTTCTCCCAGCCTTGAAAGGGCGCTGCATCAAGCGCTTACCATCGCGAACGAGCGGCATCACGAATATGCGACGCTCGAACACCTCTTGCTTGCCCTGATCGACGATCAGGATGCGGGCGCAGTGATGCGCGCCTGTAACGTCGATCTCGAGCATCTCAAACGGATCGTGACCGATTATATCGACCGTGAGCTGGACAATCTCGTCACCGGCTATGACGAGGATTCCAAGCCGACGGCAGCTTTCCAGCGCGTGATCCAGCGCGCCGTGATTCACGTCCAGTCCTCCAACCGCGAAGAAGTTACCGGTGCGAATGTACTGGTTGCCATCTTTGCCGAGCGCGAAAGCCATGCTGCCTACTTCCTGCAGGAGCAGCAGATGACGCGCTATGATGCCGTCAATTATATTTCGCACGGCATTTCAAAACGCACGCAGAGTAGCGAAACGCGTACCCCGCGTGGCGCTGAAAGCCCGAGCGAAGAACGTACGAGTGTGGAGCCGGAAGAAGGCGCAAAGAAAAAGCAGGATGCGCTTACTGCCTATTGCGTCAATCTGAACGAGAAAGCCAAGTCTGGTCGTATCGATCCGCTGATCGGTCGTGACAGCGAGATCAGCCGCACCATTCAGGTTCTCTGCCGTCGCTCCAAGAACAATCCGCTTTATGTGGGTGATCCGGGCGTTGGTAAAACCGCAATCGCCGAAGGTCTGGCAAAGCGAATTGTGGAAGGCGATGTGCCTGAAGCGCTTGCTGATGCCACGATCTTCTCGCTCGACATGGGTACGCTGCTTGCCGGTACACGTTATCGCGGTGATTTCGAAGAGCGTCTGAAACAGGTCGTAAAAGAGCTCGAAGAATATCCGGGTGCGGTTCTGTTCATCGACGAAATTCACACCGTCATCGGTGCCGGTGCGACTTCCGGCGGTGCGATGGATGCATCGAACCTATTGAAGCCAGCTCTTTCTTCGGGTGCAATCCGTTGCATTGGTTCGACGACATATAAAGAATATCGTCAGTTCTTCGAGAAGGATCGCGCTCTGGTGCGTCGTTTCCAGAAGATCGATGTCAATGAGCCATCGATTCCGGATGCGATTGAGATCATGAAAGGTCTGAAGCCGTATTTTGAAGACTTCCATAAAGTCAAATATACGGTTGATGCTATCAAGTCGGCTGTGGAGCTTTCCGCACGCTATATCTCCGACCGCAAGTTGCCCGACAAAGCCATCGACGTGATCGATGAAACTGGTGCAAGCCAGATGCTTCTGCCGGAAAACAAGCGCAAGAAGACCATTGGCGTCAAGGAAATCGAAGCAACCATTGCCACCATGGCACGGATACCGCCGAAATCTGTTTCGAAGGATGACGAGCAGGTGCTCGCACATCTTGAATCGGAACTGAAGCGCGTTGTCTATGGTCAGGATCTGGCGATTGAAGCGCTTTCCTCTGCGATCAAACTTGCCCGCGCAGGTTTGCGGGAAGCAGACAAGCCAATCGGCTCCTATCTGTTCTCAGGCCCAACAGGTGTCGGTAAGACGGAAGTGGCCAAGCAGCTTGCTTCTTCGTTGGGCGTTGAACTGCTTCGTTTCGACATGTCGGAATATATGGAGCGTCACACTGTATCGCGTTTGATCGGTGCCCCTCCAGGATATGTCGGCTTCGATCAGGGCGGCCTTCTGACCGATGGCGTCGATCAGCATCCGCATTGCGTGCTGTTGCTCGACGAAATCGAAAAGGCGCATCCAGACCTCTACAACATTCTGTTGCAGGTTATGGATCATGGCTCGCTCACCGATCACAACGGCAAGAAGATCGATTTCCGCAATGTGATTCTGATCATGACCACCAATGCCGGTGCTGCCGATATGGCAAAGGCTGCGATTGGTTTCGGTTCGACACGGCGCGAAGGCGACGACATGGAAGCGATCAACCGGCTGTTCACGCCGGAGTTCCGCAACCGTCTCGACGCAATCGTTCCATTCGGTCCGCTGCCGGTTCCGGTCATTCATCAGGTCGTTCAGAAGTTCGTGCTGCAGCTCGAGGCACAGCTTGCAGAACGTGGCGTGACATTCGAACTGACCGAGCCTGCTATCGCTTGGCTTGCTGACAAGGGTTATGACGAGCGCATGGGCGCGCGTCCGCTGGCTCGCGTGATTCAGGAACACATCAAGAAGCCATTGGCCAATGAAGTGCTGTTTGGCAAGCTCAAGCATGGCGGTACAGTTCGCGTCGATGTGACGACAAAGGACGACGGCAAGACCGATCTTGCTCTCGAGACTGTTTCCGACAAGCCGGTTACTCCGAAGAAGGATATTCCGGCTGAAAAGAAGCAGCCTGTGCGCAAGAAGGCAGCACCGAAGAAGGCTGAAAAGGAAAAGGTTCTGGCTGGCAAGGATGAGGCCGCGCCAAAACCTGTCACCAAGGCTTCGACGGCGAAATCGTCGGTTCCTAAAGTGCCTCGTAAGAAATAAGAACTTAAAAAGGCCCTTCACATGAAGGGCCTTTTTTATTGACGGCATTTGCGGCTGAAAAACCGCTTCGCAATTTTGGCTTAAATACATCTTCAGTTTTTAATATGCATTATCCTGCGCAAAACCGCTTCGCACTTTTGCTGGAAATGTTTTAGTTTGAAGCATGTCTTCGAGTCTTTCCCCCAGTTCCGACCAACAGTCAGCAGAGCAATCTGGCCATCTTGGCTGGTTTTTTCGCGGTACGCGCCGAATCGTGAGCGTGCCTGCCATTTTACTGATGAGTTCGTTCATCGGCTTTTCAGGGCTTGCAATTGAAAGCGGCATAACAGCAGGGCAGGCGGTGTTTATGACACTGACCATTTGGGCTCTGCCTGCAAAGGTCGTACTCATTGGTGCGATCAGCGCCGGGGTATCAATCCCAGCAGCGGCCTTGGCTGTCGGGTTGTCGTCTGTTCGCCTTATGCCGATGGTTGTCGCGCTTTTACCGGAATTGAAAGGCCCAAAGACACGCAAGCTGACACTTGCGGCCCTATGCCATTTTGTGGCGGTGACGGCCTGGGTCATGGCAATGGAAGAGCTGCGTAATGTGCCGCGCACGATGCGGACCAGCTATTTTGCAGGCATCGGCACTGTTCTTGTCGGCACGAATGCGCTTGTGGTCGCCCTGGTTTATATGCTGTCGGCATCTTTTCCACCTGTAGTGTTTGCAGCGCTTTTCATGCTCACGCCGATGTATTTTCTAACATCGCTCTGGAGATCGGCGCGCGAACGGGCAGGGCAGATTGCGATGGTTTCGGGCATCGTGCTTTTCCCGATCTTCCACCAGTTTGCACCGGGCTATGATCTGCTTCTGACTGGTGTTTTCGGCGGGCTGATTTCATTCGCCTTTCACCGCTCGCGCAAGGCGAGCAAGGAGGCTCTGCAATGAATTGGGACAGTTATTCCGATTGGTGGTGGCCGCTTGTATTCATCCTGCTTGCAGGAGCACTTCCGACATACATCTTCCGCGTCATGGGAGTGGTTGTCGGTGGCCGGGTACGTGAGGATTCGGAGGTTCTGGTGTTTGTGCGCTGTGTTGCGACGGCACTGGTTGCAGGCGTGATCGCACAGCTTATTCTGTATCCGAACGGGGAGCTCGCAAACTCCCCGATGTGGCTTCGTGTTGGATCGGCAGCTGCCGGATTCGTCGCTTATCTTATCGCGGGCAAGCGCTTGCTTGTCGGTATTGTGGTGGCTGAAGCGCTGCTGATTGCCGGATTGTTGAGCTTATAAAGACGATTCTTATCAAAGTGCTGCGCGGATTTTCTCAGCATTTGCTGTAAGAACGGCTGCGTCTGCCATTTTTCCGGTGTGAGGCTTCAGTTCTACGCCTTCAAAACGCGGGATGACGTGGAAGTGCAGGTGGTAAACTGTCTGGCCTGCTGCCGGTTCGTTAAACTGAATGACAGTGACGCCATCCGCGTCAAAAGCCTTCTTCACGGCATTTGCGATCTTCTGCACGGCTTTGATGGCTTCGGCGAGCGCTTCCGGCTTTGCATCAAGCAGGTTGCGTGAAGGGGCTTTTGGAACAACCAGCGTGTGGCCGGTTCCCTGCGGCATGACATCCATGAATGCCACAACATCATCCGTTTCATAGACGCGCGTTGACGGAATCTCGCCGCGCAGGATTTTTGCAAAGATGTTGTTGTCATCATAGGTGGCGGACATGCTGTTCTCTCCAGTTCAGTCTCTTATTCGGTTGTTATCGTCATGCCTGCTTGAAGGGCGTGTGCTCTTCCAGTGCTGCATGTATCTGATCGACTTCTCGCCGTTCACGTTCCAGATAGTCGCTGACAGCGCGGCGGAAACCTTTATGCGCAATATAATGCGCGGAATGGGTCGTAACAGGCACATAGCCACGCGCAAGCTTGTGCTCGCCTTGTGCACCTGCTTCCACAACCCGTAATTTGCGATCAATCGCGAAGTCTATCGCCTGATGGTAGCACACCTCAAAATGGAGGTATGGGTGATCCTCGATGCAGCCCCAGTGACGTCCATAAAGTGTATCGCTGCCGATGAAATTGATCGCACCGGCAATGTAACGACCATTACGTTTCGCCATGACCAGCAGGATATCCTGCGCCATCGTTTCGCCAATCAGCGAGAAAAACTTGCGGTTGAGATAGGGGCGGCCCCACTTGCGGCTGCCTGTATCAATATAGAATTCATAAAAGTCATCCCAGACCGATTCCGTCAACTCCTTGCCGGTCAGCCAGTCGATTTCGATGCCTTCTGAAAGCGCCTCTCGGCGTTCTTTTTTGAGAGCTTTACGTTTTCTCGACACAAGCTCATTTAGAAAATCATCATAATCGGAAAAGCCATTGTTTATAAAATGAAACTGCTGATCGGTTCGATGCAGAAAACCGGCTGCTTCGAGCGATGAAATCTCGGTCTGAGGCGCGAATGTAACGTGAGCAGAAGAAGCGCCTGTTTGATCAGTGAGTTGCCGCAGTCCCGTCGCGAGAGCAACCTGGATGGCTTCGGGTTCAAACTCCCGATGGTGAAGCAGGCGCGGGCCAGTTGCGGGTGTGAACGGAACTGATGCCTGAAACTTGGGGTAGTAACGCCCGCCTGCGCGTTCAAAAGCATCTGCCCAGTCGTGGTCGAATACATATTCGCCCTGACTATGGCCTTTCAGGTAATTGGGAATTGCCCCGATAAGATACCCCTGATCGTCCTCGAGGCGGAGATAGTGAGGCAACCAGCCAGCCTGTTGTGACACGGAGCCTGACTGTTCCAGCGCTAGAAGAAATGCGCGGGAAATAAACGGATTATAATTGCCATCCTGCCGGGAAGTTCCGGCAAGATGGTTCCATTCGTCTTCCGAAAAGTCGCCAACGCTTTCAACGATGCGAAGAGCGAAGCTTTGCTCAGTCTGCTTCTCGTCGTCACTCATGGCGAAATGTCCTGTTAAGCGACCAGTGCGTGCGGATCGAAGCCTTCAAAGGTGATCTGATCCACGTTGAGATCGCTATGCTTTTTCATTTCTGCATCGCGTACTGTCCAGCTGATAACCGGAAGGGCGAGCTTTTCACGAACGAAGCTGACGAATGGGTTCGGCAGGTGATGCACATTATAGGATACGAAGGAAATCTGATGCGCGAGCATTGAGAAATGTGCTTCGAAATCCTTTGTACGCGTGCCTTCTGCGGTCAGGCCTCCCGGGATGCCGGGAGCGTCGCTTGCAAACAGTCGAACCAGATGATGGTCGAAAGACATGATTGCAGCTTGGCCCTTATAAGAAGCGAGTTCTTTTGCAACAGCCGCCACGAGACCATCGTCGCGGCCTTCAATGCCCTTCAGCTCAATCACGACAGGCACGCGGCCAGCAATCAGATCAAGCATCTGTTTGAGCGTTGGCGCGCGATCAGCAGTGCCGCCAATATGAAGCTCAGTAGCCTCTGCGAGCGTCAGATCGCTGATACGGCCTTCGCGCCCGGTAAGGCGCTTGAGGTCGTCATCATGAAACACGATGACGCCGCCGTCTTTGGTCAGATGCACGTCGCATTCAATTGCAAAGCCAGCTTTCGCTGCTGCATCAAAGGCTGCGAGTGTGTTTTCCCAGCGCTCTTTATTGAGATCGTGGAGGCCACGATGCGCAATTGGCTGTTTCTTGAGCCATTCAGGAGATGACATTATGCAACCTCGATGATTGCTTCGATTTCAACCGGTGCATTCAGCGGCAGGCTTGCAACGCCGACAGCTGAGCGGGCGTGTTTGCCAGCATCGCCGAGGACAGCGACGAGAAGATCTGATGCGCCATTGGCAACCAGATGCTGTTCAACGAAATCAGCTGTCGAGGAAACGAACACTGTGATCTTTACGATGCGCTTGATCTTGTTCAGATCGCCAAGAGCAGCCTTTGCCTGTGCGAGAATATTGACGGCGCAGGCGCGTGCTGCGGCCTGGCCGTGAGCAACCGTCAGCGCATCGCCGATCTGACCAGTGTGAATGAGCTTGCCGTTTTCCAGTGGAAGCTGGCCTGAAGTCAGCAACAGAGGGCCGGTTTGCGCGAAAGGCACATAGTTTGCAGCCGGTGCTGCAGCTTCCGGTAAAGATATACCCAGATTTTTAAGACGGCTGTCGATTGTGTCGGTCATTCCATTAATCCTTGCTAACTTAATGCCTTTCGCACCCGATACATTAAATAGAATCGGTGAAGCTTTTGGGGAGGGTGCGTTTTTTGCCTCGCTTCCGCCACGAGTTTTTTTATCATGCTCCTCAATAGATCGGGAGATTCATGTATGCGTTTTTTGAGAATGGCATTTGCGGCGACTGGAGCGGCAGTTTGTGTTTGGGGTGGTTCGGCAACGATTGCCAATGCTGCTTCGACGGTAACGTTGGTTCCGCATCGCGCAGTGTATGATCTCACATTGGATCGTGCCGATGAGAAATCCGGGATTAGTGGCCTGACGGGGCGTATGGTCTATGAGTTCAATGGCTCGGCTTGCGAAGGCTATACGACGAATTTTCGCTTTGTGACGCGCATCGATATGGATGAGCAGCCGCAACGCGTGACCGATCAGCAGACGACAACGTTTGAAAGCGGCAACGGCAAGGATTTCCGTTTCGTCAACAAAACCTTCGTTGACAAGGAACTGGTCAAGGAAGTTCGTGGCGATGCCAAGGTTGCAGATGGCAAGACCCTTGTTGAACTGACCAAGCCGAAGGAGAACAAGCTCGATCTCAAGGCGACGCAGTTTCCGACGATGCATATGGAAGAGCTGATCGCCAAAGCGGCAGCTGGTGAAAAGTTCTATCAGACGTCTCTTTATGATGCGTCAGAAGATGCGGACCGCGTTGTCTCGACGACGGTTGTCGTTGGTAAGGAGCAGGAAGCCAAGAACGACGAAACCAAAGCCATGGGCAAGTTCACGAAGGACAATGTCTGGCCGGTGACGATCTCCTACTTCGATGACAAGGAAAAACAGGACGGTCTTCCAATCTATCGCATCAACTTCAAGCTTTACAAAAACGGCATCACCCGCGACTTGACTATGGATTACGGTGATTTCGCCATGCGTGGAAAGCTGGTTAAGCTTGATGTCTATGATGACAAAGCACCCAAAGCGGATTGCAAATAGGTCGTTTGCCACAGCCTTTGGCGTTATAATGGTCGCAAGGCTTGCATTTATTGGCGTGTTGGTTTAACAGCGCGCCTATTCCACACACGGGATTGGGCTTTTGCAGGGAGAAATCCTGCCTCAGCCTCCGGTGGCGAGCAATCGCCTCAGCCCGTGGAGGTTCAACCGGAAAAGGAAAATACAGATGGCATTGCCTGAATTCAGCATGCGTCAGCTTCTGGAAGCTGGTGTTCACTTCGGTCACCAGACCCACCGCTGGAACCCAAAGATGGCTCCTTACATCTATGGCGACCGCAACAACATCCACATTCTTGATCTGTCCCAGACCGTTCCTCTGCTGCACAACGCGCTGAAGATCGTTTCGGACACCGTTGCTCGCGGCGGTCGCGTTCTGTTCGTTGGTACGAAGCGCCAGGCTTCGGACATCATCGCTGACGCAGCAGCTCGTTCGGCTCAGTACTACGTCAATGCACGCTGGCTCGGCGGCATGATGACCAACTGGAAGACGATCTCAAACTCGATCCAGCGTCTGCGCAAGCTCGACGAAATTCTCGCTGGCGACGCTCAGGGTTACTCGAAGAAGGAACGCCTGAACCTCGAACGCGAACGCGAAAAGCTTGACCGCGCTCTCGGCGGCATCAAGGACATGGGTTCGGTTCCTGACCTGATGTTCATCATTGACACCAACAAGGAAGCAATTGCTATCCAGGAAGCCAAGCGTCTTGGTATTCCAGTTGTTGCGGTTATCGATTCGAACTGCGATCCAGACCAGATCGACTTCCCAATCCCAGGCAACGACGACGCTGCACGCGCTATTTCGCTCTATTGCGATCTGGTTGCTCGCGCTGCTCTCGACGGTATTGCACGTCAGCAGGGCGCTCTCGGCATCGACGTTGGCGCACAGGCTGAAGCTCCTATCGAGCCAGCTCTCGAAGCTCCAGCTGAAGGCGCATAATCAGCGCTCATGAATTTCATCCATCCGTCACATGACGGGTGGATAACTTCATTCGTTCCGATGCAATGAGCGTCGGTTAAAAGTTGGCACACCCATTCGGTGTGCCTTCGCTTTCGTGAAAGGCGACACAATGAGCATTTCCGCATCACAGGTTAAAGAACTCCGCGAACTGACCGGCGCAGGCATGATGGACTGCAAGGCAGCGCTTGCTGAAACCAACGGCGACGTAGAAGCCGCTGTTGATTGGCTGCGCGCCAAGGGTATTGCTAAGGCTGACAAGAAGGCTGGCCGTACGGCTGCTGAAGGTCTGGTTGGCGTTGCTGCTTCCGGCAACAAGGCTGTTGTCGTTGAAGTCAACTCCGAAACCGACTTCGTTGCTCGTAACGACGCTTTCCAGGATCTCGTCCGCAAAATCGCTCAGGCTGCTCTTTCGACCGACGGTTCGTCTGAAGCAGTTGCTGAAGCAAACATCGACGGCAAGTCCGTTACGCAGGTTGCTAAGGACGCAGTTGCTACCATTGGTGAAAACATCAGCTTCCGTCGTTCGGCAGCTCTTGAAGTTTCCAAGGGTGCAGTTGCTACCTACATCCACAACGGTGTTTCGGATGGCCTCGGCAAGCTCGGCGTTCTCGTTGCAATCGAAACCGAAGGCAATGCAGAAGCTGCAACGGCGTTCGGTCGTCAGGTTGCGATGCACGTTGCTGCTATCAACCCACTCGCTCTGACCGCTGCTGACGTTGATCCAGCTGCTGCAGAACGCGAAAAGGCGATCTTCATCGAGCAGGCTCGTGAATCGGGCAAGCCAGATGCAATCATCGAAAAGATGATCGAAGGCCGTATGCGCAAGTTCTATGAAGAAGTTGTTCTTCTTTCGCAGGCTTTCGTTATCAATCCTGATCTGACTGTGGAAGCTGCCCTCAAGGAAGCTGAAAAGTCGATCGGCGCTCCTGCTAAGATCACTGGCTTTGCACGTATCGCTCTCGGTGAAGGCATCGAGAAGGAAGAAAGCGATTTCGCTGCTGAAGTTGCTGCTGCAGCCAAGGGCTAATTCGTCTTTTCATCTGAAAAGGCTTTTGATTATGAAGGGCATCGCGTGACAACGCGGTGCCCTTCGTGTATCGGAACCCCAATACTAACAGTTGATCACAATCTGCGGAGAACACTCCATGTCCGTTAAGTCCGCCTATAAACGCGTTCTTTTGAAAGCCTCGGGCGAGGCATTGATGGGCAGTCAGGGCTTTGGCATCGATGTTTCGGTTGCTGACCGCATTGCCAATGATATCAAACAAGCGCGGGAACTTGGTGTTGAGGTGGGCGTCGTTATTGGCGGCGGAAATATTTTCCGTGGCGTAGCGGTTGCATCGAAGGGCGGCGATCGCGTGACAGGCGACCATATGGGGATGCTTGCCACCGTGATCAATTCGCTGGCGCTGCGTACTTCGCTTCACAAGATCGGCGTGGATGCGGTTGTTCTCTCCGCCATAGCAATGCCTGAAATTTGCGAGAGCTTCTCGCAGCGACAGGCAACTGCTTATATGGACGAGGGCAAGGTTGTGATCTTTGCAGGCGGCACGGGCAATCCTTTCTTCACGACAGATTCTGCGGCAGCTCTGCGTGCAGCTGAAGTGGGCGCCGATGCGCTTCTTAAAGGTACTCAGGTTGACGGCATCTATTCCGCCGATCCGAAGAAAGACCCAACCGCAACGCGATTTGACGCGCTTACGCACAAGGAAGTTCTTGATCGCGGGCTTGCCGTCATGGATACAACGGCGGTCGCCCTTGCACGCGAGAACAACATTCCGATAATAGTCTATTCCATCCATGAAAACGGCGGCTTGGCCGAAATTCTACAAGGCAAAGGACGCTGCACGATCGTTTCCGATAATTGATCGGCGTATTGATCGTTTGTCTTGTCGCGCACTGAAGGAGAACATGCATGAGCGATGTTTTTGACATCAACGACCTGAAGCGACGCATGGAAGGCGCTGTTAATGCCCTGAAGCATGACCTTGGTGGTCTGCGTACGGGTCGCGCTTCTGCAAGCTTGCTCGAACCAATCACGATTACGGCTTACGGATCTGAAATGCCGATCAATCAGGTTGCCAATATTACGGTACCTGAATCGCGTATGCTGTCAGTTTCCGTATGGGATAAGACCATGGTTGGCGCTGTAGAGCGTGCGATTCGTGATTCCGGTCTCGGCCTTAATCCGATTACTGACGGTATGACGTTGCGTATTCCTTTGCCGGAGCTCAACGAACAGCGCCGCAAGGAACTGGTCAAGATTGCGCATCAGTATGCGGAACAGGGTCGTATTGCAGTCCGTCACGTTCGTCGTGACGGTATGGATACGCTGAAGAAGCTCGAGAAAGACGGCGATATCAGCCAGGATGACAGCCGTGGTCTTTCTGAGAAGGTTCAGAAGCTCACCGATGATACGATCGCTGAAATGGATAAGATCGTTTCGGTCAAGGAAGGTGAGATCATGCAGGTCTAGTTTCCTGATTTTGGAGCGCGCGAATTCTTTTTTCAGAAAAGTGCGGCTTTGAAAGCATGGGCTACTAGAAACAAGTTGTTGCCAGTGTCTGGTAAGTTATGAAATTCTGATTGTGTTTTTCAAAGCGCTACAGATTTATGACGTTAGGCACTGGCTGTGCATGATTTACCAATGAGGAGAGCTTCGCCATGTCCGATCCGCGCCACATAGCCATTATTATGGATGGCAATGGCCGTTGGGCGAAGGCACGCGGTTTGCCGCGCAGCGCCGGTCACAGGGCCGGTGTCGAAGCTTTGCGTGAGACGGTGAGGGGCGCTGGCGACCGCGGCCTTGGCTATCTTACCCTCTTTGCATTCTCGTCAGAAAACTGGTCGCGCCCAAGCGGTGAAGTCGGCGATCTCATGGGATTGCTGAAGCTTTTTATCCGCCGCGATCTTGCCGAACTGCATCGTAATAATGTGCGCGTGCGCATTATTGGTGAGCGCGAAGGGCTGGCCGCAGACATTTGCAGCCTGCTTGGCGAAGCAGAATCTCTGACCCGCCATAATAGCGGCCTTAACCTCATTATCGCTTTCAACTATGGTTCTCGCGATGAAATCGTCCGCGCGGTGCAAAGCCTTGCGCGTGATGTGGCGGCTGGCCGTCTTGACCCATCATCGATTTCTGCGGAGCTGATCTCCGCCAATCTGGACACGGCCGGTATTCCCGATCCGGATTTGATTATCCGTACCAGTGGCGAAATGCGCCTGTCTAATTTTCTGCTTTGGCAGGCAGCCTATGCAGAATTTCTGTTCGTTCCTGGCCACTGGCCAGACTTCAAGCCTGCCGATCTTGATGCGGCTTATGAGGTCTTCCGTCAGCGCGAGCGCCGTTTTGGTGGTGTAGAGGTGCGTGACAAGCTCGAAGAGTGTTCACCTGCAATCGAATGCACTTCAGCAAAAGGTGCAGCGGTTTGATGCGGCCTGGCCGCATAGAGTGCCGTGCGGCCGGTGGGGCGCACAAAGGCCGCTCTAACAGTTTAGGTTAGCCGAAAGGTATCAATGTCAAATCTGCAAACTCGCATTCTGACCGCCATCGTTCTCGGCGCTGCAGCTCTCTGGCTGACCTGGGTAGGCGGACTGGGTTTCACGCTTTTTTCCATCGCGATCGGTTTGGCGATGTTTTATGAGTGGACGGAACTCAGTGCGACAAAGCAGACGTCCTTTTCCCGCCTCTTTGGCTGGGCTTGGCTTATTCTCACATTTATTCTTCTTGTGCTTGATCGTAGCGCGCTGCTGACTATCGGGGCGCTGCTTGCAGGTTCAATTGTTCTTCTCGTAACTCAGTGGAAGACCGGGCGTGGTTGGCCCGCTGCAGGCCTCTTTTACGCCGGTTTTTCTGCAATTTCGCTTTCGCTGCTTCGAGGCGATGAGCCGTTCGGTTTCACAACTATCTGCTTTCTTTTTGCCGTCGTATGGTCCACCGACATCGCAGCCTATTTCAATGGGCGCGCTCTGGGCGGACCGAAACTGGCGCCGCGTTTTTCACCAAACAAGACATGGTCTGGTGCTTTAGGCGGAGCCGCTGCTGCAGTTGCGGGTGGTATTCTGGTTGCATCGCTCGTTGCACCTCCCGGAAGCTGGGTTGTGCCATTGCTGGCATTGCTGCTGTCGATTGTTTCGCAGATTGGCGATCTCGCAGAATCATGGGTGAAGCGTCAGTTCGGTGCAAAGGATTCGGGCCGCCTTCTGCCAGGACACGGCGGCGTTCTGGATCGGGTTGACGGACTTGTTGCGGCTGCTGCACTTTTGTACATCTTCGGTGCGATTATTGCCGAGCCAGATGTTCCGTCTGCAATTTTCTTTAGTTTCTGATGCGTGTGAATTCGTAGGAGTGGTGATTTGCAGGAGGCTCTGGCCTTTTTTATCGGCAGCGAAAGTCTGCTTGTAGGAACGATAATTCCATTTCTATTTGTACTGACGGTTGTCGTCTTTGTGCATGAAATGGGCCACTATCTCGTTGGACGCTGGTGCGGCATCGGTGCGAGTGCCTTTTCCATCGGCTTCGGACCCGAACTGATCGGTTTCACCGACAAGCATGGCACGCGTTGGAAGCTTTCTGCGATTCCGCTCGGCGGCTACGTGAAGTTTTTGGGTGATGAGAGCGCCACAAGCTCACCTGTGGGTGTGGATAACTCCAATCTCAGTGCAGAAGAACAGAGCAGGGCATTTCATACCCAGCCTGTCTGGAAACGTGCCGCGACTGTTTTTGCAGGTCCCGCCTTCAACATCATTCTTACGGTTGTCATCTTTAGCGTGTTCTTTGCGCTTTATGGTCGGCAGATCGCTGATCCGCTTGTTGCTGGTGTTCAGCCCGGTAGCCCGGCTGCTGAAGCTGGTTTTGAGCCGGGCGACCGCTTTATCAGTGTTGAGGGACAGAAAATCACAACTTTCTCCGATGTTCAGCGGATAGTTTCTGGTCGCTCAGGTGATGAGTTAGACTTTACCGTTGAACGCGGCGGCAAGATGGTCGATTTGAAAGCGACACCTGCCCTTGTCGAACGCACTGATCCGCTGGGTAACAAGGTCAAGATGGGCGCTATCGGCGTGGAAACTACGCAGGCGGTCGGTAATTTTCGACGCATTGAGTATGGTCCGCTCGAATCAGTGGGGCAGGCGATTGTCGAAACCGGGCACATCATCAGCCGGACTGGTGAGTTTTTTCAACGCTTTGCCGTTGGCCGTGAAGATAAGTGCCAACTCGGCGGTCCAGTTAAAATTGCCAATATGGCTGGCAAAGCCGCAAGCCAGGGATTCGACTGGCTTATCCAGCTGACAGCCATGCTTTCCATTGGTATTGGGCTTTTGAACCTGTTTCCGTTGCCACCATTGGATGGCGGACATTTGGTTTTTTATGCTGTGGAAGCAATCAAGGGCAGCCCAGTGTCTGTTGGGGCACAGGAAATTTTTTATCGTGTTGGGTTCCTCGTTGTGATGGGATTCATGGGGTTCGTACTTTTCAACGACCTGTTTGCCTGCTAGATCACTGTCCGGCTGGCAAACGGGGAGCCGGGTCGCGCTGCTGATTGGCGAGACTCTCCACCGTAAGGAGCGCAACGTGTGGCGGAAGCCGTACGGAGGCGTTAATCAGAAATGAACATTGGGAGTGAGGACTGGAAAAGCGTAGTGATCTGTTTACCATAACAGTTAAATCGCGTGGCGCGGATGCCACGCCGGTTGTTTAAGTAAACAGTTTTTAACCGCGACGCTTGCTTGTATAGAAAAACCGGCTATTACGGTTGTATCTATACGTGCATTTCTGGGAAATTCGCCCCGGGGACAGAAAGAAACGAAGGTTCGGAAAGCCTATGACGGCAAGTTCTAAATTCTTTGGCGCCGCTTCAGCGCTCGCCATGTCGGTGGCTCTTGTAGCTTCGGGTACTGCTGCGCTCTCTCTGGCATCGATCAATGCTGCTGAGGCTGCGGTCGTCAATCGCATTGAAGTTCGCGGTAATACGCGCGTCGATGCTCAGACAATCCGTGACAACATCGACATTCGCCCGGGCAAAGCTTTCAACAGCAATGATATTGATGCTGCTGTTAAGCGCTTGTTCGCAATGGGGCTGTTCTCGGACGTGCGCATCAACCAGTCGGGTGGTTCGCTGATCGTTCAGGTGAGCGAGCGCCAGGTTGTGAACAATGTTCTCTTCCAGGGCAACAAGAAGGTCAAAGATCCTGATCTGGCTCGTGCTGTTCAGCTTAAAGCCCGTTCGCCGTTTGATGCGGCAACGATGGAAGCTGATAAGGAAGCCATCAAGGGTGCATATGCTCATATCGGCCGCAGCGATGCGACTGTAAACGCTCGCACTGTTGATCTCGGTCAGGGTCGCGTGAACGTGGTTTATGAAATCACTGAAGGTTCGCGCACGAAGATCGCCAGCATCAATTTCGTTGGTAACAGCGCATACAGCGCCCGTCGTCTGCGTGACGTGATCTCCACAAAGCGTTCGAACCCGCTTTCGTGGCTGACCCGTAATGACGTTTACGATGAAGGTCGTCTGCAGGCTGACGAAGAAACGCTACGCCGCTTCTACTACAATCGCGGTTATGCAGATTTCCGCGTACTGTCATCGAATGCGGTTCTGAATCCATCGACCAACGAATACGACATCACCGTTACGGTTGATGAAGGTCAGCGCTATACCTTTGGTAATGTCAGCGTCGAAAGCACCGTTGATGGCGTTGATACGCAGTCGCTCGGTCATTTGGTCAAGACCCGCGAAGGTAAGCCTTACAGCGCCAAGGAAATCGAAGACTCCGTTCTTGCGGTTACCGAAAACGTTGCTGGTAGCGGTTACGCTTTCGCCAAGGTTGAGCCACGCGGCGACCGCGACTTCGACAATCACACAATCTCGGTTGTTTATAGCGTTGATCAGGGTCCACGCGCTTACGTTCAGCGCATTGAAATCCGCGGCAACGACAAGACGCGCGACTACGTGATTCGTCGTGAATTCGACATGAACGAAGGCGACGCCTTCAATCAGGTCATGGTTCAGCGCGCTAAGCGCCGTCTTGAAGCTCTCGACTTCTTCCAGACCGTCAATATCTCGACTGCTCCAGGCTCCGAGCCAGATCAGGTTATCCTGGTGGTTGACGTTGTCGAAAAGTCGACCGGTGAGTTCTCGATCGGTGGTGGTTACACGACCGGCGGAGAATCGCCAGGTGCGCAGGTTGAAGCTGCGATTACCGAGCGTAACTTCCTTGGTCGTGGTCAGTTTATCCGAATCAGTGCTGGTGCAGGTCAGGACGAAATGCGTAACTACGCACTGTCGTTCACTGAGCCTTACTTCCTCGGTTATCGCATGTCGGCCGGTTTTGACGTATTCCGTCGTTCGTACCGCGTAGACAACGGTGGTCGTTATGACGTTCAGCAGACGGGTGGTACGATCCGCTTCGGCCTGCCGATTACTGACAACTTCTCGGCTGGTCTGGCCTATAACCTGGTTCAGGAAAAGTACGACCTGTACGTTTCTGACCAGAATGGCAATCCAGATCCTAACTATTATGCTCCAGCACTTATTGAAGCTGCTGAGCATAGCCCATGGCTGCGTTCGTCGATCAGCTACTCGCTGACGTATAACTCGATCGACGACATGAAGAACCCACATGAAGGTCTTTATGCCAAGTTCACGCAGGAATTCGCAGGTCTTGGTGGCGACGCGAAGTATCTGAAGACGACTTTCAAGGGTAACTACTACACCACGCTTATGCAGGAAGCCGACATTGTCGGTATGCTGGGTGTTGGCGGTGGTTACATCCACGAATTTGGTAGTGACGGCGTTCGTATCTTCGATCTGTTCAAGAACAACACCGACATTATCCGCGGCTTCAAGTTCAACGGTATTGGTCCTTATCAGGATGCTGCTAACGGCAACCGTTACTGGATGGGTGGCACCACCTACTTCAGCGGTACTGCTGAAGTTCAGTTCCCGATGCCGCTCGTTCCAGAAAGCCTTGGTATCCGTGGTGCTCTGTTCGCAGACGCTGCAACCTTGTACGGAAACGATACCCCGGGCGTCTTGGGCGATGACAAGAAACTCCGCGCTTCGGCTGGTGTGAGCTTGATGTGGGCTTCTCCATTCGGTCCGCTCCGCTTCGACTATGCGTTCCCGATTGCAAAGGCTGACACCGATAAGGTTCAGAATTTCAACTTTGGTGTTTCGACCAAGTTCTAATAGATTTGCCTTTTCCCGGGGCAGACATGCCCCGGGCAAGAAAGTGCTTTGATGGCAGATCCCATTTTCTTCAAGCCTTCTCGTGACCTCACGATTGGCGATATTGCTGATTTTACCGGTGCAAGCCTTCGCAACCCGAAGCTTGCACCGCGTTCTGTTGCGCGTCTGGCGTCATTGAATGACGCGAGTGATGATGCCCTCGTATTTGTCGATGGTAAGAAGAACGCACAGGCTCTTGCTGGCATAAAAGCCGCAGGTGTTTTGTGTTCTGAAGATGTTGCTGACAGCGTGCCTTCCGGTGTTGCTACGCTTGTAACCAGAAATCCACAACGCGATTTTTCGTCCGTTGGGCGAATGTTGTTTCCTGTTTCTGTGCGGCCTGAAAGCTGGCTCGGGGAAACGGGCGTTTCGCCAGCTGCTTATGTGCATCCTACTGCATCGATTGAGGCGGGTGCTACGATTGAAGCAGGCGCAGTCATCGGCAAAGGTGTGAGCATAGGCACAGGAACGCTTATTGCGGCGACAGCTGTGGTCGGTGAAGGCTGCCAGATCGGCCGCGATAGCTATATTGCGCCGGGCGTTGCTGTTCAGTTCGCTATGATCGGTAATCGCGTATCCCTGCATCCGGGTGTCCGTATAGGGCAGGACGGATTTGGCTATGTTCCCGGTCCTAGAGGCCTTGAAAAAGTCCCTCAACTCGGCCGCGTCATCCTTCAGGATGACGTTGAGATTGGTGCGAACACCACGATCGACCGTGGCGCTTTGAGCGACACTGTTATCGGTGAGGGCACCAAGATCGATAATCTGGTGCAAATCGCACACAATGTGCGTATTGGCCGGTTTTGTATCGTTGCCGCGCATTGCGGTATTTCGGGAAGTTGCGTGATCGGTGACCAGACGATGCTTGGAGGCCGCGTTGGTCTTGCGGATCATCTGGTTATTGGTTCGCGCGTGCAGATTGCCGCAGCAAGCGGTGTGATGAATGACATACCCGATGGCGAGCGTTGGGGGGGCTTCCCCGCTCGTCCTATTAAACAATGGTTCAGGGATATCGCAAATATCCGGAGCATCGGGAAACCAAAAAAGGAGCAATCCTCTGATGAGTGAAACTAATCAGAAGCTGGAAGTTGCAGATATTCAGGCTGTTCTGCGTGCGCTCCCGCATCGTTATCCATTTTTGCTGATTGATCGCATCATTAATATCAATGGTGATGAGTCTGCGACTGGCATCAAGAATGTCACGATCAATGAGCCGCATTTTACGGGTCATTTTCCCGACAAGCCGATTATGCCAGGTGTTCTCATCATTGAGGCCATGGCGCAGACGGCAGGCGCGATCACTGTTCTCAATCAGGGCTCTGACGCGCCAAGCCTCGTCTATTTCATGACAATCGACAAAGCCAAGTTCCGTCGTCCAGTTGTTCCTGGTGATCAGCTTCACCTTCACGTGAAGAAGGTTAAACAACGCGGAAATATCTCTAAATTTGAGTGCGTGGCTGAAGTTGATGGCGTAAAGGTTGCCGAAGCTGAAGTCGCCGCAATGGTTGGCGTAGCCGAAGAGAAGGCATGAGTACTTCAATGAAGGAAACTTTTATCCACCCTACCGCTCTCGTGGAGCCGGGTGTGGAACTTGGACAGGGCGTTTCCGTCGGTCCTTTTTGTCACGTTCAGTCCGGCGCCGTTATCGGCGATAATTCTGAACTGATGAGCCATGTTGTTATTAGCGATGCTGTTCGTCTTGGCGCCAATGCCAAGGTTTATCCGCACGCTGTTTTGGGTTGCGATCCACAGAACGGTAAGCACAAGGGCGGCCCGACGACGCTAGTTGTTGGCGATAACTGCCTTGTCCGCGAAGGTGTCACCATGCACCGCGGTTCTGACAGCAGTCGTGGTTACACGAGCGTTGGCAACAATTGCCAGTTTCTCGCCTATGCACACGTCGCGCATGATTGCGATGTCGGCGATCACGTCACATTTGCTAACAACGTTATGATTGGTGGCCACGTCGAAATCGGTCATCACGCCATTCTCGGCGGCGGTTCTGCTGTTCACCAGTTCACGCGTGTTGGCCATCATGCTTTTGTTGGCGGTATGGCGGCACTGGCCCATGATCTCATTCCTTACGGCAGTGCGATCGGCAACCATGCTTATCTCGGCGGTCTGAACATCATCGGAATGAAGCGTTCCGGTATGCAGCGCAAGGATATCCATAATCTGCGTCATGCAGTCCACATGCTGTTTGACCGAACCAAGCCGGTGCGTGAGCGTGCACAGGATGTGCTTAAGGCTATTCCTGATTCTGATGGTGTGGCTGATCTTATCTCCTTCATTCTGGTGGAAAATAAGCGCGCTTATTGCACGCCGCCGCTTGGCTCATCGGTAGGTGGAGCGATGGATGACGGCGACGACGATTGATAGCGCGACAAGCGCGGTAAAGCGTCAACGCACAGCCATTATTGCTGGCAATGGCCTTTTGCCGATAAAAGTAGCTGAAGCTCTGAAGGCGGATGGAAATCCGCCTTTTATGCTTCCACTGCGTGGTGAGGCTGACGCCTCGCTCTATGAATATGAACATCAGGAAATCGCAGCTATTGATTTTGGCATGCTCATCCGTGCCATGCGGTCGGCTGGCGTCACTCAAGTTGTCCTTGCCGGTGGCCTTCGTAACCGTCCGCATCTGAGTGATCTTAAACTCAATCTCCCGACGATAAGGGCTGTGCGCTATGTTCTGACCGCGCTCGGTCAAGGCGATGATGCGTTACTGCGTGCATTCATGCGCCTGCTTGAGCGCTATGGCTTCAAGATGGTCGGAGCGCATGAAGTTGTTCCTGATCTTCTCTCACCGACACCGCCGAGAGCGATCACGCGTCTGACGCCCGATTCCCGCGAACGCCGGAACGTTTTGCTCGCTATGGAAGCTGCGCTTCGTCTTGGCGAATTGGATGTCGGGCAGGGTGCAATTGCTGCAGGTGGCCGGGTTGTGGCGCTTGAAGGTGCAGAAGGCACCGATCAGATGATCGAGCGTGTTTACGCGCTTCGTCAGGCAGGTCGTATTCCCAAGCGTGGCGGCGTACTTGTCAAAATGGCCAAGCCAAGACAGGATGAGCGCGCAGATTTGCCGGCAATCGGCGTATCGACAGTGGAGAACGCAGCCCGTGCTGGCTTGTCCGGTATTGCGATTGAAGCTGGTCGCACTTTCATTCTCGGCCTTGGTGAAACCATGGCTGCGGCCAATGAAAAAGGTCTTTTCATTGAGACGATCAGTCGAAACCAAAGGGACTTAGCACGTTGAGCAAAACCAGCCGGCCATTGAAAATTGCGATCGTGGCCGGAGAGGAATCCGGCGATCTCCTCGGTGCTGATTTGGTTGATGCTCTTCGCGGCCAGACAGATCGGCTCGTCGATATCGTTGGTGTTGGTGGTGACCATCTTGCTGAACGTGGATTGAAAACCTTCTTTGACCCGCATGAAATAGCCTTGATGGGGCTTGGTGCTATTCTCAAGAATCTGCCTGGGCTTATTCTGCGTATAAATCAGACAGCAAAGCGGATCGTTGCAGAAAAGCCTGATTGTGTTTTGCTCATCGACAGCCCGGAATTCACGCATCGTGTTGCAAAAAAAATCCGCGCAGCCAGTCCTTCAATTCCAATCGTAAAATATATCGCTCCGAGTGTCTGGGCCTGGCGTCCGCAGCGCGCCAAAGCGATGCGTGCCTATGTCGACCATGTGCTCACGGTATTGCCGTTTGAAGTTGAGGTCATGAAGCGGCTTAACGGCCCGCAATCGACCTATGTCGGACATCGTCTCAGTAGCTACGCGCCGATTGTGAAAGTACAGGCTGCACAGCGCGACGCTGAAGCGCAACGCTGGCCTGATGGCTCACGCTGCCTGTTGTTGCTTCCCGGATCGCGCCGTGGCGAAATCCAGACGCTTATGGAACCCTTCGGCAAGGCTGTAGAAGAGCTGTCAAAGCGTGTCGAAAAGCTTGAGGTCATTCTACCTACATTGCCGCGCATTGAGGAAATGGTGCGTGAGCTTTCCAAGGATTGGGCTGTTAAGCCGCTTATCGTGACCGGTGATGAAGCCAAGTGGGATGCCTTTGCGCGTGCAGATGCAGCACTGGCTGCGTCGGGTACTGTCTCGCTGGAGCTTGCACTGTCGCGCATCCCGACCATTTTGTCATACAAGGCTGATTGGTTTGCACGCCAGTTTCTGCTGTCCAAGATCACGATCTGGAGTGCGGCTCTTCCGAACATTATCGCTGACGAACCCGTTGTACCGGAGTTTTTCAATGAATCGGTGAGGCCGGGTAATCTTGCCCGTTATGTCGATAAGCTTATGCAGAAAAGTGCGTCGCGTCAGGCGCAGCTTGATGGCTTTGATAAAGTGATATCAATAATGGCCACGGAGCGACCTTCCGGCGAGATCGGAGCAAAGGTCTTGCTCGATCTGGCCGAGAACGGCAGAAAACGCTGAACTCAAATTGAGAACAAACAAAAACCCCGGCAAATTGCCGGGGTTTTCTGTATTCTGGGATAGGATTATTTGCGCTTTGCAACTGGCACGTAATCGCGTTCTGGAGCACCAGTATAGAGCTGGCGCGGACGACCGATCTTCTGCTGTGGATCTTCGATCATTTCCTTCCACTGAGCGACCCAGCCGACGGTGCGGGCGAGGGCGAACAGAACCGTAAACATTTCGGTTGGGAAGCCGAGAGCCTTCAGCGTGATGCCGGAGTAGAAGTCGATGTTTGGATAGAGCTTCTTTTCGATGAAATATTCATCGGTAAGAGCGATCTTTTCGAGTTCCAGAGCTACGTCGAGAAGCGGATCGTCCTTGATGCCGAGTTCGCCGAGAACTTCATGGCAGGTCTTCTGCATGATCTTGGCGCGCGGATCGTAGTTCTTGTAAACGCGATGGCCGAAGCCCATCAGACGGAACGGATCGTTCTTGTCTTTGGCGCGAGCAATGAATTCCGGAATGCGGTCAACAGAACCGATTTCAGCCAGCATGTTGAGCGCTGCTTCATTTGCGCCGCCATGTGCAGGGCCCCAGAGGCAGGCAACGCCAGCAGCGATACATGCAAATGGGTTTGCGCCTGACGAACCAGCGAGACGAACGGTCGATGTCGAAGCGTTCTGTTCGTGGTCAGCGTGCAGAATGAAGATGCGGTCCATGGCGCGTGCCAGAACCGGATTGACCTTGTAATCTTCGCAAGGAACGCCAAAGCACATGTGCAGGAAGTTCGACGCGAAATCGAGGTCGTTCTTCGGATACATGAATGGCTGGCCAATGTGATACTTATAGGCCATTGCAGCGAGCGTAGGCAGCTTGGCGATCAGACGGATCGAAGCAACCATGCGCTGATGCGGATCAGTGATATCGGTCGAGTCGTGATAGAATGCTGACATTGCGCCGACGCAGCCGACGATGACAGCCATTGGATGTGCGTCACGACGGAAGCCGGTGAAGAACTTCGTCATCTGCTCGTGGATCATCGTGTGACGGGTCACGCGGTAATCGAAATCGGCCTTCTGGGTTGCTGTAGGCAGTTCACCGTAAAGCAGCAGGTAGCAGGTTTCGAGGAAGTCGCCATGTTCAGCAAGCTGATCAATCGGATAGCCACGATAAAGCAGCACGCCTTCATCGCCGTCGATATAGGTGATCTTGGATTCGCAAGAAGCGGTCGAAGTGAAACCTGGATCGTAAGTGAAAGCGTGGGCGTTCTTGTAAAGTGGACCGATGTCGACGACGTCCGGCCCGACAGTGCCTTGTCGTACAGGCAGGTCGAACGTTTTGCCGTCGAGGGTAAAGCTAGCTGTCTTATCTGACATCGTGTTTCCTTTCGTGTCCACTTTGCCGCCCGTGTGGCGGCTGAATTTTAATCGTCGTTATAACTTGTCTCTTGTAACATCTATGTGTTTCCCGCCAACGCGGGAAACCGCATTATTTTTATGTGTTAGCCGTTCCCGTAGAAGAACGGATTTTCAACGCATTATCCAAACGATTTCGCCCGCCAAACTATCCCAATGATTTTGCGATGCAATGCGTAATTTGGTCTAATTAAGTCCGATTTGTCACGTCAGCGTGAATGCTAACAGTTCAAACGATTTGATCTTTTATGCGTGCAAGTGACTCTTCACGGCCGAGCACAAACAGTACGTCGAATACACCCGGAGATGTAGCCCGACCCGTAAGGGCAGCGCGCAGTGGTTGTGCTACCTTGCCAAGTTTGAGGCCTACTGTTTCTGCATGGGCCCGAACAGCCGCATCGAGCGCGTCTACGGTCCATTCGCTGACTGATTCCAAATGCGGAAGGACAGCTTTCAGAACTTCGCGACCTTCGTCGTTAAGCAGAGATGCGGCCTTCTCATCAAATACAAGCGGGCGCTTTGCGAAGATAAACTTCGTACCATCAGCAAGCTCCACCAGTGTCTTTGCGCGATCTTTAAGGCCCGGCATTGCGGTGAGAAGCTGAGCGCGACCCTTTTCATCAAGGGAGGCTTCCAGTTCTTTGCCGCCTTCGATTTCCGGCAATACGGCAATCAGCGCATCAAACAGAGCCTTGTCGTCGCTTGCGCGCATGTAAAGGCCGTTGATGGCTTCGAGCTTCTGGAAGTCAAAGCGCGCAGCACCTTTGTTGATGTCGGTGACGTCAAACCACTCGATCATCTGTTCGGTCGACATGATTTCGTCGTCACCATGGCTCCAGCCAAGACGGACGAGATAGTTGCGAAGCGCTTCCGGCAGATAACCCATGGCGCGATAGGCATCGACGCCCAGCGCACCATGACGCTTGGAGAGCTTGGCTCCGTCTGCACCATGAATAAGCGGAATATGCGACATCTGAGGGACTTCCCAGCCCATCGCATCGTAGATCACGGTCTGGCGTGCCGCATTGGTCAGATGGTCGTCGCCACGAATGATGTGGGTGACGCCCATGTCGTGGTCGTCCACGACAACCGCGTGCATATAGGTCGGTGTGCCGTCGGAGCGCAGGATGATGAAATCATCAAGGTCTTTGTTCGGGAAGCGAACATCGCCCTGAACAGCATCGCGTACAAGGGTTTCACCTTCGCGTGGTGCCTTGATTCTAATAACGGGCTTTACGCCTGCAGGTGCCTCCGAAGGATCGCGGTCACGCCAGCGGCCATCATAGCGCGGCGGACGACCTTCAGCGCGTGCCTTTTCGCGCATTTCTTCGAGCTCTTCCGGCGTTGCATAGCAATAATAGGCTTTGCCATCTGCAACCAGTTCTTCGGCCACTTCACGGTGACGTGGAGCGCGCTCAAACTGAGAAATTGCATCGCCATCCCAATCAAGACCAAGCCAGTTCAGGCCGTCCAGAATTGCGGCTGTGGCTGCATCGGTGGAGCGTTCGCGATCGGTATCTTCGATGCGCAGCAGCATCTTGCCGCCGGTGTGCTTTGCGTAAAGCCAGTTAAAAAGAGCCGTGCGAGCTCCGCCAATATGCAGATAACCCGTGGGCGAAGGGGCAAAACGGGTGACGACCGGTTTCGACATGACAGCTCCACTGTGTCAGAGCCTCGCGGGACTGCGGCAGGACGCCGAGGGCGAGGCAGAATTAGAGTATATAGTGCCCGTTTGATTGTGTTCTACAGGCAATCGGGGTTCTCGACGCGAACCCTCTCGATTTTGGCTGGCGTTCATGTAGCATAGGTAGCACAGCGCGCAAGGGCTTGACGTCCCTTTCGCACCGATCCGGTATTCTTCTTTAGGTTAGCGGGGAGCACTTTTGCAGTCAGGCGGGGGCATGACGGGCACAAGGGAAGCACAGGAGATCAGCGAACGGACATTTGTCAAAGACATGCCAGATGGTTTGGCTCGCGCTTTGATGCCCGCTCCGTGGGCTCCGGATGAACACGAAAAAATTTATCCTATTGCCCTGCCAGAGCGAGTTCTAACGCCTTCTGAACGCGCGCGCGTTCTACTAGACGCCGCGTGGTTGAACTTAAGCAGAGCGCTGAGTCGGGAAGTGGGGCGCGGGATATTCTTCCTTCTGTTTCCCGTGATGATGGGTGTGGGAGCAGTTGTCTATTTCACGCTTTCTTTCGAGCCTGACTGGGTGCCGCTCCTTTCGATCGTGACAGCGGTCTTTATATTGCGTTTTTTTGTGCGCAAACGCTTCTTGCTATCGCAATTGCTGACGCTCGTCGTGGCTCTGCAGCTTGGCATGATAGCGGGGAAATTTGAGACTGAACGACAAAGCACGCAATTGTTGGGTTCAGAGGTTGCAACGCACGTTACCGGCGGAGTGGCTGGTCTCGAATATCGCGACAATGGCAGTTGGCGTGTGACGCTTGATCTGCTTGAAACGCAAAGGCCGAAACTTCGCTACGCACCGCACCGCATCCGCATTACTGCACGCGACATACCGGCCAAGACGACTATTGGTAGCGGGCTAACCGGCTTTGCGCGCCTGAGGGTGCCTTCGGGACCTGTGCGGCCGGGGAATTACGATTTTGCCTTCCATGCCTATTTCGGCGGTATCGGTGCCAACGGTTTCTTTCTTGGAACACCAAAGATTGCCGATGTGCCAGGACCGACCGACATGACGGCAAAAATTGCGAGTTCCATTGCTCAGTTACGCGTGCATGTTTCCGAACGTATTGCGGAAGTGCTCTCTGGTGAGGATGGCAGTGTTGCCGCTGCGCTCATAGCGGGTGAGCGAGCAGGGATCAGCGAAGAAACGAATGAGGATCTGCGCAAGGCAGGTCTGGCGCATATCCTGTCAATTTCCGGCCTGCATATGGTGCTGGCCGCTGGCGTTGTGATGATGTCGTTGAGATCGCTGTTTGCTCTGATGCCGGGGTTTAGCGCCCGATATCCGGTCAAAAAGTTTGCGGCTTTTCTCTCGCTTCTAAGCTGCACATTTTATCTCGCCATGTCGGGTGCGGATGTTGCAGCACAGCGCAGTTACGTCATGATTGTCGTGATGCTCTGCGCATTGCTGGATGACCGTGCTGCCATCAGTATGCGCAATTTGGCGATTGCGTCTGTCGCGATGATTGCAATTTCTCCGCATGAAATTCTTGGTCCGAGTTTTCAGATGTCTTTTTCGGCGACTGCGGGATTGATTGCTGCATTTGCATGGTGGAGCGACAGGAAAGCACGTAATCAAACGGCCAATGAAAATCGACGTTCTAACCCACGCGGGTTCGTATCAAAAATGCTCATTCCTGCGGTGGCGACAGGAGCAACATCGATTGTTGCCGGTATAGCGAGCGGAATATTCGCCGCCTATCATTTCAACAACACCGCACCCTTAGGCCTTGTCGGAAACGTATTGGCCTTGCCGGTTATCTCGATCCTTGTGATGCCCTTTGCAGTGCTGAGCTTGGTGATGATGCCATTGCAGCTTGATTGGCTGCCACTACAGATCATGGGATTTGGTGTCCTATTGGTCAGGCATATTGCAAGTCTGGTCGCTAGCTTTTCTCCTGACGGTAATCCCGGCGTCATGCCTGCAAGCACGCTTATCCTCTGGACTGTAGCGCTTGTTATCGCGGTTGTTTCCACGACCCGGTTGCGATGGCTGGCTTTACCTTTTGTCATTGCCGGGCTTGTCGTTTTTATACGAACGCCATTGCCGGATATTCTCGTTAGCGAGGATGCAAAATTTGTGGCCGTGCGCTTGCCTGATGGTAAATTCGCAGCCAATCGCAGCAGACCGCCAAAATTCACAGGTCAAAACTGGCAGACAGCCTATTTGATCGAAACGTTTATTCCGCCGCAGATTATAAAAAAGCAGAAGCTGGTATCCGCCACTGATGCGTTTGTCTGCGAAGAGGGACTGTGTACGATCCCTTTGCGGGACGGGCGGATGTTTGCTTATACCGCGCAGGAGGAAATGAAGGACATCGCCTGCAATATTGGCGACATCGTCGTTCTTGCGATAGCAGGCAAAAATCTGAGCTGCGAGCGCCCTGATGTGCTCGTGGTGGATCGAAAAGAGCTTGCCTTAAAAGGAACGCTTGAACTCAGGTTGGGGCAGAAAAAGCCCTCGAAAGGCGAAGCTGCAACAGTTTCGGCTGTCCATGAAGTCGACAACGAAGATAAGATCTACCGATTCGAACCGGCAAAACCTCGTAAATTAGCCGGCTATGCAGATGATCTGAGCTTTGCCATTGATGCGCCCGCGAGGCCTTGGCACCTTCATCGTCTTTATTCGCGAGCAGCGCGGGGGCTAGCTGAGCGCGAATATCAAAAGAAGGCTGGCTCTGAAAAGAACTCCAAGCTCGAAGCGGCTCCAGCTTTTACAGATAAATCAGAGCCACTCTAGTTCATGGTTTTCTGGCAGACTTACAGCCATTCCAGCTAAGAATGAATCGTTGGAACCGCTGAAATTGATTGTCTTTACGCATTATCCGACGCATCGCAGCAGAAAAAGAAATCAGTCCGGCGAACTGATTTCCCTGCGGAGACGCTTCGCACTTTTGCCGGAAATACTATGAACATTAACCGCCACATATCTCACGGAAGTGCAGCGGTTATGTGTAACATTTAATAGCGTCGGATCAGACCGATAAGCTTGCCCTGAACGCGCACGCGATCAGGTCCGAAGATGCGGGTTTCGTAAGCCGGGTTTGCTGCTTCCAATGCGATGGAAGCACCTTTGCGGCGAAAACGCTTCAATGTCGCTTCTTCGTCGTCCACCAGTGCGACGACAATTTCGCCCGGATTGGCTGTATCACCACGTTTAATGATGACTGTATCGCCGTCGAAAATACCGGCGTCGATCATCGAATCGCCTTTGACTTCCAAAGCGTAGTGTTCACCGGCACCCAGCATTTCCGGAGGAAGGCTCAGTGAATGTGTCTGATTCTGGATAGCCGAGATCGGCACACCGGCAGCGATGCGTCCCATCATAGGCACAGAAACCATTGTTGAGGAATCATTGTCCGCCATGACCGGAGCAGGGCGCGCCGGTGGAGGAGGGGGAGCTTTACCAAGGCTTCCTTCGATGACGCTCGGAGCGAACTTCTTTTGCGAGTTCAAGCCCGGTGCTATCGAATCTGGCAACCGCAGGACTTCCAGAGCGCGTGCTCTGTTAGGAAGTCTGCGGATAAAGCCACGTTCTTCCAATGCCGTGATGAGGCGATGAATGCCCGATTTCGAGGCTAGATCGAGAGCCTCTTTCATCTCGTCAAAAGACGGAGGGATGCCCGTCTCTTTAAGACGTTCATGAATGAACAGCAGAAGCTCGTGCTGCTTACGGGTCAACATGCGCTACACCCTCCAAACCAGAATCAAATAAAAACAAAACCAGAACGAACACTATATGTTCCAGTCTTGTTCTGCAATGGTTTTAAAATGATTAATGAGGGCGGGAATTGATGCCGTTCGTTACAGCATCAATATTGTGCAAGGATCTCCAAGCGCTGCAGCTGGCGCATTTTCTTCTCTGATCAGTAGTGCATTGGAACGCACAAGAGCAGAAAGCATCGAAGAATCCTGAACTGGAAATGGCTTTACAATCAATGTGCCGTCGATTGCCTTTTCTACCGTCGCACGAACAAAGTCCCTACGATGATCGTTTGCATTCATTGGCTGACCCAATTTCGCGGGACGAATATCTGCAGTTAAGTCAGTGCCCGATAGCTTTGCCACCAATGGGCGCAGAAATACGAGACTGCAGACGAGACTTGAAACCGGATTACCCGGCAGGCCGATGACATGCACGGTTTTACCCGAAACCGTCTTGCGGCCATACATCAGCGGTTTACCCGGGCGCATGGCGATCTTCCAGAAGTCTAGATCGACGCCGCAATTCTGTAAAGCCCCGTGAACGTAATCGCGATCTCCAACCGACGCGCCGCCAATCGTCACAAGAACATCGATGCCATCTTCGAGAACGGCACTAATTGCGGATTCGATCTTCGCAGGGTCGTCGATGATGATGCCCATATCTTCAGGCCTGCCGCCTGCGCGGCGAACGATTTCGGCGATGCCGACGCTGTTGGAGGCGACAATCTGGTCCTGGCCGGGAGCCGTACCGGGCGGTACGAGCTCGTCTCCTGTCGCGAGTATTGCAATGCGGGGTTGTTTGAAAACCGAGATGGCTGCGTTGCCGCTGGCCGCAGCAAGGGAAAGTGCCGGGGCGTCGAGTGCTTTTCCAACTGGAAGAACAACATTGGCCGGTGCAAAATCGAGACCTGCACGACGAATGTGGCGGCCTTTATCGAGACCTTGCCGGATCGTCAGCTTGTCGCCGGAGCGCTCCGTGTCTTCCTGGATAACGATGCTATCAGCGCCTGCTGGCATTGGTGCGCCGGTGAAAATGCGGACCGCCTGACGTTCGCCCAGCTGCCCATCGAAACGCTTACCGGCTGCTGATTCGCCAATTACGGTGAGTTCAAGCGGATAGCTGATATTTTCAGGTGAGATCAGCGCATAGCCATCCATGGCAGAGCAATCAAAGGGAGGTTGCAGAAGGTGAGCCTTCACAGGTTCAGCAACGACGCGTCCACCGGCTGAAGTCAAAGGAACCTGCTCAGAACCGTGTGGCTCTGCCGAGCTCAGGATACGTGCAAGGGCTTCATCGACCGGGAGAAGGGACATTGGCTTCCTCTCGTAGAAAATAATCTCGTTATTTCGCTTGTTCTGCGCATTATCTCACACAGGCTGCTAAATGCTCATGCTGGAAATGCTTCGCTGCTTAAAGCAGATTAACTGCGGCCATGAATTGATTTGCCGCAAGTTCGTTTGAAAATCAGGCTGTCCAGTCGCCTGATTTGCCACCACTTTTTGCGGAAACGCGAATATCGGTAATTTCCATGTGGCGATCAACGGCCTTTGCCATGTCATAGATGGTCAGGCAGGTGACTGATACGGCAGTCAGCGCTTCCATCTCAACCCCTGTGCGGCCTTTCAGCTTCGCAGTCGCAGAGACGCGTAGGCCGGGAAGTGATTGATCCGGTTCGATTTCCACCGAGACCTTTGTCAGCATCAATGGGTGGCAAAGCGGAATGAGATCAGCAGTCTTCTTCGCAGCCATAATGCCTGCCAGGCGGGCAGCACCGATAACGTCGCCTTTGGCGGCATTGCCTTCCAGAATGAGAGCCAGAGTTTCTGGCTTCATTTTGACTGCACCTTCAGCCGTTGCCTGGCGTTCAGTCTCAGCCTTATCGCCGACATTGACCATATGGGCGGCGCCAGTCTGGTCGATATGGGTGAGTTTGGCTGTCATGGCTTACACCTTGCCGGTCAGAAGTTCGCGGGTCGCCTGAGCAACGTCATCCTGGCGCATCAGGCTTTCGCCGATGAGGAATGTTCCGATATCCGACTTTTCAAGACGCAGGCAATCATCATGGGTGAAGATGCCGCTTTCGCCGACCAGAAGACGGTCCGAAGGCACCATCTTTGCGAGGCGTTCGGAAACAGCAAGATCGACTTCAAACGTGCGCAGATTGCGATTATTAACGCCAACAAGACGCGATGAAAGCTTCAGCGCGCGTTCGGTTTCTTCTTCGTCATGGACTTCAATGAGAGCATCCATACCGAGTTCGAAAGCGGTTTCTTCGAGCGCTTTGGCCAGATCATCATCGACGCTTGCCAGAATGATGAGGATACAATCTGCACCCCAGCTGCGCGCTTCATAGACCTGATAGGTGTCGAAAAGGAAATCCTTGCGCAAGGCGGGCAGCGAGCAGGCATTGCGTGCCGCTGTCAGAAATTCCGGTGCGCCCTGAAAAGATGGCGCATCTGTGAGAACGGACAGGCAGGCCGCGCCGCCGTCTTCATAAGCCTTGGCCAGCGCTGGCGGATCAAAATCAGGGCGGATAAGGCCTTTGGAAGGGCTCGCCTTCTTGATTTCAGCAATGAGCGCGAACTTGTTGGCTGCGCGCTTGGCTTCCAGTGCCTTGAGAAAACCGCGTGTTGCAGGCTGATCCTTGGCCTGCGCCTTCACTTCTTCGAGTGGAAGACGAGCCTTGGCAGCAGCGATTTCCTCGCGCTTGTAAGCTTCGATTTTCCGCAAAATGTCGGTGGACATGGTTTGATCCTCTCCGTCAGAGCGGGTTATCGTTTGACACAGCAATGACCTTTTGCAGAACGGCCAAAGCTGCTCCGCTGTCGATGGACTGCGCTGCAAGAGCAATGCCGTCCTTCAGGTCTTTCGCCTTGCCGGAAATCACCAGAGCTGCGGCAGAGTTCAAGAGCACAATATCGCGATATGCGTTCTGTGCACCTTCAAGAACACCAAGCAGCGCTTTTGCGTTAACTTCGGCCTCTCCACCCTTGAGCTCCGACATATCGACCCGACGAAGGCCAACGTCTTCCGGTGTAATCTCAAAAGTACGAATAGTGCCGTTTTCAAGTGCTGCAACCTTTGTGGTTCCTGCCGTGGTCATCTCATCGAGACCATCGCCATAGACCACCCAGGCGGTTTCAGAGCCCAGTTCTTTGAGAACCTGAGCCAGAGGCTCAACCCATTCTGCCGAGAACACGCCAACCAGCTGGCGCTTGACGCTTGCCGGGTTTGAAAGCGGACCGAGCAGATTGAAAATCGTTCGGGTGCCGAGTTCAACGCGCGATGGTCCGACATGACGCATCGCAGAATGGTGCATCGGCGCAAACATGAAGCCAAGACCGGCTTCATTGATGCTGCGGCCAATCGTGTTTGCATCGGCTTCGATGTTCACACCAAGAGCTGCCAGCGCATCTGCTGCACCTGATTTGGAAGAGAGAGCGCGATTACCATGCTTTGCAACCGGAACGCCTGCACCGGCCACGACAAAGGCGGAACAGCTGGAAACGTTGTAGGAGCCGGACTGATCTCCGCCAGTGCCGACAATATCTACAGCGCCCGCCGGAGCGGAAACTGGAAGCATTCGTGAGCGCATAGATGAAACAGCACCGGCTATTTCCGGCACTGTTTCACCGCGAACACGCAGAGCCATCAGAAAGCCGCCGATCTGTGACGGCGTAGCCTGTCCGGACATCATGATGTCGAAAGCTGCCTTGGAATCCTCGAGCGACAACGGATTGCCGGAGGCAGCCTTGGCGATATAGGGTTTTAAGTCAGCCATTATTCCATGTCCGCCGCTGATCAGAAGGCCAATGCATTGTTGATGACGGTCTGGTTGATCCGCACCGGATACTGCTTCTGCAGTTCGCCAACCATCTGTTCAAGAACATCATCTGTGAGTGTCGTTGACAGATAGGTCCGCTGCTGTTCAGGAATTGCTTCCGGACCTGCAGCGGTTGGTTCGGTGACTTCAACAACCTTGAACAAGATCTGCGCATCGTCAGATGCCGCAGCCGCTGTACCGGTGTGGTCGTTTGCGCCACGGAATACCTGAGCGGTTGCAGCCGAGCCAAAATCCGCATCGTTAGTGTTGCGGGTGATGCCGCGCTTGGTCTGCTTTTCAAGGCCAGCTTCAGCAGCAATCGCATCGAGCGTCTCACCGCCATCCAGGCGCTTCTTCAGCTCTTCCAGACGCTGGTTCAAACGCTTGACGGCTTCTTCGCCCTTCCATGCTGCAATGACCTTGTCCTTAACTTCATCAAGGGTGCGGTCGCGGGCAGGGGTGGTGCCATCAATCTGGTACCAGAGATAACCGGTGTTACCCATGGTGAGCGCATCGTTATCGAAGCCCTGTTCTGCCTGGAATGCGGCAGCGAGAAGCGCTTCGGAGTTTGGCAGTTCAACTGCTTTGCCAGTTGGATCGTTGCCTTCGGCATCGATCGCGTCAATAGTTACGGTCTTGAGGCTGAGACCCTTGGCAACATCGGCCATGCTTGCGCCGTCTGAACGCTGCTGTTCATAGGAATCGTGAATGCCGTTGATGCTGCTGATTGCAATGTTGGTTGCAACGGTATCGCGAATTTCGCCTTCAACATCCGACAGCGACTTGGTGTTTGCCGGATTAACTTTGGTAACGCGGAGAATGACCGGGCCGAATGCGCCCTTAACAACGTCACTTACGCCGCCTTCATTAAGGCCAAATGCTGCTTCTGCGATAATTGCATCTGGAAGAGCGGTCTTTTCGAAGGTTCCGAGAACCAGATCAGCTTCGCTCTTGCCCTGTTCTTTGCCGATATCGACAAAGCTTGTGCCTGCTGCGATTTTCTGCTGTGCGGCCGTAGCAGCTGCTTCATCAGCAAAGTTCAGCTGTTCGATGGTGCGCGTTTCAGTGGTGCTGAAACGGCTCTGGTTCTTTTCGTAATATTCCTTGATTTCATCCTGCGTGACAGCAGCAGCATCGGCAATGTCCGACGGCTCAAGCTTCACATAGGTAATCTTGCGGTATTCCGGAGCTTTGTATTCATCCTTGTGCTCTTCAAAGTAAGCCTTGAGAGCGTCATCGGAAGGCGCTAGAACAGCATCGGCCTTTTCAGCCGGGATTGTGATGTAATCCGCGCTGCGGCTTTCACCCTGATAAAGAGCAAGCGCCTTGAGCATGGTGTTTGGCATTTTCATGCCGTCGGTTGCTGCTTCAACAATCTGCTGGCGACGAGCAACTTTCGCGCGGTTATCGAGATAGTCCTGCGCACGAATGTTTGACTGGCGCAGAACTGCATCGAACTGTGCGCGGCTGAAGTTGCCGCTGGCATCCTGGAACGATGGGTCTTCGCCGGTCAGACGCGCAATGCCATCCTTGGAAAGACCAAGCTGCATGTTGCGTGCTTCTTCATCCAGAACAACGCCAGCTGCGAGCTGTGCAAGAACCTGATTGTCGACACCGAACTGTTGTGCCTGTTCGCGGGTCAGTCGCTGACGGAACTGCTGCGACAGACGCATCAGCTGTTGCTCGTAAGCAAAGCGATAATCTGTTGCGCTCACTTCCGACTTGCCAGCGCTCAGCGCTGCATTGCCAGACATGTCGCCTCGGAATGCATCAGCGATGCCCCAGACTGCAAAACTCAGAACGAGCAGACCGAGGAGAAGCTTAGCAACCCAGGATTTGGCGGCATCACGCATACTGTCGAGCATTGGAAACCCTTTAAGAACAAAACAAAGCCCGGCTATCGATAAAGATAACCCGTGTGAGGGGATAACCTTAAGCTAGGCCATGATGCAAGTTCTCATTGAGCGTCAACCACCAAGAACATCGCCAAGAACGTTGCATTGCGTGACGAATACGCTTAGTCAGTGGCAAAATTTGGCGCCGCTCACGCAAAAATATGCGGTCCGGTGTTCTTTAAGGCGAGGAGAATGAAATGACTCCGGGAATCCGTCCTCTGGTTGCTGGCAACTGGAAAATGAATGGTACAGGAGAATCCCTCACGGAATTGCGCGCGATTTCTGCGGGCCTGAGTTCCGATCTGGGTCGTAAGCTTGATGCCGTGATCTGCGTTCCGGCGACATTGTTGTCGCGCGCTGCTGAAACGCTTGAAGGTGAAACAGTTGCGCTTGGCGGTCAGGATTGTCACCAGAAAGTGTCTGGCGCACATACCGGCGATGTTTCGGCAGAAATGCTGAAAGAAGCAGGCGCAAGCCACGTTATCCTCGGCCACTCGGAACGTCGTACCGATCATCGCGAAGCCAGCGAGCTGGTGCGCAGCAAGACTGAAGCCGCCTGGGCTGCTGGTCTTATTGCGATTGTCTGCGTTGGCGAAACCGCTGATGAGCGCAAATCAGATCGTACACTTGATGTGATTGGCGACCAGCTTGCAGCTTCGCTTCCCGAAGGTGTGAAGGCTGAAAACACGATTGTTGCTTATGAGCCAGTTTGGGCCATTGGTACTGGTCTGACGCCAACTGTTCAGGATGTGCGCGCAGCCCACGCATTCATGCGTGACAAGCTCACCGAACGTTTTGGCACCAGCGGCGCGCATCTGCGACTTCTCTATGGTGGTTCGGTCAAACCAGCCAATGCCATCGAATTGTTGAGCGTGCCGGATGTCGATGGTGCATTGGTTGGCGGAGCCAGCTTGAAAGCAACAGACTTCCTCGCCATATGCGAAACTTATCGTAATCTGTGATGAGCATCTGCGTCCTTTAATCTATATCGGGCGCGGGGCTTGGATTATCATGCAATAGCGTGTAAAGAGCCGCTCTATCTATTTGTATCATCGCTATCCGGGGCGGAAATCGCTTGGTTTTTCCCGGTTATGCATTAGTCCAGAGATATAAAGACCGTAACCTATGCAGACCATAGTCATTGTCATTCATTTGTTGATCGTTCTGGCGCTTGTTGGCGTTGTGCTCATCCAGCGTTCCGAAGGCGGTGGCCTTGGTATCGGCGGTGGTTCGGGCTTCATGACGGCACGCGGCGCGGCTAACGCGCTGACCCGCACGACAGCTATTCTTGCGATTGGCTTCTTCGCCACTTCGCTCGTTCTCGGCATCATGGCCCGTTATGGCGAAAAGCCAACGGACATTCTGAACCGTATTCCTGCAGCTGGCAGCACGCAGAATCCTCCTGCTGGTGGAACTGGTACCGGTACTGGCGGTGGCATTCTCAATCAGCTGGGTGGTGAGTCTTCGCGCACCAATGAAGCTGAAACACCTGCTTCGGGTGAAGCTCCATCAACTGCACCAGCGCAGCCTGACAGCACTCAGCCACAGGCTCCACAGGTTCCAAGCTCACAATAAGAGCTTTGTAATTGCTGAAAATTTGAAAACCGGCTCGAAAGGGCCGGTTTTCTTTTTGTTAAGCATCAGATTGCAAAGTGTTGCACACGGGCAATAGCCCCTCTCGAATCGTGAGGGATAGCTATTGTGGATAATTGAGTAGTGCTGCCCTTTGCAGTATGGAGAGCGAAAGCCTGAACGCGATACTGCGACAGGTGTTTTCCGCACTGCTTGGGTTTTCGGGAACAGATCATGTCTTCACGTTTTATTTTGATGGCTGGCATTGCAAGCCTTTGCATTGGACTTACGGGCCCAAGTTTTGCAGCTGGTGCTGAAGCTGAACTTACGGCTGCGGCAACGGGTGTTCAGCAGGTCGCTATGGCAAACGATGCCAAGGAAAAGCCTGCAAAGAAGAAAAAGAAGAGCGCTTCGAACGCAGGTGCTGCGAAGAAGGTTGCCCTCAACCGCTACAATATCGACCCGCGCTATCAGGCGCAGACCGTATCCTTCACCGGTTACGAAGCTGGCACGATCGTCATCGATCCTGCGAAGTATTTCCTTTATCTCGTCGAAAGCTCGACCACTGCGCGCCGTTACGGCATTGCGGTCGGTAAAGTCGGACTTGAGTTCAAGGGAACAGCAACTGTCAGCGCAAAGCGCGAATGGCCACGCTGGATTCCGACTAAGGAAATGATTGAGCGCAATCCTGCTCAGTATGGTCGCTACAAGAACGGTATGGACGGCGGTCCAGGCAATCCACTTGGTTCGCGCGCCATGTATCTGTTCCAGGGCAACAAGGATACGTATATCCGTATTCACGGTACCACTCAGCCATGGACAATCGGCAGTCCGGCTTCGAACGGTTGCTTCCGTATGACCAATGACGACATTCTGGATCTCTATGATCGCGTCGGCATGGGCGCAAAAGTCGTCGTTCTCTAATTTTTTGTAGAAATACCCGAAAGGCCGGGATTTTCCCGGCCTTTTTTCGTGCGCGTGTAACAAACAACGCTACAGGCTGCGAGCAGGACTGAACTTGGTGGAAGCATCCGGTTATCCCATATGGGAGGCTGAACGGGTGTGATTTTGATGGAAAAAACGCTGTTCACACTTTTTTTAGTGGCGGAATCAGCAAGAAGGGTCTAACGACATAAGCCCATGGCGCGATATGTATTCATCACAGGCGGCGTGGTTTCTTCCCTTGGAAAAGGCATTGCCGCAGCAGCATTGGCTGCACTCCTTCAGGCACGCGGTTACCGCGTGCGTATCCGTAAACTCGACCCTTATCTGAACGTCGACCCCGGCACGATGTCGCCTTACCAGCACGGTGAGGTGTTCGTCACTGACGATGGTGCCGAAACAGACCTTGATCTGGGCCATTACGAGCGGTTCACCGGTCGTCCTGCAAATCAGCGGGATAACATCACCACCGGTCGCATCTACCGCAACATCATCGAAAAAGAACGCCGCGGCGATTATCTCGGCGCGACGGTTCAGGTCATTCCTCACGTCACGGATGAAATCAAGAACTTCATTCTTGAAGGCAATGACGATTATGATTTCGTGCTGTGCGAAATCGGCGGTACGGTTGGCGATATCGAAGCCATGCCGTTCCTCGAAGCTATTCGTCAGCTCGGCAACGAACTGCCACGCAACAGCGCAGTCTATATCCATCTGACATTGATGCCGTATATTCCAGCGGCAGGTGAACTCAAGACCAAGCCGACACAGCATTCGGTCAAGGAACTGCGTTCGATCGGTATTGCTCCGGATATTCTTCTGGTTCGTGCAGATCGCGAGATTCCGGCTTCCGAACGCCGCAAGCTGTCGCTTTTCTGTAATGTGCGCGAAAGCGCGGTTATTCAGGCGCTCGACGTCTCGACCATTTATGATGTGCCGATTGCCTATCATAAGGAAGGTCTCGACAACGAAGTGCTTGCAGCATTCGGCATCGAACCGGCACCTAAGCCACGTATGGAACGCTGGGAAGGTATTTCCCATCTTCTGCACAACCCTGAAGGCGAAGTTACCATTGCCGTTGTCGGCAAATATACCGAGCTGAAGGATGCTTATAAGTCGCTGATCGAAGCGCTGCAGCACGGTGGCATTGCCAACAAGGTCAAGGTCAATCTCGACTGGATCGAAGCTGAAGTCTTTGAAAGCGAAGACCCGTCGCCATATCTCGAAAAAGTCCACGGCATTCTGGTGCCAGGCGGCTTTGGTGAGCGTGGTGCGGAAGGCAAGATCCTTGCGGCCAAGTTCGCACGCGAACACAAGGTTCCTTATTTCGGCATCTGCTTCGGTATGCAGATGGCATGTCTCGAAGCCGCGCGTAATCTCGCCGGTATCGAAAATGCCTCTTCGACCGAGTTTGGCCCGACCAAGGAACCTGTTGTTGGTCTGATGACCGAGTGGCTCAAGGGCAATATGCTCGAAAAGCGTACGAAGTCGGGTGATCTGGGTGGCACGATGCGTCTTGGTGCGTATGATTCCACGCTCAAGGCTGGAACACGTATTGCCGAGATTTACGGTTCGACCGAGATTTCTGAACGTCATCGTCACCGCTATGAAGTGAACGTTGATTATAAGGACCGTCTTGAAGCAAGCGGCTTGGTATTTTCGGGCATGTCACCCGACGGCGTTCTGCCGGAAACGGTTGAGTATGCTGACCATCCTTGGTTCATCGGCGTTCAGTACCATCCGGAACTGAAGTCGCGTCCGTTTGAACCACACCCACTATTCTCTTCCTTCATCGCGGCTGCGATGGAACAGGGCAGACTGGTTTGATGCATGACAAATGATCTTGCGCGCAAAGCTCGTTCAGTTGACCATCTGGTGCTTCCAGTTTCTCAACTGAGTGAGGCGCGCAGGAGACTTTCCCTTCTGGGATTTACAGTGGCGCCGGACGCACAACATCCGTTCGGCACCGCTAACGTTTGCAGTTTCTTTGCAGACGATACTTATCTCGAAATGTTGGCTGTAGACCGTTCGCCGCTTTATGAAGCCGCCGCACAGCGAAACAACAGCTTTATCCAGCGTGACTTATCTTACCGTTTTCGAAACGGTGATGATGGTTTTTCCGGGATAGCCTTCAAGACCGACGATTCGCGTGGCGATCATGCGGAATTCAAGCGGCGCGGTATTTCCGGCGGTCGCATGGTCGAGTTTTCGCGCAGCTTCATCTCGTCTGAGGGAAAACGTGAGAAAGGCAGCTTCCGGTTGGCTTTTGCAGCGGATTTGCGCGCGCCGGACGCATTCTTCTTTACCTGTCAGCGTTTGGCATACCCCAAGACTGACCGTTCGCACCTGATCACGCATGAAAATGGTGTAACAGGCTTACGTGAGATATTGCTGTGTGAAGAACAACCGGAAAACTTCTCCGATCTCTTGCAAGGCGTATTTCATGCCGCTGCTCGGAGACGTGAAGATGGCTCCCTGGCAATTACGGCTAGAAATTCCAATATAGAGGTTATGACGCCGACACAGTTTAATCGCTGTTTCGGATGGTCGCCGGAACTGCATGGTCGTGGCCTGCGGCTATCAGGACTGGTTTTCTCGGTTGCTTCGCTTTATGCCGTTGAGCAACTCCTCACTCGTAACGGAATCGCTTTTACAAAGAGCGATGGTCGTGTTCTCGTCCATCCTGCCGCAGGTCAGGGGACATTGTTTGTATTTGAAGGTTCACAATCATGACGACCGCTAATTCTGCCGTGAAAATCGGCAATGTTACGTTCTCCAACAGCGCGCCACTGGCTTTGATTGCCGGGCCTTGCCAGATGGAAAGCCGTGAACATGCGTTCGACATGGCCGGACGTCTGGTGGAGATCACCAACAAGCTCGGCATGGGCCTCGTTTATAAGTCGAGCTTCGACAAGGCCAACCGCACCTCGCTTAGCGCACAGCGCGGCATTGGTCTGGATAAGGCACTCGAAGTTTTTGCCGATCTCAAAAAAGAGTTCGGCTTTCCTGTTCTCACTGACATCCATACTGAAGAGCAATGCGCAACCGTTGCTGAAGTTGTCGATGTTCTGCAGATTCCAGCGTTCCTTTGCCGCCAGACTGACCTTTTGGTCGCCGCTGCGAAGACAGGCCGTGCGGTTAATGTGAAGAAGGGCCAGTTTCTGGCGCCCTGGGACATGAAAAACGTGCTGGCCAAGATCACTGAGAATGGCAATCCGAATGTTCTGGCCACCGAACGCGGCGCGTCTTTCGGTTACAACACACTTGTTTCCGACATGCGTTCGCTGCCTATCATGGCAGGCTTCGGCTCGCCGGTGATTTTCGATGCAACCCATTCCGTGCAGCAGCCTGGCGGGCAGGGTGGTTCGTCCGGTGGCCAGCGCGAATTCGTTGAAACGCTTGCAAGCGCTGCGGTTGCTGTGGGTGTAGCCGGTGTATTCATCGAAACGCATGAAGACCCGGATAATGCACCATCTGACGGTCCAAACATGGTTCAGATCGATAAAATGCCTGCACTTCTCGAAAAACTCATGGCTTTCGACAGGATTTCTAAATCGATTTAAAATTTCATTAGAAATTCACAGGCGGGGGATGTTCCTCCGCCTTTTATTTCTGTAATGAAGTCTCACATCGGATTTCTTCAATGTGCCTCGCGGCAGGAGCGGGGCTATCTACAGGGAAGGACTTGCCCCTATGACTGCAATCATCGACATCGTTGGTCGCGAAATTCTCGACAGCCGCGGTAACCCGACTGTTGAAGTCGACGTCGTACTCGAAGACGGCTCTTTTGGCCGCGCAGCTGTGCCATCGGGCGCTTCTACTGGCGCACATGAGGCTGTTGAGCTTCGTGACGGCGGCAGCCGCTATCTCGGCAAGGGCGTTGAAAAGGCTGTTGAAGCAGTCAATGGCAAGATTTTCGACGCAATCGCCGGCATCGATGCTGAAAATCAGCTTCTCGTTGACCAGGCTCTGATTGAACTTGATGGCACGCCAAACAAGGGCAATCTCGGTGCAAACGCAATTCTCGGCGTTTCGCTTGCTGTTGCCAAGGCTGCTGCACAGTCGACCGGCCTGCCACTTTATCGTTACGTTGGCGGTGCTAACGCCCATGTTCTGCCAGTTCCAATGATGAACATCATCAATGGTGGCGCTCATGCCGACAATCCAATCGACTTCCAGGAATTCATGATCCTGCCAGTTGGCGCTCCATCGCTGCGCGAAGCTGTTCGTTATGGTGCGGAAGTTTTCCACACGCTCAAGAAGCGCCTCAAGGATGCTGGCCACAACACCAATGTTGGTGATGAAGGCGGCTTTGCTCCGAACCTGCTGAGCGCAGAAGCTGCTCTCGATTTCGTTGTAGAATCGATCGAAAAGGCTGGCTTCAAGCCGGGCGAAGACATTGCTATCGGTCTCGATTGTGCTGCGACTGAATTCTTCAAGGACGGTAACTACGTCTATGAAGGTGAGAACAAGACCCGCGATCAAAAGGCTCAGGCTGAGTATCTCGCAAAGCTTGCTGCTGATTACCCAATCGTTTCGATTGAAGACGGCATGGCTGAAGACGATTGGGAAGGCTGGAAGTATCTGACCGACCTGATTGGCAAGAAGTGCCAGCTCGTTGGCGACGATCTTTTCGTAACGAACTCGGCTCGTCTGCGCGATGGTATCAAGATGGGTGTTGCCAACTCGATCCTCGTCAAGGTCAACCAGATCGGTTCGCTCAGCGAAACGCTGGATGCCGTCGAAACCGCACACAAGGCTGGTTACACCTCGGTCATGTCGCACCGTTCGGGTGAAACCGAAGATTCGACCATTGCCGATCTCGCAGTTGCAACCAACTGCGGTCAGATCAAGACCGGCTCGCTGGCTCGTTCAGACCGTACTGCAAAGTACAACCAGCTCATCCGCATCGAAGAAGAACTTGGCAAGCAGGCTCGCTATGCAGGCCGCAGCGCATTGAAGTTCCTCTAAGATCGAATTGATATCTGAATTAAAAAGGCGGGCTTCGGCTCGCCTTTTTCTTTGTGTCTTCGTGCGGACATATTTGCTTGTTCTCTAAGTTTACAAACGGGGAGCAAGGTCATGTCGAACGATACGCTGGGTTTTTACGCCAATAACGCCGCGACTTATGCTGCGAGCTCCAGCATTAATCGCAAACTCGATAGCTTTCTCAAGCATGTTCGTCCAACTGGGCGCATTCTCGAACTTGGTACGGGAAGCGGGCAGGATGCGAAGGCAATGCTTTCGCGTGGCTTCGATGTCGATCCGACCGACGGTTCACCCGAACTTGCTCAGGAAGCCTCGGCGCTGTTGCAGCGTCCTGTTAGGCAGCTGCTTTTTCACGAGCTTGATGCAGTTGCCTGCTACGATGGCATTTATGCTTCGGCATCGCTTCTTCATGCAAAGCGTGCCGATTTACCAAATATCGTGAAACATATGAATCGTGCATTAAAACCCGGCGGTTGGCTGTGGGCCAGTTTCAAAGACGGCCCCGGTGAGGGCTATGACGCATTGGGACGTTACTATAATTATATGAGTGCTGAAGAGATCGCCCGCATCTGGAACGACAATGCAGCTTGGAATGTTGTGTCACTGGAGAGTTGGCAGGGCGGTGGGTACGATCAGAAGCCGACTTTGTGGCATTCGGTGCTTTCACAGCGCTGAGCTTCCTCGTAAACCATTCGAACTAAATCACGCAGAGCCTTTATCTTATAGTTGTCTTCCATTCCTCTTATGGCCTTTGCAGCCGTTATAGTCGATTTGACAAAACAAATTACATTGATATCAATATAAGTGCGGTTGCCCGTTTCAATCGGTGTCCTACTTCTAGGGAATGCTGACCGAGGGCAGGCGCATCTAATCAAAAATGGGTGGGCCAAAATGGGAGAGAGAAATGGCTTACATAGAAGGATTTGTCGTCGCAGTTCCTAAGGCGAACAAGGAAACCTATCAGAAACACGCAGCCAAGGCTTCGGCCTTGTTCAAGGAATTCGGTGTGACGCGGATGGTGGAAGCCTGGGGCGACGATGTGCCTGATGGCAAAGTTACCGATTTCCGCCGTGCGGTACAGGCCAAGGACGACGAAGAGGTTGTCTTCTCGTGGTTCGAATACCCGGACAAAGCCACGCGCGATGCTGCCAATGAAAAAATGATGAGCGATCCGCGCATGAAGGACATGGGCGATACCATGCCATTTGATGGCAAGCGCATGATCATGGGTGGCTTCTCAACAATTCTTGATGTGTGATTTGCACAGGATTCGTTGGTGAGATGGCGGCTTCGGCCGCCATTTCTGATTCAGACGAAAGCCATATGTCGTAAAAATTCTACGCCTGAAGTGTCCTGTCATCACTCCGCGGTAAAGCTCTGTTAAGCAAAATAATGCTTCATGGTGGAAATCGGATTGACGTGGTCAGAACGCGTGCGATCTGATTCTAACGGATCGGCACTCTGACTATCTTTATTAATGCGCAACCTGTTCCGAAGACTGGTTCCCGTTTTTCGGGGTGCGCTTTAATTCAGAATCAAAGCCGCTCTGAATGTCCGGGAAGGAAGTCGAAATGTGGACCAAGCAGAAACGTAAATCTATCCGCGGCCGTTTTGTGCTGCCTATTCTGACAGCTGCGTTTCTTAGCTATTTCGGCTTTCACGCCTATCATGGCGAATTCGGTCTTTATTCCCGCATCCAGCTTGAAGAACAGAAGAGCTTGCTGACGCAGCAGCTCGATAAGGTGACTGCCGACAGAGCAGCACTTGAAAAGCGAGTCACGCTTTTACGTGATGGTTCGATTGAAAAGGACATGCTTGACGAGCAGGCCCGCAGAGCGCTTAATCTCTCTCATCCCGATGAAATGACAATTATCGTTTCTCGGGAGGATCGATCGAATTAACCAAATCCCGGTTAATTGTCTTTTTGTGATATGTTTTTAAGGGCTTGGCGGCATAGCAGCTATGCTCTACGCGCATATTGTATCTTGTAAATTGCCCGTATAACGTCACAATAGAACGACAATCGTAGAGCGCCGCGCGTCCTTCGTGTGCGTGAATGTGCTCTGATAATTTGAATCGACGCATGTTGCTTTCAAAATCGATCCCGATTTTGGGTGCATGCTGTAGGGAGCGAGATATGGCACCGAAGGCTAATAAGGCGTCGGCTGGAAAATCGCAGGCGTCTTTTGGGAATGTTCCCAAGACTCCAGCGCCAGCTGATTTCACTAAAGAGCAGGAACTGAACGCTTACCGCGAAATGCTGTTGATCCGCCGTTTCGAAGAAAAGGCCGGACAGCTTTATGGTATGGGCTTTATCGGTGGCTTCTGTCACCTTTATATCGGTCAGGAAGCTGTCGTCGTTGGTATGCAGAGTGCGCTCAAGGAAGGTGATCAGATCATCACTTCCTATCGTGACCATGGCCACATGCTGGCAACCGGCATGGAAGCGCGTGGCGTTATGGCCGAGCTGACTGGCCGCCGTGGAGGTTACTCCAAGGGCAAGGGCGGCTCCATGCACATGTTCTCGAAGGAAAAGGGCTTTTACGGCGGTCATGGTATCGTCGGCGCTCAGGTTCCTCTTGGCACTGGTCTTGCCTTTGCGAACAAGTATCGCGGCAATGACAATATCTCCGTCACCTATTTCGGTGATGGTGCCGCCAATCAGGGCCAGGTCTATGAAGCTTTCAACATGGCATCGCTGTGGAAGCTTCCGGTGATCTACGTGATCGAAAACAACCGCTATGCAATGGGCACGTCGGTTTCGCGTTCTTCCGCTGAAACAGATTTCTCCAAGCGCGGCGTTTCGTTCAACGTTCCGGGCATCAAGGTTGACGGCATGGACGTTCGCGCCGTTGCTGCTGCTGCTGAAGCCGCTGCTGAATGGGCGCGTGCTGGCAAGGGCCCATTGATTCTCGAAATGGAAACCTATCGTTATCGCGGTCACTCGATGTCCGATCCTGCGAAGTATCGCTCGAAGGACGAAGTGCAGAAGATGCGCTCCGAGCACGATCCGATTGAACAGGTCAAACAGCGCCTGATTGAAAATAACTGGGCCACTGAAGAAGAGCTGAAGGAAATCGACAAGGAAGTCCGCGACATCGTCGCTGATTCGGCCGATTTCGCTCAAAACGATCCAGAGCCGGATGTTTCCGAGCTCTACACGGATATTCTGCTCTAATTCAGGAAAGGTATTGTCATGCCCGTAGAAATTCTCATGCCTGCCCTTTCCCCGACGATGGAAGAAGGCAAACTGTCCAAGTGGCTGAAAAAAGAAGGCGACAAGGTCACATCCGGTGACGTGATCGCTGAAATCGAAACCGATAAGGCGACGATGGAAGTCGAAGCTGTTGACGAAGGCACCGTCGGTAAAATTCTCATCGCAGAAGGAACCGAAGGCGTGAAGGTCAACACGCCGATTGCTGTTTTGCTCGGCGATGGCGAAAGCGCCTCCGACATCGGTTCTGCTCCTGCTGCAAAAGCTGAAGCACCGAAAGAAGAAGCAAAAGAAGCACCAAAGACTGAGGAAAAGAAGGCCGATAGCGTGCCTGCTGCTCCGAAAGTTGAAGTTGCTTCCGATCCGGACATTCCAGCCGGTACAGAAATGGTTTCGATGACTGTGCGTGAAGCACTGCGCGACGCCATGGCTGAAGAAATGCGCCGCGACGAGAACGTCTTCATCATGGGTGAAGAAGTAGCCGAGTATCAGGGCGCCTACAAGATCACACAGGGCCTTCTCGACGAATTCGGCGCACGCCGCGTTGTAGATACCCCGATCACCGAGCATGGTTTTGCCGGCGTCGGCGTTGGTGCTGCAATGGCTGGCCTGAAGCCGATTGTCGAATTCATGACGTTCAACTTCGCCATGCAGGCGATTGACCAGATCATCAATTCGGCTGCGAAGACGCTTTATATGTCGGGTGGCCAGATGGGCGCACCGATGGTGTTCCGCGGTCCTTCGGGCGCTGCTGCCCGCGTTGCTGCCCAGCACTCCCAGTGCTATGCAGCATGGTACAGCCAGATCCCAGGCCTGAAGGTCGTCATGCCTTACTCGGCTGCTGACGCGAAGGGTCTTCTCAAGGCTGCTATCCGCGATCCGAATCCAGTCATCTTCCTTGAAAACGAAATTCTCTACGGTCATCATTTCGATGTGCCGAAGCTTGACGATTTCGTTCTGCCCATCGGCAAGGCCCGCATTCACAAGCAGGGCAAGGACGCGACCATCGTTTCGTTCGGTATCGGCATGACCTATGCGGTCAAGGCTGCTGAAGAGCTGGCTGTACAGGGCATCGATGTCGAAATCATCGATCTGCGCACCATCCGCCCAATGGATATTCCAACGGTCGTTGAATCGGTCAAGAAGACCGGTCGTCTCGTCACCGTTGAAGAAGGCTACCCACAGTCTTCCGTTGGCACTGAAATTGCCACCCGCGTCATGCAGCAGGCTTTCGATTATCTCGATGCGCCGATCCTGACGATCGCTGGCAAGGACGTTCCGATGCCATATGCGGCAAATCTCGAAAAGCTGGCTCTGCCAACTGTTGCAGAAGTGGTGGAAGCGGTGAAAGCCGTGACCTACACCGCCTGAGGAGGTACTGGACATGCCGATTAAAATCACCATGCCAGCACTTTCGCCAACCATGGAAGAGGGCAATCTCTCCAAGTGGCTGGTCAAAGAAGGCGACAAGGTTACGTCCGGCGATGTGATCGCTGAGATCGAAACCGACAAGGCGACGATGGAAGTCGAAGCTGTCGATGAAGGTGTTGTTGCCAAGCTCGTCGTTCCTGCTGGAACCGAAGGCGTCAAGGTTAACGCGCTGATCGCAATCCTCGCCGAAGACGGCGAGGATGTTGCAGAAGCAGCCAAAGGCGGCGATTCCGCTCCTGCACCAAAGGCAGAAGCGGCTAAGGAAGAGCCAAAAAAGGAAGTTGCAACCGCAGCTCCTGCAAAGGCTGAAGCCCCAGCAGCTGCTCCGGCAGCAGCCAAGAGTGCTGAGAACAAGGGCGACCGCGTTTTCGCATCGCCGCTTGCTCGTCGCATCGCCAAGGATGCAGGCGTTGATGTTTCCGCTGTAAAAGGCACTGGTCCTCATGGCCGTGTCGTTCAGCGTGACGTTGAAGCTGCAATTAAATCCGGCGGAGCGAAAGCAGCATCCGCTGCACCTCAGGCAGCTGCATCGGCTCCAAAGCCTCAGTCGGATGATGCCATCCTCAAGCTCTTTGAAGAAGGCACATACGAAATCGTTCCTCACGACGGTATGCGCAAGACCATTGCCCGCCGCCTGGTTGAATCGAAGCAGACTGTTCCGCATTTCTATCTGACGATTGATTGCGAACTCGATGCGCTTCTGGCTCTGCGTTCGCAGATCAATTCGGCTGCACCGCTGACCAAGACGGAGAAGGGTGAGGTTCCTGCCTACAAGCTTTCTGTCAACGATCTGGTGATCAAGGCTGTTGCTCTTGCGCTGCGTGACATTCCTGAAGCCAATGTCTCCTGGACTGAAGGCGGCATGATCAAGCACAAGCGTGCGGATGTCGGCGTTGCTGTGTCGATCCCTGGCGGTCTGATTACGCCAATCGTGCGTCAGTCGGAATCCAAAACGCTGTCCGCCATCTCCAACGAGATGAAGGATCTTGCCAAGCGTGCGCGTGATCGCAAGCTGAAGCCTGATGAATATCAGGGTGGTTCGACCTCTGTGTCCAACCTCGGTATGTTCGGCGTGAAGGACTTTGCAGCAATCATCAACCCACCACATGCGACGATTTTCGCAATTGGTGCAGGCGAACAGCGCGCAGTGGTCAAGAACGGTGAAATCAAGGTTGCGACGGTTATGTCCGTAACCCTTTCCACCGATCACCGTGCTGTCGATGGTGCTCTGGCCGCTGAACTTGCACAGGCCTTCAAGCGTCACATCGAAAACCCGATGGGTATGCTGGTCTGATTGGATGACCTTTAAATGCGCCGCATTCTCAGAATGCGGCGCTTGAGGTTTTGAATGGCAGGACTACTCAAACTTCGCCCGGCTGAACGCCATGATGCTGCCGAGATAGCCATTTTGGTCGATATCTCTTCTCATGGCTTCGCACATTGGTTGTGGCAAAGTGTTATGCATGATTGCGACGCTGAGACCGTGATGGAGGCGGGCTTACGTCAGATGCAGGAAGCTGGCATGGAGGGCTGGCAAGGAACGACCATCGCCGAGTGGGATGGCGTTACAGCTGGATTATCCATCGGTTTTACTCTGGACGAAAGCTTGCATGAGCTAAAGCCACAGAACGAGGTTCTGGCTCAACTTATTGCACTTCAATGCAAGGTGATCGGCAGTCGTTTTATAGACAGCGTTGCCGTTTATCAGAAATTTCGTGGCAAGAGCATCGGTCGCGCACTCGTTGCAAATGAAATCGAGCAGGCAAAACTGAGCGGGAACGCCAGTCTCAGCCTGATAACAGAAAGCCATAATAGCGTAGCGCTTTCGCTTTATCGCGGTTATGGATTTGAAGAAATGGAACGGCTCGAAGCTGTGAAGCGTATCGGGCAGGACAAAGTTCATGACTGGGTATTGCTTACCCGGAATGTGAACTGAGCAAAGGCAGGAACAATATGGCCGACACTTACGACGTTATTGTTATCGGATCCGGTCCTGGAGGCTATGTTGCGGCGATCCGCGCAGCACAGCTCGGGCTCAAGACGGCTGTTGTAGAGCGCGAACATCTCGCTGGCATCTGCTCCAACTGGGGTTGTATCCCGACCAAAGCGCTTCTGCGTTCGGCTGAAGTGAAGCACCTCGCTGATCATGCCAAAAATTATGGTCTGAAGCTTGAAGGTTCAATCACTGCCGATATCAAGGCTGTTGTTTCCCGTTCGCGCGGCATTGCCGAGCGCATGAACGGTGGCGTCGGCTTCCTGATGAAGAAGAACAAGATCGATGTGATCTGGGGCGAAGCAAAGCTTTCCAAGCCGGGTGAAATCGTCGTTTCCAAGACTTCCAAGGCGCCGATGTTGCCACAGGCACCTCAGCCGAAGAACACACTTGGCGAGGGCACTTACAAGGCTAAGCACATCATCGTTGCAACAGGTGCGCGTCCGCGTGCGCTTCCAGGCATTGAGCCAGATGGCAAGCTGATCTGGACTTACTTTGAAGCGATGGTGCCGCAGGAACTGCCGAAAACCATGCTGGTCATGGGTTCGGGCGCAATCGGCATTGAGTTTGCCTCGTTCTATAACGAGATGGGCGTTGATGTTACCGTCGTTGAACTGATGTCGCAGATCATGCCTGTTGAAGATGCGGAAATTTCGGCTTTCGCACGCAAGCAGCTCGAAAAGCGCGGTCTCAAGATCATCACCGAAGCCAAGGTTTCCAAAGTTGAGAAGGGCGCAAACAATGTGACCGCTCATATCGAAACCAAGGATGGTAAGGTTCAGACACTCACCGTTGATCGCATGATTTCGGCTGTTGGCGTTCAGGGCAATATCGAAAATATCGGTCTTGAAGCACTTGGCGTTAAGACTGATCGTGGTTGCATTGCCATCGACGCTTATTGCAAGACCAATGTTGACGGCATTTATGCGATTGGTGATGTTGCTGGTCCGCCGATGCTGGCTCACAAGGCTGAGCATGAAGCTGTTATCTGCGTTGAAAAGATTGCAGGTCTGCCAAATGTTCATCCGCTTGACCGCAATATGGTCCCAGGCTGCACCTATTGTAACCCACAGGTTGCATCGGTTGGTTTGACTGAAGCCAAGGCAAAGGAAAAAGGCCTCGACATTCGTGTCGGTCGTTTCCCATTTGTAGCAAACGGTAAAGCGATTGCACTTGGTGAAGATCAGGGACTGGTCAAGACGATCTTCGACAAGAAGACCGGACAGCTGCTGGGCGCGCATCTTGTTGGCGCCGAAGTGACCGAACTTATTCAGGGCTTCGTCGTTGCGATGAACCTTGAAACCACTGAAGAAGAACTGATGCACTCGGTCTTCCCGCATCCAACGATTTCCGAAACGATGAAGGAAAGCGTACTGGATGCATATGGCCGCGCGCTGAATATGTAATTCAGAGATCTGATTCCGACATTTGCACCTCTTCACAACAAGTGTTGTGCAAATGTCGGTTTTCAAACTTTGAATTCAATTCACGAGGAAACGCTCTTAAAGGAGTGAACTCATTCCGCTGATTGATAATGGAGGGCCATGGCGGCGTGCCGCTTGGCCCATGATTAAATGGTGTACGACAGGCGGTCTTGCTTTAGGCTTTCTGGCAGGAAGCTTGAGCTTGCTCGGCGGAAACACCATATCGGTCAACGGAATGGCTATCGCTGGCTGGTACGGCGTCTGGATACTGACATTCGCTCTCGGATTAGGCGGCTTTCTGTTTGGCCTCATCTGGGCGTTGGTTTTCAGAGCATTAGGTATGGCAGCGAGACGGTAAGCCGCAGCAAATGCCATTGCATTGCAGCGTATCAAATTGTTAGGGCAAGCGTTAAGTCAGGGGTCTACCCATTATTGGAACAGATTAGCTCTCAGGCATTTGTTTCAGATAGGCAGGAAACAGCATGGTTACAGTTCTCGATACAGTGAACCAGAGACGTCAGCGGCACCCTGAAAAGGCTCACCGTCCAGACACCGAAATTCTGAAGAAGCCGGACTGGATCCGCGTCAAGGCCCCGGTTTCTCGCGGCTATAACGAGACGCGCGAGATCGTCCGCTCGAACAAGCTTGTTACCGTTTGCGAAGAAGCAGGTTGCCCGAACATTGGCGAGTGCTGGGAAAAGAAGCACGCGACCTTCATGATCATGGGCGAAATCTGCACCCGCGCCTGTGCTTTCTGTAACGTATCGACCGGTATCCCAACGGCTCTTGATCCAAATGAGCCGGAAAATGTCGCTAAGGCCGTCAAGCAGATGGGCCTTACCCACGTCGTTATTACCTCTGTTGACCGTGACGATCTGGCCGATGGCGGCGCACAGCATTTTGCCGAGGTTATTCGCGCGATCCGCGCGGCGACCCCGAAGACAACGATTGAAATTCTTACACCAGACTTCCTGCGCAAGGAAGGCGCGCTTGAGATCGTGGTCAAGGCACGCCCTGACGTGTTCAATCACAATCTGGAAACGGTTCCGTCGAAGTATCTCAAGGTTCGCCCGGGCGCTCGTTATTTCCATTCGATCCGCCTGTTGCAGCGCGTGAAGGAACTCGACCCGACAATCTTCACGAAGTCCGGCATCATGGTTGGTCTTGGCGAAGAGCGGAACGAAATCCTTCAGCTGATGGACGACCTTCGTTCTGCTGAAGTGGATTTCATGACCATCGGTCAGTATCTCCAGCCAACCCGCAAGCACCATCCGGTGATCCGTTTCGTGACGCCAGACGAATTCAAGTCTTTCGAGACAATTGGTCGTACCAAGGGCTTTGCGCTCGTTGCGTCCAGCCCGCTGACGCGTTCATCGCACCATGCCGGTGACGATTTCGCAAAGCTCAAGGCTGCTCGCGAAGCGCAGGTTGCAGCACAGGCTTAAGTTCGCATGCCGCAATTTACGAATGTCAGACGCGTTCATCACAGGGCAGACCAGATGTTTGCCCTGGTATCGGATGTTGAAAAATATCCGCAATTCCTGCCGATGTGCGAAGCACTCTCAATTCGCTCCCGAAAGGAGCGGGAGGGCAAGACGCTTTTGATCGCCGACATGACGGTTGGCTATAAGCTGATCCGCGAGACATTCACCAGCCAGGTGCTTCTGAAGCCGGACGAAAATGTCATCGACGTGAAATATGTCGATGGCCCGTTCCGCTATCTCGACAATCGCTGGACATTTAAGCCGGTTAGCGATGGTTATGAATGTGACGTCGAATTCTTCATCGACTATGAATTCAAAAGTCGCACGCTTGGGCTGCTGATGGGATCAATGTTCGATCTGGCTTTCCGCAAGTTCTCAGAAGCCTTTGAGAAGCGTGCTGACGCAATTTACGGTCTGGCTTAGGCTTTAGAGTTCAGCGCCTCAAGGACCAGTGCCAGCGCAGAAAGCACGGTTTCATGCCGAATGTCTTCGCGTGACTTTTCACCAAAACGGCATTCTTTGTGTAGCGTGGCAAAACCTTTGCGCGCGCTGGCAATGTGCACGAGACCGACCGGCTTTTCTGCTGACCCGCCACCGGGGCCGGCAATACCGGTAACGGCAATGCTGATGCCAGCGCGTGAATTGTTCAGCGCGCCTTCTGCCATAGCTATTGCCACTTCTTTTGAAACCGCACCCACCTGGTTGATCAGTTCCATCGGGACGCCGATCATCTCATTCTTGGCTTCATTGGAGTAGGTTACAAAGCCGCGATCCACCACATCGGAGGAACCTGCAATATCGGTGAGTGCTGCCGCGATAAGCCCGCCTGTGCAAGATTCTGCTGTCGCAATCATGATGCCGTGTTTGCGGCAAGCGTTGAGTACGTCAATGGCCTGGGCTTCCGCAACAAGTGTCATTCTGGAACCTCATGGGCAGGAACCTCACCGGGATAGATGACTGTTGCCGTAACAATAGCAGCAATGCCTTCGCCGCGACCGACAAAGCCCATTTTCTCGTTGGTGGTCGCTTTGACGGAAACACGGTCATGCGAAATGCCGAGCATATTGGCCATGGCTTCCATCATTGCCGGGCGATGTGGACCGATCTTAGGTTCTTCAGCGATGATCGTCACGTCCGCGTTGGCGATACGACCACCGGCTTCACGCACGATCTTGACCGCATGTTCGACGAAGATATGCGATGCTGCGCCCTTCCACTGCGGATCGGAAGGCGGGAAATGTGTGCCAATATCGCCTGCGCCGCGTGTAGCAAGCAGGGCATCGGTCAGTGCGTGGAGGGCCACGTCGGCATCCGAGTGACCGTTCAGTTTCCTGTTGTGTGGAATGGCCACGCCGCAAAGCGTGACGTGGTCGCCCGGCTCGAAACTGTGAACGTCATAGCCATTGCCGGTGCGGATATCTGGAAATGAAGTCATGCCATGCCTCAAGCGTTTGTCGGCCATTTCAATATCTTTGGCCCATGTGAGTTTGGTATTGTCTGCCGAACCCTCGATGATACGCACGGAAAGTCCATAAGCTTCCGCAATCGAGGCATCGTCGGTAAAATCCGAGCGGCCGCTGAGATAAGCTTTTTCGTGGGCGTCCAGGATCGGGTTAAATGGAAAGGCCTGCGGCGTCTGTGCTGCAAAAAGACCAGCACGAGGGATAGTCGTTCTAACAGTGCCATCACTGGCCGATTGCTTCAGCGTGTCCGAAACGGCAAGGGCAGGCAGCACTCCTTCCTGCGGTGTCAGATTGTCGAATATGCGTGCAAGCAAATCCTGCTCAATGAATGGACGCACACCATCATGGATGAGGACATAGTCTGGGGCGTTCTTGTTGAGCGCCAGCAATCCAAGTCGCGTGGATTCCTGTCGCGTCGGTCCACCGGTAACAACGCGCACATTCTCATAATATTCGGTGATGGCATTTTCATAAAGTGCCGCATCATCGGCATGGATGACCACGATGATCTGATCGATCTCAGCGCAATGCGCAAAAGCACGCAGCGTGCGCGAAAGCACTGCTTCGCCGCCGATCCGCCGATATTGCTTCGGCCCTTCAGTGCTCTGTCCCGCCCGTTCGCCGCGTCCTGCGGCTACGATGACTGCTGCTGCCCGTGAAATGTCGGTCGCCTTCGCCAAAAGATTCATCTAGTTACATGCGGAATAATGCCTTGCGCAAATAATTGCCAGACGGCAATCGATTTATCATCGCAGCTACGCGCTTTTCCTTGCGTTCAATGCATTGAGTGATTAAAGTGTGTGCTAATTGCATCATGCACATCAAATGGGCATTTCTTGGTGACTACCCTTGAACAACCTCTGAATATACGCGGTGTGACACTGCCAAACCGCGTATTTCTCGCGCCCATGTCGGGCGTTTCCGATCTTCCGTTCCGAAAACGCGCCGCCGAGGCTGGTGCGGGCATGGTTGTTTCGGAAATGGTGGCAAGTGCTGAACTCTGCAATCGCCATAAGGAAAGCATGTTGCGCTTATCCGGCGAAGGGCTTGGCACGCATGTCGTGCAGCTTGCAGGTCGCGAAGCGCATTGGATGGGCGAAGCAGCCATCATCGCCGAAGGCGAGGGTGCGGATATTATCGACATCAATATGGGCTGCCCTGCCAAGAAAGTGACGGGCGGCTATTCCGGTTCAGCCCTTATGCGCGATCTCGATCATGCCATGACGTTGGTTGAAGCAACCGTTAATGCCGTGAAAGTGCCAGTCACGCTGAAAATGCGTCTTGGCTGGGACGAAAACAGTATCAACGCACCGGAGCTTGCAAAGCGTGCCGAAGATGCGGGTATTGCGATGGTGACGGTACATGGACGCACACGCTGCCAGTTTTATGAAGGCAAAGCCGACTGGGACGCCATTCATGCGGTACGCGATGTCGTGAAGATTCCACTTGTCGCCAATGGCGATGTGTCGTCACGCGAGGATGCGGAAGAATTGCTGCGTCGCTCAGGCGCTGATGCCGTGATGGTCGGACGCGCCTCCTATGGTCAGCCCTGGCTTGCTGGTTTGATCGCAGGCAGCGATTTCGCACCGCGGTCGCAGGATGACATTCTTTCTTATATTATAAGGCATTACGAAGATATGCTCGACCATTATGGCAGCAAGACGGGTATTCGCCATTCAAGAAAGCATCTTGGCTGGTATCTGGATCGCCATGCAGTCGAAGCATTTTCTCCCGCAGATAAGGCTGAAATCATGACGCTCATCGACCCGGAAGCGGTTATCGCGGCATTGACCCGCGTTTTTCTGCGTGAAGCAGACAGAAAGGTCGCGTGATGGGCGTTAGAGGTGAAACGAACGGCATTCCAGCAATCATTCTGGATGCAATCAATCAGCCTGTCATTATGGTCAGCGCCGACAATCATATTGTTTATGCGAATATGGATGCGGAGCAGTTTTTCCGCTCGGGTTCGTCCATTCTGGCGCGTAACCGTCTTGAATCTTTTCTGCCTTTCGGAAGCCCATTGCTGGCTCTTGTCGATCAGGTTCGCACCGCTCAGGTTCCGGTGAACGAGTATCGCGTCGATATTTCATCTCCGAAACTCGGTGCCGAACGCATTGTCGATCTTTACGTGGCACCGGTCATCGAAACGCCGGGTGCTGTGGTTATTCTGTTTAAAGAAAAGACCATGGCGGAGAAGATCGACCGTCAGATGACCCATCGCGGGGCCGCACGTTCGGTGACGGGGCTTGCTTCCATGCTGGCGCATGAGATCAAGAACCCGCTTTCAGGCATTCGTGGGGCCGCTCAACTGCTTGAACAGGTGGTTGGTGATGAAGACCGCGCATTGGCACGGTTGATTACCGATGAAACTGATCGCATCGTGAAGCTCGTTGATCGTATGGAAGTGTTTTCCGATGAGCGCCCCATCGAGCGCACGGCGGTCAATATCTATTCGGTACTGGATCATGTGAAAACGTTGGCGCGAAACGGTTTTGCGCGGCATATCCGCTTTGTCGAGGAATATGATCCATCGCTGCCGCCGGTTTATGCTAATCGCGATCAGCTTGTGCAGGTTTTTCTCAATCTGGTGAAAAATGCTGCTGAGGCGCTTGGTGACCGTGAAGGTGCCGAGATCACGCTCTCGACGGCTTATCGTCCGGGCATTCGCCTGCAAGTGCCGGGCGCCAGTGACCGTGTTGCGCTGCCACTTGAGTTTTGCGTCCATGATAATGGTCCGGGCGTGCCGGAAGATATGCTGCCGCATCTGTTTGATCCGTTTGTGACGACCAAGACCAACGGGTCAGGTCTCGGACTGGCGCTTGTGGCCAAAATCATTGGAGATCATGGCGGTGTGATCGAGTGCGATAGTTATCCATCGCGCACTACGTTCCGCATTCTCATGCCTGCATGGAAAAGTTCTGCTGATAACACGGGCTCCAAGAGCCCAAGCATGTCTGCAAAGACGGGAGATAACGCATGATTGCCGGACGTCCGACAGGTACGATTCTAGTTGCGGATGACGATGCTGCAATTCGCACAGTGCTTAATCAGGCACTTTCGCGTGCTGGCTACGATGTTCGGGTTACGTCCAATGCGACCTCGCTGTGGCGTTGGGTGGCAGCTGGCGATGGCGATCTGGTTATTACCGACGTCAATATGCCAGACGAAAATGCATTTGATCTGCTGCCACGCATCAAGAAAATGCGCCCCGATCTGCCGATTGTGGTGATGAGCGCGCAAAATACATTCATGACCGCGATCCGGGCTTCGGAAGCGGGAGCTTATGAATATCTGCCAAAGCCGTTCGATCTGACAGAGCTCATCAATATTGTTGGTCGTGCGCTTTCAGAGCCAAAGCATAAGCCAGCTGCCGTGTTGCAGGATGAGCAGGCAGAAAATATGCCGCTCGTTGGCCGTTCGCCAGCCATGCAGGAAATCTATCGCGTCTTGGCCCGTATGATGCAGACCGACCTGACCATGATGGTCACAGGTGAGTCGGGCACAGGCAAGGAACTGGTTGCGCGCGCGCTGCATGAATATGGGCGCCGTCGCAAAGGGCCGTTTGTTGCCATCAATATGGCTGCAATTCCGCGCGATCTGATCGAATCCGAACTGTTTGGCCATGAAAAAGGTGCCTTTACCGGCGCACAGAACCGTTCAAGCGGACGTTTTGAGCAGGCCAATGGCGGTACGCTGTTCCTTGACGAAATCGGCGACATGCCGATGGAAGCGCAGACGCGCTTGCTGCGCGTGTTGCAGCAGGGCGAATATATGACGGTCGGTGGCCGCACGCCCATCAAGACTGATGTGCGTATCGTGGCCGCGACCAACAAGGATTTGCGCCAGCTCATAGCACAGGGTCTGTTCCGCGAAGACCTTTATTATCGCCTGAATGTCGTGCCACTGCGCTTGCCACCACTTCGTGAGCGCAGCGAAGATGTGCCTGATCTGGTTCGTCACTTCTTCAAGCGCGCTGCCGAAGAAGGCCTGCCAGAGAAACGCATTACGCCCGCTGGCATTGAAATGATGCGTCGCTATCCGTGGCCGGGTAACGTGCGCGAACTCGAAAATCTCGTGCGCAGGCTTTCAGCACTTTATCCGCAGGACGAGATTTCGCCGGAAATCATCGAGACCGAGCTGAAATCAGAGCTTTCAAAGCCTGATATTCCAATTGCGGTTGCGGGCGACATTGAAAACATCACCATATCGCAGGTCGTTGAGCAGAATATGCAGCGATACTTCGCATCGTTTGGTGCTGATCTGCCCCCACCAGGGCTTTATCATCGCGTGCTGGCGGAACTGGAATATCCGCTGATTCTTGCTTGTCTGACCGCAACGCGGGGTAATCAGATCAAGGCTGCAGAAATTCTCGGACTTAATCGCAATACGTTGCGCAAAAAGATCAGAGAGCTTGGCGTGAACATCTATCGGGGCACAAAGCAGTAAAAAACGGGCAGTAAGACCGCTCACAGTTTCGCGAAGTCTTATTTAAGCTGTAAACAATCGTTGCATTTTCGCCACAATGCGTTGCATAGATGCAACGCTATTGGATAACATGGTTAACATGAATACAGCGAATCTGACGACGGATATGGATAAGGTGGGGCGATCATCGCAAGGCGGTGAGGGGCGCAGGCTTCTTGCATTGCCCGGTATTATTACCGTTGTGTTGGCGCTGGTTACAGCGTCAATTTCTTTTGCCATACTCATCGGTATCACGCCAATCACGCCTGATCGCAACGTGACGATTGCGTTGGTTATCGTCAATGTGGCGCTGATTGTTTTTCTTATCCTGCTGATTTGCCGCGAGATTTTCCGTATCGTATCGGCTCGCAGATCGGGAAAAGCAGCTTCTCGTCTGCATGTCCGCATCGTTGCGCTGTTCTCATTGATTGCGGCTGTTCCGGCAATCGTGGTGGCAATTGTCGCTTCCGTGACGCTTAATCTTGGACTTGATCGGTGGTTTGATACGAATACACGCGATATCGTGAGTTCGTCGCAGAGTTTGGCCGATTCCTATCTCCGCGACACGGCACTTAACTTGCAGAGCACGTCTTTTTCGATGTTGCAGGAGTTGGATGCTCAACGCACGCTTTACAGTCTCGATAGGGGCGGGTTCATCCGCTATATGACGCTGCAGGCCGGTGGCCGCGGGCTGCTCGGTGCATTTCTGGTTCGTGAAGACGGCACCGTTATCGTTAAAAGCGAAACTGGTGTGGAAACACGACTTCCACCTCCTACCGAAGATGCTCTGCAAACAGCCTCTGACGGTAAGCCGGTTATCATCCCCCCGGGTGATCTGAACTTCGTCGGCGCTGTTATCAAGATGCGCGAAATACCGGATCTGTATCTTTACACGGTTCGGGCTATCGATCAGCAGATATTGGACGCAATGCGTCTGATGAAAGCCAATACAGAACGCTATCAGGAGATGGATGCTACGCGCATCCCGACCCAGATCGCTTTTGCGCTTCTCTATTTTGGTCTGACTCTCATTGTTCTGTTGTCGGCTATTTGGACCGGTATTGCCGTTGCAGACCGTCTGGTTCGCCCGATCAGGCTGCTGATTGGTGCTGCTGATGATGTGGCTGCTGGCAATCTCGATATTTCTGTGCCGGTACGCTCGTCGGATGGTGACGTTGGTGCGCTTTCGGGCACCTTCAACAACATGGTCGCCGAGCTTAAGAGCCAGCGTAACGAACTTCTGTCGGCGAAAGACCAGATCGACGAGCGCCGTCGCTTCTCCGAAGCCGTGCTTTCGGGCGTTACAGCCGGTGTTATCGGCATCGAAACGGATGGCTCGATTTCGATCCTCAATCGCTCTGCCGAGCATATGTTCGGGGTCAGCTCAGAGGATGCAATCGGCAAGAGCCTAAGCAGCATTGCTCCTGAAATCGGACAGGCCTTTGAAGTTGCCCGCACGACGGGTCGCACCGTTCATCGCGAGCAGGTCAGCATGACTCGTGGCGGTGTTGCGCGTACCTTCAACGTGCAGGTAACTGTTGAGGATGCGGAATCCGACGATCACTCTTATGTCGTCACCGTTGATGACATTACCGATCTCGTTCAGGCACAGCGTTCGTCTGCATGGGCTGATGTTGCGCGCCGCATAGCACATGAGATCAAAAACCCGCTCACACCGATCCAGCTTTCGGCGGAACGCATTCGTCGTCGTTATGGCAAGGTGATTACCGAGGATCGCGAAGTCTTCGATCAATGCACCGACACGATCATTCGTCAGGTTGGCGATATTGGTCGTATGGTCGATGAATTCTCCGCTTTTGCGCGTATGCCCAAGCCTGAAATGAAGGCCATGGATATGCGCGAGGCGCTGCGGGAAGCATCGTTCCTCATTGAAGTCAGCCGTCAGGATATTCAGTTCGCCAATGAATATGGTTCTGAGAAGCTGATTGGTTCGTTTGATAGCCGCTTGCTCGGTCAGGCATTTGGCAACGTCATCAAGAATGCCAGTGAAGCAATTGATGCTGTGCCCAAGGAAGAGCGCGGCGAGGGGCATATTCTTGTGCGCTCAATGAAAGCGGACGGGAACCTGATCGTCGATGTCATCGATAACGGCAAAGGTCTGCCGGGTGATGATCGTCAGAAGCTCCTGGAGCCTTATATGACGACGCGAGAAAAAGGCACGGGTCTTGGCCTCGCGATCGTCCGCAAGATCGTGGAAGACCACGGTGGACATTTGGAATTGCATGATGCGCCAGCAGATTTCCACGGAGGACGTGGCGCAATGATACGTATGATCTTTCCTGAGGTTTCCGCCGGTCCATCCGGTGCGGAAGAGGGAAATCCCGGAAACGAGATAATTGGACAGGTGAACTGATATGGCAGCCGATATTCTTGTAGTTGATGACGAAGCGGATATTCGGGAACTCGTTGCAGGTATCCTCAGCGACGAAGGCTATGAAACCCGCACAGCCTTTGATGCCGATAGTGCGCTTGCGGCGATTGATGATCGCGTGCCACGGTTGGTGTTTCTCGATATCTGGTTGCAGGGCAGCCGCCTTGATGGTCTTGCGCTGCTCGATGAAATCAAGAAGCAGCATCCCGATCTGCCAGTGGTGATGATTTCCGGTCACGGCAATATTGAAACGGCTGTGTCTGCGATCCGCCGCGGTGCTTATGATTTTATCGAAAAGCCTTTCAAGGCGGATCGTCTTATTCTGGTTGCTGAACGTGCGCTGGAAACGTCGAAGCTGAAGCGTGAGGTTTCCAATCTGCGCAAGCGCGGCGGTAACAGTATGGAACTGATTGGCGCGTCACTTGCGATCAACCAGCTGCGCCAGACCATAGAGCGCGTTGCACCAACCAATAGCCGCATTATGATCACTGGCCCTTCGGGTGCGGGGAAAGAGCTGGCGGCACGCGCCATTCATGCGCAATCGAGCCGCGCCAATGGCCCGTTTGTTACCGTGAATGCTGCAACCATTACGCCGGAGCGTATGGAAATCGAGCTTTTCGGCACTGAAATGGATGGTGGTGAACGCAAGGTCGGTGCGCTTGAAGAAGCGCATGGCGGCATTCTTTATCTCGATGAAGTCGCCGACATGCCGCGCGAAACGCAGAACAAGATTTTACGCGTTCTCGTCGATCAGCAGTTTGAACGCGTTGGCGGAACCAAGCGCGTGAAGGTGGATGTCCGCATCATTTCCTCTACGGCACAGAACCTTGAAGGCATGATTGCCGAGGGTACTTTCCGCGAAGACCTTTTCCATCGCCTTTCTGTGGTGCCTGTGCATGTGCCACCGCTTGCAGCGCGCCGCGAAGACATTCCATCGCTGGTCGAGTATTTCATGACTCAGATTGCCGAGCAGGCCGGTATCAAGCCGCGCAAAATCGGATCTGACGCCATGGCAGTTCTGCAGGCGCATAGCTGGCCGGGCAATATTCGCCAGCTGCGTAACAATGTTGAACGCCTGATGATTCTGGCGCGTGGCGATGATCCGGAAGCACCTGTAACCGCTGATCTTCTGCCTGCAGAAATTGGCGACACGCTGCCGCGCGCGCCGACTGAATCCGATCAGCACATCATGGCATTGCCGTTGCGTGAGGCGCGCGAGCGTTTCGAGAAGGAGTATCTCATCGCGCAGATCAATCGCTTTGGTGGCAATATCTCGCGTACGGCTGAATTTGTCGGCATGGAACGCTCGGCATTGCATCGCAAGCTGAAGTCGCTCGGCGTTTAATATTCAAGTAGGCGGGATGATATGCGTGTAATCGTATGCGGAGCAGGGCAGGTCGGCTATGGTATTGCCGAGCGGCTTGCTGCCGAAGAAAATGACGTCTCCGTCATTGATACGTCCGCGCGCCATATCGAGATTGTCCGCGACACACTGGATGTGCGTGGCTTCGTCGGCCATGGCTCGCAACCGGATGTGCTCGCCGCCGCCGGTGCCAACGAAGCCGATATGATTATTGCGGTGACGCTGTCTGACGAAGTCAACATGGTGGCCTGTCAGGTGGCGCATTCGGTTTTCAATGTGCCGACCAAGATTGCGCGCATTCGCGCACAGTCTTATCTCAAGGCCGAATATCAGGACCTGTTCCTGCGCGAAAACCTGCCCATTGATGTGATTATCTCGCCGGAGCTTGAGGTCGGTGAAGTGGTTTTGCGGCGCATCGCCTTACAGGGCGCGACCGATGTGCTGCGATTTGCCGATGATAAGATCATCGGTCTCGCCATCGAATGTCTGGAAGAATGCCCGGTTATCAATACGCCGCTGAAACAGCTGTCCGACCTTTTTCCTGGACTGGCTGCGACAGTCGTGGGCGTTGTGCGCAATGGTAGCCTGTTTATTCCACGCTCCAACGATCAACTACATGCCGGTGATCTTGCCTATGTCGTCACGACCCGCGAGCAGGTCCGCAGAACGCTGTCATTGTTCGGGCATGAGAAGCCGGAAGCGCATCGTATTGTTATCGCAGGCGGTGGCAATATCGGGCTTTATGTCGCCAAGGCTATTGAAGAGCGTAAGTGGCAGACGCGTATCAAGATGATCGAGAGCGAGCACGAGCGCGCCTTCGCGATTGCCGACCAGCTCAACCGGACCATGGTTCTGCATGGCAGTGCGCTTGACCAGGCACTTTTGCAGGAAGCCGATATCGAGGACGCCGATCTTTTTGTGGCGCTGACCAATCAGGATCAGGTCAATATCCTCTCCAGTATCATGGCCAAGCGCCTTGGCTGTAAGGCCAATATGGCTTTGATCAATACGGTTGCGTATCAGGATTTCACCCACATGGTGGGGATTGACGCCTATATCAATCCGAAAGCCGTTACCGTATCGAAGATATTGCAGCATGTCCGGCGTGGTCGTATCCGTGCCGTCTATAGTGTCTATCGGGACATGGCGGAAATCATTGAGGCGGAAGCGCTTGAGACGTCGTCGCTGGTGGGTAGCCCTCTGCGCGATCTCGATCTGCCGGAAGGCCTGCGAATCGGCGCAATCTATCGCGACGGACAGGTTATCCAGCCCAATGGCAATGTTCGCATCAAGCCGAAAGACCGTGTTGTGATCTTTGCGACCGCTGATGCTATCAAGCATGTGGAGCAAATGTTCCGCGTAAGCCTCGAGTTCTTCTAGCTAGCAATTTGATGTATCTATTTTATTAGCTGATCTTTATATGATGCCGCAGTTCTTCTTCCTCGGTGTCATTCATGGATATCTGCACTTTCTGGTATGGGCCGCGGCTGCGCGATGTTGATCGCATCTGTCTGGCATCGATGGTGATGACCGGTCAGCGTGTGAAGCTGTTTTCATACGCGCCTATCGAGAACGTGCCAGCGGGCGTCGAACTACACGATGCCAGCAGCATTCTGCCTGAGCTGGTGTTTAAGCGTCTTGATCCCGGCTATCCGAATTTCCACAGCCGGACAACGATCGTTCAGTTCAGCGATATTTTCCGTATAATGCTGATGAAGCATAAGCAGGGTGTGTGGCTCGATACGGATGTTTACCTGCTCAAGCAGTTTCATCCCGACCCGTCAAAACCATATCTCGCGCGCGAGAATCGATTCCGTGTTGGCGTGTCCGCGCTTTATCTGCCGCATGACCATCCGATTATCCGCGAATTTGAAGCTTATGTGGCTGCCAGCTATCCGTTGCCGCGTTGGCTTGGATTGCGACGTGGAAAGCTGCGCCCGCTTTATTATCGCGTGATCGGTAAGGAAGTTACGCCCGCCGCCATTGGAATCACTATTTTTGGAAATGACGGCATATCCCGGCTGGCGCGCAAGTATGGCATCTTCAGAAATGCAGCTCCGCAGGAGAATTTCTATTACTGGGTCGGTAAGGAAGCTACGCGGATTTACGATCCGGCTTATGGGATTGAACCTACCAAACATCCTGATTTCATTGGCTTTCATATCCATAAGAAGCATAAGGAAGTCGTCTCGATGCAACCGGGAAGCTTCTATATGTGGGCAATTGACCGCGTGAGACCTCTGCTTGGTGAGCCACTTTCTTTCGAGCAAAATCAGTGCTCATCCGTTGGTGCCTAGAAAGAATTGCTTACCTGCATTTGAATTTGCTGGTTGCGCAAAGATTCCCATCCTGTTAACCGAAGCTAAAGAGCGAAGCAGTTGTCTTTCCACAGCAATTGCGATCAGTGCCAGGCTTTGCGCAATCCGGGTGCTTGATTTATGTGTGTGCGCGTGTTCGTCTGGCATTAAACGAACAAACTGCTGATCGATTAAAGGAATAAAAACAATGGCTGAACGATCGCAAAATCTTCAAGACCTTTTCCTCAATTCTGTACGCAAGCAGAAAATTTCACTGACCATCTTCCTTATTAATGGCGTGAAGCTCACGGGTATCGTGACGTCCTTTGACAATTTCTGCGTATTGCTGCGTCGCGATGGTCATTCGCAGCTTGTCTACAAGCATGCAATTTCGACCATCATGCCGAGCCAGCCGGTACAGATGTTCGAGGGTGAGGAAGTCTGACGCTTATCAGTTTATAACTGACCAGTTTTATGCTGGAGCGTGGTGATCTCTTGAAACTGTCACACCGCTCCAGTTTTTTCGATTCCGATCCACGCCCGGTTTGGGCCATTTGGATCATGATTTGATTAGCCGGGGCGTCTTCTGTTTGAAACCGCAAGTGCGGAGACCTATCTGCTGGATAGTTCGTTTCCGTATCCCGGAGTAAGTTTATTTGTCGAAATTCAAGGGTAAGAACGTATCGCCTGCCGATGAAAATAAGGGATTTGGTGTGTCTGAACCAGAACCCACAAGAGCGGCGGTTATCGTTCCAATTTTGCCAGAGCGGCACAATACAAGCACTGCAAGTGAAGAAGGCGAGAGACCCCAGTTCCAGCGCTCTAATGAAGCGCGGCTGGAAGAAGCCGTCGGTCTTGCGCGTGCGATCAATCTCGAAATTGCCCATGCCGAAAACGTGATCGTCAATCAGCCGAGGCCTGCGACCCTTCTGGGAACCGGCAAGGTTGAAGCTGTTGCTGAAGTCGTCAAAGAAAAGGCGATTGGCCTTGTTATCGTTGATCATGCGCTGACGCCTGTGCAGCAGCGCAATCTTGAAAAGGAGTGGAACGTCAAGGTTATTGACCGTACCGGCCTCATTCTCGAGATTTTCGGCGAGAGAGCGCGCACCAAGGAAGGTGCGTTGCAGGTAGAGCTTGCGCATCTGAACTATCAGAAGGGCCGTCTTGTACGAAGCTGGACCCACCTTGAGCGTCAGCGCGGCGGTAGCGGCTTCCTCGGTGGTCCGGGTGAAACGCAGATCGAAGCCGACAGACGTATGCTTCAAGACAAGATTTTGAAGATCAAGCGTGAGCTTGAAACGGTTGTGCGTACGCGTACGCTGCACCGGCAGAAGCGCCGCAAGGTGCCGCATCCGGTTGTCGCGCTCGTTGGTTATACGAATGCGGGCAAATCAACGCTGTTCAATCGTATGACGGGCGCGGATGTGCTGGCGGAAGATATGCTGTTCGCCACGCTCGACCCGACATTGCGTCGTATTCGTTTGCCGCATGGCGAGACGGTCATTCTGTCTGATACTGTGGGTTTCATTTCGAACCTTCCACACCATCTGGTTGCTGCATTCCGTGCAACACTGGAAGAAGTGGTTGAGGCCGATCTGATTCTGCATGTCCGTGACATTTCCGATCCCGATAATGCAGCACAGGCCGAGGATGTCGAAAGCATTCTGTCTGGTCTCGACGTCGAGCCGCATGATCATAAGCGCGTGATCCAGATATGGAACAAGATCGACAATCTGGATGAAGCTGGCCGTGAAGCGGCTTCCCGTCTGGCTGCTGCAGGCAGCGAGGAGGGACGTCCCATCCCGCTTTCAGCCTGGACCGGTGAAGGCGTTGACAGGTTGCTTTCTTTGATCGAGACCCGCATTGCAGGTGCGCTTGGTACTGTTGATGTTGTGCTTTCTCCGTCCGAGCTTCGTATACTCGACTGGATGTACCAGCATGGCAGCGACGTGAAGCGCGAAGATCTGGAAGATGGCTCTGTTCGTATTCAGGCCCGCCTGACTGAAACGGCACGCAAAATGCTCGATGAGAAACGCGGCATTAAGCCTGTCGAACAGGATTCCGACTGGGATTGATCGGCATCTTGCGGAACAGGGCTGCAAAGCCCTATGTATGGAACATCCGTACGATTCATATTCGCCATAAATATGCAGAGGCCCATTATGAGAGATCCCATTGAAACCGTCATGAACCTCGTGCCGATGGTGGTCGAGCAGACCAACCGTGGCGAGCGGGCCTATGATATCTTCTCGCGCTTGCTGAAAGAACGCATCATCTTCGTCAACGGTCCTGTCGAAGATGGCATGTCGATGCTGATCTGCGCGCAGTTGCTCTTCCTCGAGTCTGAAAACCCGAAGAAAGAGATCAACATGTACATCAATTCGCCAGGTGGCGTTGTTACGTCCGGCATGGCGATCTACGACACGATGCAGTTCATCAAGCCTCCTGTTTCCACGCTCTGCATGGGCCAGGCTGCTTCCATGGGCTCGCTGCTTCTGACTGCAGGCGCCACTGGCCAGCGTTATGCGTTGCCAAATGCCCGCATCATGGTTCACCAGCCTTCGGGCGGCTTCCAGGGGCAGGCGTCGGATATTGAGCGTCATGCGCAGGACATCATCAAGATGAAGCGCCGTCTGAATGAAACCTACGTCAAGCACACCGGTCGCGATTATGAGACGATTGAGCGTACCCTTGATCGCGATCATTTCATGACCGCACAGGAAGCTCTCGAGTTCGGTTTGATCGATAAGGTGATCGAATCGCGCGACGCAGGCACTGAAGAAGCCAAGTAATTTTGAGGAGGCAGTTTGACTGCCTCTCCATATTTTGGTGCTCTTTGCCACAAAAGCGGCTTATTTGTTGTTCGTACCTGAAGGTTAACGAGTGGCGTTAAGCATCTGTTGGGGTTCAGGGCGCTAAAATCACTCAGATTGTGCAGAAACTGGCGGGAATGGCGATTTTTCAATTGTTCCCCGCCTAAGGTTCTGCAAAAGTCGCCAAAACAGGCTTCTTCGGTCGGGAAGCCTGCGGTGACTGGAATCCAGAGAATGTAAGCAGTGCGTTTTGACTGCTGATACGACCATTGAGGCGGCGGTGTATTGTTCCCTCAATTGGATCCGAACCGGAAGAAACGATTGAAGTGGGCGCATCGCGGAATGGCGTTCAATTCGGTCAATTGAAAGGAAACTGCAATGAGCAAAGTCAGCAACAGCGGCGGCGATTCAAAGAATACGCTTTATTGCTCGTTCTGTGGCAAAAGCCAGCATGAAGTTCGTAAGCTGATTGCAGGCCCGACCGTATTTATCTGCGACGAGTGCGTCGAACTTTGCATGGACATCATCCGCGAGGAAAACAAAACCTCGATGGTGAAGTCGCGCGAAGGTGTACCTACGCCGCAGGAAATTATGGACGTTCTTGACGATTATGTCATCGGCCAGAAGGGCGCCAAGCGCGTTCTCGCTGTAGCCGTGCACAATCACTACAAGCGTCTCGCGCATCAGACGAAGAGCAGCGACATCGAACTGGCAAAGTCCAACATTCTGTTGGTTGGCCCTACGGGTTGCGGCAAGACCTATCTTGCTCAGACACTCGCACGCATTATCGATGTTCCGTTCACCATGGCTGATGCCACGACGCTCACAGAAGCCGGCTATGTCGGTGAAGACGTCGAAAACATCATTCTGAAGCTGCTTCAGTCGGCTGATTACAACGTTGAACGCGCGCAGCGCGGCATCGTTTACATCGACGAAGTCGATAAGATTAGCCGCAAGTCGGACAATCCTTCGATCACCCGCGACGTGTCGGGCGAAGGCGTTCAGCAGGCGCTTCTGAAGATCATGGAAGGCACCGTTGCTTCCGTACCGCCGCAGGGCGGTCGCAAGCATCCGCAGCAGGAATTCCTGCAGGTGGATACGACGAACATTCTGTTCATCTGTGGTGGCGCTTTTGCTGGTCTCGACAAGATCATCTCGGCACGCGGCGAGAAGACATCGATTGGTTTCGGTGCAAACGTGAAGTCGGTTGATGAGCGTCGCATCGGTGACGTGTTCAAGGAACTGGAACCCGAAGATCTGCTGAAATTCGGTCTCATTCCGGAATTCGTCGGTCGTCTGCCTGTTATCGCTACTCTGGAAGATCTGGATGTCGATGCACTGGTACAGATCCTGACCGAGCCAAAGAACGCGCTCGTGAAGCAGTATCAGCGTCTGTTCGACATGGAAAGTGTCGAGCTGAGCTTCCACGACGACGCTCTGCGCGCGATTGCCAACAAGGCAGTTGAACGCAAGACCGGCGCTCGCGGCCTGCGCTCGATCATGGAAAAGATCCTGCTCGACACGATGTTCGAGCTTCCAACGCTGGAAGGCGTGCAGGAAGTGGTCATTTCCGGTGATGTTGTGGATGGAAGCGCTCGTCCGCTCTATATCTACGCTGAGCGGCAGGAAGAAAAGGGCAATGCGTCGGCCTGACGATTGCGAGAACTTTTGGAAAAGGCCGCGCAAGCGGCCTTTTTCTTGTCTATGTCTTGGCTGATGCTGAATACAACGAGCGCTTGTTATTGTACAAATTCCCGTGACGGCGCAGGATAGATGACGATTCTATGAATGCTGCCCCTTAAAGCAGCTTGAATTAAGGAGTTCGACACTCCAATTATGGACCGAAGCACTGGTTGTGGACTGCCTCATAATGAAAGGGGCCACAGCCTGTGGCAATCGGGTCGAATGACCTGAGAAAGGACTGAATAATGACGGGTATTGAACAGAAGACCCCAGCGGGTGGCGAAGACGGGCTGTATGCCGTTCTGCCGTTGCGCGATATCGTAGTCTTCCCCCATATGATTGTTCCGCTGTTTGTTGGACGTGAAAAGTCGATCAAAGCACTTGAAGAAGTGATGGGTGTCGACAAGCAGATTCTGCTCGCAACGCAGAAGAATGCGGCTGACGACGATCCGGCACCGGATGCAATCTATGAAATCGGCACGATCGCCAATGTGCTGCAGCTCCTCAAGCTGCCAGACGGTACCGTAAAGGTTCTCGTCGAAGGCACTGCGCGCGCCAAGGTTTCCAAGTTTACCGATCGTGAGGATTATCACGAAGCTTACGCAACGGCTCTGCCTGAGCCGGAAGAAGATGCTGTTGAAGTTGAGGCTCTGGCCCGCTCGGTGGTTTCCGACTTCGAAAACTACGTCAAGCTGAACAAGAAGATTTCGCCGGAAGTGGTTGGCGCTGCCAGCCAGATCGACGACTATTCCAAGCTCGCCGATACGGTTGCTTCGCATCTCGCTATCAAGATTCCTGAAAAGCAGGAAATGCTGTCGATTCTCTCGGTGCGTGAGCGTCTTGAGAAGGCACTTGCCTTCATGGAATCCGAGATTTCGGTTCTGCAGGTTGAGAAGCGCATCCGTGGCCGCGTTAAGCGCCAGATGGAAAAGACGCAGCGCGAATACTACCTCAACGAACAGATGAAGGCGATCCAGAAGGAACTTGGTGATGGTGAGGATGGTCGCGATGAAGCGGCTGAACTCGAAGAACGCATCAACAAGACCAAACTTTCCAAGGAAGCTCGCGAAAAGGCACAGGCTGAGCTGAAGAAGCTGCGCAGCATGAGCCCGATGTCGGCGGAAGCGACTGTTGTTCGCAACTATCTCGACTGGCTGCTGTCTATTCCTTGGGGCAAGAAGTCGAAGATCAAGCAGGATCTGAACTTTGCCGAAGGCGTACTCGGTGACGATCACTTTGGTCTAGAAAAGGTCAAGGAGCGCATTGTCGAGTATCTCGCGGTGCAGGCTCGCTCGACCAAGATCAAGGGTCCGATCCTTTGCCTCGTTGGACCTCCCGGCGTTGGTAAGACCTCGCTTGCTCGTTCGATTGCCAAGGCTACCGGCCGTGAATATGTCCGTATGTCGCTCGGCGGCGTGCGTGACGAGGCTGAAATCCGCGGTCATCGCCGCACCTATATCGGCTCGATGCCCGGCAAGGTCATCCAGTCGATGAAGAAGGCGAAGAAGTCCAACCCGCTCTTCCTGCTCGATGAAATCGACAAGATGGGCCAGGATTTCCGCGGCGATCCGTCATCGGCAATGCTTGAGGTACTGGACCCAGAACAGAACTCAACCTTCATGGATCATTACCTTGAGGTTGAATATGATCTGTCGAACGTCATGTTCGTGACGACCGCCAATACGCTGAACATTCCTGGTCCGCTTCTGGACCGTATGGAAGTCATCCGTATTGCCGGTTACACCGAAGATGAAAAGCTCGAGATTGCCAAGCGGCACCTGCTGCCAAAGGCGATCAAGGACCATGCTCTGCAGCCGAAGGAGTTTTCGGTTACGGACGATGCCCTGCGTAACGTTATCCGTCTTTACACGCGTGAAGCCGGTGTTCGTAGCCTCGAACGCGAGATGATGACTCTGGCACGTAAGGCCGTGACCGAGATTCTGAAGTCGAAGAAGAAGTCGGTGAAGATCACTGACAAGAACCTCTCCGATTATCTCGGTGTCGAGCGCTTCCGTTATGGTCAGATTGATGGCGAAGATCAGGTCGGTGTCGTCACAGGCCTGGCATGGACTGAAGTGGGCGGCGAATTGCTGACCATCGAAGGTGTCATGATGCCTGGTAAGGGCCGCATGACTGTCACGGGTAATCTCCGCGATGTGATGAAGGAATCGATTTCTGCGGCGGCATCTTATGTTCGCTCGCGTGCGGTTGATTTCGGCATCGAACCTCCGTTGTTCGACAAGCGCGACATCCACGTTCACGTACCGGAAGGTGCGACGCCAAAGGATGGCCCGTCGGCTGGTATCGCCATGGTCACGGCAATTGTCTCTGTTATGACCGGTATCCCGGTTCGTAAGGACGTTGCGATGACCGGTGAAGTGACGTTGCGTGGCCGTGTGCTTCCTATCGGCGGTCTCAAGGAAAAGCTGCTTGCTGCATTGCGTGGCGGCATCAAGAAGGTTCTGATCCCGGAAGAAAACGCCAAGGATCTGGCGGATATTCCGGACAATGTGAAGAACAATCTTGAGATCGTTCCAGTGTCGCGAGTCGGTGAAGTGCTGAAACATGCACTGGTTCGTGAGCCGCAGCCGATCGAGTGGACAGAGCCTGAAACGCCTGTTGCATCCGCTCCTGTGGACGACGATGCAGGTGTTTCAACAGCACATTAGTCATTGCTAGTGGCTAATAAGCATACAATGCCGGGCTAAATGCCCGGCATTTCTGTGTTTAACCCCGGTTTTCCGGGGGTTTTTCGTGTTGACAGGCTTGGTTTGTCAACCGATTTGAATAAACTGCACCCAATCCGGTCGCGTTATTCGTTCCGGTAGATAAAGAAAGGAAATGCCTATGAACAAGAACGAATTGGTCGCCGCAGTAGCGGAAAAGGGCGGTTTGACTAAGGCCGACGCAGGAACTGCTGTTGACGCTGTACTCGCAGCTGTCACCGGTGCTCTCAAGGCTGGCGAAGAAGTACGCCTGCCAGGCTTCGGCGTTTTCTCCGTTTCGCATCGCGCAGCTTCGACTGGCCGTAACCCTTCGACCGGTATGGAAGTTGCTATTCCTGCCCGCAACGTGCCGAAGTTCTCGGCTGGCAAGGGCCTGAAGGATGCCGTTAACGGCTAATCCTTATGAACTGGCGCGGCATGATCGCGATCAGTTATGCGAGAAGGCCCGGTTTGACCGGGCTTTTTTCATTTCTACGGTCTATAATTTTGATTGGGAGGTTTCGCGATGCGCTTTCGTAAAATGAGTATGGCTCTCCCGGTTATTGGCTTTGCAGGGCTGCTTTTGGGTATCCAATCCGCGCAGGCGGAAAGCTGTGGCGAGCAGGTCTTTCAGGACACCAAATTCATCATCTGCACGGTGAAGGCCAAAGAAAACCTGCGTCTGTTCTGGAAGGGCGCAGATGGCGAGCCTTATCGCAATTTCTCGAAAGTTGCGGATGCTGTGGCTGCAAAAGGCAAAACGCTGTCGTTCGCGTTTAATGCGGGAATGTACAGGGAAGATTTTGCGCCTATGGGGCTTTTTGTCGAGGACTGGCAGGAACTGGTTGCTGCCGATACGAAAGTGCCTCAGCGCGCATCTGGCCCAATTCCGAACTTCTATAAAAAGCCCAATGGTGTTTTCTATTTTGATAATGACAGCGCCGGCATTGTTTCGACTGACAGGTTTTTGAAACGTCGGCCGCAGGCGCGCTTTGCGACTCAATCCGGACCGATGCTGGTCATTCAGAACAAGCTCAATCCGATTCTGATCAAAGGATCGACGGACCGGACCCGCAGAAGCGGCGTTGGTGTTTGCGCCGATGAGACCATCCGCTTTGCCATCAGCGAAGATGCGGTGAATTTCTATGATTTCGCGTCACTGTTTCGAGATGAGCTGAAATGCGCGAACGCACTGTTCCTCGACGGTGGTGGCGGTGCTGGAATTTACAATCCAGCCATGGGGAGAAACGATATCTCGTGGCATGGCGGATATGGCCCGATTGTGGGATTTGTTGAATAGCAAAAAGCCGGGCACTAGGGCCCGGCTCTGATATATACACTTACTCAGCAGCTTCTGCTTTGCCCTTTGGGCGCCGCTCCAGCAGTTCTTTCAGGAACTGGCCTGTATAAGAGCGCTTTTCCTTCACGATGTCTTCCGGACGTCCAACGGCCACGATTTCGCCGCCGCCATCACCACCTTCCGGACCAAGGTCGATAACCCAGTCGGCAGTCTTGATGACTTCGAGATTGTGCTCGATGACCACAACCGTATTGCCCTGTTCGACCAGCTCGTGCAGCACTTCGAGAAGCTTTGCAACGTCGTGGAAGTGCAGGCCGGTCGTCGGCTCGTCAAGAATATAGAGTGTGCGACCCGTTGCGCGGCGCGACAGTTCCTTGGCGAGTTTCACGCGCTGCGCTTCACCACCCGAAAGTGTCGTTGCCTGCTGACCGACCTTGATATAGCCGAGGCCAACCTTCACCAGCGTTTCAAGCTTGTCACGCACGGCTGGAACTGCGGAGAAGAACTCAGCGCCTTCCTCAACCGTCATGTCGAGAACATCGGCAATCGACTTGCCTTTGAACTGCACTTCCAGCGTTTCGCGGTTGTAGCGCTTGCCGTGACAGACATCACAGGTGACATAGACATCCGGCAGGAAGTGCATCTCAATCTTGATGACGCCATCGCCTTGGCAGGCCTCACAGCGTCCACCTTTCACGTTGAACGAGAAGCGTCCGGGCTGATAACCGCGAGCCTTGGCTTCCGGCAGGCCGGCGAACCAATCGCGCATCGGTGTAAACGCGCCGGTATAGGTCGCCGGGTTGGAACGCGGCGTGCGGCCAATCGGCGACTGATCGATGTCGATGACTTTATCGAGGAATTCCAGTCCTTCGATGCGGTCATGCTCCGCGGGATGTTCGCGCGAGCCCATGATACGGCGCGAAGCGGCCTTGAACAGCGTTTCGATCAGGAAGGTGGACTTGCCACCACCGGATACGCCTGTAACTGCCGTGAATGTGCCAAGCGGAATATCCGCTGAAACATCCTTCAGATTGTTGCCACGCGCGCCGACAACGCGGATGCGCTTGTTCTTGGTGAGCTTGCGGCGCTCAGCGGGAACAGCTACTTCCATCGCACCCGACAGATATTTGCCGGTGAGCGAATTCGGGTTGGACATAACGTCTTTCGGCGTGCCCTGCGCGATGATCTTGCCGCCATGAACACCAGCAGCCGGGCCGATATCGACCACATAGTCTGCTGTCAGGATCGCATCTTCATCGTGTTCGACGACGATAACGGTATTGCCGAGATCGCGTAGGTGACGAAGTGTGTCGAGAAGGCGGGCATTGTCGCGCTGATGCAAGCCAATGGACGGCTCATCGAGCACGTAAAGCACGCCAGTCAGACCGGAGCCGATTTGTGAGGCAAGGCGAATACGCTGGCTTTCACCACCCGACAGCGTGCCGGAATTGCGTGCCAGTGTCAGATAGTCGAGACCAACATCGTTGAGGAACTCCAGACGTTCGCGGATTTCCTTGAGAATACGGGCAGCAATTTCGCGCTGCTTGTCGTTGAATGTGCCATCGACATCGCGGAACCACTGATCCGCATTGCGGATCGACATGCTGGTGATTTCACCGATATGCTTCATGCCAACCTTCACCGCCAGCGCTTCCGGCTTCAGGCGAAAGCCTTTACAGGCCGGGCAGGGCGTCGAAGACATGAAGCGTTCGATTTCCTCACGCGACCATGCCGAATCGGTTTCTTTCCAGCGGCGCTCGAGATTGGGAATCACACCTTCAAAAGCCTTGGTGGTCTGATACGAACGCAGGCCATCATCATACTGGAAGGTGATTTCCTTGCCCTTGGTGCCATAGAGAATGGCGTCCTGTGCTTCATCGGAAAGATCCGACCACTTGGCACTGACCTTAAAACCATAGGCTTTGCCGAGCGCTTCGAGCGTCTGATTGTAATAAGGCGAAGATGAGCGAGCCCAGGGCGCAATCGCTCCATCTTTCAGGGCTGCATTCACATCTGGAACGATCAGGTTTGGATCGATTGCCTGCTGGGTTCCCAGGCCGTCACAGGTCGGACAGGCGCCAAACGGATTGTTGAAGGAAAACAGGCGCGGCTCGATTTCCGGGATTGTAAAGCCGGAAACAGGGCAGGCGAATTTTTCCGAGAACATTACGCGTTCATGTGTCTCGTTGGCCGATTTGTTCGCGGCACCACCTTCGGCAGTTTCTTCAGGCGGCAGCGGCTTGTCGGCAAATTCGGCGATCGCCAGACCTTCAGCGAGCTTGAGGCAGGTTTCAAGGCTGTCGGCGAGGCGGGTCGAGAGATCAGCGCGTACCACAACACGGTCCACGACCACATCAATATCGTGCTTGTACTTCTTGTCGAGGGCTGGAACGTCAGCGATTTCATAGAAGGTGCCATCGACCTTCACACGCTGAAACCCCTTTTTCTGAAGCTCGGCCAGCTCTTTCTTGTATTCGCCTTTACGACCGCGAACGATAGGCGCGAGGATATAAAGTCGCGTGCCTTCCTCAAATGTCAAAACCCGATCAACCATCTGGCTGACTGTCTGGCTCTCAATCGGCAGGCCGGTGGCTGGCGAATAAGGCACACCCACACGCGCGAAAAGCAGGCGCATATAGTCGTAGATTTCAGTGACGGTGCCGACAGTCGAGCGCGGATTGCGGCTTGTCGTCTTCTGTTCGATGGAGATGGCAGGGGACAGACCGTCGATCTGATCGACATCCGGCTTCTGCATCATTTCAAGGAACTGGCGCGCATAAGCCGAAAGGCTTTCGACATAGCGGCGCTGACCTTCCGCATAGATCGTATCGAAGGCCAGCGATGATTTGCCGGAGCCTGAAAGGCCTGTCATCACGATCAGCTTGTCGCGTGGCAGATCTAGGTCGACATTTTTCAGATTGTGTTCACGCGCGCCACGTATGGAAATGAATTTCTGATCGCTCATTCCGCGTCCTGCCTGTTTGGTCATGTCATGGAGTGTTCGGGCGCCGATATACGTCGCGCCGCTCCATAATATGGGGATGAACCCCTTCCAGGGAAAGGGGGGCGGTCAATCGTTCGATGCAGATTTAGCACCAGAACAAAGATCGAACAACCAGCCTTCTGATAGGCGATACGAAATGTGAACGCAAGAGCGTTGACTGTTACTCCTGACAGGAGCAGACTACATTTACTCGCTGAATGGGGAGATATCGGAAGGGATGAAACGATATCGACAAGAGGTCCCAGTCAGTCGAGCCAACGCAACAGGGAGGTAAAGGAGCATGAGTCCACCTGACTACGTTGCCTAGCTTTCATATTGATGAAAGCACAATTGTCTGCGGTCATAGCTGCCTCATCTGCAAGGAATGATGCATTTTTGATTGAAACAGGTAATTGCAGAAAATTTAAAACATGCGCGGAAATATGGTCTCGTACCTCAGATTTCCGATTAGATTTATCGGCGAAGTACTGTCGATATAAGAGCATTGCTCAACCCCAAGCCCTGCGCGCCTAATAAACAGTGAGCGGCAGGGCTTATCTCTGTTTTCTCAAGAATTATCTTCTGAAAATTGTCAGTAGTTATTGCATTTTGAACAAAACAAGAACATAACTTCTGTGGAACACTATTAAAATAGCCCCTCCAATGAGAGCGCATGGAGAGTGGCTGTTGTAGAGTGTTTGCTGAGTTTCTGGTGATGGCGCATGGTTGCGCCTGATCTTTATTTTGGAAAGCACCCCTTGTCTGGATAAATCTGGATGAAGTCTGGATGAAGACGTGCGGGAAGGCGTGCTTGCGAGACCCGGAGTAAGTTTTCGATGGCTGGTAGCGTCAACAAAGTCATTCTGGTCGGCAATCTTGGTGCCGATCCTGAAATTCGTCGCCTCAATTCAGGCGATCAGATCGCCAATCTGCGCATTGCAACTTCGGAAAGCTGGCGCGACCGTCAGACCGGCGAACGCAAGGATCGTACCGAATGGCACAGCGTTGTCATTTTCAACGAAAATCTTGCCAAGGTTGCCGAGCAGTATCTGAAAAAGGGTGCTAAGGTTTATATCGAAGGCGCACTGCAGACCCGCAAGTGGCAGGACCAGAACGGCAACGACCGCTACAGCACCGAAATCGTGTTGCAGAAGTTCCGCGGCGAGCTTCAGATGCTCGATGGCCGTGGTGAAGGCGGCGGTGAAGGTCGCTCATTCGGCGGTGGTGGCGGTGGCAATCGCAACCAGATGTCGGATTATTCCGGCGGCGGTGATTTCGGTTCCTCCGGCCCATCCAATCAGGGTGGCGGCGGCGGTGGTTTCTCCCGCGATCTCGACGACGAAATTCCATTCTAAGAGCGGATATAATCTGCTTTATAAGATAAGCACGATAAGGCGCTGTTTTTACAGCGCCTTTTCTATTGGTTGTTAGCTGCTAAAATCAAAGAAAGCCAAACTAGGAGCGCATTTAAAGCGCATCCTCACAAATGCGAACCGGTTTTCGGAACAAGATGCGCGTACAAACAAAGAGATAGAGCAGTTCCAATGATTCGGTTTTAACAGAAACCGCGCTAAGGAGGCTTATCAGCGTGGTCCATCCGGATATGTGATCTGCTCGCCGTCTTCTTTCGTGAATGAAGCAACGGGATTTTCCAGAAGAGGCAGAACCAGTTCTGAAGGGCGGCATAGTCTCGTGCCGAGCGGTGTTTCTACAATAGGCCGATTGATCAGGATTGGATGAGCCATCATGAAGTCGATCAGCGCGTCATCGCTCCATTTCGGGTCAGACAAGTTGAGTTCGACATAAGGTGTGCCTTTCTCGCGCAACAATTCCCGCGGCTTTACATTCATAGCCGCCAGAAGCCCTGTCAGACGTTCCCGTGTAGGCGGGTTTTGTACATATTCGATGATGACTGGTTCTTCACCGCTGGCACGGATGATTGCCAACGTATTGCGCGAAGTGCCGCATTTCGGGTTGTGAAAAATAGTCACTGTCATCGGCGTCTTCCTGCCTGAATTAGTTACAGAATAATTCCTTAAACTTGAATCAGTTTAAGGTAAAACTATGCTGTAAATATAAAGTGTTAGAGCGACTTTTGTGCGCCAAAAAGGGCGCACGGCGCACTCGTGGATTGAGTTTGTCGTTTGAATCCCGGCTGACACTTATGCTGAGCAAATGTTAGAATCAGACCACCAGTGCGTGATTAAAGCCGCTTCTGGGCCGCTTTTAGCAGTATCTGAATTAGTATGATCTAGTTCATGTCATTCATCTGAGGATCGCCGGGATAAGTCTCGATTGAGAATTCCATATTGTCGGCAGAGAACCGGGTGAGCGAATATTGGATCGGTTCCCCATCTGTGTTCACATTGATAGCTTTGGCTGTCAGCACAATGGCGCCTGGCGAAAGTTTCAAATGTTTCAGATCATCCGAATCTGCATGTCGGGCGGATATGATTGTCGATTTGCGGAAATAATCCGTAAGACCTGCTTTTCTGAAAGCCACGGTGACAGAACCACTCTCTGCATAGTCCGTGGTGATTTCCGGAAATTTTTCGGCGCTGATCCAAAGTGTAGCGCGCGACACAGGGCGTCCGTCGGCACTGTGTAAGGTTTCCAGTTGCGTAACAGGTGAACCGATCTCAATCGCAAGAGCTTCGGCTATGTCTTGAGAAGCGGGCACTGTGTCGGAAGCGAGCAATGCGCCCTTCATGTCTCGTACCTGCGAAGCCAGCGATTGCGAAATACGCGTGCGGCGCCCGATCTGGTAGGTAAGGCGTTTTGCATTGGCGACAAAAGTGCCGCGTCCTTGTTCCGCGCGCAGGACGCCTTCCTGCGTAAGAGCCGCAATTGCGCTGCGCACGGTATGGCGATTGACGCCAAATCGCTCTGCCAGGTCCATTTCGGCTGGCATACGCGCGCCCGTAGCAAGTTTCCCGGCCATGATGTCGCCGCGTATCTCGTCGGCAATCTGCCGCCAGATGGCTACACCGCTGTTTCTCTCAATCCGTCCGCTCTTTTTCATCTGCGCCTTTGTCATCAATTGTCATCGTCCTGTCATTGGCAGGGTGTATCCATTCTGGTATTGTATAGTTGTCTATATGAATAGACAATTAAGGCGATCAAGTCAACCGGATTAGATAGGTCGGATAAGCTCATGAACACGACGGGGCATACTACGCGGCACAGCACAGTTGAAAGTGGAGGTGGCTCCACCGCTGGAAGCAATTTGGCGCCGGATGCAACGCAGGCAGCACGTCAAGCAGCACGTCAGGCCAGTATGGCGCTTCTCGCTCGCGCAAGCGGCGAAGAATTGAAAACGTTCTGGCAGAACTGGGCAGACAAGCCTGAATTTGAAGTTTTGCGTGGTCCGGAAACCGGGCTGGTTATGATGCGCGGTCGTATTGGCGGTGGCGGTGCTCCGTTCAATGTTGGCGAAGCAACCGTCACCCGCGCAACTGTTCGTCTGGCGAATGGCTCGGTTGGGCACTCCTATGCGCTGGGACGTGATCAGGAAAAGGCGAAGCTCGCTGCATTGTTTGACGCGCTTTGGCTCGATGAGGCCACCCGCGATGCGATCGAAAGCAGCGTGCTCAACGCATTGCGTGGTCGTGTCGATACTGCAGATGCAAAACGGCGCGGCGAAGCTGCTGCCACGAAGGTCGATTTCTTCACAATGGTTCGGGGAGACAACTGATGCTCCATTCTTCTTCTGCATTTGAAGGCGGACTGGCTGATCCAGTCAATGAAGCGCAGTCGGCGTTTCATGCAGTCATGCACGCAATGGCCAATCCTGGTCGTATCCATTCGCTGCCTAGTGCGGCTGTGCCATCAAAGCCGCTTACGCCTGAGCTTGGCCTGATCGCAGCAACGCTTCTTGATCACGACGCAAGCGTCTGGGTCGATGCTGAAATTGCAGCCAATCAGGACGCAACGGCATGGCTGACATTCCATACCGGTGCACCAATCGTCGGCGATCAGTCGAAAGCGCAGTTCGCACTTGTAACGGATGCGCAATCGTTGCCGGCACTTGCTTCCTTCGCGCAGGGAGACCCTGAATTTCCGGATCGTTCGACGACTGTTGTTCTAGCAGTTTCGTCTTTGACGAGCGGGCAGGGTTTCAGCCTCAAAGGCCCGGGCATCAAGGATGAAACTGTGCTGACCGTTGATGGTTTGCCGCAGGATTTTGCTGCGCAATGGCGTGAAAATGGCGCGTTGTTTCCGCTGGGCATAGATCTGGTGCTTGTCGCTGATGGCAAAGTCGCAGGGCTTCCCCGCACCACGCGTATAGCAAGTTTGGAGGATTGATCCATGTATGTTGCTGTAAAGGGCGGTGAAACCGCCATCCGCAATGCCCACCGTCTGCTTGATGATCGCCGTCGTGGCGACCGCTCGGTTCCGGCGTTGCGTCTTGACCAAATTGCCGAACAGCTGGGTCTCGCCGTTGATCGCGTCATGGCCGAAGGTTCGCTTTATGACCGAGAACTCGCAGCACTTGCCGTGCGCCAGTCGCGGGGCGATCTGATTGAGGCAATCTTTCTGGTTCGTGCCTACCGCACAACCCTGCCGCGTTTCGGCTATTCGCTACCACTTGAGACCGCGAATATGCTGATCGAACGTCGCATTTCGGCCACCTATAAAGATCTGCCCGGCGGGCAGCTGTTGGGACCGACATTTGACTACACGCATCGTCTGCTTGATCCGGAACTGGCGGGTGATGTCAGTGTTCCCGAGCCGGAAGTGCGTGCGACTGAGCCTGAAGAAACGCCACGCGTGACCGATATTCTCGGTGTCAACGGCATGATCGAAGAAGACGGTGCGATGCCGGAGGGGCATGAGCCGGGCGATCTTACCCGCGAACCTTGGACGTTCCCGATGCCGCGTGATCTGCGCTTGCAGGCTTTGGCGCGCGGTGATGAAGGCTTCCTGCTGGCGCTGGGTTATTCCACGCAACGCGGTTATGGCAACACGCATCCATTTGTCGGTGAAATCCGCATTGGCGAGGTGGAGGTTGAGTTTGATGTGCCTGAGCTCGGCTTTGCCGTTTCGCTTGGCCGTGTTCAGCTGACCGAATGCCAGATGGTGAGCCAGTTCAAAGGCTCGTCCAAGCAGGCACCACAATTCACCCGTGGCTACGGTCTGGTGTTCGGACAAAGCGAGCGCAAAGCCATGTCGATGTCGCTTTGCGACCGGGCGCTGCGTGTCCGCGAATTCGATGCGGATGTGACAGCACCCGCGCAGGACGAAGAATTCGTCATTTCCCATTCCGACAATGTGCAGTCGACGGGCTTCGTAGAGCATCTGAAATTGCCCCATTACGTGGACTTTCAGGCTGAGCTCGATCTAATCCGCCGTATGCGTGCGGAATATGAACAAGCGAACAACGAGACTGAAGTTTTGGCAACCGAAGCAGCAGCCAATAACGGCACAGGCAAGGAAGCAGCAGCCAATATTGCCGCAGGCAAGGAAGCAGCAGAATGAGCGATCTAGCCAATTACAATTTCGCCTATCTGGACGAGCAGACAAAGCGGATGATCCGTCGTGCTATCCTGAAAGCCATTGCTATTCCGGGCTATCAGGTTCCGTTCGCAAGCCGTGAAATGCCGATGCCTTATGGCTGGGGCACAGGCGGTGTGCAGGTGACGGCGGCAATTCTCGGTCAGGATGATGTACTCAAAGTTATCGATCAGGGCGCTGATGATACGACCAATGCCGTTTCCATCCGGGCATTCTTCCAGAAAACTGCAGATGTTGCCGTGACCACCCATACGGGTGAGGCGACTATCATCCAGACACGTCACCGCATTCCGGAATATCCGCTGACTGAAGGGCAGGTGATTGTCTATCAGGTGCCAATTCCTGAGCCGCTGCGTTTTCTGGAACCGCGTGAAACCGAAACGCGCAAGATGCACGCGCTTGCCGAATATGGCCTCATGCATGTGAAGCTTTACGAGGATATCGCGCGCCATGGCCATATCGCCAAGACCTATGATTATCCGGTGATGATCGAAGGGCGCTATGTCATGGCACCGTCGCCGACGCCCAAGTTCGACAATCCAAAGATGCATATGTCGCCAGCTTTGCAGCTGTTTGGTGCCGGTCGTGAAAAGCGCATCTATGCCGTACCGCCTTATACGGATGTCGTGAGCCTCGATTTCGAGGATCATCCATTTGAAGTGCAGAAATTCAAACAGCCTTGCGCATTGTGTGGCGCACGCGGCGTCTATCTGGACGAAGTCGTGCTCGATGACCGTGGCGGCTCGATGTTTGTCTGCTCCGATACCGATTATTGTGAAGATCGTCAGGCGAATGGCCACTTTGGTCATCTGGCAGCGAACAATGAGGCCGCAGCCAAGGGAGCCCTGAAATGAGTATTGAAATGAGCGTCGAACCTCTGCTGAAAGTCAGCAATCTCTCGAAGTTTTATGGCAGTCGTCGCGGTTGCGCGGATATCGATTTCTCGCTGTGGCCGGGCGAAGTGCTGGCCATCGTCGGTGAATCGGGTTCGGGCAAGACGACTTTGCTCAACTGTCTGGCGACACGTCTGGAACCGACATCGGGCAGCGTGGAATATCGAATGCGTGATGGCGAGTTCCGCGATCTTTACAAGATCGGAGAGGCTGAACGCCGCTTTCTGATGCGTACCGACTGGGGCTTCGTGCATCAGAATCCTTCGGACGGTCTGCGCATGACAGTTTCGGCGGGTGCCAATGTCGGTGAACGGCTGATGGCTGTTGGCGAGCGCCATTATGGCAATATTCGCAACACGGCAACTGAATGGCTCGGACGTGTCGAAATCGCTGCTGACCGCATCGACGACCAGCCCCGCGCTTTCTCCGGCGGTATGCGTCAGCGTCTGCAGATTGCGCGCAATCTCGTCACAGCGCCGCGTCTTGTTTTCATGGATGAACCGACTGGCGGTCTCGACGTGTCCGTGCAGGCACGTCTTCTCGACCTGCTGCGCGGTTTGGTGAGCGATCTCGGCCTTTCGGTTGTCATCGTGACCCACGACCTCGCAGTGGCGCGTCTTCTGTCCCATCGCATCATGGTCATGAAAGACGGCCATATTGTCGAACAGGGCCTGACAGACCGCGTTCTGGATGACCCGCAAGCGCCTTACACGCAGCTGCTCGTGTCGTCTATTCTGCAGGTTTAGTAAATTAAAACAGATGTTTGCAGCGTGTTGTTCGTAAATTAGCGAAACTTCATGCGTGAGGTGAGAAATGACACAAGTTAGAACATCCTCTCCGCTGGCCGTGTCGGGTCTGGCGAAGACGTTCACGATGCATTTGCAGGGTGGCATTCAGTTGCCAGTCGTAAGTGGCGTGGACTTCAATCTGGAAGCAGGCGAATGCGCCGTGCTTGGCGGACCTTCCGGTGCTGGTAAAAGCTCCATTCTCAAGATGGTTTATGGCAACTACGCCGTGAATGCAGGTTCTATCCTCATTCGTCACGAAGACCGTATGGTGGATCTGGCAACAGCCGATCCGCGCGAAGTGCTGGCCGTTCGGCGTGATACGATTGGTTATGTCAGCCAGTTCCTGCGCACATTGCCGCGCGTGGCGGCAATCGATGTCGTTGCGGAGCCATTGGTGGCTCGTGGTGTTGATCGCGATGCTGCTCGCAATCGTGCAAGCGAATTGCTCGCGCAGCTCAACCTGCCGGAACGGCTCTGGGTATTGCCACCTGCAACCTTCTCCGGCGGTGAGCAGCAGCGCGTGAATATTGCGCGCGGTTTCATCACGGACCATCCGGTGTTGCTGCTTGATGAGCCGACAGCTTCGCTCGATGCCAAAAACAGGGCAGTCGTTGTTGATCTCATCAAGGCCAAGAAGGCGCAAGGCGTCGCAATGCTTGGCATTTTCCACGATGAAGATGTGCGTGAACAGGTTGCTGATCGCATTATCGACGTAACCGCTTTCTCGCCGAAGGCAGCAGCATGACCAAGCTCTCAGTAGAACCACTGGTTCACGAAACGGCTGAAGTAAACGGTAGCAAGCTCGGTCGATATACCGAGATCGGCGCGCGCAGCCGTGTGTCGGAAACTGTGCTGGACGACTATTCCTATCTCGGTATCGATTGCGAAATCTGGTGTGCTGAGATCGGCAAGTTTTCCAACATCGCCAGCCATGTGCGTATCAACGCCACCAATCATCCGACATGGCGTCCGACGTTGCATCATTTCACCTATCGCGCCGGTGATTACTGGCCGGAAGAAAAGGATGAGACGGAGTTCTTTGATTGGCGTCGCGGCAATGCCGTGAAAATTGGTCACGACACATGGCTCGGCCATGGCTCCACCATCTTGCCGGGTGTGACGGTTAGCAATGGTGCGGTTGTCGGTGCCGGAGCTGTCGTGAGCAGGGACGTGGCGCCCTATACAATTGTTGGTGGTGTCCCGGCGCGTCTCATTCGTGAACGCTTCGACGCTGCGACCGGCAATCGTCTGGATCGACTGGCCTGGTGGGACTGGAGCCATGATCGTCTGCGCCAAGCGCTCGATGATTTCCGCGCGCTCGATATTGAAGCTTTCCTCTCGAAATATGAAACGGCCGCTAATACGAATGCGGTCATGAAAGAGCTATCCAATGGCTAATGAAACCGTTCTGAAAAATGCGCAGATCGTGCTTGCTGATGAGATTGTTACCGGTTCTATCCTGATCCGTGATGGCAAAATTGCCGCCATCGATCAGGGCAATACCAACGGCGGCGATGACATGGATGGCGATTATGTCATTCCGGGCCTCATCGAGCTGCATACCGATCAGCTGGAAAGCCATTACGCGCCGCGTCCAAAGGTGCGCTGGAATGTCGATGCAGCGGTTCAGGCGCATGATGCGCAGGTTGCAGCATCGGGCATCACGACAGTTTTCGATGCGATGCGCGTTGGTTCTGATTATGACCGTGACTTCGTGGGCAAGGATATGCGGATGCTTGCGGACGCCATCGAAAGCGGTGTTCGCGAAAATCGCCTGCGTGCAGACCACTTTCTGCACCTGCGCTGCGAAGTATCCTCAGCAGATTGCCTTGAAACATTCGAGCTTTTCGCAGGCGATGACCGCGTTAAACTCGCTTCGCTGATGGATCATGCACCGGGACAGCGTCAATTCGTTGATCTTAATACGTATCGCACTTATTACATGCGCAAGATGAAGCTCACGGATGAGGAGTTCCGGGTGCATTGTGAGAAGCGTATGGCGGATTCTGACGCCTATTCGGCCAAACATCGTCGCGCCATTGCCGAACTGGCAGCAGCGCGCAGCATCGTGCTGGCCAGCCATGATGATGCGACCAGCGCGCATGTCGATGAATCACTCGACCATGGTGTGCGGATCGCCGAGTTTCCGACCACGATGGAAGCAGCCAGTGCCTCAAAAGGTGCAGGCCTTTCCATTCTGATGGGCGCGCCCAATATTGTGCGCGGTGGCTCGCATTCCGGCAATATCGCTGCACGCGATCTCGTCGATAATGGCAGCCTCGACATTCTGTCATCGGATTACATTCCGTTCAGCCTCATTCAGTCGGCTTTCGGCCTTGCTTCGGGGGAGCGTCCGATTGCGCTGCCACAGGCTGTCCGCCTCGTAACCAAGAACCCGGCTGATGCCATGGCTATGGATGATCGCGGCGAAATCGCTATCGGAAAGCGTGCCGATTTGGTTCGTGTGCGTCCGAAAGGTGCAATTCCGGTTGTGCGCACTGTCTGGCGCGAAGGCGAACGGGTGCTTTGATGCAGATGCAATCCGATACGCCGAAAGGCTGTTTCGTTGCCGTTGTCGGCCCCAGTGGGGCCGGCAAAGACACGATTATGGATGCAGCGCGTGTGGCTCTTGCGGGCGACACGCGGTTTCATTTTGTGCGCCGGATCATCACGCGTCCGCAAATGCCGGGCACGGAAGATCACGACAGTCTGGATGAAACAGCGTTTACGAAAGCCGCAGGCGAGGGTGCTTTCGCGCTGCACTGGCAGGCGCATGGCCTGAGCTATGGATTGCCGAAATCGCTTGATGATGAAATCGCCGACGGTATCGTGGTGATTGCCAATGTCTCGCGGCGTGTACTTGGCGATATCCGCAGGCTTTATTCGGAACGGTCCGTGGTCGTCATTTCAGCTAGGCCGGAAGTACTTGCAGAGCGGCTTGCATCGCGCGGACGTGAAAGTCGAGAAGAAATCGCTTTGCGACTTAAGCGTGAAGTGAGCTTCGATGACGGTGCAGACGATGTCGTCATAATAGACAATTCAGGTGAAGTCGCTGCTTCCACAGATGCCTTCCTGCGTCACCTGCAGGAAATGAGCATTAAAACAATTGCCTAAATTAAAATCTTAAAGTGGAATGTAAGTTTACACAAACGTCATGGTCCGTTCATTGCAGTGTCATTGAACGGATCAATAGTGAGCATGAATGGAGACGAATTCATGCTTCAACTAAAAAACGTAACGCGCCGCTATAATGATAAGGTGGCGGTTTCGGGTGTTGACCTCGAGATCGAGCCGGGCTCGTTTGTTGGAATTATTGGTCGCTCGGGCGCGGGAAAGTCGACGCTGCTGCGTATGATCAATCGCCTTGTTGAGCCTTCAGAGGGAACAATTCACTGGGATGGTCGCGACGTTACCGGGCTCAAGGGTTCGGGATTGCGCGATTGGCGCGCACAATGCGCGATGATTTTCCAGCATTTCAATCTGGTTGATCGTCTTGATGTTCTGACCAATGTTTTGATGGGGCGTCTCAACTATGTTTCGACGCCTAAGTCGCTCCTGCGTATCTGGAGCGATGAAGAGCGTTTGATCGCTCTTTCGGCGTTGCAGCAATTCGATATTGCGCATCTTGCAGCGCATCGCGCTGACGAGCTTTCGGGTGGTCAGCAGCAGCGCGTGGCCATTGCCCGTGCACTTGTTCAGCAGCCGCGCATCATTCTCGCAGACGAGCCGATTGCATCGCTCGATCCGCGCAATACCCGCAGCGTCATGGACGCTTTGCGTCGCATCAATCGCGAATATGGCATCACGGTTCTCTGCAATCTGCACTCGCTCGATATTGCGCGCAGCTATTGCGACCGCCTCGTCGGCATGTCTGCCGGCAAGATCGTATTCCGCGGCACACCGTCGATGCTGACCGATATGGCATCACGCGACCTTTACGGCATGGAAGCCGATGACGTCATCGATGCCGATGAACAGGCTGAAACAATGCCAATGCCAGTTCCGCAGTCGGCCGAAGCCGTTCTGCGCCAGCTTTCCGCCTGAGCGCACAAAGCTCCGGAAAAAATTACGCTCCAAAATCAGGGATTAACAGGAGATACCTATGCTTAACCGTAGAAACTTTCTGGCGGCTGCTGCGCTTACCGCTACGCTGACCATGCCGATGATGGCTTCCACTGCACAGGCTGCAGACTGGAGCAAGGATTATCCAGAAATCGTTCTGGGCGTGATCCCAGCTGAAAACGCTTCGACCACTTCCGACCGTTATGCGCCTCTGGCAGCTTACCTCGGCAAGGAACTCGGCACGAAGGTTACGCTGCGCGTTGCTAATGACTATGCGGCTGTTATCGAAGGTCAGCGCGCTGGCAACATTCAGATCGCATTCTATGGCCCGGCTTCTTACGCCCGCGCTGTGATGACTGGCGTTGAAACCACTCCGCTCGTCAACCAGCGTCATGACACCGGCGTAAACGGCTATTATTCGGTTGTTTATGTTCGCGCCGACAGCCCTTACCAGAAGATGGATGACCTCAAGGGCAAAGCGATTGCTCTCGTCGATCCTAACTCGACATCGGGCAACAACGCGCCACGCTTCTTCTTGAACCGCGATGGCTATAGCGTCGATACGTTCTTTGGTAAGAACTTCTTTGCTGGCAGCCACGAAAACGCAGTTCTCGCTCTCGCACAGGGCACCGCAGACGCTGCTGCAAACTCCTGGAACTCGGAAGACGATTCCAACCTGACCCGCATGGTCAGCCGCGGCGTTCTCAAGGATGCAAACGGCAAGGCAATGACGAAGGGTGATTTCCGCATCATCTTCAAGTCGGACTTTCTTCCAGAAGGCCCATTTGCGGTTCTCAGCACCCTGCCAGATCAGCTCAAGGCTGACATCAAGCAGGCTTTCCTCGACATGCCAACCAAGGACAAGGCTGGCTTTGACGCTCTTTCCGACGGCAAGGATAAGGAATTCGTAGCGACCGAAGCCAAGGAATATGAGCCAATCATCGAGATGCTCAAGTTCAACGACAAGGCTCGCAAGTCTTAATCCGTAGAACAATTGAAGTGCCCGGAACGTAACCCGTTCCGGGCATTTTTATAGGAAAGATCGCATGACGGTATCCTCACTCGACGGCAACGGAGCAAAAAGCCTGCTTGCCGATTATCGGAGAGAAGTCGGCAAACGGCGTCTCTACGGTATCGCGCTCCTCCTTGCGCTCGTCGTTGTCGCCATTGCTGCCTCCGTCGTTGCCGATGTTCGGCCGGGCACTCTGGTCGAAAATCTCTTTCGCTTTACAAGCTATCTTGGCCGCATCCTGCCGGATCTGACGATTGCCAATTTCTGGGGCGATCTCGCTGCCTGGTACTGGAATCTCGGCGGCTGGCTCAAGATGCTGTTTGAGACGCTGCTCATTGCCTATCTGGCAACATTAATCGGCGGCATCATCGCTTTTGCCGCGTCATTTGCGGCGTCATCCAACATGGCTCCCAATTCGACGGTGCGTTTCGTCGTTCGCCGCGGGCTTGAGCTGCTGCGTACGGTTCCCGAAATCGTGTTCGCGCTGCTTTTCGTCATCGCTTTCGGTCTTGGGCCGATGGCCGGTGTGCTGGCGCTGATGCTTCATACAACGGGAGCGCTGGGCAAATTGTTCTCCGAAGTTGTTGAGAACATCGATATGCGTCCGGTGGAAGGCATTCGTGCATCGGGTGGTTCTGGCTTTCAGGTCATCCGCTTCGCCGTGCTTCCGCAAGTCGCCGCAAATTTTGCGTCCTATGGCCTGCTGCGTTTTGAGATCAATGTGCGCGGCGCTTCAGTTATGGGTTTTGTGGGTGCGGGCGGTATCGGGCAGGAACTGCTGACTTCGATCCGTCAGTTCTATTACAGCGATGTCAGCGCCATTCTGCTTTTGATTATCGTGACCATTGTTGCCATCGATCTCATTACACAGCGTATTCGCCATGCGCTTTTGGGCCGTATTGGTTGAGGAGCGTGATCCCGAAAAGTGGGAACCGGTTTTCGGAAAAGATCATGCTCAAACAAAAGAGAGAATTATGACCGATATTGCACAAAGTCTCTCCCGTGAGGCGCACGCGCATGAAAAGGAGCTTCGGGCAGAACATGCCGAATTGTTCGGAAACACGCGTGCCTGGCGAAATCTGGCGATTTTAACCGTAGCTTTGATTGCTTCCGTCTGGTTCGCTTTCTACTGGCTCGATTTTTCGCTGCTGCGCATTCTCAATGGCCTGGGTCGCCTCGGCGATTTCACGCTTATGATGATGCCGCCATCGTCCGGCGGGCGTTTCAGCCTTTATCTGGGGTCGATGATGGAAACGCTGGCAATTGCCTATCTCGGCACATTGCTGGCGGCAATTCTTGCTTTCCCATTCGGCTTTCTTGCTGCGAAGAACGTCATCCCGAATGTGTTCCTACATTTCGGCATCCGTCGCTTCCTCGATACCATTCGTGGCGTCGATACGCTGATCTGGGCACTGATCTGGGTGTCGGTTGTGGGTCTCGGACCGTTTGCCGGTATTCTCGCAATTGCCTGCTCTGATTTCGGAGCATTCGGCAAGCTGTTCTCGGAAGCCATTGAAGGCGCTGACAAGAAGCCGGTGGAGGGAGTTGTCTCATCAGGCGGCAGCAAACTGCACGGCCATCGCTTCGGCGTGTTGCCGCAGGTTCTGCCGCTGATCGGCAGTCAGGTGCTTTACTTCTTTGAGTCAAATACCCGTTCGGCAACCATCATCGGTATCGTTGGGGCAGGCGGCATCGGCGCGCATCTGGCTGAGCAGATCAAGGTTCTCAATCTTCAGGACGTTTCCTTCCTGATCATCATGATCCTGATCGCTGTCGCTGTTATCGACTGGTTCTCGTCCAAGCTTCGCCACGCGATGATTGGCAAGAAGGCGATGAAATCGGCCTAAAGCACACCCCGAAAACCGCTTCGCACTTTTCGGGATGTGCTCTAACCATTGATGAGCGTCTTAACGCCATCTGCCACAAACTGAACCGCAAGTGCTGCGAGGATCACACCGAGCAGACGGGTCAGAATAGAACGGCCGGTTTCGCCAAGAAACCGGTCGACGCGTTCTGCGAGCAGCAACACGAAATAGGTAATCAGCAAACAGACGGCTATGACGCCGAGAAGGGCGGCACGGGGACCGATGCCGTCAAAAGAATCTGATGTCAGCACGATAGCCGAAATAGCACCCGGACCTGCGATCAGCGGAATGGCCAGCGGGAATGCCGCGATATTACGGATATGGTCCTTGGTAATGGCAACTTCGGCGCTCTTTTCCTTACGCTCGGTTCGCTTTTCGAAAATCATCTCGAAAGCGATCCAGAAGAGAAGCAGGCCACCTGCAACACGGAAGGCGCCGATGCTGATGCCGAACATGCCGAGTATCTGCGCGCCAGCAATCGCAAACAGCGCCATAACGATGAAGCCGATGATGGATGCGCGCAGCGCGACCTGTCCGCGATGGTTGCGATCCATGCCGGGTGTGAGTGCCAGAAACAGTGGCGCGAGACCGGGCGGATCAATGGTGACGAGGAGGGTGACGAAGGCGCTGAAAACCGTATCGTAGAACCCCATGCTAAACTCGCCCCTTTTGTTGGTATTCTCTGCCTGATTTGTGAAACGGATTGTAGCCGATGAGTGGCGCTCGGTCGACGCAAAGCGCACGCTCAGGCAACATCATTGCGCGATCTTTATGTGAATATCTTTCAAGTTATTGATTCGATGAATGAAATTCGCCGGTTGAAATGGCCCCGAAATTGGCGTTTTGTGACGTTTTATTCTATAAAGTGACTTTATCGATTCTGTTGAGAAAGATATCTGAATAGTGTCAGATCAAACACCTCCACCCGGTTCCGAAGATATGGATGGCGGCCCAAGCGGCCCTACAGGTATCGAACCGATTTCCATTATTGAGGAGATGCAGCGCTCCTATCTCGATTACGCAATGAGCGTTATCGTGAGCCGTGCTCTGCCTGATGTGCGCGATGGCTTGAAGCCCGTACATCGCCGTATTCTCCACGCCATGAACGAGATGAACCTCGCTTACAATCGCCCCTACCGAAAGTCGGCAGGTGTGATCGGTGAAGTGATGGGTAAATACCATCCACACGGCGACTCTTCTATTTATGACGCCTTGGTGCGTATGGCGCAGGACTTCTCCTTGCGCGATCCACTTGTGGACGGACAGGGTAATTTCGGTTCCATCGATGGCGATCCGCCAGCGGCGATGCGTTATACCGAATGCCGTCTGGAAAAAGTCACCGAATCCCTTCTGTCGGATATCGACAAGGATACGGTTGATTTTCAGGACAACTATGATGGCCGCGAGCGGGAACCTATGGTTCTGCCTGCCCGCTTTCCAAACCTGCTTGTCAATGGTTCGGGCGGTATTGCGGTTGGTATGGCAACCAATATTCCGCCGCACAATCTTGGCGAAGTCATTGATGGCTGCGTAGCGCTGATCGACAATCCGGCTCTTGAGCTGGAAGAAGTCATGGAAATCATTCCTGGTCCGGATTTCCCGACCGGTGGTATTATCCTTGGGCGTGCCGGCATCAACTCGGCTTACAGCACGGGTCGTGGTTCCGTTATTATGCGCGGTCGCGTGGCGATTGAGCCAATGCGCGGCGACCGTGAAGCTATTATCATCACCGAGATACCGTATCAGGTGAACAAGGCTTCGATGATCGAGAAAATGGCCGAACTGGTGCGCGACAAGCGTATCGAGGGCATTTCTGATCTGCGCGATGAATCGGACCGCGATGGCTATCGCGTTGTGGTCGAGCTCAAGCGCGATGCTGTTGCCGATGTCGTGCTGAACCAGCTTTATCGCTACACGCCGCTGCAGACCTCGTTTGGCTGCAACATGGTGGCGCTGAATGGCGGCAAGCCGGAACAGCTCAATCTTCTCGACATGCTGCGCGCTTTCGTGGCGTTCCGTGAAGAAGTGGTAACGCGCCGCACCAAGTTCCTGCTCAACAAGGCGCGTGATCGCGCGCATGTGTTGGTTGGTCTTGCGATCGCAGTTGCTAATATTGACGAGATTATCGCTCTCATTCGTCGTGCGCCAGATCCGGCAACCGCGCGTGAGCAGTTGATGGAACGTCGTTGGCCTGCCGCCGATGTGGCACCGCTGATCCGTCTTATCGATGATCCGCGTCATGCGATCAACGACGATAACACGTATAACCTCTCGGAAGAACAGGCGCGTGCTATTCTTGATCTTCGCTTGCAGCGCCTGACAGCACTTGGCCGCGATGAAGTTGCGGACGAGCTGAACAAGATCGGCGAAGAAATCCGCGATTATCTGGAGATTCTTGGCTCGCGCATTCGCGTTATGACAATCGTCAAGGAAGAGATGATTGCCGTTCGTGACGAGTTCGCTACGCCGCGCCGTACCGAGTTTGGTCTTGGCGGCGCCGAAATGGACGATGAAGACCTCATCGCTCGCGAAGATATGGTCGTCACCGTCAGCCATGCCGGTTATATCAAGCGTGTGCCGTTGGCGACTTATCGTGCGCAGCGTCGTGGCGGCAAGGGCCGCTCCGGCATGGCAACGAAGGATGAGGATTTCGTAACCCGTCTGTTCGTCGCCAATACGCATACGCCGGTGCTGTTCTTCTCCTCGCGCGGTATCGTCTACAAGGAAAAAGTCTGGCGTCTGCCAGTCGGTAATCCGCAGTCGCGTGGCAAGGCACTCATCAATATGCTGCCATTGCAGCAGGGCGAGCGTATTACCACGATCATGCCGCTGCCGGAGGATGAAGAATCCTGGGCAAATCTCGACGTCATGTTCTCGACCACGCGCGGTACGGTTCGCCGTAACAAGCTGTCGGACTTCGTTCAGGTCAACCGTAACGGCAAGATCGCGATGAAGCTCGAAGACGAGGGTGATGAAATCCTCTCGGTCGATACCTGTACGGAATTCGACGACGTGCTTCTGACCTGTGCTGGTGGCCAGTGCATTCGCTTCCCTGTCACGGATGTTCGCGTCTTTGCTGGTCGTAACTCGATCGGCGTGCGCGGTATCAATCTGGCGGAAGGCGATAAGGTCATCTCTATGGCAATTCTGCACCACGTTGATGCAGACGCTTCGCAGCGCGCCGCTTATCTCAAGCGCTCGATTGCTGAACGTCGGGCACAGGGTGCAGACGACGCCGATGATATCGTTGTTGTCGGTGAAGAAGTTGCGGTGGAAGCCGATCTTTCCGAAGAGCTCTATCAGGAACTCAAGGCTCGCGAGCAGACCGTTCTCACGGTTAGTGAGTATGGCTACGGCAAGCGTTCCTCGTCTTATGAGTTCCGCGTTTCTGGCCGTGGCGGTAAGGGTATCCGTGCAACCGATACGTCGAAAACCGACGAAATCGGCAAGCTGGTAGCTCTGTTCCCGGTCGAGGCAAGCGATCAGATCCTGCTGGTTTCCGATGGTGGTCAGCTGATCCGCGTGCCGGTTGGCGGCATTCGTATCGCTGGACGCTCGACCAAGGGTGTCACGATCTTCAATACGGCTGACGGCGAAAAGGTCGTCTCGGTCGAGCGCATTTCGGAAACCGAAAGCGATGAAGAGAATGGCGCTGCCGAGGTTGATGAAACCGCAGCTGAAGGTGATGCGCCTGCAGCTGGTGGCGAAGAATAAAGGAAATTCCCTGATGCAAGCAGTATCAGGGGATTTCATGTTCCAAATAAAAAGGCCGATGGTTCACCATCGGCCTTTTTCAGATGCCAGGACTGGAGGGAACTGGCGATCTCTGGAAACTCAAAACTGTACTTAATGCGAACTCAGTTTACGCATGGCGCTTAGACTAAAAGCGGCGGGACGTACGCGTTGGCGCTTCGCTTCATTCTCTTCCAGAAGCAAAACAATCGCCGATGCAGCCATTGCTACCATCATGGATAATGCCAGAAGAAATATCATCATCGCGGTATCCTTTCGTTATAGATACGCTTCAGAAGCGAAAAGGTTGCACCAAACTTGCGCCTATCTTGGTAAATCGGTTGTGAACTTCTCGTGAAATCGTTGTTCATATCGCATTCATCTGTTTTCTTGGTTTCTGATTTCTTTCAATTGTGGTTGTTGTTGAAAATCTGATGAGAAAAGGCTAGCTGGAAGAAATGACGATCGCGATTTATGCGGGTTCATTCGACCCGGTCACCAATGGCCATATGGATGTTCTGAAAGGCACGCTGCGTCTTGCCGATCAGGTTATCGTCGCTATTGGCGTGCATCCGGGCAAGAAGCCGCTGTTCAGTTTTGAAGAACGTGTCGAGCTTATCAATGCAAGCGCCAAGGCTTTGCTTGGGGCTGACGCGAAGCGCGTTTCCGTGATTTCGTTTGATGCCCTTGTCATTGATGCTGCGCGTAAGCATGGCGCCAAGCTCATGGTGCGTGGTCTGCGCGATGGCACCGATCTCGATTATGAAATGCAGATGGCGGGCATGAATGGAACGATGGCGCCGGAATTGCAAACCGTCTTTCTGCCAGCCGATCCTGCTGTGCGCACGATTACTGCCACATTGGTTCGCCAGATTGCCTCAATGGGAGGCGATATAAAGCCCTTCGTTCCTGCAGCTGTTGCGGCTGCGCTGGAATCAAAATTCAAATCCTGATTCAGGGAGTTTCTCGATTATGTCATTCGTTCGTTCGGCGCTTGTCGCAGCCAGCATTGTTGCGTTTTCTCAAGGTGCGGCCTTTGCTGCTGACACCCTCAATCTGCAGCTCAAAGACGGCAATGTCGCTATTGAGCTGAGCCCAAACCTTGCGCCAAAGCATGTCGCACAGATTGAAAAGCTGGCTCAGGAAGGCGCTTACAACGGCGTGGCTTTCCATCGCGTGATTCCCGGCTTCATGGCTCAGACCGGTGATGTGAAGTTCGGTAACGTTGACAAGGGCTTCAATGCATCGCGCGTTGGTACCGGTGGTTCTGAACTGCCGAACATTCCGGCTGAATTTTCGCAGGAACCATTTGTGCGTGGCACGGTTGGTATGGCGCGCAGCCAGGACCCGAATTCCGCCAACTCGCAGTTCTTCATCATGTTCAATGATGGCGCATTCCTGAACGGCCAGTACACGGTTGTTGGCAAGGTTGTCAGTGGCATGGACGTGGTTGATAAGATCAAAAAGGGAAGTGAATCCGATAATGGTTCGGTCGAAAGCCCTGACAAGATCATCAAAGCCACGATCGAAAAGAAATGAGTTTTAGAGCGCTTTTCGATCTGATTGAAACAGATCAGCGCTCTAAATATCTGTTTTAACGCGCATCTTATCTGAAAATTGTTTCACACTTTTCGGGATGCGCTCTAAATTCAACACGTATCCCTGTCCCAAAAAATGATTCAAACTTTTGGGGATACGCTCAATAGGAGAGGCCCGATGGCTTACAAAGACCCGGAAAACACGCTCGTTCTTGAAACCACCAAGGGCAATGTCGTTCTCGAACTCTTCCCTGATCTGGCTCCTGGCCATGTCGAACGCATCAAGGAACTGGCACGCGAAGGCGCTTATGACGGCGTTGTGTTCCACCGCGTTATCGACGGTTTCATGGCGCAGACCGGCGACGTGAAGTTCGGCAAGACGGGCGGCGCGCATTTCAATGGCTCGCGTGCTGGTATGGGCGGTTCGGACAAGCCTGACCTAAAGGCTGAATTCTCGAACACCTCGCACAAGCGCGGCACTGCTTCGATGGCTCGTTCGCAGAACCCGAACTCGGCAAATTCGCAGTTCTTCATCTGCTTCACCGACGCTCCATGGCTTGACCGTCAGTACTCCGTATGGGGTCAGGTTATCGAAGGCATGGACAATGTCGACAAGATCAAGCGCGGCGAACCTGTTACCGATCCAGACGTGATCGTAACTGCACGCATCGCTGCAGACATCTAATTCTGTCGTTTCTATAGAAATATAGCGGCTCCGGTTTTGCCGGGGCCGCTCTTGCTTTGATGCATTTCTGAAGTTTGAAATGCTTTGATGAGGTTTATGATGCGTGTTGATCTTTTCGATTTCGATTTGCCGGAAAAGAGCATTGCTCTGCGTCCAGCCGAACCGCGCGACCACGCCAAGCTTTTGCGCGTGCGTCCCGGTCAGCCATTCGAAGATCGACAGGTATTCGAGCTGCCTGATCTGTTGCAGCCGGGCGATGCGCTCGTTTTCAACGATACAAAAGTCATTCCTGCACAACTTGAAGGTATGCGCGAGCGCGATGGCAATATTTCGCAGGTGAGTGCGACGCTTCACATGCGTACCGGCCCTGATCGCTGGAAGGCATTCCTGCGTCCTGCCAAGCGCGTGAAGGAAGGCGACCGCATCCGTTTCGGTCATTCCGGTTCAAGCTGCTTCCTCGGAACACTCGACGCAACCGTTGCCGAAAAGGGTGACGCTGGCGAAGTTCTGCTGGTGTTCGACCTCTCTGGCGCGATGTTGGATGAAGCCATTGCTTCGGTCGGCCATATTCCTTTGCCGCCTTATATCGCATCCAAGCGCGCTGAGGATGAGCGCGACCGCAGCGATTATCAGACTGTTTATGCGCGTGAGGAAGGGGCTGTTGCTGCCCCGACTGCCGGGTTGCATTTCACACCCGATCTGCTCAAAAAAATCCGTGATCGTGGCATCGAAGAACATTTCGTGACGCTGCATGTAGGGGCGGGCACATTTCTGCCCGTCAAAGCCGACGACACGACGGACCACAAGATGCATTCCGAGATCGGTTACGTTTCGCAGGAAACTGCCGATGCGCTGAATGCCGTTCATGCCCGAGGCGGCCGGGTAATCTGTGTCGGCACAACATCGCTGCGCCTGATCGAGAGCGCTGCCGGTGAAGATGGCATCATTCGCCCATGGGCGGGCCCGACCGATATTTTCATCACACCGGGCTATAAGTTCCGGGCGGTCGATCTGCTGATGACTAATTTCCATCTGCCGCGCTCGACGCTCTTCATGCTTGTTTCGGCCTTTAGTGGCTTTGAGACGATGCAGGACGCTTATAAGCGCGCAATCGAGACAGGCTACCGCTTCTATTCCTATGGAGACTCCTCTCTTCTTGAGAGGAAATGAAACGGTTCCCTTTTTCGGCATAATTCATTAGAGACACGGCATGACCAGCGAAAATTTTGAATTCAAAGTGCTTGCGCGTGATGGCGCAGCCCGTCAGGGCGAAATTTCCATGCCGCGCGGCGTGGTGCGTACGCCTGCCTTCATGCCAGTTGGCACAGCCGGAACCGTCAAGGCCATGTATATGGATCAGGTGAAGGATTTGGGAGCCGACATCATTCTCGGCAACACCTATCATCTAATGCTGCGTCCGGGTGCGGAACGCGTTGCTCGTCTTGGTGGTCTGCATGAATTCGGCGGCTGGAAAGGCCCAATTCTGACCGATTCCGGCGGCTTTCAGGTCATGTCGCTCGCGCAGCTCCGCAAGCTTAACGAAAACGGTGTGACTTTCCGCTCGCATATCGACGGCAAGCCTTATGAAATGACGCCGGAGCGCTCCATCGAAATTCAGGGGCTGCTTGATAGCGATATTCAGATGCAGCTCGATGAATGCGTAGCGCTGCCATCGCCTGAAAAGAACACCGAGCGCGCAATGGAATTGTCGCTGCGCTGGGCAGAACGCTGCAAGGTGGCGTTCGGCACACAGGCTGGAAAGGCGATGTTCGGCATCGTGCAGGGCGGTGACAATGCGCGCCTGCGTGAGCGCTCGGCTGAAGCATTGAAGGCGATGGACCTCAAAGGCTATTCCGTTGGTGGTCTGGCGGTTGGTGAACCGCAGAATGTCATGCTCGAGATGCTCGAAGTGGTTTGCCCCATTCTGCCTACAGAAAAGCCACGCTATCTGATGGGCGTTGGCACGCCGGATGACATTCTGAAATCGGTCGCCCGCGGTATCGACATGTTTGATTGTGTGATGCCGACGCGTGCTGGTCGTCATGGTCTGGCGTTCACGCGCTTTGGCAAGGTGAACCTGCGCAATGCGCGTCATGCCGATGATCATCGTCCGCTTGATCCAGAATCAAACTGCCCGGCGTCGCGTGATTACAGCCGCGCTTATCTGCATCATCTGGTCAAATCGGGTGAAGCACTGGGCGGGATGCTGCTGACATGGAACAATCTGGCCTATTACCAGTATCTCATGCAGGGCATTCGGGCGGCAATCGCTGAAGGTCGTTTTGAAGACTTCGCGGCTGAAACAACAGCCGGATGGGAAAGGGGCGACATACCAGCCCTTTGATTTTCATCTCTGTTAGAGTTGTAAAGCGCGCCTCTAAGGCGCGTTTTTTGTATCTATTACAGCGGTTTCAGTTAAAAATGAATCGTTGAAACCGCTGTAACTGTTTGTTTTTACGCATTATCCGACGCAAAACTACTTCGGACTTTTGCTGGAAATGCTATAAACCTATCCAGCTTCGAGCAGCTTTTCCAGACGGCAGATGACGGAATGGCGCTCTTCTTCGCTTACGATGTCACAATCAAGCAAGCGGCCGCATTCAAGTCCGGAAAGCGCAAGATAAGTAATCAAAACGAGATTGGAGTCGGAAGCGTCTTTTAGCATCCGATCAAGTACGGCCCGGTGATAATGTCTGACCGGGATCATGAAATCCGGGTTCTCGACCAGCGCAGCAAGAATTCCGCTGGCCGGTGGCTCATCGTCAGCCTGAACGCGATAAACATCAAAAAAAGCACGCGCGACACGGTTTTTATCTCCGCTCTGCAGGCGTTCCTGAACCTCCATCGCACGTTCATGCTCTTTCATATACTCTTCGACCACGCCCTCAAGCAGCTTTGCTTTCGTTGGAAACGAGTAAAGCAATCCTCCTTTTGAGAGGCCCGCGCGGGCGGCAACCGCGTCGAGAGATATATGTGCTGGTCCGACCTCTTGGGCGAGTTCCACTGCTGCGCGCAAAATGCGCTCTCGCGAAGAGACCTTATTCTTTGTGTGCAATTCCTATGGTCTCCTGACAGTTCGATAGTTGACAATACCGTCCAGACGGTACAGTTATTTTCATCTGATATTCAAGTAAAATACGTGCGACCAAATTGTGAGGAACATAAAGGAAGCACGCCAACGACACCCTGGAGTGCATCCGCAATGATCAAACGCCTCATTCTGGCAATAATTTTTCTCGTGATCGTCGTGGGGGGGCTCGTTGGTTTCAACCTGTTCAGAACGCAGGCGATCAAGGATTTCTTCGCGAATATGCAGCAGCCTGCCAAGACGGTTTCGACTGTCACGCTTGAGCCGGGCGTCTGGACTCCAGGCATTGAAGCGATTGGTTCTGCCAATGCAATCAATGGTGTCGATCTGACAGTTCAGGTCAATGGTATCGTTGATAAAATCGAATTCACCGCCAATCAGGAAGTAAAGAAGGGCACTGTCCTTCTTCAGCTGGAAAACAGCATTGAGACTGCCGATCTGGTGGCTGCTCAGGCTGAAGCTGTGCTTGCTGATCAGAACCTGAAGCGCGCTGAAACCTTGCGCACGCGTGGCGTGGGTGCAGTTTCTGACGTTGACACAACAGCTGCTGCTGCCAGCGCCAAGAAGGCCGCTGTTGCCAAGATGCAGGCAGTGCTTGATCAGAAGACCGTAACGGCGCCATTTGACGGTGTTATCGGTATTTCCAAGGTCGATCTCGGTCAGTACCTGACGCCGGGCACCGTTATCGGCACTTTGCAGGAAACCGACAAGATGCGTATCGACTTCTCTGTACCGGAGCAGTCGCTTTCTTCCCTGAAGCTTGGACAGCCTGTGAAGGTCGGACCAAACATGGACGCCCTGAAATATAACGGCACGATTGTTGGTATTGATCCGAAGATCGACCCTGCAAGCCGTCTGGTCTCCGTGCGTGCAGAAGTGCAGAATGATGAACCACGTCTGACGCCTGGTCAGTTCGTTCAGGTTCGCGTTGAGCTTCCACAGGAAGACAATATTCTGGCTTTGCCACAAACAACAATCGTGACAAGCCTTTACGGTGACTATGTTTATGCTGTTCGTCCCGAGCAGCCAAAAGAAGGCGAAAAAGCTCCTGAAGGACAGGCTGCAAAGCAGGTCGCGCAGCAGGTTTTCGTCAAGGTTGGTCGTCGTTATGGCGGCGTTGCTGAAATCACCGATGGCCTGAAGGCTGGTGATATCGTGATCACTGCAGGTCAGAACCGGCTTTCGCCGGGTGCTGCTGTTACGATCGACAACACAGTCAATCCGCTGCCTGCGGCTGACAAGTAATAGGCGAGCAAGATGAGTTTTTCCGATATTTTCATCCGGCGACCCGTACTTGCTACCGTGGTCGCTCTCATGATCATTCTCCTTGGCCTTCAGGGTATCGCGCAGCTTTCGGTGCGTGAATATCCAAAGGTCGATGAAACCGTTATTACCGTCACCACTGCTTATGCGGGTGCGAGTGCGGAGCTTATTCAGGGCTTTATCACATCGCCAATCGCGGAATCCGTGGCGACCACTGAAAACATCGATTACGTCACTTCATCCAGCCGTCCATCGTCGAGCACGGTGACGGTGCAGATGAAGCTTGGCGCAAATCCTGATGCGGCACTGACCGAGGTGATTGCAAAGGTTAATCAGGTTCGCGGCAATCTGCCGTCTGAATCCGATGACCCGGTTATCGTCAAGGGAACGGGCCAGAGCTTTGCTACCATGTATCTGGCAGCACAGAACCCGAACATGACGAGCGAGCAGATTACTGAATATCTGGAACGCGTCATGCAGCCGCGCATCTCCACGGTGCAGGGTGTGGCCAAGGCCGAAATTCTGGGTGGTCAGGTCTATTCGATGCGCGTGTGGCTTGATCCAATTCAGCTCGCCGCACGCCAGATCACCGCACCGGAAGTTCTGGCTGCGATCAATGCGTCGAACTTCCTGTCAGCACCGGGTACGACCAAAAACCAGTTTGTTGCTTCTTCGATTACACTTGAATCGACCTTGCAGACACCGGAAGCTTTCGGTGCGATGCCGATCAAGACTTCCGGCGATGAAGTCGTTCGTCTGCGTGATGTGGCCAAGGTGGAACTTGCGGCGAAAAGCAAGGACACGATCGTTTCGTTCAATGGTTCTGCGGGTACATTCCTTGCAATCTACCCAACGCCTTCAGCGAACCCTATCGATGTTGCGACAGCGTTCAGGAAAGAACTCCCGGCCATTCAGGCATCCTTGCCTGAAGGCATGACGCTTGATCTGGTCTATGATGCGACCGAACAGATCAGCTCATCGATCAACGAAGTGTTCACGACCATCGGCGAAGCAGTCGCTATCGTTATTCTGGTCATTATCGTGTTCCTGGGTTCGTTCCGGTCGGTGCTTATCCCGATTGTAACAATCCCGATTTCGCTGATTGGCGTCTGTTTCTTCCTGTATATTCTGGGCTTCTCAATCAACCTTCTGTCACTTCTGGCAATGGTTCTGGCGATTGGTCTGGTGGTGGATGACGCCATCGTGGTTCTGGAGAACATTCACCGACATATCGAAGAGGGATTGCGTCCTATGGATGCGGCCTTCAAGGGTATGAAGGAAATCACAGGCTCCATTATCGCGATGACGATCACGCTGGCTGCGGTGTTTGCGCCTCTCGGATTTACGGGTGGTTTGACCGGATCGCTGTTCCGCGAGTTTGCCTTCACGCTTGCAGGTGCGGTTATCATTTCCGGCGTTGCCGCTTTGACAATCTCGCCGATGATGTGCGCGCGTATGTTGAAACATGGCGAGGCATCGCGCTTCCAGAAGTTCATTGATACGAACTTCAAGAAGCTCGAAAAGGGATATCATCGTCTGGTATCGGGGTCGCTTAATTATCGCCCGATTACGCTGATGATCGTTATTGCTCTGGTTGGTCTCACAGGCTTCCTGTTTGTGAACACATCGAGCGAACTGGCACCGGAAGAAGATTCAGGCGCATTGTTCTCGATGTTCCAGGCTCCGCAATATGCAACCTCTGCCTATACCAACCTCTATGCCGAGCAGATCGATGGTCTGACCAAGGATTTGCCGGAACTCGACACACGCTTCCAGATTGTCGGCATGGACGGTGGCACAACCTCCGGTATCGCCCTCTGGGTGCTGAAGGACTGGTCTGAGCGCACGCGTTCGCAGAAGCAGATTCAGGAAGACCTGACTGCCCGACTGACCAAGGTTGCCGGCGTTGACGCTTTCATCTTTGCGCCTCCGTCGCTGCCGGGTGCTGGTGGTGGCTTGCCGATTTCGATTGCTCTTCAGTCGACCGGACCGTCAAGTCAGGTGTTCGAGCTTGCTGAGGAAATCAAAAACGAAGCACAGGCGACTGGCCAGTTCATTATCGTTCAGAACTCCATGTCCTATAATGCGCCGCAGACCACCATCACAATTGATCGTGACCGGGCTGCAACGCTGGGTGTGCAGGTGAGTGATATTGGCTCGACGCTTGGTCTTCTGACCGGTGGTGCAAAGATTGCTCAGTTCGACCGCGATTCAAACAGCTATGACATCATCAGTCAGGTGCCGGACATCTATCGTTCCAATCCTGAAAAGCTCGGTGATTTCTATGTTCGCAGTGTTTCGGGCGAGATGGTTCCTCTGTCTTCTGTCATCCAGATCAAGACGAACTCTTCGCCTGCCGCTATCGAGCAGTTCAACCAGCTGAATTCGGCAACGATTTCCGCTCTGCCAATGCCGAGTGTCACCACAGGTCAGGGCCTGCAAACACTCGTCAATCTGGCGCAGCAGAAGATGCCGGAAGGCTTCTTCCTTGACTATTCCGGTCAGTCGCGTCTGGAAGTCGAGCAGGGCAACACGATCATGATCGCCTTCGGCCTTGCCGTTATCGTGATCTATCTGGTGCTTGCGGCGCAGTTCGAAAGCTTCCGCGATCCGTTCATCATCATGATGTCGGTTCCGCTTTCGATCTTCGGTGCTATCGTTCCGCTGAACCTGGGACTTGGCACGCTCAACATCTATACGCAGGTTGGTATGATTACCCTTGTCGGGTTGATAACCAAGCACGGTATTCTGATGGTGGAGTTTGCCAATCAGCAGCGTCGCCTGCATGGGCATTCGCGTCGTGAGGCCATCATCCTCTCGGCAGAAACCCGTCTGCGTCCGATTCTGATGACCACGGCTGCAATGGCGCTTGGCGTTGTTCCGCTGATCATCGCGAGTGGTGCGGGTGCGGCGGCTCGTTACTCGATGGGTCTGGTGATCTTCACCGGTATCACCATCGGTACAGTCTTCACGCTCTTCGTGGTTCCGATGTTCTATACGTTCATCGCCAAGAAAGACGTGGAAGGCGAGTTCGTACCATCGCAGGAAGATGGCAAGGAGCCTGCGGCAGCAGCCCATCACTGAAACTTGTCCATCACTGAAACTTGTATTGAATAATCAGATTAAGGGCGGCCACATGTGGGCCGCCCTTTTTGTTGGGAATTAATCGCTTTTCGATCTGATTTTATCAGATCGGCGCTCTGATTTCTTTCCAGCATAATCTTGTCGATCCTCGTTTCACTCCGGTCGGATTACGCTCTGTTGCATTCCAACCGTTCCACACCATATGAGCAGGCATGATACCTTTATCCGTACTCGATCTTTCACCCGTCCCTGAAGGCAGCGATGCAGGACAGTCTCTGCGCAACACGCTCGAATTGGCCCAGCAGGCCGAAAAACTGGGCTTTACGCGCTATTGGCTGGCGGAGCATCACAACATGCCCGGTATTGCCAGTGCGGCTACCTCGGTCGTCATCGGCCATGTAGCAGCGGGCACGTCCACCATTCGCGTTGGTGCGGGCGGCATCATGTTGCCGAACCATTCGCCATTGGTGATCGCCGAACAGTTCGGCACGCTGGCTTCGCTGTTTCCGGGGCGTATCGATCTGGGCCTTGGTCGTGCGCCGGGCACCGATCAGCTGACGGCACATGCGCTTCGCCGGAATCTTGAAAGCAGCGCCAATGATTTTCCGCGCGATGTCGTAGAGCTTCTCAATTATTTCAAGCCCGCCGATCCCGCACAGCGCGTTCAGGCTGTGCCGGGCGCAGGACTGAATGTCCCGGTCTGGATTCTCGGCTCCAGCCTGTTTGGCGCGCAACTGGCTGCGATGCTGGGACTGCCTTATGGCTTCGCCTCCCATTTCGCACCGGCTGACATGGAACGCGCTGTAGAGCTTTATCGCGAACGATTTGAGCCGTCCGAATATCTGCAGAAGCCTTATGTCATGCTTGGGCTTAATGTCATTGCAGCGGATACGGATGAAGAAGCGCATCATCTGTTCACGTCGCAATTGCAGGCATTTGTGAACTTGCGCAGCGGCCGGCCGGGCAAGTTGCCTGCGCCTGTGGCGGGTTATCAGGAGCAGCTTGATCCTTCCGCACAGGCACTGGTTCGCCAGATGCTATCATGTCGTGTGGTGGGCGGTCCTGAAACCGTCGACAAGGGCATTCGCGAGTTTGCTGAACGCACCGGTGCGGACGAATTGATGGTGACGGGCATGATCTATGACCATCAGAAGCGTCTTCGCTCTTATGAGATCGTCAGCAACTCGATGGCGTGAGGATCGAACTCGCGATTGACCTCAGTAAGAAGCCAATCGCGGAAAGCTTTGACCGCAGGCGTGTTTGCACGCGCCTGCGGTGTCACAAAGTAATAGCTGCTCGGACTTTTGACTGTGTGCTGATAGGCCACCACAAGCTGCCCGCTTTCAATTTCCGCACTGATCAAAAACAGCGGCATCAGTGCAATCCCAAGACCTGCGACACAAGCCTGAGAGACATTTGAGAACTGCTCAAAGCGCATTCCGCCCGCAACCGGTGCTGCAATGTCGAGGCTTTTAAACCAGTGGCTCCATGCGCCGGGGCGAGATGCCATGTTGAAAAGCGGCAGGCGCAACAGGTCATTCGGCTCGGTGATGGCGTGCTGTTTCAGAAAAGCTGGACTGCAAACAGGCGCAACCGTTTCCTCCATCAGAAATGTGCAATCGGCATTCGGCCAGTCCGGTTGGCCAATATGGATTGCCGCATCAAGGCCCTCGCGTTCAAAGTCGAACTGGCCAATGCGGGTGGCAAAATTCAGAATAATATCCGGATATTGCGCGACGAAACGCGGGATTCTCGGGATCAGCCAGCGGGTGCCGAAGGTCGGCAGAAATGCAAGATTGAGCGTTGTCCCACGCATTTGCGACATGACCTGCAATGAGGCCGCGCGAATGGAGGCAAGGGCAGGGCTGATCCCACTCAGATAGGCACGTCCGGCATCGGTCAGTAAAACATGGCGGCTGGTGCGGTCAAACAGAGCAGCGCCAAGTTGTTCTTCTAATGCTGCTATTTGACGGCTGACAGCCCCTTGCGTCAGAGACAGCTCTTCCGCCGCACTCGAAAAGCTCTCGTGTCGCGCCACTGCATCAAAGGCAGCAAGCGCGCTTGTCGAAGGAAGCAGGCGTCTCGATAGTGATGTCATCATCTATTACTAAACGGAATAGATCGATGAGTAAACGTTCATTGCATGATTCCGCTTTTCCAGTCACATTTGGGCACCTGAATTTGAGGAGATTATTCATGTCGCGTGCCGCATTTAACTGGGAAGATCCGTTTCTGCTTGATGAGCAGCTGACCGAAGACGAGCGGATGATCCGCGACTCGGCGCAGGCTTTCGCGAGCGATGTCCTGCTGCCGCGCATTGAAAAAGCTTATCTTGATGAAACGACCGATCCGGACCTGTTTCGTCTGATGGGGCAGGCTGGCCTTCTTGGTGTAACGCTTCCCGAAGAATACGGCGCAGCCAATGCTGGCTATGTTTCCTATGGTCTGGTGGCACGCGAAGTCGAGCGCATCGATTCCGGCTATCGTTCGATGATGAGCGTTCAGTCGTCGCTCGTCATGTATCCGATCTATGCTTATGGCTCCGACGAACAGCGCAAGAAATATCTGCCGGGTCTGGTTTCCGGCGAATTGATCGGCTGCTTTGGTCTCACTGAGCCTGATGCCGGTTCCGACCCTGCTGGCATGAAAACCCGCGCAGATAAGATTGATGGCGGCTATCGCATCAGCGGTTCAAAAATGTGGATTTCCAATTCGCCGATTGCCGACGTTTTCGTTGTCTGGGCCAAGTCGACTGCCCATGATGGTGCGATCCGTGGCTTTGTGCTTGAAAAGGGCATGAAGGGTCTTTCTGCCCCCAAGATTGGCGGAAAGCTTTCGTTGCGTGCTTCGATCACTGGCGAAATCGTTATGGATGGCGTGGAAGTATCGGAAGATGCATTGTTGCCGAATGTATCGGGCCTCAAGGGTCCGTTCGGCTGTCTCAACCGTGCGCGCTATGGCATTTCATGGGGTGTGCTGGGCGCGGCAGAAGATTGCTGGTTCCGTGCGCGTCAGTATGGTCTTGATCGCAAGCAGTTCGACAAGCCGCTGGCTGGAACGCAGCTTTATCAGAAGAAGCTTGCCGATATGCAGACAGAAATAGCGCTGGGCTTGCAGGCAAGCTTACGCGTTGGTCGTCTGTTTGACGAAGGCAAAATGGCGCCCGAAATGATTTCTATCGTCAAGCGCAACAATTGCGGCAAGGCGCTCGATATTGCGCGCCAGGCTCGCGACATGCATGGCGGCAACGGTATTCAGATCGAATATCACGTCATGCGCCACGCGCAGAATCTTGAAACCGTCAACACCTATGAGGGTACGCATGATGTTCATGCGCTTATTCTCGGACGTGCGCAGACCGGAATTCAGGCGTTCTTCTAAAGCATGTCTCCCAAAAGTGGGAACCGGTTTTGGGATAAAGACATGCTTCAAAACAAAGGAATAGAGCGAGCGTGGTGGCTACAATTAAGCGCAACACGCTCTGATCGCCGGAAAGGTTTTGAGAAATGCAGAATACACCGCTTGCGGGTCTTAAAGTCATTGAGCTGGCCCGCATTCTGGCAGGTCCATGGGTCGGACAGACACTGTCCGACCTTGGTGCCGACGTCATCAAGGTCGAAAGCCCTGAAGGTGACGATACCCGCACATGGGGGCCGCCATTTATCGAGGTTGAAGGCGAAAAGTCGGCAGCCTATTTCCACGCCTGTAATCGTGGCAAGCAATCGATTATTGCTGATTTTCGCTCTGATGAGGGCAGGGAGCTTGTGCGCAAGCTGGTTGCCGATGCGGATGTGGTAATTGAGAATTTCAAGCTCGGCGGTCTTGATAAATACGGCCTCGACTATGAAAGCCTGAAAGCGATCAATCCGCGGCTGATCTATTGCTCAATCACGGGTTTTGGCCACACCGGGCCTTATGCAGAACGTGCGGGTTATGATTTCATGATCCAGGGCATGGGCGGCATCATGGATCTGACTGGCGAGCCGGACGGGCAACCGCAGAAGATTGGCGTGGCTTTCGCAGACATTTTCACCGGGCTTTACAGCGTCATCGCTATCCAGTCGGCACTCATCATGCGTGAGCGCACGGGCAAGGGTCAGCATATCGATATGGCGCTGTTTGATTGCATGTCGGCGGTTCTTGCCAATCAGGCGATGAATTATCTGGCGTCCGGCGTTTCGCCCAAGCGTATGGGCAATGCGCATCCCAATATCGCGCCTTATCAGACACTGCCTGTATCGGACGGTTATTTCATTATCGCCTGCGGCAATGACGGGCAGTTTGCAAAACTGACGGCTTTGCTGGGAATCGGTGAAATCGCGCGCGATTCCCGCTTCCTCACCAATGCATCGCGCGTCGCCAATCGCGATGCACTGACAGCAATACTTGAAGAGCGTACAACGCAATGGTTACGGGATGATCTTCTGGCAGCGCTTGCTAAGGCAGGGGTGCCCGCCGGGCCGATCAACACGGTTGAAGATGTGTTTGCCGATCCGCAATTCATCGCGCGGCAGATGAGAATCGATCCCGATGGTGTGCCGGGCTTGCGTACGCCAATCCGATTCTCGGACGCCGAACTGAAGCTCGACAGGCGATCACCGAAACTGGGCGAGCATAAGAATGATATATAACAAAAACCCCGCTTTAAGCGGGGTTTTTAGTAGGTCAGTCGTCGGTGGCGACCATCACGTCTGATGCTTTAACCACCGCATAGGCTGTCTTGCCAACCTTGAGGTCAAGTTCATCCACGGCTTCATTGGTGATGGATGAGGTAACAACGACACCATTTCCGATATCAATGCGGATATGCGCTGTGGTTGCACCTTTGGTGACATCGACGATTGTGCCTTTGAGGCGATTGCGTGCGCTGATTTTCATTGTCTCTTCCCGTCGTTGATCGGCGTCTGCACGATGCAATAAAGCATTTTAGCAGGTTGGATAACATCCCAAATTCGAGAAGCTATTCATTGCTGCAGCGCAAAAAAATCAAATTTTTAAGGGGAGAGAATGGTGCGGTCGAGAAGACTCGAACTTCCACGGGTTGCCCCACAGCGACCTCAACGCTGCGCGTCTACCAATTCCGCCACGACCGCACTGTGTGGTAGAAGCTGAACAATGTCAGCGAGAGGGCATTTAGCAAATCAATCTGGACTGCACAAGGCCATTCTTGCAGTTGAGCACAATTGAATGAAATTATTTTATGTTGGGCTTAAATATCTGATTTTAAAACGCAAAAAATCCCTGCTTCATCTGGTGTTTAACCAGATCGCAGAGCTGCGTTTTAAAAGAAATCAAAACTCTTGGAAGAGAATGGTGCGGTCGAGAAGACTCGAACTTCCACGGGTTGCCCCACAGCGACCTCAACGCTGCGCGTCTACCAATTCCGCCACGACCGCACTGTGTGGTAGAAGCTGAACTTGTCAGCGAGGAGGCATCTAGCAAATCGATCAGACAGGCACAAGCCTGATCTTGTGCTTCTGCCGATCTTTTTCAAAAAAGAGTGCCTAAAAGTCGTAATACTGCAATTTAAGGCGCTTAAAACTTCAGTTTTCCTGGCTTCTTGGTGTCAAGATTGTGGCCATTCTGCGGCTTTCGGGGTCGATCTATGCGGATTTGCCATAGATGACGACGAATCTGCTGCACCCATCAGCCGCTTATTCCCTGCAATCTTTTAATGTCTTCCAGCCGCTTTACGGTTTCCGCATAGCCAATATCGATTGCTTCTGATGCCCGGTGAAAGTCGGCAAGGCCGATTTGCCCGACAGTGGGCATCAGCGAAACATCGGGTGGGTCGCCAGCCATACGCGCGCGGGAAATACGGTCCTGTATGATGTTGAAGGCTTCCATCATCACGCCGGTAATACCGAGGCGGCTTTCCTTCTCACCGTGAATCGTTTCGCTCAATGTGTCCTGACGAGACTGAGCGTGTTTGATGACCGCAGCACGTCCAAACTGGTCGTAATGCAGGTTTACAGCCAGAACGAGGCGTTGCTCATAGGCGCGGCAGACCGAGACCGGAACCGGATTGACCAGCGCACCATCGACCAGCACGCGCTCCTGCCAGCGGACGGGTTCAAACACGCCGGGCAGGGCGTAGGATGCCCGCATGGCTTCAACCAGTGGACCTGTAGAGAGCCAGATTTCGTGGCCTGTGCGCAGTTCGGTACAAACGGCAACGAATGGGCGATCCAGATCTTCAAGACGCAAGCCGTCGAGGTGCTCGCGCATACGGCTATCAAGTTTCATGCCGCCAAACAGGCCGCTGCCGCGAAATGTGATGTCGAGAAGGTTGAACATACGGCGGCGTGTGAGGCTGCGCGCGAATTCTTCAAGCTGATCGAGCTTGCCCGCAAGGTAGCAGCCGCCAACCAGTGCGCCGATTGAGGTGCCGGCGATCATTTCGATTTCGATGCCTGCTTCATCAAGCGCACGCAGCACACCGATATGTGCCCAGCCACGCGCCGCACCACCGCCAAGCGCAAGCGCAATGCGGCGTGGTTCATGCCGTACCTGAAGCAGTTCGATGACTTCTTCTTCCGGCTTCAAGGGTTGCGTATTGGCTGCCTTGCGCCTTTGACCCCATGCGAGCATATCGACCAAGCACCTTTCATTTCGGTGAGTGTATCAAAACACTGTATCGAAACAATAAATGCTGCAAATTGAAGGCGCGAGAGAAAATCACGCCTTCACATCGATTTGAGAGGGGTCACAGATCGTGAGAGAATTTAGTGATCGTGGTCGCAGGAACCATTTAGCGACAAGCTGACCTGACCATCTTCTGACTGAACCTGTCGGTAAAAACACGAGCGCCGACCGGTGTGGCAAGTTGGACCATCACCAGCAACGCGGACTTTCAGCCAAAGCGCATCCTGGTCGCAGTCTGTACGCAGCTCGATCACGCTTTGCAGATTGCCAGAGCTTTCGCCCTTTTTCCAAAGCGTATTGCGGGAGCGCGACCAGTAATGCGCGATCCCGGTTTCGAGCGTCAGGCGCAGTGCTTCCTCGTTCATATGAGCGACCATCAGCAACTCGCCATCACGTTCGTCGGTGACGACTGCCGTGATCAAACCTGATGCGTCAAAGCGCGGCATGAAAACCGCGCCTTCTTCAATCGCCTTCTTGTCGGAAGGCTGGACGGGAAAAATACTCATTGTTGCGCCTGGTTGTCTTTTTACTGGCGGATAAGGCTCATGAAGCGAACCTGTTCGTTCACTTCTTCCTGAAACGTGCCGGTAAAGGTCGTCGTGATTGTGCTTGAACCCTGCTTGCGAATGCCACGCATCGCCATGCACATATGTTCTGCATCAATCATTACTGCAACGCCGCGCGGTTTCAGAATGCGCTGAATGCTTTCAGCGATCTGGGCAGTGATGCTTTCCTGCGTTTGTAGGCGGCGCGCAAAAATATCGACAACGCGTGCAATCTTCGACAGGCCAAGCACCTTGCCATCTGGCAGATAAGCGACATGCGCTTTGCCGATGATCGGAACCATATGATGTTCGCAATGCGAGAAGAAGGAGATGTCCTTCACCAGTACCATGTCATTATAGCCGGATACTTCTTCAAAAGTGGTGCCAAGCACATCCTCCGGGCTTTCGGCATAGCCGCCGAAAAGTTCGCTGTAGGATTTGGCAACGCGTTTTGGTGTATCCAGCAGGCCTTCGCGGTCAGGATTGTCTCCTGCCCAAAGAAGAAGAGTGCGCACAGCAGCTTCTGCTTCGGCCTGAGTTGGCCGTGGCAGGTCTGCAGACGGATTGGATTCGTCATCAATCTTGAGGATGCGAGCGTCCATCAGTATTCTCCAGTAGTCTCCTTCAAGGAGGAGACGAGTTAAACGGACAATACAACGATGCGCCCAATAGTCTGATTTGCGAGCGTGCGATGTATTGATCCGGCAACACCAAGCTGCCGGACGGGCATTTCCGCGGCTACTCATCACCATGTGATAATCTACCCATGGCGCAGTCGCTACTTGCCTATTATATAGACAGGAAATTGCAACTTCAAACCGTAACCGGACGACAATTTTACATTTTTCTCCGGAAAGGCGGAAGGTTTCCCTCAATGATCGACGATGTTTATAACAAACGTATCCTTGAATTTGCAGGGAATATTGAAAGACTCGGACGAATTGCTGACCCCGATGCGGTCGCAACTGTTCACTCCAAATTATGTGGGTCCAAAGTTACCGTCTATCTGCGCATGTCAGACGGCGTGGTTACAGACTTCGCGCATGAGGTGAAGGCCTGCGCATTGGGACAAGCTTCATCGTCGGTCATGGCGCGCAATGTGATTGGCTGCACGTCGGAAGAGCTGCGCGTCGTGCGCGATTCGATGTATAAGATGCTCAAGGAAAACGGCCCTGCGCCGGAAGGCCGTTTTGAGGATCTCAAATATTTTGAACCGGTTCGTGAATATAAAGCCCGTCATGCATCGACGCTTCTGACATTCGACGCGGTTATCGATTGCATTCGCCAGATCGAAGAAAAGGTGCAGGCGGCTTAGGATAGCATATGTGCAGTTGCGGGAAAGATCATTCGGGCGGTGCGACGGCAACCGGAAAGCGCCAGACCCGCAATTTTACCGATCCATGGCGCAAAACGCCGGGCAGGGTGCTCGGCACCAGTCTGATAAGGCTTTATCAGCTCACGCTGTCCTCCTTTATCGGCAATTCCTGCCGACATATGCCGACCTGTTCTGAATATACCTACGAATCTGTGGCCCGTTACGGATTGTGGAACGGCAGCTGGATGGGACTGTTCCGGATAATGCGTTGCGGCCCCATGGGAACTCACGGATTCGATCCTGTTCCGCGAGAATTGTCGGCCTATTATCGCTGGTATTTGCCTTGGCGCTACTGGCGGGTCTCGTCACCCACAAGCTAAGTGTTTGTTTTTAAAAGATTGCAACAAATCTGTTAGTTTATTGCCCGTTGATTAGAATTCGTTAATGATAATTCTGTTTTATCGGGAAAAGGAAATCAGGTCGGCCCGGCGTCTTTTTCGCGCCGCAATTCGGCTTCATTTGCATCTAGTTTTCTTTTCATGTGAGCCAATATGCATAAATCGTTGTCCCGCATCTCCCAGCTGATTGCCGGTGTTGCGCTTGGTGCCAGCATCTTCTGCGCTACCAACGCCATGGCGAATGTTTCATGGGTGGTTTTTGATGCCGATACTGGCGTCGTTTTGGGACAAGACGATGCAACCGAGCAGCACGCGCCTGCTTCATTGGCCAAGATGATGACGCTCTATCTGACCTTTGAGGCTCTCAAGACTGGCAGGCTGAATTGGGATGATCAAATGCCGATCTCCAAGAACGCATCTGTAAAAGTCAGAATGAAGCTGTATCTGAAAGCTGGCGAAACAATTTCTGTTCGTGATGCCGTCATGGGTATGGTTATCGTTTCGGCAAATGATGCCGCAACGGTTGTTGGCGAATATCTCGGTGGATCGGAAGCGGGCTTTGGCCGCCTGATGACGCAAAGAGCCCGAAACCTCGGCATGAAAAGCACTTATTTCGCCAACCCATCGGGTTTGACGGCGAAGATGACCCAGCTGACAACCGCGCGCGATATGGCTGTGCTTGGCATGTCGCTGCGTCGCGATTTTCCAAAAGAGTATGCGCTGTTTTCGGAGCGCTCCTTTACCTATAAAGGCCGTCCGTTCAACGGCCACAACAATCTGATGTATCGCTATCAGGGCGTAGACGGCATCAAGACCGGCTATACAGATGTTTCTGGCTATAACCTCGTTTCGTCAGCAATCATCAATGACAAGCATCTCGTAGGCGTTGTGCTTGGCGCTGGCTCATCGCGCGAGCGTGATGACCGCATGGCGAAACTCCTGACGCGCTTCGGCACGGAAGGCGCTGGAAAGTCCACAGACGAAATCGTTACAGCTTCGATTCAGACACCTTTGCCCGTTATCTCGCCGCTTAAGCCACAGAAGCCAAAGGTTGATGCTGTTGCCGATATGATCGACGACAACAAGATCGAGCAGGGCGACGGCGGCTTTCTGGTGAAGTCTGCCATGTCTGCATGGCGTGTTCAGGTTGGTGTAACGCCATCTCGCAAGGGCGCAGACGAACTGCAAGCCAAGTATTTGCCGGTTGTAAGCAACCTGGTGCCGGGTACAAAGGCTGAAATTTCGACCGCTCCGCGCGGCCGCAAGATGTACCGTGTTCGCTTCTCCGGATTCAAGGATTCGGATGCAGCTGAAAAGACTTGTGCGAAGCTCAAGCAGCAGGGCGTTCCCTGCCTCGCCATCCGCAACTGAGTTCATCCAGTTTCCAGAATGCCGAAGGCGCCGTGATGCAGTTTGCCACGGCGCTTTTGCTTTACCTATTAATCAAAAAAGATTAATACCCAAACGTTACAGCGGGTCCAGTTAAGACTGAATCTTTGGAGCCGCTGTAACTGTTTGTTTCTACGCAGTATCCGACGCAGAACCGCTCGCGCTTTTGCTGGAATGCTACAATTCCTGTTGTGCAAGCAACATATAGGCGGTTCTGACAGCTTGAGCAGGATCGTTTCATGCAAAACCACCCGCAATCGTTGGCGGGACTGGATAAGGAAGAAAATGATGTCGAATGTATCTATGCAGTTTCCTGATGGCTCGGTGCGCGAATATGATGCCGCAACAACCGGTGCCGAATTAGCTGAATCCATCTCCAAATCACTTGCAAAGAAGGCCGTGGCTTACGCCGTTGACGGTACCGTGCGCGATCTCTCCGATCCGCTTGGCGCTTCCGGTGCAATCGAAATTCTGACCCGCGAAGACCCGCGCGCGCTGGAACTGATCCGTCACGACACGGCTCACGTTCTCGCTGAAGCTGTGCAGGAACTCTTTCCGGGAACGCAGGTAACAATCGGTCCAGTCATCGAGAACGGTTTCTATTACGACTTTGCGCGTAATGAGCCTTTCACGCCCGATGATCTTCCGGTGATCGAAAAGAAGATGCGCGAAATCATTCAGCGCAACAAGCCGTTCACCAAGCAGGTGTGGTCGCGCGAGAAGGCCAAGCAGGTTTTTGCCGATAAGGGCGAGAGCTACAAGGTCGAACTCGTTGATGCGATCCCTGAAGGCCAGGATCTTAAGATCTATAATCAGGGCGAATGGTTCGATCTTTGCCGTGGCCCGCATATGGCATCCACGGGTCAGATCGGCAATTCATTCAAGCTGATGAAGGTTGCTGGTGCTTACTGGCGCGGCGATGCCAACAACCCGATGCTGACCCGCATCTACGGCACGGCATTTGCCAATGATGCCGATCTCAACGCTTATCTTCATATGCTTGAAGAAGCCGAGAAGCGAGATCACCGCCGTTTGGGCCGTGAAATGGACCTGTTCCATTTTCAGGAAGAAGGTCCGGGCGTTGTGTTCTGGCACGCCAAAGGCTGGCGCATGTTCCAGACGTTGGTCGCCTATATGCGCCGCCGTCTCGACAGCCACGGCTATCAGGAAGTCAATGCACCACAGGTTCTGGACAAGTCCCTTTGGGAGACATCCGGTCACTGGGGCTGGTATCGTGACAACATGTTCAAGGTGACTGTTGCCGGTGACGATACCGACGATGATCGCGTGTTCGCGTTGAAGCCGATGAACTGCCCAGGTCACGTTCAGATATTTAAACATGGTCTTAAGTCTTACCGCGATCTGCCTATAAAGCTTGCAGAATTTGGTAATGTGCATCGTTACGAACCATCGGGCGCATTGCATGGTCTGATGCGTGTGCGTGGCTTCACGCAGGACGACGCGCATGTGTTCTGCACCGAAGAGCAGATGGCAGCCGAATGCCTTCGCATCAATGATCTTATCCTGTCGGTCTACAAGGACTTCGGCTTTAAAGGGATCACGATCAAGCTTTCGACGCGCCCTGAAAAACGTGTGGGTTTGGATGAATTGTGGGATCGCGCTGAAAGCGTGATGATGACGGTTCTTGAGCAAATCGCGGAACAGTCGGAAGACATCAAGACCGGTATTCTGCCGGGAGAAGGTGCGTTTTACGGTCCTAAGTTCGAATACACGCTGAAGGATGCGATCGGCCGTGAATGGCAGTGCGGAACGACACAGGTTGACTTTAACCTGCCGGAACGTTTTGGCGCATTCTATATCGACAGCAATTCGGAGAAGACGCAGCCGGTGATGATCCATCGCGCGATCTGCGGTTCGATGGAACGCTTCCTTGGTATTCTGATCGAAAACTTCGCCGGTCACATGCCACTGTGGTTTGCACCGATTCAGGTTGTCGTTGCGACCATTACGTCTGAAGCTGACGGCTATGCTGCTGAAGTTGCAGCAAAGCTCAAGGCTGCTGGCCTCCAGGTCGTGACTGACGTTCGTAACGAGAAGATCAACTACAAGGTTCGCGAACATTCGTTGCAGAAGGTTCCGGTCATTCTCGTCTGCGGTATGCGTGAAGCAGAGGAAAAGACGGTCAATATGCGCCGTCTCGGATCGCGCGATCAGGAAGCCATGACGCTGGACGAAGCGATTGCTCGTCTGACAGAAGAGGCGACGCCACCAGATCTTCTTCGTCTGAAGAAGTAATCAAATAAAACCGCGCTTAGGCGCGGTTTTTTATGCATCCATACACAGAACGATAATTCTTACGGGCTGAATTTGACAGGCGTAGGGAAGCAATGCGCTATAGATGGGTGAGAAATCAATCTACAGTGTCGTCGGACGCTTCAAATTCCTTGCTTGTGACAACCTCGACATCTTCATTCTTGCCCGATGAAACCTTGAAATCACGCTGATAAATCCGGTCCTTGTTCTTGGCAACGGCGACATAGTCCCCCTCGATGAGAACGAGTGAAGAATAGGCGCCAGCGCTTTCGCGAACGACGTCACCGGAAGCGTTCAAGATTGACCAGGAGGTATCGGCGAGCGCTTCGCCACCTTTTTCGCGAACAAGCTTCAGCACAACTTCGGCCGCACGATGCTGAACGGTGGCTTCCGTCAGCTTGCCTGCTTCGACGCGAATATCTGCGCGAATGATGGCATTTGCAGAACCGTAGTTGGAAACGACATGATAGGTGCCGCTGTTCAGACGGATGATCGTATCTGGTTTTACATCCGGCACGATGAGCGAGCGGTCATTGTTGTCTTCGTCGGCATAAATCGAGAATCGCACCAGGTCGCTCTTGATTTTGCCTTCATCTGGCAGAACTGCACTGAGCTTCATGCCGCCTGCATCGAGGGTCATTACTTCATGGCGGCTGGCATTGGTCAGTGTGATGCGCTTGGTTGCTCCCGCACGGCCATAGGCGGCGTGTACGAGATAACTACCTTCAGGAAGATTGAAAACTGTGCTGCCGCCCTTTGAAGAAGCGATGAGCGCGAGTTGTCCATCTGCCCCAACCTCAGGTGCGAAGACGCGCCAGACAAGCCCGGTCGAAATATCCGGACCGTCTTGTTTGAGACGTGCCTTGAGATCCAGTTCGCTTGTTTTCACAAGAGGATTGTTTTCAGGGCTTATTGGGCTTGCGTAGGGGCTGAGCGTTGGCAAATTAAGCTTTGGCTCTGGAAAATTTGGCAAGCCGCTAGTGCTGTTGGTCTGAACTGATCCATTTCCGCCGGAAGGGGCCTGCATGGCAGGTGGTGCAGCTGGTGTCTCAAGCTGGAAATTCGGTAATTTGAAGCCGCCGCCGGGACCTCCCTGCGGACCGCCGCCAAATCCCCCGCCCATTCCGCCGCCGGGACCACCCGGTCCGCCCGGGCCACCGGGGCCTTGCGCTAAAGCAGACGAAGCAATCAGGACAAAAGAAAGGGTCGCGGCAAGTGACTTGCTGCGCGATGATTTTGCACTGTTTGCTCGAAACAGACCCATAGTATCTGACATGGACATGTTTTGACCCCAAGCGGGTGGCGAATTCAAGGCCAAATCGACCATAGACATGGCAATTTATATGGGCGCTTCATGCGTTGTCACAGATTCTTGGCTTTACAGGCCAACAATGACAGGTGAGAAGCAGTCACATTCCATTTCCAGCATAATCTTGGCGATCTCCATTTCACTCTGGTCGCATTATGCTTTAAGTGGAGTGACATATGCAGATTTTAGCGATGAGGTTTCCCCCCGTGACACATCCGGTGTTTGATTTTCTGGCTCAGCGCAGCTCCACACCTATTTCGGCTATTTCAGAACCAGCACCCGAAGGCGCTGAACTGGACGAATTGCTGAAAGTGGCAGCGCGCGTGCCGGATCATGGTCGTCTGACACCTTGGCGTTTCATTCTTTATCGTGGTGATGTTCGTCACAAGGTTGGTGAATATCTTGCCAAGCGCGCAGAAGAGCGGGAAGGCCCATTGCCGGACAGTCGGAAGGATCAGGAGAGGGCGCGTTTTGCGCGCGCACCACTGGTAATCGGTGTGGTTTCTTCGCCAGTCGCTCACGAGCGCATTCCGGAATGGGAGCAGTTTCTGTCGGCAGGCGCTGCTGCAATGAACCTTTGCACCGCAGCAAATGCGCTTGGTTATGCCACCAACTGGATCACCAATTGGTATTCCGACGATGCGCCTGCACGCGCTCATCTGGGGATTGCTCCGAATGAACGGGTTGCCGGTTTCGTGCATATCGGGACAGCAGAAAACAAGATGCCTGAGCGTCCGCGCGCCGATATGGAAAAGATCGTTTCCGACTATAGTGGACCTTGGACTGAATAAACTAGGTTAGTTTTCTCTGATAAACTACGGAAAACAAGATGTTTTATAAGCCAGAAGATGGTCACGGACTGCCCCATAATCCGTTCAAGGCAATTGTCGCTCCGCGTCCGATTGGCTGGATCGGTACGCGTTCGGCATCAGGAAGCGTCAATCTGGCTCCGTACTCGTTTTTCAATGCCATCTGCGATACGCCACCTATGGTGATGTTTTCGTCTTCAGGTGTGAAAGACAGCGTTACATTCATCGAGGAAACAGGTGAGTTTACCGCCAGTCTGGTCAGTGACCATCTGAAAGAGAAGATGAATGCTTCTTCGGTCAATGCGCCACGCAGTGTGAGCGAGTTTGAATATGCAGGCCTTGGTATTGCCCACAGCAAGGTCATTGCAGCACCATATGTAAAAGAAGCTTATGCAGCACTCGAATGCGTTGCAGTCGAGACCAAACGTCTACAGGACAAAGAGGGCAGGCCGACCGACAATTATATGGTCATCGGTGAAGTTGTCGGCGTTCACATCGATGAAAGCGTGCTGACTGATGGACTGTTTGACATAAGAAAAGCCAAGCCCGTCACACGGCTTGGCTATATGGACTATGCGACGACCGATGATGTCTATCAAATGTTCCGACCGAAGTGGGACGATTAGAGAGCCGTGCACCCTGCTGGGCGCGCAATTGCCGCTATAAAATTTTGATTTTAAAGCATAATTTCATTTTAAGCTGATTCAAGTTTTAGAAATTATGCTATAGATTTGAGGGGCTGATTACAGCCCCTTTTTCTTTGCTTCGATCCAGATATTTTCCATCTCGTCGAGTTCTGCGGCCTCAAGACTGCTGCCTGTATCCTTCAAGGATTTCTCAATGAAATCAAAGCGGCGCTTGAATTTGTCATTCGCCGCGATCAGGGCTGTTTCGGCATCTATTTCCAGATGTCGACCCAGATTGACCATCGCGAAAAGCAGATCACCGTATTCTTCGGCGATATTAGCTTTGTCTTCAGCGGCCATTGCTTCTTTGAGTTCAGCAGTTTCTTCAGCGATCTTGTCAAGAATCGGCGCTGCTTCCGACCAGTCGAACCCTACCTTGGCGGCTTTCTGCTGGAGTTTCAGCGCGCGTAGAAGGGCAGGGAAGGCATTTGGAATATCATCGAGATAACGTGTTTTCTCAACGGTTTCCAAACCAAGTTTAGCGCGGCGTTCTGCACGCTCGGCCTTCTCTTCCGCTTTGATGCGATTCCACGAGCCCTTCGCCATGCCAGCGCTTCTGGCCTCAGTATCGCCAAAGACATGCGGATGACGGCGGATCATTTTGTGCGTGATGGCTTCCACGACATCACCGAAACCGAACTTTCCCTGTTCTTCCGACATGCGCGCATGAAATACGACTTGTAGCAACAGATCGCCAAGCTCTTCGCGCAGATCATCCACATCGTCGCGTTCAATGGCATCCAGAACCTCATAGACTTCCTCCAGCGTGTAAGGTGCGATGGATTTTGAAGTCTGCTCGACATCCCATGGGCAGCCGGTTTCCGGATCGCGCAGAGCGACCATGATTTCGAGAAGACGGTCGATATTGCGGGAGGGTTCCATCTTCGCTCCATTAAATTGATGTCGCATTGTTGAGGCAATCTGCGAGAATCGAAGGGTTTGGGTTGCAGTCCGCTATGGTTTTTGCATAGTCAGCCAATAAACGCCTTTGGGGGATCGCACATTGGGGCAGTATGTTCAACAAGCAGGTATTTAAAGAATGACGATTCTTGTAACTGGTGGTGCCGGATATATCGGTTCTCATACATGCGTACAGCTGATTGAGGCTGGCCACGACGTGGTTGTGGTCGATAATTTTGATAATAGTAATCCGGAAGCTCTCCATCGTGTGGAAAAGATCACGGGGCGTGCGCCAATTCGCGAACCTGGTGATATTCGCGACCGTACCCTGCTGGAACAGATAATTACACGTCACAAATGCACGGCTGTTATTCATTTTGCCGGGCTGAAAGCCGTAGGTGAGTCGAGCGAAAAGCCGCTGCATTACTATGATTGCAATGTGCTAGGTACGCTACGCTTGTTGCAGGCGATGGAAACTACAGGCGTCAAAACGCTGGTTTTCAGCTCTTCGGCCACGGTTTATGGCGATCCGGAAAAACTCCCCATCACCGAAGATCAGCCACTGTCCGCAACAAATCCTTATGGCCGCACGAAGCTCGTCATCGAAGATATGCTGCGCGATCTCTATAACAGCGATAACAGCTGGAAAATTGCGATCCTGCGCTATTTCAATCCAGTTGGGGCACATGAAAGCGGTCTGATTGGGGAAGATCCAAAGGGTATCCCAAACAATCTGATGCCAATCATCGCGCAGGTTGCGACGGGCCGTCGCGAGAAGCTCAATATCTGGGGCAATGATTATGACACGCCGGATGGCACAGGTGTCCGCGATTATATCCATGTTGTTGATCTTGCAGCCGGGCATCTGAAAGCGCTTAAAAAGCTTGATGAACCGAAGTGCTTTTCAGTCAATCTGGGTACAGGGCAGGGCTACAGCGTTCTTGATGTAGTCAAGGCTTTCGAGCATGTGTCAAACCGTGAGATCAAATACGAGATCGCGCCGCGCCGCCCAGGTGATATTGCCGAATGCTATGCCGATCCTGCTTTCGCGCGTGATTTTCTGGGCTGGACCGCTGAAAAAGACCTTCGTGAAATGTGTCAGGACATGTGGAACTGGCAGTCTAAAAATCCAAACGGATATGAATAAAGCGGCAGAGTAGGGCTGTTGTATTTCAGTCCTGTTCTCCCGGAAAAGTGAACCGGCTATATGCGCCACCTATCCTTAAGTATTGTACCAAAGTCTGATTGGACTATTACAACTGGAGGGATGGCTGGCCGGTTTACGGCCCGAAGTAATGAAGGACTACCGAGATAATGCGTTTTCTGCCCGATAAGTTCACTTGCATGTTGATTGCAACCATTTTGCTTGCGTCATTCCTTCCGGTGCAGGGCGATTTCGCTGAGTGGTTCGGGATTGCTACTAAAATCGCGGTTGGACTTCTGTTCTTCCTGCATGGCGCACGTTTGTCGCGTGAAGCGGTTGTTGCGGGTGTTACGCACTGGCGACTGCATTTGGCGGTCGTATGCTCGACATTCGTCTTGTTTCCGATTTTGGGACTGGCCGCAGGCTGGACAATTCCGGGACTGGCACAATCGCCGTTCTATCTCGGCATTCTCTATCTCTGCGTTCTGCCTTCTACGGTTCAATCGTCAATCGCCTTTACCTCGATGGCAGGCGGTAATGTTTCCGCTGCCATTGTTTCGGCCTCTGCATCCAACATTTTCGGTATGTTCCTGACGCCATTGCTTGTCGGCCTGCTTTTCGCAGTGAAAGGTGGCGGCGGTATTTCTGTCGATGCGCTTGAATCCATTCTGCTTCAATTGCTTGCACCGTTTGTTCTTGGGCAAATTTTGCAGCCGTGGATCGGCAATTTCATGCGTCGTCACAACAAATCGCTCGGATTTGTCGATAGGGGCTCGATCCTGATGGTTGTCTATCTGGCGTTCAGTGAAGCGATTGTCGAAGGTCTATGGCATACAGTTTCCTGGAATGATCTCGGTGTAATGATCGGCGTGAATATTCTGCTTCTGGTGATTGTCATGCTGGCGACTTGGTATGGCAGCAAGGCGCTGGGCTTTAATCACGCCGACCGTATCACGATCATGTTCTGTGGCTCCAAGAAGAGCCTTGCCAGTGGTGCGCCGATGGCCAGTGCTATATTTGCAGGCGCAAATGTCGGTAGTGTGGTGTTGCCTTTGATGCTTTTCCACCAAATCCAGCTGATGGCTTGCGCAGTGATTGCGCGTAAACTTGCCGATCATAAGCCTGCTGCAAATACGGCGACTGCAGCAGCTGAATAGAACTGGTTCTTGCTGTGATCCTCATATGAGGGTAGGAGGGCAGGCGAGTGGTTTCGCCTCGCCCTTTCCTTTTATGGAGCAGACGGCCCTAACCCAGTTATTTGCTTTCTAGTGGCTATCCGCGTTCACTAAGGGCTCAAGAAAAGGCGATTGATATGTCCAAGCAGAACGGCAAATCCGGCACGACGGATTCATTTGATCAGGAGGCTTTGGCCGAGGCTTACAACCATGCGCTTGCGCTGGAAAAAGCCGGTGATCTGGATGCCGCTGAAAAGGCATATCAGGCCGTTCTGGAACTCGACCCGGGAGACCATGGTGGCGCTGCGGTGCGCCTTGCCAGCATGGGGCGCGGAAACGTGCCGCCAAAAGCGCCAGACGCTTATGTTGCAACGCTGTTTGATCAACACGCCGAGATGTTTGACACGATCCTTGTCGATCAGCTTGGTTACGATGTGCCATTGCAGCTGCGCGAAATGCTTCTTGAAATGGACGAAGAGTTTCAGGCTGAGCGTATGCTTGATCTTGGCTGCGGTACTGGCCTTTCTGCCGATGCGCTGGACGACATGGCAGACCACAAAACGGGCGTCGACATTTCTGAAAACATGATCGAAGTGTCGTATGAAAAAGGCGATTACGACGCGCTGTTCGTTGGAGAAGCTGTTCGCTTTCTTGAGACCACTGAAGAAGACAATTGGGATCTGATCGTCGCGACTGACGTGCTGCCTTATATGGGCGGGCTGGATGAGTTCTTTTCAGGCGTAGCAAATCATCTGCAAGCCGGAGGCTATTTCGGCTTCTCCAGTGAAACGCAGCCTGACGAGCGTTTTGCCGGACGTGATTTCATGGTGGGTGATTATCAGCGCTTTGCCCATGCACAATCCTATGTGCGTGCGCTTTTATCTGCGCATGGCATGGAATGCATACGTTGTGAGGATATTGTCGTCCGTAGCGAGCAAGGTTCGCCAGTTCCAGGACATTTATATATCGCTCAGCGCCGATAATATCGGCGTAAGCTGGCTCCAAATCAAAGAGTTATGTTCCATAATCTATCTTATGCAATCGATGTGTATAACGGGGGTGGGTTCTAGTTTGAAGTGCGACTTGCAAATGATAACAATGAGTTATCCAATGCAAGGAACTCGTCATGGACCGTACCTATTCGCATCTTGATCT